>JADKIH010000001.1 GCA_016721305.1 Bacteroidota bacterium
GATTAATCAGAATAGAGTTAGTTTCAACCAAAATTACCACTAACCAAACTTCAATGAAAACAATCTTACTTTCTCTGGTCATCGGTTTGATTTTCATTTCCACCTCAGCTTATGCGCAATGCACATTTAATAATGCTACAAGTTGCGCTTGCAAGAACGGATCTTCCGGTGCGATCTTCTTCCCGACATCCTGCATCTCCCGGTATGGCATTCAGAATTATTCAGGAGGCCCGACTGAATACCCGCAAACAGTTGCAGGCGCCGATAACGGACTACTACGTAAACCGGATCTACGCAGAACATCAGTTACGGACCTTTGACTGTTGAAGCAGGGAAAGCGGGTAATCGTTGGTATGTATGCGGCACCGACTTTGGACGTTTAGCGCTCCTGCTTACCCAATCATTAGCTTCCAAAATGGAAGTAGCAAAACAAATTTATTGGCAAGAATTTATCATAAAGATCACAGCAATGACCTACTATGATCAGATAGCCGGCGCTATGACTTACGAGCAAGTATGCACGTGGATGATTGAGAGTATGTCACTGAGAATAGAAGATCCAACAGATCCGAATCCACTGCACTGGAGTGTTGTTGGCTGGGGTCATAAACAATCGTTTTGTTTGATGGATTACGGAACATGCTCTTACTACAACGGACATTGTCGTGACGATCAATCTGTATTTAACGCCGGAACAATCTTATTGAATTCCGACTTCCCTAATTTCGGACTAAGCGGCAGGTGGCTGCTCTGATGTTGAGCAAGGTTGTTCTGTAGGATATACCGACATCTATAGCGAAAGTCTGAACGGCATGTTTATCGAAATCCCACCGGGTACATGCAATGGTGACTATTGGATCGTTTATGAAATCGATCCGCATAATTATTTCCTAGAGTCAGATGAAACAAATAATGTGACGCTGATGCCATTCACATTAACACAACAGAATGCTCCCGGAAATCCTGTCGCTACAATCTCTGCCGATCAGAATACTGTTATTTGCGGGAATGATTCATTAACGCTTACTGCAAATGCCGGACTAAGTTATCTCTGGTCAAATGGCGCAACGACTCAAAGCATTCGCGTTGGTGCGGGAACTTATTCCGTTGAAGTAAACAGTTATTGCGGAATTGCAACTTCGGATCCTATCACCGTAACTGCCCTACCTGCACCTGCTGTTCCTGTTATCACTGACGACACTATTTGCAACGGATATCAAGGGACACTCTACGCTACCGGTAATAACATAACCTGGTATGATGCCACGAACTTACAGGTTGGCACAGGAAATTCATATACGACCCCTGTACTGATTTCATCAGCTTCTTACTATGCCATCGATCAGGCTGCCACTTCCGGCACGATTGCTCACGGAGAAAGGCAGATAGTCTTGGCGGCGGCGGATACTTTACAGGAATTCAGTATCGACTTTCGATGCATTAAAACCGTTCGTCTTAAAATCAGTCGAAGTGTTTGCAAGTGGCGATGGAAGCAGAACTATCGAACTCTATAATAGCAGTGGCATCGTTCTTCAATCCGGCACTTACTTTATTCCAAACGGTCCTTCACGTGTAAATCTGAATTTCAACGTTCCTCCGGGCACTGCTCTTCGATTAGGAGCAACCGGTACACCGAATCTCTGGAGAAATAACACCGGTGTCGTATATCCATACACTGTAACTGATACATTATCGATTACCGGATCTAGTGCAGGTGCTACTTATTACTACTTCTTCTACGACTGGGAAATAGAAGTTGGAGGCGGTGTTTGCAACAGCTTACCTGCTCTTGCCAACGTTATTGTAACTCCGTGCACCGGTATAGATCCCGCTGCCGATCTTACGGCGAATCTCTCCGTTTACCCGAATCCTTCTACCGGAATATTCAACGTGAACCTTATCCTTCCGGGTGCCGGATCAGATGTAGAATTCTCGATTTTCGATCTGACAGGAAGAAATCTCTTCCGACAAATCGAAAGAAACATTTCGGGAGAATATATTAAGGTGATGGACCTTTCCGGTTTCGCAAAAGGAATTTACGAGCTGTCTGTTGTAATCGAAGGAAGAAAATATATCCGTCGAATAGATATTCATTAATCACTCTTACGTCAAACTGATTTATGACAGGCACTAATTCTATCAATGCAAAGCGTGATTATGGAAAGTGGCGCGCAATAACTCTTGGCACGGTTTATCTCCTAATGGGCTTGCACATTGCTCATTGGAAATTGGCCGGACGAACGCTTGCTCCACTCGAGTTCAACGAAGTATTATATACTGTCCATCTGGGAATCATTACTGCGGGTTTCATTTTTATGGGACTCACAATTATTGCTACGCTCATTTTCGGACGATTCTTCTGCTCGTGGATGTGTCATATGCTCGCCTTACAGGATGGTTGCGCATGGTTACTCAGTAAAGTCAATATTAAACCGAAACATATTCGTTCAAGAACGCTGTTATACCTTCCATTCGCAGCTGTTCTTTATTTATTTCTTCTTCCTCAAATTGAGAGAGCAATGACGGGACAACCGCCTGTATCATTTCATATCGCTCAGGACGCAGAAGGATGGGCTTCATTTATGACGAACGACCTCTGGAGAAATCTGCCTTCAGTCGGTATTACCTTATTTACATTCGTGATCTGTGGCGGACTTACAGTTTACGTATTAGGCACGCGCAGTTTTTGCTATTATGGCTGTCCGTACGGAATGGTCTTCGCTCTGGCAGATCGCGTCGCACCCGGTAAAATTAAACTGACAGGTAATTGCACTGAATGCGGTAAATGCACCGCTGCCTGCACTTCTCACATTCAAGTAATGAAGGAGGTAAATCAATTCGATCGTGTAGTGGATCCGAATTGCCTCAAAGACCTCGACTGCATTCAAGTCTGTCCTGAAGATGCGCTCTCGTTTGGAATGGCTAAACCTGCCGGATTTGCTTCTCTTAAAAAGAAAGATGGTTTTAAAAAGCAGTATGATTTTTCAATTGCCGAAGATATCTCTCTGGCTTTACTAACGTTCGTCTTCATTACTATTTATCGTGGCTTGTACGATACTATCCCCTTCCTCCTCGCCATTGCATTTGGAATTCTCTTTTCATTTGGATGCATTATTATGTGGCGCGTTCTTAAAAAAGAATATGTACGATTCGGTCATTACACTTTGAAACAGTCATTCGAATTACAAAACATGGTAAAATTTATCTGGCAGCTATGTTAATCTTACTTATTCTTTCTATACACAGCGCTTACATTCATACTTATACTTACTTAGGAGAAAAACAGTACAGCACCATTTTAAAAAACCAACAAAATGGAGTGAGCACCGATCAAGCGATCCTGAATTCTTCACTTGAGAATCTCACTATTGCCGATAAATATGGCTTGTGGCATCAGGGAAGTCTGCAACGAGAGCTTGCCGCATTAAACATGCTCCTGAACAATTTGCCGGATGCTGAAAAATACCTTCGTCGGATGCTGGATAAAATTCCGGATGATCTCGAAGGTCAGCTGAAACTCGGAAAAATGCTCATACTGCAAAAACAAAATGAAGAAGCTGAAGTTCATTTAAAACTTGCAATCGCAGCTGAAGCAATTACTCCAAGAGAAAAGCACTTAAAAGCAGAAGCTGAACTTTCGCTCGGCCATTTGAAAGAACAAAACAACTTCCCTTCCGAAGCCTTACCACTGTATCAGGCAGCATTTAAAGACGACTCCGAAAATCCGGAAATAAAATTGGCACTGGGAGTGTTTTACACACGGACCGGAAAACTTTCCGAAGCAGAACCATTACTTAAAGACGCACTTGTCTACTATCCAAATTCAGCTATGATTGAAAATAATCTGGCTATCACTTACATGGGGCTAAAACGTTTGCCCGAAGCACAAAGTCATTTTGAAAAAGCAAATCAGCTACAACCCGGAAATTTGCAAGTGATGTACAATCTAGCTATGCTTAAATACACTAACGGACAAAAAGAGGAAGCCCGTGCTGCGTTAGAACAAATATTGATTTCACATCCTGATCATAAAAATGCGCGATTAGCATTGCAAATGATGGATGAAAAAAAATAAGCAAAACAAAAACACATTCATTAAAAGTGAAAATTCGAAACTACGTTTTTCTTTCAACCGTACTTTTTAGCACAGGACTATTTGTTTTTAGCACAGTCCGGGTGGGATATTCTCAATCTCCCCCGTGGACAGCGCCGGCTTATGTCGATACGATAAAAAATCCTATAGCTTTTAATCAATCAGAAAAAAACGAAGCAATTAAATTATACAACAGTACCTGTTGGGCTTGCCATGGTTTGGACGGAAAGGGCAATGGACCCGCTGCGGTTAACATGAAAATCAAACCGGCCGACCATACAAGCAGAAAAGTGCAAGGTGAGAGCGACGGTTCATTATTCTGGAAAATATACATGGGCCGGGGCGACATGCAACCTTACCTGAAAGTTCTTTCCGTAAAACAGCGATGGGCACTGGTACATTACATCCGTTCTCTTGCGCAGAAAAAGTAATCACGTACTTACACACTAAATGTATGAACTATTCATTTTACTCGCTGAAAAAAAATCTGAAGTTTAGTCTGCTGATAGTTCTGAATTTCTTGGCAACTGCTTCTGTTGCTCAAGTTGACCCTTTTGCAGAAAACCCTTTGGTAACAGATGCCTTTGCATCAACAACTCTCATAAATACACAGACTACATTCATGCCTGCAAAAGAAGGCTGGGAATTCAACATCCGACACCGCTTTGGTGCTGTTAAAGCTGATCGCACTTTTATCAAAAACTTCCTGGGTACCGATTTAGTTGCCAATATTCGCTTCAGCGCTATTTTCCCGATCGGAGATAAAACTTTTTTAGGTATCGCCAGAACAAAATACGGAAAAAGCTGGGAGCTGGAATTTAAGCGTGCTTTAATAACGCAAACAACGGATCATCGCATACCGGTCACCCTCGGATTTTTACTTCAATGCAGTATGCAATTCCGACGATTTTCCGGTACTGTCAAAATATGCATTTTGGAGTGACGGAATTACCCCATTCCAATATTCATTCAAACATCGACTCACCTACTCGACTCAAATTTTAATCTCAAGAAAATTCGGCAAAGCGTTTTCTGTTGAGCTGAATCCAATTCTGGTTTATCGAAATTTGGTTCTGCCGGGAGAAGACAATCATACCTTAAACCTTTCTACGGCTCTCAGTTACCGCATATCTGACAAAGTTGGATTGCTGGCTGAATATGGTTATCGTTTTAACAACCGACCTGCAGATGGTTTATATCCCGTTTCTCTCGGTATCGAGTTCTCAACAGTAGGACACTCATTTCAACTCATTGTTTCTTCTGTAGGCGATCTGGCTGATCCGGCTATTTATTCGAATAAAACTACAGACTATAAACACAAAGAATTCATTCTGGGCTTCAATATCAAACGCACCTTCTGGTATAAAAAACAACAAGTCAATGCTACAAAGACGAACTAAATACAAACACGTACATACACTTTGGATCGCCGGATTGTTGTTCTTACTGATCAATGGCTGCGCAAAAGATGAAGGTCCATTCATCGTAAAGCCGGTTAAATTGCCGGGAGATACGTTACTCTCGCTTACAACCGACATTCAACCAATCTTCGATTCGCATTGCATCCGTTGCCATAATCAATCACATCCCTTTCTGGATCTTCGCGACGGCTATTCATACAATCAACTTCTATACACCGGCCATTTAGCACCCTATGTCGATACCGTAAATCCGGAAAACAGCATATTGGTCGGACGACTTCGTGGAGTTGAATATCCGATTATGCCTCCGGATGGAGATCACCTGCTTCCTGCAACCATTGATAGCATTGTGCTTTGGATGGCCGAAGGTGCGAGAGAATAATCCGAGAGAGGCATTTCCCGAACTAATAGTACATATAAGGACTCGCCAATTTGGCTCGAAAAATGGCTGAAAATTTGACCGAAAAAGTGTACTTTTTCAGGTAAACGCTGAAAAATCTGCAATGTTATATTTTCTTTAAAAAAATATGGTTTTTCACCACTTTTCAGCTCATTTTCACCAATAAAATAAGGAATTTTTGTTGAATTTCTCTAGATTTGCTCTACCCTTGAATTAGGCAAATCCTGAATCGTTAAAAGTCACTTTTTAACCCTCAGGGTTACTTCACCAATGCAACGTATATACTTGCATTGGCAAATTCAAGAAGGCAAAAACATCGCATGAAATTTATCTGCAGACTTTTTATTGCCCAGCTCATTTTCTTCTTGAATAGCTTTTCCTCATTTGCACAAACCCTCATTATGAATGAGGTTTCCAATGGTCCTACCGGTAATCAGGAATATGTTGAATTTGTAGTTGTGAGCGACAGCGTTGTTTACGACTGCAACAGCCCTACTCCTCCATGCATCGATATTCGCGGATGGATTTTCGACGACAATAGTGGTTATCATGGCGCCGATGGTATTGCCACCGGAGCTGTTCGCTTTTCACAAGATCCGCTTTGGTCGTGTGTGCCTCTCGGTACAATTATTCTTTTGTACAATGGAGCCGATCGTAATCCTGCTATTCCTCCCGATGATATCACAATGGCAGATAACAACTGTACGATTATCGCGCCGATCAATAACACTGCTCTTTACGAAAGCAATCTCACGACACCAGGAGCCGTAGCTTGTTCTTATCCTGCTACGGGCTGGACACCCGGAGGAAACTGGAACTACACCGTGCTTGCCAATCCCGCCGATTGTGCACGTATCGTAAACCTTGCCGGCTGCGAAGTGTTTTCACTCTGCTACGGAACGGACTCGTTGAATAATCTCATTTACTTTTCCGGTGCAGGCGGACAAACTTGCTGGTACTTCAACGGAGTTGATCCGATGAATCAAGCTAACTGGACACGGGGTAGCGCAAGCCCTTCACCAGGCGATCAAACTCCTGGCCTTCCGAATAACGCAGCTAATGCTGCCTACATCGGACAATTCAACAACAATTGTCAGCCAATCACACCGATCAACGTTACAGCTTCTTCAACTGCCTCTAATTGCACTTGTAACGGAACAGCTACTGCTACTGCAACGGGATCAATTCCGGGATATACTTATACTTGGTACGATGCGACTTTTAATCCGATCGGACAAACAACCGTAACAGCAACAGGATTGTGTCCGGGTACATATTATGTGATCGGAACTTCACATATCGGTTGTCCTGATACAGCAATGGTAACCATTACCAACCCAAGCGTTGTCACACAAACCATCAACTCTTCAACTGTCTGCGCCGGTGCTTCTGCTACTCTCACTTCGACTCCTTCCGTTGCAGGTGGTACATATGCGTGGACTCCCGGAGGTGCAACATCAGCAAGCATCACTGTGAATCCTGCAGCTACAACAAATTACACTTGTACCTATACTTATGGCGGTTGCTCTACAACAACTTCATCCGTTGTTACTGTGAATCCACAACCGACAGTAAGCGCAAACAGCGCAACGATTTGCTCAGGCTCTTCAACAACGTTACTCGCTTCTCCTTCTATCGGTGGCGGAACTTTTCATGGTCACCGGGAGGACAAACAACGAATAATATTTCTGTTAATCCTGCTGCTACGACAACGTACACGGTAACTTATACGCTTGCAGGTTGCCCGGCAACAGCAACTTCTACAATCACTGTAAATCCATTGCCAACCGTTTCCACAAATGCATCGACAATTTGCGCCGGAGGTAGCGCAACGATAACGGCAAGCCCGTCGACTGCAGGAGGAACTTTCCTCTGGAATCCGGGTGGGCAAACATCGGCAAGTATTACCGTGAATCCGGCTTCTACAACTACTTATTCAGTCACCTACACGCTCAGCGGTTGCTCTGCAACAACTTCTAGCGCGATCACCGTAAATCCGCAACCGACCGTTGCCGTAAACTCTTCTACCATCTGCAATGGTGCAAGCTCTACACTAACTGCTACACCATCAATTGGAGGTGGCACATACAGTTGGACTCCGGGAGGATAAACTTCTTCATCGATCACGGTAAATCCGACAAGCACTACTACATATTCCGTTACATATACGCTCGCCGGATGCTCTGATACAAATACCGGATTAATTACCGTCAATCCTCAGCCAACGGTTTCAGCCAATACTTCCACAATTTGTGCAGGAGCAAATGCAACTTTAACTGCTTCGCCTTCGATTGCCGGCGGAACATACAGCTGGACACCGGGTGGACAAACGACGGCATCAATATCGGTTAGTCCTGCATCGAGCACTTCCTATTCTGTTACCTATACACTCGCAGGCTGCACAGCTTCTGCAGTGAGTGCTATTACTGTTAATCCACAACCAACTCTTGCTGTCAACTCTTCTACAATTTGCGATGGCGCAAGCTCGACATTAACTGCTACACCTTCGATTAACGGAGGAACGTTTGCATGGACACCGGGAGGACAAACGAGTGCTTCCATCACGGTGAACCCAACAACAACTACGACTTATTCTGCGACATATACCTTAACAGGATGTACTGCTAATTCAGCAGGAACTATCACTGTGATTCCGAATCCGGTCATCAGCATTAACTCACCGACAATTTGCGCCGGACAAAGCGCTACACTCACTGCCGGTGGCGGAACTACTTATTCCTGGAATACCGGACCTACAACTAATTCAATCAATGTTACTCCGGCATCAACGACAACGTATATCGTCACAGGAACGACGAACGGTTGTTCGTCGACGGCAAGTTCAACTGTTACCGTGAATCCGCTTCCGGTATTAAATGTAAACTCGCCGACAATTTGCGCAGGTCAAAGTGCAACATTAACTACAACGGGCGCTACATCTTACAGCTGGGATATCGGATCAACAGTAAATCCACTAACAGTTTCGCCATCGGGCACAACAAGCTATACAGTCACAGGTACAACAAGCGGATGCTCATCTTCAACTACTGCAACGGTTACAGTAAATCCATTACCTATTGTCAATGTTAACTCAACGACAATTTGTAACGGACAAAATGCCACACTGACTGCTAGCGGAGCATCTTCTTATTCGTGGAACACCGGAGCCGCAGCGAATCCAATCACCGTTACTCCGACAACAACCACAAGCTACATTGTAACCGGAACAACAAATGGTTGCTCATCTACGGCCAGTTCAACTGTTACTGTGACAGCCTTACCTGTTGTAACAGTTAACTCAACAACAATCTGCAACGGCAATTCCGCAACTCTTACTGCAGGTGGTGCTACTTCTTATTCGTGGAGCAACGGATCTGTCATTAATCCGATTTCGGTTTCTCCTGCTTCAACGACGACTTACACGGTAACCGGAACAGCAAATGGCTGCTCAAGCAATTCAGTTGCTACTGTTACGGTCAATGCTAATCCGGTTGTTTCAAGTACGAACGCTACAATATGCAATGGTCAGTCAGCAACAATTACCGCCGGCGGAGCAACAACTTATTCATGGAATACAGGCTCATCAAATGCCTACTGACTTTATCGCCAACTACTACTACATCGTATACTGTGACAGGAACACAAAACGGATGTACAGGAACAGCAAGCGGAACAATCACAGTTAATGCAATTCCGGTCGTTACCGTAAACTCTCCAAATATTTGTCCCGGCTCCGGAACAACGCTTATCGCACTCGGTGCAACAACTTATGTATGGTCAACCGGTGCTACAACGAGCTCAATTAATGTTTCGCCGTCATCTAACACAAGCTATACTGTAATAGGAACAACGCTCGGCTGTTCGGCTAGTGCTGTTTCTACCGTTACACTCAGCTCGGTGCTCACCGTGAATGCCGGATTGAATGATACCATTTGTCAGGGAAGCAGCACTATCTTAAATGCAACACCTGCTAATGCCGGAAGCACTTTCTCATGGTCGCCTGCAGCAGGATTAAGTTCAACAAATATTGCCAACCCGACTGCTAATCCAAGCACAAATACTGTTTACACCGTTACTATTACCGATGCAAACGGTTGCTCTGGATCAAATCAGGTTACTGTTTCCATCGACCCGCCTCTTTCCGCAACTGCTACAGCTGTAAACTCAACTTGCTTTGGTGCACATAACGGAACGGCTACGGCTCATCCGATCGGTGGAAATGCGCCTTACCAATACAGTTGGACAGGTGGAGGAAACGCAGCATCGTACTCAGGATTGGGAAGTGGAACATACAATGTTACTATCACCGATGCTATCGGTTGCTCAACCACTGCAACAACTTCAATTTCGGAACCGGCAGCAATCAGTGCATCAATCAGCAATTTCACTAACCCATCCTGCAACGGCTCGTGCAACGGTAGCGCAACTGCTCTTGCAGGCGGCGGTACAGGAGCCTTCACATATTCCTGGAATACTGCACCGGTTCAATCATCGGCAACTTCGAATTCTTTGTGCGCAGGAAACTACGTATGCACAACAACGGATGCGAACGGCTGTACATCCTCTACCTCAGTAACAATTTCACAACCTTCGATAGTCACAATCGCTCCGATCACAGCGGTTACGGGTTGCGCAGGCGGAAGTACGAATCTGTCGGCCTCAGCATCAGGCGGAACGGGTCCTTATAATTATGTCTGGTCACCGGCAACAGGACTCAACTCGACAACGATATCAAATCCGATTGCCAGTCCGGGCAGCACGACAGTCTATACACTAAATGTAACCGACAACAATGGCTGTCCGGCCACCGCTCAAACCATCACCGTCGCAGCAAGTACGCAACTTACCGCCGCTGCAAGCGGAAGCTCGACAATTTGCGCAGGCTCGTCGGCACAATTAAACGGCTCTGCCTCGCTGGGCAGTGGTGGTCCATACACTTACTCATGGAGTCCGGCTGCAGGATTAAATAACGCAAACATCGCAAATCCTATAGCCACGCCGTTAGTTACCACCACATACGTATTAACCGTAAACGATGGCTGCTCTTCACAAACTGCTAATGCGACAATTACTGTTAATCCGATTCCTACGATAAATGTAAACTCTCCAAGTATTTGTCCGGGCTCAACAGCAACGCTAATTGCAAGTGGAGCTACTTCTTATATCTGGTCGAATGGATCTACCGGTGCTCAAATCAATGTGACTCCGGCAGCAACAACAACATATACCGTAACCGGAACACAGAACGGTTGCTCTTCGAATGCAATTTCAACGGTAACACTAAGCACCGTGCTTACGGTAAATGCCGGTGTTGGCGATACAATTTGTCAGGGCGGTAACACAACTTTAAGCGTTTCTCCTGCGAATGCCGGCAGCATATTTACTTGGTCACCGGCGACAGGACTTTCAAATGCAGCTATTGCCAATCCGATTGCTTCACCGACATCAAGCACAATTTATACAGTCACGGTAACCGATGCTAATGGTTGCTCCGGCACTAATCAAGTTACCGTATCAATCGATCCTGCATTAAATGCAAATGTCAGTACTACTGATGCAACTTGCTTTGGCGCTAACAACGGACACGCTACTATCACTCCATCAGGTGGTACAGCACCATACAGCTATAGTTGGGCGGGAGGCTGCACAACGGCTACGAATAATGGACTCGGCCCGGGAACGTTCAATGTGACCATCACCGACGCTATCGGATGTACGACAACTTCATCGGCTACCATTTCTGAGCCTTCTCAAGTGAATGCATTCATCACTGCTTCTTATCCGGCAACATGCGCCAACTTGTGCGATGGTATAGCTACTGCAAGTGCTTCCGGAGGAACAGGAGCCTTTATTTATTCCTGGAATACGATCTCACCTCAGACATCCGCTACTGCAACTGCATTGTGTGCAAGCAGCTATATATGCACGGCAACCGATGCAAACGGATGTACGAATACAACTACGGTATCCATCTCACAACCGAGTCCGGTCGTGATAGCTCCCGTAACAGCAATTACCGGTTGTGCAGGTGGAAGCACAAATCTTTCTGCAAGTGCAACAGGCGGTGCCGCACCATATAACTTCAGCTGGAGTCCGACTTCAGGGCTTAGTAGTGCATCTATTTACAATCCGGTTGCGAACCCTACTTCTGCAATTACCTATACGGTTACCGTTACAGACGACAATGGTTGTCCCGGCAATTCTCAGACTGTAAGCGTAAATGCCAGCGTGCAATTAACTATCACGGCAAACGGAACCAACTCTATCTGCCCGGGTACTTCTACTCCTTTGAATGCAACGGCAGCATTTGGAAATGGCGGTCCGTACTCTTACTCGTGGAGTCCTTCGACCGGACTAAACAATCCAAACTCTGCAAATCCTTCTGCTTCGCCGACTGTGACAACTACTTACACTGTCACAGCAAACGATGGCTGTTCCGCTCCGCAAAGTACTACAGTAACGGTGACGGTCTTCCCATCGCCAACAGCTAATCTTACTGCCAATGTAACTTCCGGTTGTGCTCCGCTTTGCGTGAACTTTACGAATGGCTCAACAGCAGGATCAGGCGGAACATACTCATGGACACTCGGCAATGGAGAAGGAAGTTCAACCGATCAAAATCCCTATCACTGCTACGAAAATCCGGGACAATACTCTGTTTCACTTACGGCTACTACAAGCGATGGTTGTACAGGAAATATTATCATTCCGAATATGATTGATGTTTACGCTTTACCTGAAGCTGCTTTTACGAGCACACCAAATCCGGTAACCGTACTTTCTCCTGAGGTTTCATTCATCAATCTGTCGTCGACAGATGTTGTGAGCTGGCTTTGGAATTTCGGCGATGGAGGAACTTCAGATCAGTCAAACCCATTGCATACTTATCCTGCGATTGAAGATCAGTCGTACATCACCACTCTTATCGTCCACAATGCAAATGGTTGCGAAGACACCATCACCGGCGTCATCGAAGTACGACCTGATTTTACCTTCTTTGTTCCAAACTGCTTTTCACCAAACGGTGACGGAGTGAACGATTCATTCAACGGCAAAGGAATCGGTATTGCAAAATTCCACATGGGAATCTACGATCGCTGGGGACTTTTAATCTGGGAAACCGACAAACTCGGTGAAGACTGGGACGGCCGCGCCAACGGCGGAAAACTAATGGCCCAGGAAGACACGTACGTCTGGAGAGTTGTGCTGACCGATGTGTTTAATAAGGAGCACAAGTATTTGGGGAAGGTTACTATCGTTAAGTAACTTTTGACTGCCAACTTGAAATGGCAAGTAGTAAGTAGTAAGTAGAACTGGCCACTTACTACTTACTACTTACTATTTACTATTTACTACTTACTACTTACTACTTACTAACAACAGCCGTCTCCATCATCATCTCAAACAAATACCCCGACCCAAAATCCTTATTCAAAACAATCACTCCTTCGGCGGTAATTGTGTCGCCTACTTTTGTGATTTGCGTGGTCGTTATTGTAATGTCTTTATGATTTCCAAATGCGGATCCGTCTTCAAGATGAATCCAGTTGGCATTGAGAATGTCTTTGCTAAATCGTGTTACTTGTCCTTTGACTGTAACTTTTTTGCCTTCGAACGCCTTTGGATCTTCCCAGATTTTAGCAACAGTAAGAACGCCAGGAACGACTTCCACATTTTTTACAGGAGGAATCGGTTGCTTCTCTGTGATATCCGGAGAAATAAGTCCATGTGTCGGATTGGCCTTTACAGGCTCCGGTCCTTTACCCGGTTTTAAATTCGCTACAAAAAGAATCTCCGGAAAAGTTCTCTTCAATTCTTTGCTGGTAAAATTCGACATCGGTGCAGCGTCATCGTAATGATAGTACTCTCCTACCGTAGCATTCAACTTTGTAATGGCAACCCACTCATCCTTCTCGCCTTCTTTAACCCGCAGATAGGTATAACTGCTCGTCTGGAGTATTTCTTTAACCTGAACCACGTGAATTTCAGCCGGAGTTTCGGGTACAGTATCGGTACCGGCAACCGGCAATGCTGATATGGCAGTTTCCTTTGTGGCTTCCGGTGTTGTACTCAAACTTCCCAAAAACTGAATGGCCGGAAAAGTCCGATCCAATTCATTACTGTGAAATTCGCCCATCTGCAATCCGCTGTCGAAATAAAATACATTTCCTACTGCCGGCTCAAATTTCGGCAATGCCAACCACTGAAGCGAGTCCTTACCTCCTATACTTTCCTTTACATTCAAATAGGTATAATTCCTCGTTTGCA
Source organism: Bacteroidota bacterium (assembly GCA_016721305.1). Classification (GTDB taxonomy): domain Bacteria; phylum Bacteroidota; class Bacteroidia; order AKYH767-A; family 2013-40CM-41-45; genus JADKIH01. The sequence goes on from JADKIH010000001.1 coordinate 14,183, forward strand.
AGATCTCCACCACTTCGCCCCGGTGTCCGTATTTACGTACGGCAAACTGCTCATCCGATGCTATACTATCTGTTCCCTGAGCCGAAACGGACAATTGAAAAGCGCTCAGTATGACGATTAAAATTGCACTTAGATATTTCATAAAATGACTGATTGAAATTAATGTGTATTAATTTGTTATGCACTCTACCTAAACTCTTTTCTAAATTCAGAATTATGAATTCAGAATGGATTGTTCGAGCATTTTACCGCATAAAATTAAGTCCGCCGCCGCGCCTTAACTATGAATTTAATCATAGTTTTGGACGACATTAGCGCGGGTTGCGCAACCCGCAACCCGCAACTCGCAACCCGTAACCCGTAACCCGTACCCCGCAACCCGCAACCCGCAACCCTTCAACTGAGCCTGTCTAAGCTCGCAAACCCTGTCATTTGCCCACAAAAACAATGATTCCTATCATTTTTTTAAGATGGCATTTTCGTCACTTTTGGACTTTATTAATAGAAGCATCACAAAAAGCAAAACCTTATGAAACGCATCCTGGAAGTCCTTTTTTCGTCAAAAACAACGGTTGTTCTGCTCATCATCGCAGCAATCGCAATGGGGACGGGAACATTCGTTGAAGATAAATACGATACTATCACGGCTAGGGCCTATATATACAATACGAAGTGGTTTGAGCTGCTTTTCATACTCCTTGCAATCAACTTCATCGGCCATATTAAACGATTCCATATGCTGCGCAAACAGCGTTTGGGAGGAGTTCTCTTCCATCTTGCCTTTATCATCATGATCATCGGCGCCGGAGTGACACGCTATTTCGGCTACGAAGGCAATATGCGGATTCGTGAAGGTGAAGCTTCAAACATCCTCTTTAGCTCTGAGTCTTTTCTGCGTGTTTCTATCGATGAAAAAGGAAATACGACTACTTACGATTACCCTGTTGCCTTTTCTGAATACCTGGGCAATTCGTTTCACGTTTCCGTCCCTACAGAGACAAAAGGCAAAATTGAGCTTACCTGCAATGGATACATCAAGAACGCCGATGAAAAAATCGAAGAAAACTCTGCCGGTGGTGTCGACATGCTCGAACTTGTTGTTGCGACAGAAAATGGTCGCGAACGTATGTTCGTTGCCAAAGGTGATGTGAAAAATGTAGGCACCATGGATGTTGCCTTCCAAAACAACTCCGCTCCCAATGCTATTCAGGTGAGAGAAGAAAATGGTCATTTACTCGTTAAATCTCCGTTCATCATCACCAGCGCCAATATGGCTCAACAGCTGAATGATACTATTCCGGCTGACTCGATTACTGAATTCAAAAATGGTTGCCTGTACAGCAGCAACGACGCTCTTTTCTTCTTCAAACGTTTCTATAAGAGTGGCGTGAAAAAATTGGGTGTTGCCGATGCTCCTGTCGGTGGACCAATGGGCAGCAGCATGGAAGGAAGCGGATTCGATGCACTTCTCTTCGATGCAACTATCAATTCAAAACCATACGATGCTTCTTTCCTTTTTGCTCCCGGACAGGTTGCTGAAGACAAAGCATTCAATTTTGACGGAACAAAAATCAAATTAGCCTACGGAAAGAAACCTATTGAACTACCTTTTTCTATTCGCCTGAATGATTTCATCCTCGAACGTTACCCTGGATCTGAAAGTCCTTCGTCTTATGCCAGCGAAGTAACGGTTCTCGATTCTCGAAACAGTATAAAACTGAACCATCGGATTTTCATGAATAATATTCTCGATTATGACGGATTCCGTTTCTTCCAATCATCGTACGATCAGGATGAAAAAGGAACAATCCTCTCCGTTAATCACGACTTCTGGGGAACATGGATTTCTTACTTCGGTTACGCTATGCTTGCATTGGGTTGTATCATTACTCTCCTCAATAAGGATTCACGATTCCTATCTCTGCGTAGAATAATCGCCGAAGTACGAAAAGAACGCAAATCAGGTGCCTTTACAATTGCTCTAATCCTTGGCCTTTCTCTTTCTTCTTTTGCCCAAAGCGATACGATTCCTCCTGTCGATGCTGAGCACGCCGAATTATTTGGCCGTTTGATTACTCAGGCTAACGATGGACGATTCGAACCTGTCAATACACTGGCATACGACGTCCTTCATAAAATCACGCGTAAAGATAAATTCAATCTCGAAGGTCGAGGTGAAATGAGCGGTGTGCAAGTGTATCTGGACATGATGACCAATCCTGATTTCTGGAAACGTCAAAGTATTATCTACATCAAGGAACAATCGGTTCGCGATTTAGTTGGCATCACGTCTAAAAATGGTGCCTTCATCGATTTTTTCGATGCACAGGGAAATTACAAACTTCAAAAATACGCCGATGATGCATTCCGGAAAAAACCGGTAGAGCAAAATAACTTCGATAAAGAAATTATCAAACTCGACGAACGACTGAATGTATTCATGATGGTTTTCAAAGGAAGCATTCTCAAAATCTTCCCTGAACCCGGCTCGCCAAACAACAAATGGATCAGCTTCGACGAACCTTTTGCACGTGTTCCTCTTACAGGAGTTATCAATGTCATCAATCAGGATTTGAAATTGCAAGTGTTGAATTACAACGGCATCATGCGTGTTTATGCACAGGCCATCATCGAAGCCAAAAAGACAGGCGACTATTCGCTGGCTGATCGTATCGTTGGTTACATCACCAGCATCCAACGTCAGGATGCTACAACAAATCTGCTTCCATCCGAGACAAAAATCAGCGCCGAGGTCTTTTTTAATAAAGCACAGATCTTTATTACTCTTCGCAATTTCTACTCCATACTGAGCCTCTTCCTCCTTCTGCTCGCCTTCATCGACAATGTAAGAACGAAGAAAAATAAAATCGTTACGACGCTCCTCAACTTTGGCATCGTACTTCTGGCTGCCGGATTCCTTTACCAAACTTTCGGAATGGTTCTCCGCTGGTACTTGCTGGGATATGCACCATGGAGTAACGGTTATGAAGCGCTATTGCTTGTAGCATGGGCAACATTGCTGGCAGGATTCAGCTTCGTACGCTATTCTAAAATCACGATGGCTGCCACTTCACTCCTCGCCTTCTTCGTATTGATGACGGCAAGTCACAGTAGCTACGATCCGCAACTGACGAATCTTACTCCGGTTCTTAAATCATACTGGCTCATCATCCACGTGGCTGTTCTTACCATCAGCTACGGCTTCCTGGGACTCGGTTTCATTCTCGGATTAATGAATCTTGCCATCTATCTTTTCAAAACAAAAGAAAATCACAAACGCCTCGATCTTCTCATTTTCGAATTAACATACATTAATGAGATGAATATTACCATCGGTCTTATTCTGGCTACAATCGGAACATTCCTCGGCGGTGTATGGGCAAATGAATCATGGGGCCGATACTGGGGATGGGATGCAAAAGAAACTTGGGCACTTGTGATTGTGATTACCTACACTCTTTTGTTACACTTGCGCTTCGTTCCGAAACTGCACGGGAAATATGTCTTCAACGTTGCATCAGTTATTTCATTCGGCAGTGTGCTAATGACGTTCTTCGGCGTCAACTACTTCCTCTCAAAAGGAATGCACAGCTACGGTGCCGGTGATCATGCAATCTTCCCGATGTGGGCCTGGATTTCAATCGGATCAATTGTGGCGCTAATGATTGCTGCAAGAATAAAAGAAAATTATGCTAACAAACATTACGATGATCAGGAAGGCTAATTGAATATCACAATTGTATTTGGCCTGAATAATTTCGTAAATCCAATTCTGAGAAGTAAATTTCGCTACAATCGTAACTAACTAAAACAAATAAGAAACAAATATAATTATGAAAAAGTTCCTCCTTATCGTCGCGCTGACAGCTTTCTTCGCTTCATGTCAGTCGGATAATAAATCAACAAAAACAGTCTCTGCCGATGGTGTTCACACTGCATTGGTTCAAGAAGTACTGCAAACAAGCCAGTACACTTATCTCAGAGTGAAAGACGGTGAAGTTGAATCATGGCTTGCCATTCCGAAAATGGCTGCCGAAGTTGGTGACACTTACTATTACAAAGGTGGATTAACAATGCATCAATTCGAAAGCAAAGAATTGAATCGCACTTTTCCGGAAGTTATTTTCATCGATAAGTTAAGCACAAATCCTGCTATCACCGATCCTTCAACAAACCCTGCAACACTGGGCGGCACCGAAAACGCTGCTCCGGCTGAAGCCAACAATCCTGCAGTTGCTGCCGGTCCGGTAGCCGCTGTTGCAGAAGAAGTTTTACAAACCAGCAAGTACACTTACATCCGTGCCATGGTAAATGGAACAGACACTTGGCTTGCAGCTACAAAAATGGATGCAAAAGTTGGTGCGACATATTACTTCACAGGTGGCTTACCAATGGCAGATTTTGAAAGCAAAGAATTGAAACGAAAATTCACTGAAGTTCTGTTCCTCGATAATATCAGCACCGACCCTAAGGCAGTAACGCCTGTCCAAGAAGTTGAATCCAATGTCAACACTCAAGATGGCTCCGTGCAATCAAAAGGTTCTAATATCGAACTTGAGAAGAAAACTGTAGACATCAAACATGGTAAAGGCGAATTAACCGTTGCCGAGATGCTTCAAAACAGAAAAAATTACGCAGGCAAAGTTGTTCGCTTAAAAGGTGAAGTAACCAAATTCAATGTAGGAATCATGGGTAAAAATTGGATTCACCTGCAAGACGGAACTGACTTCAAAGGAAAATTCGACCTTACTGTAACTACCAATGAAACAGTTAATGAAGGCGATAAAATTTCAGTTGAAGGAATGATCACAATCGACAAAGACTTCGGATATGGCTACTTCTATGAAGTGCTGATGGAAGATGCAAAAATTATAAAATAATCACTTATGAAGAGTAAACTCATCCTCAGTATCGCTTGCGCAACCGGCCTGGCACTGAGCTCCTGTAATTCGGGCGAACCACAAAAAACGACAACCCCTACTCCTGCTGAGCAACCGGCCGCAACGCAGAATGACGCACTTCCTGCCAACGATATGTCGGCCATGGAAGCCGCATTGGCTCAGGATTCAACCAACATCCAACTGCGCACTCAGGTTGCGGCAAATTATTACAATGCCGGCGATCTTAACAAAGCAGCATATCATTTCAGCATCGTTCGAATGATCGATCCGAAAAATCTCGATGCATTAAAAAACCTGGGCAATATCAATTACGACGCTCACAAAGACGAAGCTGCCATCCACTTCTACGAAGAAGCCTTACAAATCCAGCCCGACGATATCAACATGCGCGCTGCGATCTGGCAACCTGCTACTCTCGCATCAATAAGATGAAAAAAGCAACCGACATCCTCAAAGAAAATATCAAAAAGGATTTCAATCACGCTCAATCACATTACAATCTCTCTGTCATTTATGAGCAAGATGGTAAAATGAAAGAAGCCGCTGAGGAGATGAAGATCTATCAAAAGATTTCCGGAGGTAAAAAATAACCTTATTGTATTTTTAGATCAAAACACCCGATCAGTAATCTGATTGGGTGTTTTGATTTTTATGCTTGTCATTATTTCAAAATCAAGTTAAGTAAATATATTATTGCAAAATAATTTCAAGCCTCTCCAAATTGCGTAGAGTTAAAAATTCGGCAACATAAAGACCTTTTGCGATAAAAGATAAATCAATTTCATTAGCACCTTCTGATAAATCATTCTCAAATACTTTATGTCCAAAAAGATCGTACAAAAGCAGATGGCCATTGACTTCCAATCTCAAATTTAGTATGCCATTTGATGGATTCATCAACAACTTACAATTTGTGCTCGGAACAACATTTGATGCATTCAGAAAAATACACGTATCGGAAGATACACCAAGTTGGTAATTCGGTGTGTTAGGCAAATAGGTACAAACGGCCGGTACTTGAAAAGCGTGTTGTGAAACATGACAAGATAACCCAGGCAAATCCGGAAAGTCAATAGTATGAAAATACGTTGTATGACTCGTCAGATATATTTTATTATCAGGAGCAAGCTTTGGGTAGATAAATGTCGTCTTAGAAGAAGCATCCTCAAAACCATCATAAGTTGCCACAATAATTTCTGAGGCTGGAATACTACTAGACTGGAGATCAAATTGTCTCATTGAGTATTCGTTTGCCGAATACAAAAACCGTGAGTTAGAACTAAATTCCAGAAAATGTACCCCAGAGTGTATCCGGTAAATCAATCCAAATTCTATTCGTTAACATACCAGTGCAGCGATCGAAATTAAATACATCGATATCTTCAGAGCCTTCTGAAATAGCAAACCAATTCCCATCAGGTGAGAATCTACAATTTCCATAAGGAGAACCTGAATAAGTACTACCGATTGCCTGAAAATATGGCCCCTGAATTCCGTTTCCGGTTATTAAAAAAGAAACTATGGTATCATTTAACATGGTATGTGCAAATAGCCACCAATCCTCACCATTTGCATGTTTAACTGCACTTAGCGGTCCGGCAAGTGGCCTATTCAGTAAAGTGTCATGAAGATGTATAACACTTCCTCTACCACTATCTAAACTCATATCAACAATATCATACTCGAGCAAATCAGGGTTGCCGCCTAAACTTAAAGAACAATTAGAATTCAAAACTAAAAACTTCGAAATCTGCCCAGGAAAAGGCAAAATAATTGACCCTTGTTCAACCACATTACCAGCATTAGAACAATACATACTTGGGCAAACACCGGAAGAAATCGATTGTCCATTTTGCATTGTATCATTGATATCTCGTCCAATTGAACAACCATTCGTATAAAATAACAATTGGCCGATTGAATCACAAATACTTGACATGTTTGCAATAAACTTCAGTTTCCTTGCAACCGTATCACAAAACATGTTCCCATTCGTGAATCTCAAGTTACAAGAAGTATCCAAGCCAATTGCGGGTGTATGGCCCAAAGGCCAAGTTTCATTGTAATTTTGTGCCGAACAGTTGGTAACTGAACGTAAACAAATGACAACAATACTGATGATCAATAAACATTTAATGCAAATTTGAAATTTTCCCATTCTTAAAAACATTATAAATAGCTAATATACAATAAAATTAAAAACCGATCACCTTGTCTTTAAGCCACAAATTTTATATACCAAATTCCTACGTATTCGTATCAAATAACATCAGAATTAACGGAACTAGAAAATAGCTAAAAACAAAATAGCCGATCCTCCGACCGGCTATTCTACAAACCTAAAATTAACTGTCTCTATAAAATCACCGAATCAAAAATCCTTCGGCTATAAATCTCCCTAAGTAAAACTCTTCCACGGCAGCTCCCTCACACCCATTAGCTAATCATCTAATCAGCAAATTAGCTAATTGAAAGCCCTACTCAACCGCCTTGATGCTCGTGTACCTCTTCTGCCCATGACAAGCCGGCAAACAAGTACCACCGCTATCATCAGGAGCATAGTTCATATTGAAATCCCAGCTTCCGAAATGTACTTTTTCGCGGATAAGGTGATCAGTACTTGTCGCATGAGGATTGTGACAAATCATACACGTACGTGCTTTGTCGCCGCTGACGTGTGTGAAGTGCAAATTCGTCTCGCCATTTCTGAATTCTGTAGCTCCCTTTGTCTTCGGCTTTTCAATCATATCCTGTCCATGACACTCCCAGCACAATCCGAAAGAATCCGAATTTGCTGCCAAATAGGTATTCACAGGGAATGGAGAATCGATCAAACGGGAATCATTACTAGCATGCGGACTATGACAAACTTTTTGACAATCTTCAAATGGAGGGTGCAATGTTTTGCTCGTCTTCATTAGCTTCTCGTAATTAGTCGTTGTTTTGGTTTTTGTAACAACAGCCTTATTGTGACATGACAAACAAAGATCTTTACGACTTGATACCAGTAATTTCTTAAAAGCTGATGAGTGTGGAGAGTGACATGCTACGCATGACTTCGGTTCTTTCATCGCTGAGTGAACGTATGCTGATGTCTTAATTAAATCCTTCTGTTCTTCATGGCATGACAAACAAAGATCCGGCACATTTTTCTCCAAAGTTACTTTTGCGGTCGGGTGCTCCGCTGTTGTTGGTGTGTGACAATCGGCACAACCTTTTTCAGTTTCTGTTTTATGCTTGATCTTCTTCTCAACCAAAGCACCATGACAATCGATACACGTCTTGCCGGTTGCCACAGCTGCAGGCGCAGCCACAGAATCCGGTGACGGAATACCATTTTGTGCAAAGGCCTGCTGAGTCATTCCCACCCGGAGAAAGACGAGCAACGCACTTGCTATCAGAAACACTTTTCCCTTTTTCATCTTTAAAAATTACGTGTTAATTGAACATACACTCCTTTAAATCTCAATCTGCTGTCACTTTCTTTGTTTTGATAAAACTCAGCACCAAGCGACAACAATAAACGATGCAATTCGGTCGTAAGCTCCAATCGGGCAGTCGTCAACTCCAAATTAATACCCCGGCCCTGAATATTCCTGTACATATAATCCAAATCCAGCTTCGTTCTTTTAAAAATATAATATGCCAGCTTCGTACTAATATCTATATCCTGGCGGTTGGTCTGCTCTGATGTCATTCTGATCGTCTGCATGTTCGCATTCAAATTGAACGAAAATTTCTTATAGGTCTGCTGGAATTCGATAAAGTAAATCACTGACTTATGCGGTAAAATAGTACTGTAGTAATACTCATATTCTACTCCGCCTTTTACGAAGTAAAAATCCAATCTCACACCCAGATTATAACGATTAAAATAATTCAATGCCAAATTATCAGCTGTCTGCTGTATCGTATAATTTTGACTTCCTGTACGATAATAGAGATTTAATTTACTTCCAAACAATAACAAGTCTGCATTGAATGTGTAATTGTCCATAAAATACCCATATGTTCCGGGACGAGTGCAATCATAGTCAATGTAAACAGTAGTATTATTGGCAATCATTCCGCCCGGAACACGTACAATCTCCACATACGAACCGGTCTGAATTAATAAATAATCTAACGTGATGTGGTAAATAATCGCTCCTGTTACATCACGAACAACGACAGTAGACAGATCAACATTTGAATTGTTCAGTGTGGTAATCTGAAAATCATCAAGCAACTTCGACTCCCTAAACACTCTGAACAACGTAGGTGGGGATTTTACTTTTTGATATTCTCTGAAATAAGAATAGCCTAATGATAATTTTCCGGTAGGAATTTTCTTCGTGTAATTTACCTCCATTCCATATTTATTCCTATCATCATCATAGCTAGTCTGCCTGGTTTCATTGTGCTCATAAAATATCTTTGAAACCAAACTTTCATACAGTTTATGCGAAAGAGATGTCTGGATTCCTTGATAACTAACTCTATTCGAATCTAGCTCCGAAGCACCGAGATTATAATTTGCATTAAAGGTCAATTGCTTTGGCAATCTCAACATTAAATTCTCTCTTGCATATAATCGACTATAATACACGCTTCCCCTTTCGATTGTCTGCATTATAGAGGATGAAAATGAATAACGTTTTAGAGAATCGAATACTATTTCATCATTCAATTCAATCTGATCAACATTATTCACCGTCCCAAAAGGCTGAGAATTGAAAATCGAAACATTGTCGCTGCCGTTATTATTCGTATGCAGATAAGAGATGTAGTGAGAATCGTATTTAGAAATTGAACCGCTACCGCTTGCCTGAAATAACTTTTGCTGGAAATTAAATTTCTTTCCCGTATTCAAATCCAGTTGATCGATATTCTGCTTTGACAGCGCTAAGGAAATTGGGAAAACATTATTTCTATAGGTTAGACCTACTCCATACTGCTTATTATTTGTCTCAACATGTGTAAGACTTTCTACATTTTGAATTGTATTGCTTACCGTAGCATTACCGGTGATATTTACCTGCTTCTTACTTAGCATTAATGCTGTTGCATCGAATCCCTGTGTACGGTAATTCTCTGAATAATCAGGAATTCCAATGTATTTATCTTTGCGAGTTACAGGATTAAAAGTTCCTGACAAACTCAGCAACATAAAATTTGAGTGAAGGATATAACTCTTTGTATTCAAATGCAGCAACCCATTAAAGTAATAGTCCTGCTGCGAAGTAAGGCTCGAATTATTTCTGTACAGTTCAAAATCACGGTAAGTACCGCGAACCTTCACTTCCCCGTTAAAACCAATAAGTCTCCATACACGGAATTGATTCGCACTTGACTGAGAGAAACTCTGCAGACAAGAGAGAAGCATAATTACCAATATGGATTTAAACGTTTTCACAACTTATTTTTTAAATATTTTTCTCTGCGGTGAATTTGGATCTGACTGCACCGAATCAGCCGGAACAGAAGGCGTTTCCTGCTCAACCGGACTTGCCTCAATCGTCTTCGTACTGTCAATTTCCACTTTAACACCTGTATCTGTTTTCACTGCCGGTTTTTTTATCGGACGTAATGCGCTTACAAGTATGTATCGATCGGCCCCACCATGTGGATTATGGCATTCAGTACAATTCATTTTCTTAGCCTTCTTATGCGCTTCATTTTTGAAGACCTGATCTGAATTATGACAGTACAGACAAATCTGCTGACCTTCTCTTAATTGCAACTTTGGAGATTTACTTGCATGTGACGAGTGACACGCAGTACAGTTGCCGGATGCAACAGGGCCATGAAGGAATGTGAATTTAGTATCAAAACTCTCATGACAATTCACGCATGCAGACTGACGAAGCATCCCCCGGTTGTCTCCACCATGTGGACTATGACATTCCGTACAATTTTTTTCGCCAATTTCTTTATGCAATTTGTTTGCAAAAACCTGTCTTGATTCATGGCAATACAAACATACATCCTGTCCTTTGCGATCAAGCAGGTAGCGATACTTGCCTGTGTGCTGATTATGGCATGCAGTGCAATTACCACTTGCAACCGGACCGTGAAGAGCCTGATACTTCTGAGTGAAATCAGTATGACATGTATAACATAAGTCCGGTTGAGGAACGAGTAATCTGTTTGAGAATCCTCGTTCATGACAACTTTCGCACATATCTTCTGCATATGGCTTGTGATCGTAAGAGTCGGGTTCTTTCTTCTGGGATAATGTGGTGAGGCTCGTATCGGAACTCACTATTAAAGTCGTATCCTCCTTCTTGTTTGGATCAGGAACGCCATCGAAGAAAAAAGAAAGTGTGCGATAGTGACATACAGGTGTAAATCGAACCATGCTCATCGACAAGAGCATGATCGACACCCAAACTGCAAAAACACTTTTCATCGTTACACCCTTCATAATTTGATCAATCCTGCACAGAACAAGGCTTTTACTTAATGTTAGTCCTTAAAAATACTCCCATTTTCACTCATGAAACATGATTTATAGCACCCGAAAAGCGAAAAAAACTTGACTCAAATCCATACTATTTTATCCATTTTTCACTCTGAAAACAAGATTTGCGCCCTCCATAAAACAAAACCCGGCAACTCATAAATCCCCATGCAAAAAGCTTAGTGTGATTGCATGTTGGATGCTCAGAATTAAAACCGGAATTCGAACAATCATATTCCGGAAAAACAAAAAAAGCGCATTGATTTTCTACCAATGCGCTTTATATGAAATAAACTAACCTTATTGCTTCGAATTATTCACCTTCTGCTCTACTCGTCCATATACGTTTATCAAATTCGGACCGTACTGGCTGGTTACAAAAATCAAGTATTTCAAGTCGAATGAAGGATCGACGTACTTCTCGAAGTACTTGAGATTATCATAGTCAATGATGATTTTAGCAGGTATAATTAAATCGCCATTGCCTTTAAAATGTCCGGCAAATACGATTAAGAGCTGCCCTTCTTTATTGAATACCTGAACATTTTCAAAAGCTGCGTCAACTGCATATAAATTGTACTCTTTATCTACCGCAATACCCTTTACTTTTGCAAATTGTCCCGGACGGTCACCTTGAGAACCTACAGAATCAATCAATGTACCATCCAGTCCATAAATCATAACTCTCGAACAGCCGAAATCGGATGCGTAAACTCTGTCATCCTGAATTGTCATATTCACGGGCGAACATAAAAATCCGGGATTACCCGGCTCCACATTCGGAATATTGTATAACAATGTATTTAACGAATCATTACTAAAAACGCTAATTCTGTTATTGGCAATATTTGTCACAAAAACCTTATCTCCTTTACACAAACATCGGTCGGCCGAAATTTTTCTTTCTCTCCAAAGCTTTTACAAAATTTCCCTCTTCATCGAAAACAACAATCTCGAATCTGCCACCATCTGCAATATACAAGTACCCCTTATCGTCAACAAAACAATTCAAAGGTACCCGTAGCTTTCCTTTGCCATCAGGTTTGAAAAACTCCATGTCACGCTTCTCCAAATCGATGATCTCCATTCCACCACCGTATTGATCGCAAACGTACATCTTGCCTTTATGAATAGCTAAACCATACGGCTTCACCATCGCTTTGGGCTTTTCTTCACCCACCATGAACTTGGAAAAAAAGTTTTGCTTTTTATCTAAATCTAATGTCGACGTAATCTTCGTTAAATATTGAATCTTAGTCGGCTCCGGTGGTGCCGGATAAATCACCAATGGTTGAGGATTCTTACTAGCCGCATTCTTACTGCTTTTACAACCTGTCTGAACAACCAAATTTGATAGTACCAACAACGAAACTATGTATCCGAAAATCGAGGCTTTCCGGAGGTTCACCCTGCCTGGTGTGTTTTGCTTCTTCGAATCTTTCATAATTACACTTTGAAATAAATTTTTACCCTCCAAATATAGCACTCATGCAATCTTTTCTTAGTGACAATCATCATCTGAATCCAATTGATTCATCATATATTCCTGCCCGTATAACAACAAAAAAGGGGCGAAAATTTCGCCCCTTTTTGTTAAATATTCTACTCTAATTATTTTTTGTGGCAAGCTAAACAAAGTGCTGAACCTTGGTTGCTCATTCTTAAGAAGTAACCACGACTGTTACTGTGAACACCATGGCAAGAAGTACACTGCATTTTACCGTTTTCGTCAAGTAAACGAGCAGCAATTGTGCTTGTTCCAGAGTAAATGTGTGAGCTAGCCCATACACCACCTGCTTGAACTGAATCGTACACGAAAGAAATCGGGTGATCATTTCTCAAGTCAGTTGCTAAAGCAGCACCACCTGTCATAAATGTTGTTCCGATTTGTGCTCCAAAAGAACCAAGAGCTACTGAACCATCATGGCAAGACAAGCAAAGTTTAGATGTTCCATCAGGAGCAGTTACACCGTAACCAGCACCACCCGGACCAAATTCAAAACCTGTGTACATTTGGTATGTTGCAGTGGTGAAAGCGTGATTCCAAAGCGGAGCGTCAACTGTAGTCAAATCACCATTGTGAGGTGTGTGGCATGGTTGGCAAATTTGTCCACCTAAAGTTGTAGTTGCATTGTAAGGATTCCAAGCTTGAGTAGAGAAATCGTGTGGAGATCCAGCAATAGATGTAGTAATTGTACCAGGACCTAATGTTGATTGTCCGATACTCATTAGCGGGATAATTAATCCTAGCGCTGCGGTGATGATTAGCTTTTTCATAATGTTATTGATTTTTGTGTTTATAAATAAACTTTGTTTGATTTCTTTTGATTGAGATGTTGATGACATAATCATGACACAAATATGGCCCAACACTCAAAAAATTTCTATGACAGAAATCGTCAAAAGACCTGTTTTTTGTCGTTTTTAAGGCTGCGAAAACGCAATTTTCTAAAAACTTACAGTATTTAAATGTTACAATAGATTGATTTTCTGCTATTTACAACGCTGTATTTAGGGCCTTCGAAACAGTCCGAAAACCGACCGATTTAGGCCGTTTTAAAAAAAATCGCTTGGATTCTGCGGGGTTAGCTTACAATGTCAGATTTTACTGAAGAAAAAAGTCCTTTTTACTGAACTCGTGTGAGGGATCTAACGCTTTTACTCGACTCCATGCTGCATTACCGGCGAGTGTGTCTCCTATATTATAATAGCATCCGCCTAAATTATACCATGCTTCTACTGCTTCGGGAAAAACATCAACTGATTTTTTATACAAATCAATTGCTGAACGAATATCTCCATGGTCACTAGCACCATTTCCTTTCTTATAATAAATATCACTCACTACCTGGATGCATTTCACCGCTTCTGTGTCACTCTTATTCAATTCATAACCTCGCTTCCAGTAATACGCAGTCGAATCTAATTCTCCCTGATAAAAATAAGCAAAGCCTAAGTTCAACATCGTGATCGAAAAATCAGGATAGATCTCGAGCGAATGCTTTCCATACTCGATAGCCTGCGAAAAATACTTCTTCCTAAGTGTCGGATCCTGCTCTGCTTGCGCCTTTGCACGGTACAGCTCCAAAGCATACAATGTTGTTCGCGCACTGTTTGGCGCCGACTTTACATCAGCAAAAAAAAGTGTTTCATTATTCTTCCAATCTGCATTTCGCAATATAGTTTGAGTCGAATACAAAACGATCACAACAAGCAAAGGGTAAATCATCCATTTGCGTGCGCTTTCCGATAGTTGTAAAAAGAGATGAGCAAGTATAATACAGTATGCCAGCGAAGCCTGAAACAGTAGTCGCTCCGATAAGGGCGTTCCGATATCAACAATAAAATTGGCAATCAGCGAAATTGTCACAAAGAAATAGAGGATCGAAAATGAAAGAACCGATTTCTTTTGATAGCCTCTCACCCCAATAATCGCCAATGCAATTAACACAACAGAAGCAAGAACGAACTTAAACGAAGCAATGCCTATATACGGAATCTGATTGTAAGAGTAATCTGACGATAACGGATAAGGAAAAACAAGTAGCCAAATGTATTTCAACAAAACAAAAACTTTCGTCGCAAATGCCTGCTCAGCAGAAGCCAATAAATACGGGGCATTCAGTACATCTGTCACCACAGGCTTCGACAATCCGATTACGGAATATCGCACAACCATGTACAAAACGAAAACAATCAGCAACGGAATACTCTTCTTTAAAGCCGTTCCTGTTTTTTGCCCTCTAAAATAAATAAGCACCGCCGGTAAAGCAGCTACGAACGTTACTGCGCTTTCTCGTGTCAATAAGGAAAGGAAGAATGCCACACAACCAAGAATCAAATTTTTCGATCTTCCATATTCGTCCCAGTACAATAAATTTATAAGAGTGAGAATCAAAAAGAGAAATGTAATTAACTCATCCCGGCTCTTAACGCTGGCGATTACTTCGGTATGTATCGGATGAACCACAAAGAACAAGCAGGCAAGAAATGCAAGCAATGGATGTCCGGACTTAAATAAATCCTCTCTCAATAACTTAAAGAGTAAAAATATCAGAATGGCAAACAAAATAAGATTCACCAAATGGCTGACAAAAGGATTAGCTCCAAAAAACTGGTATTCCACGGCATTGACAACAAGTGAAAACGGACGATATCTTTTTTGCTCCAGTAAATTCTCTACCGAAGAATAGCCCTGCATCAAATCTGTCGTTAAAATCTCCGGAATACCTGCAATCCCTTTCTGAACATACTTGTGCTCCACCAGCACGACAATATCATCGAGTGAATAGTCGTTAAATAGCGTATTCAAATTCAATAAAAGCGCTAAGCCAATCAGAATGGCGAGTTGGAGGCGGTTGGTCACGGGTTGCGGGTTGCGGGTTGCGGGTTACGAGTTACGAGTTGCGGGTTGCGAGTTGCGGCGCGAAACTTAAAACATCCACTTACACTTACACTTACACATACACTTTACTGATAACTGATTACAAAAGGAAGGGTTGCGAGTTACGGGTTGCGGGTTACGGGTTGCGGGTTGCGGGTTGCGAAGCGAAACTTAAAACATCCACCTCCACTTCCACATACACTTTACTGATAACTGACTACAAATGGTTCGAGTTTCGAGGTTTGAATGACGCGTTGTGGTGTGAAAGATGCCTTCGCAACCCGTAACTCGCAACTCGCAACTCGCAACCCGCAACCCGCAACTCGAAATCGCAACCCACCTACTCAATCTTATAATCCTTCACAATATCCTCCAACCCCTTCTTATTCAAAATCCGAATATCTCTTTTCTCACGAAGGATCAATTTCTCATCTTCAAAATCGCTGAGCTGACGAGATACCTGCTCGGGCGTTGTGCCGGCTACATCGGCTATCTCCTGACGATTCAATTCAATATTCAACGTGCCGGATTCCGGATTGATACCATAGATCTCTGACAGATACACAAATGCTTCGGCTACTTTCTCACGGATATTCATCGTTGCCTGGTACTTCACACGTAACTCAGTACGACGAAGTTCAAGTGCATAGAACAAGAGTAGGTTGTATGCAAACTCCGGACTATTCATGCAGGTATCCTTGAACACATTGGTTTCAACAAAGCATACTGTTGTATCAATTAAAGCAATTGCATTGAAATAGTACTTATCATTCCCCAACACACGATGGCCCAAAATATTTCCATCTGATGCCAATCGAACAACTTGCTCTCTTCCATGAACATTAGGCGTTACCACCTTCACTCCACCCTTCTGAACAAAGTGAATGCCTAACATTGTGTTACCCTCTCGAAAAATATAATCTCCCTTACGGTAAAAATTTTGATTCTTTGCTGCGGATAACTTATTCAAAGTTTCTCCTTTGCAGTATTTGATCACAAAACAGTCGGAGCTTGTGCAGTTGGAACAATCTATCTTTTGTCTCATCTCTGTTATGTTTGAATATTTGGTAAAACTATTTTTACTAAGATTGATGTTAATCGCAAACCTGATGGAATTATTGATAGGTATAAGGATTGTGGTTTTTGCCATGGCAAATTAACTGGCAAGACCCTTTTCTGACTCCTGTATCTATGAACCGAATTATTCCGTTGGAAGCGGTAACATATGCAGTATTAAAATTAATGAGATTGGAATTATTAGCTGCCGTACCTTGCAGGTTACTGATACCATGTGCATCATGGCAAGTATTGCAAGATGTCTTAATATCGTTTATATGCTTATTGTGATATTTGAAGGAAGCATTATTCATAATAGATGTTGCACTGTGGCAACTATAGCACAATGCAAAATTTGCTGCATTGTAAGTTGTGTTATCCGTTTTAAGATATTGAAGTTTCAGAATCTGCGGATAGATTGAACCATGCGGTCCTCCCGGAACATTCGTTCCACTGCTGGCATGACAGTCGGAACAATACATTCGACTTGTCACTGTCCATGGCGAAATTAAACTAGGAACAGATGTATTCACTCCAATAGCAGCAACTGAGTGGAATGATGGATTCGTAGCCGCAAATTCAAGTCGGGTATTATTCTGTACAATCACTCGATTCGTACTGGCAACAGTCGCTGCGTTATCACTATGACATTTATAACACACTTCATACTCGTAGGAAGCTAGATTCACGGCCGCACCTGCCTGATTCACACCACTCACACCAATCAAAGAACCCTTTACCGCAGGCGCAACAGCCGTCTGCGTTTTTGCCATATGTGGATTATGACAATCAATACACTCGACGTGCTTCGCAGTGATAACACCGGTTTCATTCGGATTGTGAATTCCGGTGTATCCGTATACATTGTGCTTATATGCTTTAGCAAAATCTGCTGCTACATTTTTTGTCGCTGCATTCCCGTTATGGCAGTCCAGACAATTGGACTCTTCTGCCTGATATTTTAAAAGCGTACTTGTTGAACCTGCATTGTGCGAATTATGACAGCTCGCACATGCATTATCCGCTACCGTTGTCCAAGGTGTATATGGCCATGGATTTGGTGCAACCTGATTCCATGTCTTTGTTGATGTATTGTGGGCGCTTGCCGTCCAGCTTGGTTGTTGGTGACATGCATTGCACAATCCGCCATTTTGAGTAGATGCTACCAAAAAATCAGAATACAAATTCTTATGCGGATCATGACAAGATGTACATTGAAGCTGATTGTTTTCAAGTTTAATCGTAGTAGGCAAAGCTGATGGCGCTTTAATCTTCGTATTCAATGCAGCCAATGCCGCATCGTATGTAAATGAAATCGGGTGATCGTTTCTCAAATCTGTCGATAAATTACTTGCACCCGCCGGCATGTTAACCGCACTTGCAAAACTGATGGTCGTACTCCTACTCAATACACTTCCAAGAGCAATAGTACCATCATGACATGACAAACAAAGAATAGATGATCCACTTGGCTGAGTAGGTAAAGCTTTCAATGTGGAACT
This sequence comes from Bacteroidota bacterium, assembly GCA_016721305.1. GTDB lineage: Bacteria > Bacteroidota > Bacteroidia > AKYH767-A > 2013-40CM-41-45 > JADKIH01. The sequence continues at coordinate 32,468 of JADKIH010000001.1, forward strand.
GCTGTACAAAGTGTAGGTTGAGCCGGGATTATTTCTGTTCCAAAGCGGCCCTTGTGGAACACTATTGTGAGCCGTATGACAGAATAAGCAAATCTCTTCTTCACTCACAGCCTTTACTGTTCCGGGTCCGGTAATGGATAAATTATGCTTTGTGTCGACGATTGATTGCGATTCGACCAAAACGGAAAATCCAATTAAAACCAGAATGGTTATTAATTTTTTCATTTGGTACCTCCACTTATAAGCTGAAATATCTGTATTCGCGAATTGTAACTATCCGCTATGTATATCTTGTTCTTTGAATCTATGTATACTCCATTCGGCATCCAAAACTCTCCTTCTCCCTGACCCTGCTCGCCAAATGCATACAAGAAATTTCCTTTGATATCGAAAATCTGAATTGCATGAAACAACGCATCGGCTATGTAAATATGACCGTAAGAATCGACTGCTATACCCTTGGGACTCGCAAAATATCCTGTCCCGTCACCATTGGAACCAAACACAGAAAGCAGATTTCCATCCTTATTGAAAACCTGAACTCTGAAATTCATCGCATCTACTACATATGCATTCCCATCCTTATCTATGCAGATGTGCGTCGGAAAATTAAACTCCCCCTTTTCCTTACCCCTGCTTCCTTCCGTTCTCATCAAGTACATCAATGCGATGCTCTCCGGTTTCCAACACCCAAATCTGCCGGGTAAGCCTATTGTAAGCAACTCCTGTCGGCTTAGTTAATTTCAGCGAATCATTCAGCACACTTATCTTCTTGTTCGCAGGATCGATCAGAAAAACATGATTGAGATAAGAATCTGTTACCAGATATTTTCCGTCTGTAAACTCACAAATCCCAACCAGCGAAGAAAAAATATACCCGGAGCTCTCAATGAAATGCGGGAATTTCCCTACTCCCTTTTTTACCTGCAAAATTGCATTCGCCTCCTGATCCAATATCCAAAACGATTCAGTCGAAGGAACAACCATCGAAATCGGTCTGGTCAACCTAAGCTTTTTCTTACCACTGATAAACTCCCAAAATGTCCGCTTCTCAGGCTTTGCAGCCGGCCATTGGCCTTCCCACTGAACGTCGGCTCTTTCTAAACGATGCGATAAAATTGACTGCAGACTATCTTGCGCAAAAGAAAAAGAAGGTGTTGCGATTAGAACAACTACTGCAATGAAAAATAAATATCTGATTGAGAACAATTTCATCTGCGCTTGAACGGTTTCATCCAAACACAAAACTAATGGTATAGTGCATTTTTTTTACAGACTAAAATCATAGAATTCCATGTTTAATATCGCCTTTTTACCTGCGAAAACTACCGGAATTACCGGGGAGATGACTTTCGTCATGTTGATGGTTGTCTGATGAGATTATTAGCTAATTAGCTGATTAGCTAATGCAAGAACCCGCACAGCGTCATTTGAAAATCGAAATTTTAACACACCAATTGGGCTACATCAATAACAAAAAGGTCTACCACAAAAAAGCCAACCACTCTCCCTAACCCAAACCGCCCATCAGCTAATCAACTAATCAGCTAATTAGCTAATCGTTAAATGGACTTCGAAAACACATTCCCCGCCGACTTCTTCCTACGCATACGCGCATCGAGAATCGAACTGATGTTACGGATAAATAAACTTCCCTTTTCGGTAACTGTGATGGATTCTTTATCGGCTTTCACCAAACCGTCGGCTGCCAATAACGACAATTCTTGCAATGCAATCGGTAAGGTAGCAGTATCAAAGGTCTTTTCGGAAATCTTTGTGCTTCCCTTGCACATCAAATCAAGTATGTTGCGACGAATCACTACGTCTTCTTCGTTTAAAATATGTCCGTGAATCACAGGAAGCTCTCCTCTTTGCACCATTTCCTGATACTCCTCTACCTTGTCTTCGTTCTGAGCAAATGCATTCCATGCATCACCGATACTCGATGCTCCTAATGCAATAATGAGCTTCGAATCTGTCGTTGTATAACCCATGAAATTACGGTGCATTGTACCCTTATTCACGGCTTCAAATAATTTATCATTCGGCAATGCAAAGTGATCCATTCCAATCGCCTTGTAACCATTGGCTGTGAGCAACGATTTACCTAGCTGATACATCTTCCACTTCTCATTCGCCTTCGGTAAATCTGATTTCGTATAACGGCGCTGTGCCTTACTCTTCCATGGAACAAATGCATAAGAATAGAATGCGATACGATCGGGTTTCAAATCATTAATCTTTGAAATCGTTAAATCGATACTTGCTTCTGTTTGCAATGGCAGTCCGTAAATCAAATCTACGTTTACACTATTGTAACCTAACTTTCTCGCCCATTCAACAACTTCTTTCGTTTTCTCAAACGACTGTACACGATTGATCACGTATTGAACTTTCGGATCAAAATCCTGCACTCCTAAACTGATACGATTAAAACCTACGCTGGCTAATGCTGCCAGGTGTTCTTCTCTCGTAAAATTCGGATGTACTTCGACACTGAATTCATGGTCTGGGTGAACTGTAGCATCCTTCGTTATTCCTTTGATTAATGTAATGAGATTTTCCGGACTAAAAAACGTTGGCGTACCTCCGCCTAAATGTATTTCACGAATTACCGGCTTCGAAGGAAGCATCGCACGATACATCTCCCACTCTTTCAAAACCGTATCAAGATATGGCTCCTCTACGCGGTGGTTCGTCGTGATTCGCTTATTGCAAGCACAGAACGTACACAGGTTTTCACAAAATGGAAGATGTACATAAACGCATAACTCTCCGTTCTCTTTCTTAAACGTTTCTACCACAGCTTTCTTCCACGACTCTTTATCGAAACCTGATTTGTCCCAATACGGAACAGTCGGATAACTGGTATAACGTGGTAGTGGTAAATCGTACTTATTGAGGAGAGGCAGAATATCTTCCATAATCGTGTGTATTAAAATTTACTTACAGCTTCAATTGTCTTTTCTATATCGGATGACGATAATGCATTGTTCAGGAACCAACTTTCATATGCTGATGGCGGCAAATAAATTCCGCTCGACAACATATGATGGAAGAACTTATTGAACAATGAAATTTCGCATTTAGCAGCTGTTTCAAAGCTTGTCACTGCATGCGCACCAAAATGAACGCTGATCATACTTCCCTTTTGATTGATCGTATGTGCAATTCCTTTTGCTGTTAATGTCTTGTGCAAACCTTCGTTCAGTTGCGTTGTTTTTTGCTCGAGTTCTTTATAAATATTCGGATTGTTTTTCAAAATGCTCAGCGTAGTAAATCCTGCTGTCATAGCAACCGGATTTCCGCTCAGTGTTCCCGCCTGATATACATTTCCTAACGGAGCAATGTGCTGCATGATTTCCTTCTTGCCACCAAAAGCACCAACCGGCATACCTCCGCCGATTACCTTTCCGTAAGTGACTAAATCGGCGTCAATACCTAACACCTGCTGAGCACCACCGGCTGCCAAACGGAAACCTGTCATTACTTCATCAAAAACGAAAACGATTTTTTTCTCCGTACAAAGCTTACGCAGACTCTCGAGGAATCCGGGTTTAGGAAGAATACATCCCATATTACCCGCAACCGGCTCAATAATGATGGCGGCAATTTGTCCGTCATTTTCATTCACCAATTTTTCTACGGCTTCGTAATCGTTGTAAGGTGCAACCAACGTATCGGAGGCAACACCACCGGTAACTCCCGGCACGGCCTGAATATTGAATGTCGCCAAACCACTTCCTGCTTTCACTAAGAATGCATCGGCGTGGCCATGGTAACATCCGTCGAATTTGATAATTTTATTTTTACCTGTATAACCTCTGGCTAAGCGAATCGCGCTCATACAAGCTTCCGTTCCGCTGCTTACCATGCGAATCAAATCCACATTCGGCGCCATGCTTACAATCAGCTCTGCCATCATGATTTCCATTTCCGACGGCGCACCGAAAGAAATTGCTTCACCAACTTTTTGCTGAATGGCTTCCACTACATCTTTGTAGCCGTGACCTAAAATCATCGGCCCCCAGGAACTGATATAATCGATATACTGATTTCCATCGGCATCGTACATATCAGCGCCTTTCGCACTCTTCATGAAAATCGGATTTCCTCCAACGCTCTTGAACGCGCGAACAGGTGAATTTACTCCGCCCGGAATGGATAGTTGAGCTCTCTTAAATAAGCTTTCGCTCTGCTGAATTGAATAGGCCATAGGAAATATTATTTTTATAATTCTTCACTGCATTAACAAAGGCTTTCGCATGATCAACCGGAATATTAGGCATAATACCATGTCCTAAATTTGCCACGTATTTCTGAACTCCGAATGCATCAATCATCGCCTTCACTTCTTTTTCAATCTGCGGAATAGGCGACAATAATTTACAAGGATCAAAATTTCCTTGTAATGTCTTTTTATTCTGAGTCATTGCTCGTGCTTGCTGCGGAGTGATACACCAGTCAATTCCGATTGCCGAAGTTGAGGTGTTGCTTAACTGTTCCAAAGCATACCAGCTTCCTTTCGGGAACAAAATCACCGGCACGCGTGAAATTAAACTGTCGGATATCTTCGTCAGATATGGTAATGCAAACTCATTAAAGTCATCCGGACTTAACATCCCACTCCAGCTGTCGAATACCTGAACGGCATCGGCACCGGCATCGACCTGAGCATGAAGATAATCAATTGTTACATCCGTAATACGCTGTAAAAGCTGATGAGCAAGCTTTGGTTCTGAAAAACAGAATTGCTTCGCTTTATCAAAACTCTTACTACCGCGTCCTTTGACCATATAGCAGAGAATGGTGAATGGCGCACCGGCAAAACCGATAAGCGGAACACGATTATTCAGCTCTTTTTTAATCAGCTTAATTGCTTTGCTTACATATTCCAGAGCACCTACGGCATCGGCACCTACTACTAAATCGTCGATGTCTTGTTGAGTACGGATTGTCTGCGGCAGAATCGGTCCTTTCGACTCGATCAACTGTACTTCCAGACCCATTGCTTGTGGAACAACCAGGATATCGGAGAATAAAATCGCAGCATCTACTCCAACCAGATCAACCGGCTGAATGGTGATTTCGCATGCGAGCTCCGGTGTTTGTACGCGAGTAAAGAAATCGTATTTGTTTCTTAATTCGATATACTCCGGCAAATATCTTCCTGCCTGACGCATCATCCATACCGGAGGACGCTCCACTGTTTCGCCTTTTAATGCTTTAATGAAAAGATGTTCTGAATTCACAGTTATGGTGTGTTTAAGATTAGACTGAATTATTGATGGTATTGGAGCGATCGACTCAGGAGCTCGAAAAGAAAAACAGAATAGCGCCCGCTATTCTGTCATAAATTTTTTCAGCTCTTCAGCAATTTTATCGCCTCCGCTGGAAAGTAGTTTGCTTGCTGCCTGCGCACCGGCATCGGCGCAATTGTGCAGATCGAATTCCATCTCAACTTCGACTTTCCGAACTCCGTCGAGTGAAAGAATATTTCCTCTGAAATGAACTTTATCTTTTTCTGCCACAGCTAAAGCTGCAATCGGAATTGAACAACCACCTTTCAGATTTCTCAGGAAAGAATGTTCGATACCTGTGCAAGTCCATGTTTCAAAATGATTCAGTGTCTTGCAAATTGCATCGGCTTCGGAATCATCTTCACGACAAACAACAGCGAGTGCACCTTGAGCCGGAGCCGGAAGCATCCATTCCATTTCCTTGCGGAAAGGAACATCCAGACCAATACGGTCGAGACCTGCTGCTGCGAATAAAGCCGCATTCCAGTTGGCCGTGTTTTTCAATTTCTCCAGGCGGGTATTGATATTACCGCGGATAGATTCAATTTCGTGCTTCGGATAACGGTTCAACCATTGCGCCTTACGACGTAAACTGCTCGTGGCAATGGTAATTCCGGCCTCCTCGGTAACGGTAAATGAAGCATCTTTATAAACAAGCACATCCTTCACGTTTACACGTTGAGGAATGGCTGCTATTTTCAGATTTTGGGGCAGTTTGGTAGGAACATCTTTAAGGGAATGCACAGCAATGTCGATCTTTCCGGTCAACAAGGCTATGTCTAATGTTTTTGTAAAAATCCCTTGAACTCCCATCTCGTAAAGAGGGGATGTTAGATTGATGTCGCCTTCACTTTTTACAAGGATTAACTCCGTCTGGATTCCTTGTTGTTTTAATAAGTTCTCAATATGCTTTGCCTGCCATAAAGCTAAACTACTGTCTCTTGATCCTATTCTAATTAGCCGTTGCATATCGCATGAAGTTATCTACAATCTTTTCTGGTTCTAATTGTATAACGTTGTTTTGTTTTAAACTCAGTACAAAAGCTTGTATGGTTTTATTTACCAATTCGTTCTTTGTTTCGTCATCAAGGCGAGCTAAATGCGGACAAGATTTACTTGCCTCAATCAGCATGTTCTTCAATGACATAATCTTATTACGCTGATTGTAAAACTTACTCCAATCCACGAACGCTGCAATATGACTATTTATAATCTCATTTGCAATTGGAAGGAAGGTTTTTCTGTTTTCCAGCGATTTGTCGAGGATCGTTGAAATCGAATTGATATCGTAAATTTCTACGTTTGAATTTGATTTGCAATTCGGATGAACAGTTTGAGGAATGGAAAGATCCAAAACCAACGTTGTTTTTGCATCCACCAGCGTTTCAGGAGTAACGATATAATTGTCTGAAATCGCGCTCATCACCAATACATCGAAATTCTTAATGTTCGCCTGAACTTCTTCGTAAGGAAGAATTCCAAAACCATGCGTATTCGCTACTTCAAGAGCGGTAGCATAGGTGCGGTTAGAGATTGTAAGTTCAATATTCGGAAGGTAATGCTTGATGTTTTTAGAAATGTTATTACCGAATTTACCAAGTCCAACTAAAAGGCAACTAGCTTTTTTATCACCGAATTTTTCTTTCAAAATTTCAATCGCTGCATAAGATGCTGATACAGTACCCTTACTGATCGCTGTCTTTGTTTTCACTTCTTTAGAAGCCTGGATGCAGATATTTGCCATACGTTCGAATACGGGTCCCAACATTCGATTTTCTTTTGCTAAACGACACGCATTCTTAAACTGACCAAGAATTTCATAATCACCTAAAATCTGAGAATCCAAACCGGAAGCAACATGGAAAATGTGAGTCAATGCATCGTCAGTAGTTTTAACGAATTTGTACTGATTCAACATTTCCTTTGACTGACGAGTCACTGTTGTGATCACAGATTCAGCTAAATCTACCGGGCCAACACCGTAAATTTCAGTTCTATTGCACGTACTAAGCACTACGAAATCTTTGAAATCGAAGGCCTTAGCAAGATTGTAACATTCTGTTTGTTTTTCTGGCGAAATCGAAAATGCACTGCGTGTGGCTACATCTGCATTTTTGTAAGAGATTCCGATTACAAATGTGTTTTCCATAAAACTCAGGTATTAGGTTAAATCACTAATTTCAAATTGATAGAACAAATCTAGCCTCTTAGTTAAGTACCATGAATGACTCGAATCATGCTTATTCCTGTTTTTTTATTAGAAAAATCATGCGAAAGTGCAGGGCGATAGCCTTAAAATCTTGTAAGTTTCGCATCTTTTTTTACCAAATGGCTAAAAACTAGTCATTTAGCAAAACCCAGGATTTAAACTCCCCTGAAACGCTGGTCCGAACGGCGAAAAACATGGGATCAGAACCACGGAAAATTTCGTCGGACCATCACTTTTTAAACAGGCATTTTGGACTTAAACGGGACGACTGAGTATCGGACAAAAAAGCGGGAGAAGGCTACATCGGTCTGCCTTTTGGCGCTATCAGGTGCATCGCCAAACGCTTCCCAAAAGCATTAGATTCGCTACAGCCAACGAAAGTATCAACAGGCTGATGTAAGTCCCCTATCACCCGGCTCCTAGCAAGGCAAAAAAACTTGCAACAATAAGCTTACCTATTGTTGCAAGTCACAACTTGTGTTCGTTCTAAAGAACGAAACAGACACTTAAGAAATAATTATTTTTTACCGAGGGTACGCATGTAATTTACGACAGCCCATCTTTCGTTATCAGATAATTTTTCTTTGAATGATGGCATTGGCTTTCTACCTTCAGTTGTTTTGTAGAACAACTCACCATCTGTCATTTTTTGGAATTCAGGACTAGAGAAGTCACCGCAAGTGATTTCGATTTTCTCTGCTTTTGGTCCATCACCCAATCCTTTTGCACCGTGGCAAGATTTGCACTGAGTATTGTAGATTTCTTTACCTGAAGCGATTGAAGATTCATCAGCTTTCACAGGATTTTTCGCTTTCGCAGCAGCTGCGTCAACCGGCCAAGGTTTTCCTGCAGGTTTGTCTTGAGCAAAAGTTGCAGTTGTTGCTAACATGAAGATAGCTAACATGCATACTGAAAGAGCACTGTTTACAATTTTACTTTTCATAATTTTTGTTTTTTTGATATTGGTTATTAATTTTTATGTAGATGCTTACTGATTTTTCTGATTTTAAAGACCTGAAGAACGACGTACACTAAAGTACCCCAGATTCCGGATATTATCAAAATACTTGCCACAATAAAGTAAACCGGTGCATTCCCTCTGGAACCGGCGAGCGAACGTTCTGCTTTACTGATCTTTGCCTTTGGAGTACCCCAATTTACGTCAGCTTTGGCTTCGAAAGATCCATAATTTTCATCGTCCTCTACCTTTGCCAATACATGCAAAACACCTGCATCATCTCCCGGAAGGTCGTATGGAAACTCAATTGTTGCCTCGCCATTCTCATCGGTCGTGATGTCCTTACCCATCGGCATGTAAGTATAGAGACGCTGTACAGCTACCCTTACACTCACATCGGCTACCGGGGCGCCTTCTGATTTGATCGTCACCTTACAGGTTCGAACACTATCTACTGTGTCGAAACTCAGACTCATATCCGCTACTTTTTCCTGTGCGAATGCAATAACCGATGCGAATAATAATCCTGCACTCAGTGTGATTAGATATTTATATAGTTTCATACGGTTATTATTTATAGTTAATGATTTCATCTTTGCCTTCTAAGCGCCCTTCTGCAACTTCCCACAGAGATAATCGGGAAGAATCTTGAAAACAAAGTAACAATGAGTAACAGGGCTGCAAAAGTCGCAGCAACAATTGTCATTTCGAGGAAGCTTGGACTATAGTGCATCCATGACTCAGGCACATCCTGAATCGGCAAATATGGATGAGCCAATCCCGGAATTACAATCAGATAACGCTTAAACCAGGCTGCGATAAATACACCAAATGCAATCAGTGTCAAAGGGAGCGGTTTACGCATCGGTTTAAAGAGAGGAAGAATTGCCGGTACTACCATTCCAAAGAAGATAACTGACCAATACAGTACTGCATCTTCACCCACAAATAAACTCATGAGGTGAATGGCATGTAAACTCGACATCTTGTACGCAGGTACCAAATACTCATTAATATTAAAGTAAATGTAAATTGCTGACATAAGCACCAAAGCCTGTCCCAGTTTATCAAAATGCATCTCTGTGAGATACGACTGCAGCTTGTACGTTTTTCTAATTGCGAAGACCGCCAAAATCATTCCGGCAACTCCCAGCAAAAACGCTCCTGATACGAAGTACGCTCCAAAATTCGTACTGTCCCACTCTGCTCGCAATGTTGTCGCAAATAACCATGCCGTTACCGTGTGAATAGATACTCCCAACGGAATAACCAATACGGTCAGAATTTTTACACTGCGTTTTAAAATCTTCCATTGTTGCGGAGTTCCTTCCCAACCAAACGAAAGGAAATCGTACATCTTTATCTGCCATTTCGGTTTACCCGTCAGGTGATTTTACATGTGAGCATGGAAGGGATCATCGGAATAAACAAGAGAATCATACTTGTCGTAATATATGTCAGGATCACAATGATATCCCAAACGATAGGCGATTGAATCCTGCCATAGATAAACAAGTAATGTAAACGATCCGGACGGCCCATTGCTGCTACGATACTCACACCGGCAAGCATAATTGCTCCTACAGCGATAACTTCGGCTATACGGGATAAAGGACGATACCACTCGAAATTTGTCAACTTCAAAACGGCCGACATTAATACTCCGATTAAGCTTAATGCCACAAAGAATACGAAGTTGGAAATGTATACTCCCCACATCGTATAATCACGCAATGAAACGGTCACATATTTACTCTTCGTTTCCTGAATATAATATGCATATACTCCACACAGACACACTGCAATGAGAAATGCAATCCATACCTTACCCCATTTACTGATATGTTGAATAGGTCGGAGCAAATCGCTCTTCATCAACATGTACTCTTCCTGCGTAAATGTTTCGTAGGTAGTTGTTTCGTTTAATATTTTTCGATCACTCATATGAATGTTTGTTTATTCTTCTGTGTTGAATTTTTCTGTTGCATCTTCAAACGGGAACTGACGTTTTACCGGAGGTAAATAATATACTCTCGGTTTTGTACCTAATTCCTCAAACTGGCGATAACCTGCCCGACTTCTCAACAATTCTTTCAGGCGGTAAGTATCTTCACCATTTGTCACAGCGTCTTCCAATTCGTCGCCGTGGAAAATTGCCCCGTTAGGACATTCAACAACACATGCAGGTAACAAGCCCTGAGCCGAACGATCTGTACAAAAATCACATTTCGAAACGGTACCTTCAGGTCCATAACCGGTCTTACAATAATTCTCAGGAATACTGTCTTTGTTTTCTTCCGTAAACTTAGTCTGCTCCGGTCTTCCAAAATTGAATGTACGTGCAGAATAAGGACATGCTGCCATACAGAATTTACAACCTATGCATCGCTCCGGATCAACAGCTACTACTCCATCGGTACGCTTAAATGTTGCATCTACCGGACAAACCTTCGTACACGGAGGATTGTCGCAATGGTAGCACATCGTCGGAAACCAATATGGAGATGCAAGTTCTGAATCTTGCATTTTCTTTACTTTAATATACTCTATCCGTGGCAGAATCTTGTGCGCCTTTTGACATCCTTCTACACATTTCCGGGCACCTGCACATCTTGCCAAATCAATTACACGAACAAATTTCTTTCCGGCTACCCCTGACGGATCTCTGCCGCAGAAAAATCATCATCTGAAGCATGATGAGAAACGTGCGACTTATCCACTTCTACCAATTTGCCATCTGCTGTCAGAACTTTTACCTTCTCACCTGATTTCAGATGGTGTATCTCCCATGAGATTCTTCTGAACAACCAGACCGGCTAGTGTTGCTCCGCCCGCAAGTACTCCGAATTTGAGAAACCTTCTGCGATCAGAGTCTTCTTTTTCTTTTTTCATAAGTTGTGTTTTAAAAGAAACTTTTGACTTCTGTTTGATTTTTTTTGTACTCCACGATGAAATTACATTTCATTCGAGGCAATAAATGTCCTCACTCTTTCACTTTTAGAAAATGACATGCCTCACCTTCTCTATTAAATAGTAATGACCAATTTCATAAAAACCTCCAAAAATGAAAATAACACCACTCTTGCTCTACTTTACAAAGGAGAATGACATCTCATTAAGGTAGTATGTTCCTATTCATTCGTACTCAAATCCAAGCAAACAATTAGGTAAGTAATGCCATTCAAGAAGAATTTGAGCCTTCAGCATTCATAAAAAACTACTCAAGCACTCAAAAGTTCTTATTTAATAGAAGCGTAAATCAAAGGCACTGTAACGGATTCTGATTTTAAAAAAACTGTACACATAAGCTCAAAGTTAATACGAAACGAAAGCAGAGAAGGAGTCGTATACCTCTTCTGAAACTCGCTCCGCATTAACTTCGCCCTTTTCAGGCTGATTGCATAGTGTGCGAATAAGTATACCGAAAGATAATTAAAGTTTTGATCCCCTGAAATTCTTCGGACTATATTACTCTCTTTATTATTCATGAAAGCCCTCCGGCGAAGGGTGAATCAAAAGATAACTCATTAATACATAGATTAATGAAGGTGAGCAGTCTATCGATTCTAATCGGTCAGATTAATTCAATCAAAAAAATGAAATTTGTGAGCGCGCTCTCACTCTCGACTAAGCCAAAAAAATGAAGTAGGATTGACTCCGGTCAAAAAAAAAGTGCATCGGTTTGTGAAAACTCAATGCACCTTTACAGGAGTACCTGTTTGATAACCTAATGTAATTCTATCCGGATTGTCGGGGTTTCCATAACATAGGAATACCATTCCTATTATTCTTCATAAAAGGAATGGTATAACCGGAAAGGGAAATTAAAGCGGTTTATCCGCAAGTTCCGCGCGTGTATCAGACAAACTTTACAGCCAATAAGAATATGAGGCCGAGAAATACTGATTCAAACACCACGAAATAGACAATCGTTTTTAATGTGTAATTCTCCTTCATTATGATAATTGTTGCTAATCAGAGGACAAGTTAACGTGTCCAATAAATTAAAGCAGCCAATTTCCTCCAAGAACTTACACAATTAGCGCAATAATGGCCTTTACTGGCCATTTCGTCCATCAATAATCAAATGAACCTGCCTTAAAAAAGAGTGTCGTTAAGGACGACCATATAATTCGAATGCCTTCTTCTCCAAGCCTTCACGATGATCAGGATGGGCAATGGAAATTAGAGCACGGGCTCTTTGTGCGATGTTTCTTCCATACAAATCGGCGATTCCATACTCAGTTACCACGTAGTGGACATGCGCTCTTGTTGTAACAACTCCGGCGCCTTCTTTTAAGAACGGAACAATCTTCGAAACTCCTTTTTCAGTGACCGAAGCCAATGCAATAATCGGCTTCCCTCCTTCACTCAAGGATGCTCCTCGCATAAAGTCCATCTGTCCGCCTACTCCGCTGATAATATTAAAACCGATGGAATCGGCACATACTTGTCCGGTAATATCAATTTCGACAGCACTGTTGATAGCGGTTACCTTGTCATTACGTCGGATTACGGCCGTATCGTTAACATATCCGGCATCGAGCATGGCCACCATTGGATTATCATGAATGAAGTCATACAACTTGCGAGTTCCCATTGCAAACGCCGAAACGATCTTGCCGGGATGCTTTTTCTTATACTTACCATTGATCACACCGCTTGCAACTAATGGCAATACAGCATCGGTAAACATTTCGGTATGTATGCCTAAGTCTTTGTGTCCTGTCAGGCATTGTAAAACTGCGGCCGGAATTCCGCCGATTCCCATTTGTAGCGTGGCACGATCTTCCACAATTGATGCAACGTTGCGGCCAATAGCCAACTCCACTTCGCTCGAACCAAACATCGGGATTTCAAAAATCGGTTCTTCTCCGTAAACAGCGGCAGCAAAACGACTCACATGCAGATGTCCGTCGCCATGAGACCTTGGCATGTTAGGATTCACATATGCGATAATTTTTCTTGCTGCATCTGTAGCAGCTTTGGCTACATCGACTGAAATTCCCAACGAACAGAAACCATGCTTGTCGGGTGCAGAAACCTGAACAATGGCCACATCAACCGGTGTTGCCCCTCTGCGAAGCAATGCTGGTATCTCACTCAAGAAAACAGGAACATACTGCACGTTCAAATGATCAACGTACTTGCGCAGGTTATTGCCAACAAAAAAGCTGTTGACCTGAAATGAATCTTTATAATCGGGCTTGGCATAAATTGCTTCGCCCTCGGTATGAATGTGGATGATCTCCACATTACGGAGTTCTTTTGTGCCTGTTGGTTAGCGCTCTAACCAATGGCATCGGTTGCTGCTCCTCCATGAAGAAAAACCCTCTCATTGCTGTTGATGATTTGAACAGCTTCCTCTGCAGTCTGATACTTAATCATAAAATTATAGTTGTTTAATTTAATTTTCTTAAAATCTCCTTGCCAATTTCCGTGACCGGATCAGCAGTATTTGTCATTATTACTACCCCTGTACCTGTGGTTTCCGTAAAACCTATGAATGAAGCAAAACCGCTTGTCAATCCTTCTTGCCACACGTAAGTTGTGTTTTCAATATTCAACGGACTTACCATCCAACCTAAAGCAACAGATGACTCTCCGTACTTTTTATTTTGAAATAAAATTCGTGGATTATGTGTATAGTCGAGCACATCCTTCATCGGACTTTTCACCATCATCATGTTGGCGGACAAAAAGCGCATCATATCACCAAGATTCGAATATGCTCCCAATGCGGGCGCAAAAAAATTATATGTCCAATGTGATGACGGCCTTCCTTTTGACGTGTACCCATTTAACATCTTATCGTTGCGTAGTTCTTGCCGACATATGCCTGAGTTTATCATTCCCAGCCTTTGAAAAACCCGATCCGACAAGAGCGAATCATAACTCTTGCTTGTCTTTAACTCCATCACATGTCCTAGCAGGGCGACTCCTAAAGTGGAATACCTGAAATTGTATCCGATCGGTGCTGTGAGCTCGAATGAACGCAAAAATGAATACAAATCTGCTTGGCTGTAATTCGCATAAGGATTGCTCTTTACTCCTTTCAAATTCGATGGCAAATCAGGTAATCCGCTGGTGTGTGTAGAAAGATAGCAGAGAATAATTGGCTGCGGCTTCTCTGTTGGGTCAGGGAAGCAAACATAAGGCGTGTACTTTACGAATACAGGTGTGTTTTTTGAATTCATCTCAGGATGGTTATCTTCCTGCTTTGGCGCGGGCTTGCAGACAAGAGGAAGATAGACAGGCGAAGGAACATCGACCGGTAAATACTTCTGCAATGAATCATCGCTACTGATCTGTCCGGCGATAACTAAATCTGCAAAAAGCACTGAGGTAAAACTCTGAGTGATCTGTCCGATTTCAAAAACAGAAGTCGTATCGACACTTTCCGAACTTGCCTTACCGAATGAGAAATATTGAGTTCGTCCGTTTACAATCAACCCAATTACTAATTGTGATTGCGGATGCTTGCTAATATACTTATCTGCCAAACTTTTTATTGAAACCTCCATAGCATCCTGGGCCGAAGAAACGGTAGCCCACGTTAACAGCATACAAATAACCCATAACCTTTTCATGATTCCCTGATTTGAGTGAGAGAAAAAAATCGCCCTTGCGCATCGTCTTGCCGATCAAAATCCAACTTAGAAAAGCGGAGCAACATAATTAGAGATAATCGCCAAAATTCGCATTAAGAACAGTAAGCACTGCTGATGATGGTCAGTTTACCCGGTGATACATATCACAGCCCAAGCCGTCGTGGCCGTATTAAAAGCAAAAAGCAATCCAGTCTTTGGCCTGCGAAATAGCAGATATTCAATCGATGAATCTAAAGCGTGTACAAAATAAGTTTGAAAAGTCCGTAAAATAATAAAGGGCCCACGCAGAGGCCCTTTATACACACACACAATTAAAATAATCACTAGGATTACACACACAATCTTTCGCTCGTGTTTCACGTCGAGCTTCCCTCTCGGGTTTTATCTTTTTGTCGCTTTTGCTTAAGCAGAAGGCGGACGATTATTCAAGTAGGAAGGAGTTGCACTTCTAACCAGTGTTCGTATCGAGTGAATTCGCTGAAGCACTTTTTCAATCTTGGCTTCTTCATCATCACCTTTGATCAGATAATCGAAAGCACCATTCTTTAATGAATCAACTGCTACTTTCAAATTTTCCTGACCCGACAGCATCACAACGAAAATGCTTTGGTCTCTCCTTTTTATCTCTTTAAGAACTTCATAACCCGACATAGAATTCATCTTATGATCGAGTATAATGGCTTCAGGCTTTTGATCCAGATGCTCTAAACAATCTTCGCCGGTTCTGAAGACTGAAACATCGGGATAACCGAGATTCCTAATATGCTGCTCCGTCAGGTTTAAGCTGAACGGGTCATCATCGACGAGGAAAATTTTTTAGCTTTTTAGGGCTTCCTAATTCCATTGTTTTCGCTCCTATTTATAAAGATTAGGCCAAAACCGCATCTTTCTAACATTCAACTAATTACGTTTTGGTACTCTTTGTTAATTTCCAATATTTGGAATATTCTTCCGGCTTTTGGACACCTATTAGTTCAATTACACCAATTCTCTTTTCATTTGATCGACCACCTTTGCGACAATCTCATCCGATGAAAGGATTATACGTTCCAGTTTAGGATCAGCCGGATTCTCTAGAGCAGTTTTTCAATAGCGCGTATTTGTTCCTTCAAAACTTCAACACCTAAATTGTCGATGGCAGGTTTCAAACGATGAGCTAGGTCTGACACTTTGCTAAACTCTTTCCCAACAAATGCTGTTTTCATTTCAGTCATCGTTTCCGAAGCCTGTGAAACAAAAAGTCGTATCATTTTCTGAACGAACTCCGGATTACCACGACTGGCTGTATTCAACTTCGACAAATCATATAACAATTCACCGGCGACCGGCTGCATTGGACTTATGGTTCCTACATCTTCAGCAGCTGAAGAGTCAGAAATATTCATATGCTCCTTCCGAATATTTCTGAGAATAGTTTGCGCCAATGCTTTTTCCTCAAATGGCTTTGTTACGTAATCATTCATTCCCGATTCCATACATCGCTCAACTTCCTGCTTGAAAGCATTTGCAGTAAGAGCAATAATCGGAGTCGTTATTTTTAATTCTTGCCTGATAATGCGAGTGGCTTCAATTCCGTCCATACCCGGCATCCGAATATCCATCAACACAATATCGAATGACTTGTGCTGCAATATTTCTATGGCTTCGAATCCGTTCTCAGCTTCTTCAACTTCGAAATTAAAGTATGTAAGCGAGTTCATAGCCACTACTCTATTCATCTCATTATCTTCAACGAGTAGTACTTTTAAACCTTTCAGCTCATCATAATTTTGCGGATCCGATACATTTTCAACTTGCTCGGGGTCTCCGATTTGAAGCGGAATCTGCAGAGTCACCTTTGTACCTTCACCCTTCTTACTTTTCACATCTATTTCTCCGCCCATCATCTGAACTAGCTCAGAAGAGATCGCCATACCCAATCCGGTTCCGCCGAATTTTTGCACGTTCGATTTTTCTTCCTGTGAAAATTTCTTAAAGAGATTAATGAAAAACGATTTATCCATTCCGATGCCCGTATCGGTAATAGTAAGAATAACCAATTGCTTCCAACGCGTTGTATTCGTTGTCGTACAATCGAGACGAACACTCCCTTTCTCCGTAAATTTTATAGCGTTTCCAAGAATATTCAGAAGAATCTGTCGGATACGAGAAGGATCGCCTACAAATGCCGGTTTAAGCTGATCAGTAACTTTCATTTGCAAATCCAGCCCCTTACTTTCGGCGCCGGAGGATACAATTGAAATTGTTTCATCAATCACTTCGAGCAAACTAAAGTGGCGACTTTCCAATCGGAATTCGCCCGCTTCAATCTTCGACATATCCAAAATGTTATTGATAATCGATAACAAGTGACGTGATGCTGTATCTGCATTCGACAAAAAGTACTTTTGCTTTTCACTTACCGACTCCTTACTAAGCTCACGAAGCATTCCGATAATCGCATTCAGCGGAGTGCGAATTTCGTGACTCATATTTGCGAGAAAAGCTTCTTTTGCTCTGGAGGAATCCTCGGCTCGCTGACGAGCCTCGATCAATTCCATTTCCTGCAACTTCTGCTTGGTAATATCGAGGTGAATTCCAATGGATCCGATCACTTCGCCCACATCATTCAGTCTTGGCGCACCTGAAATCAGCCAGTATTTTAATTCACCCTTCTTATTCTTGACAGCAATTTCATACGCATCCGATTTACCCTTTCTTCGCAACAATCTTTTTTCACTTACTATCGGATCATTGGTTTTTAAAGTAAAAAGTTCAGATGCCGGTGAACCAACGAGCTCATCCAATTCGTATCCCGACATAACCACAAAACTCTGATTGGCATATTGAATGACATCATCATTATCAACTTCAAGCAAACCGAGATTGATATTGGCAATAATGTTTCGATACTTCTCTTCATTAATTCTCAACGTTGTTTCGGCATCCTTCTCCTTCGTAATATCTTCCAACACACCAAAACGCTGAATGATCTGTCCTTGTTCGTTTATCAGATATTGCACGTTAAGGCGAGCCCAGAAACTAGAACCGTCTTTCCGATCATGCAAAAACTCCTCGGTAATTGCCTGACCTCTCTTATCACTTTCAGTCAATCGCTTAACGAGAGACTCATTGGGGTTGTTTTTCAAAAAGAGACTCATTGGATTTTTCCCAACCAGATCGCTCAAAGAGTAACCTGTCATTTTCTCATAAGCTCCATTAATCCAGGCAAAACTGATATCATCATTCAAAATAAAAACTCCTTTTGAATTCGCTGAAGCGACAACCGACAGTCGCTTTATCTGCTCCTCTCGATTCTTTTCATTTGTAACGTCTTCAATGATGGAAAAATAATGCTGAACGACTCCGTTTTCTTCTCTGACAGGTTCACCTTTTACGCGTGCCCAAAACCAAGACTTATCTTTGCGATAGTAAGCTACTTCAACCGAAAAACTTCTTCCGTTGGCATAGTCATCAATCATGGCATTCAACAATTTCTCATCGCTTAATTCTCCCTGAGCAATTTCAAACGGAATTTTCCCCAATAATTCAGAGGCAGAATAACCGGTTAGATTTTTATACCCTTCGTTCGACCAAAATATTTTTCCATCTGCATCCGTCAACAATACGCCGTTTGGATTGGCACTCGCCACCAAAGAAAGGCGACGCAGTTCATCCTGGCTCTCTCTCAGTTTTCGCTCATTAATTTTTTGATCCGTGATATCTACATAATTCCATAAGTGCCCGCCATACACACCATCAATAAATATTGGAATGTAATTTCTTTCAAGAAAGCGTCCGTCGACCAATTCAAGCTTATCGGCCATAACGAGCTTTTGCTCCTTCAAAATAAAATCGATTCTTGAAACAAAGCCTTCAGGATCTTTAAACATCACCTTACTGTCCTGTGCAGCATTCGAGCAGTCCATTCCGATCAAGGCTTCCGGAGGTGCCGGTATTCCGAACATCTCACAAAAGGTCTGGTTGACATATCGCATCGAACGCTTCTCATCTTCCATCAGAACGGCAGAGCTGAGATTACTTACGAGCGTGCTGAGCACTTGTGCACTCTTTTCCAAATCCTGCTCAAGCTTCTTCCGCTTCTGAACCTGGTCTTCAATAAAATTGTCAACGAGTTTAACGCCTTTCACATCGGCCTCATTACCGATTTCGTATTTTTTTTCTAGAATTAAAAGCGCCTTCCCCAATTCCTGAATTCCTGAAATCTCAGATAAATCCTTCTCTTCGGGATCAGTTGGCTTTGAAAGCTTATTGTACGTTTTATCAATTTCCGATAAAAGATTGCGTATCTCCGGATTTGCAAGACTTTCTTCACTGAGAAATTTCTGAACCTGCTCGTTCAGCAGAGAATGATAGTTACCCCCACCCTTCTTCATCCTATATCATTTATTTGAAAAATACATTCATTAGTTATTTTTTAATTTCGTTGCGATTAATCATATTGTAAATCGACGATTTACCAATGTCTAGCCGTCTGGCAACTTCAATAACATTGTTATTATACTTTTTCATATAATATGCGATGATATCAGCTGTATACTCTTTCAGCGTTCGCTCATCACCGGCATATACTTCTCCGGCATTTAAATTTCTGAACGTAATATCGTCGGATTTGATTTCGCCTTCTTCACACATAACAGCAGCTAACTCAACCACAGATTTTAATTCGCGCACATTCCCCGGATAAGCATAATTAAGAAGCTTAGTTTTGGCATCTTCAGAAAAAGTTATCTGACCACACTTATTCTCTCTGACAAAATCAGCGATAAAATGCTTGGCAAGAATTAACACATCATTTCCTCTAGCACGCAATGGCGGGAGCTCAATTGGCAATCCAAGAATTCGATAATATAAATCTTCCCGAAACGTCTTCTTTCTTACCTCTTCCGCCAAATCCTTATGCGACGCAGTGATAATGCGGATATCGAGAGGGATCGTTTTAACACCACCCACTCTGACTAATTCGCGTTCCTGCAGGACACGAAGTAATTTCGACTGAACATTTAAATCGAGTTCGGCAATCTCATCGAGAAACAAAGTACCACCATTCGCTTCTTCAAACTTTCCGATTTTTTTATCGACAGCGCCCGTAAAAGATCCCTTTTCATGCCCGAACAACTCACTCTCCACTAACTCTCTTGGAATGGCTGCCATATTCACTGCCACGAACGGCCGATCTTTACGTCGGCCATTAAAATGAATCGCTTTGGCAACAACTTCTTTTCCGGTTCCTGTTTCACCGCTGATAGAAACATTCACATTCGTGTTAATTGCCTTTTCAATTACAGTATATGTTTTACGTATCGCTGCACTTTGTCCGATAAGCGTTTTTTCAAAACTATACTTTTGTCCCAGCTTTACTTTTAAGGTTTCAATCTCTTGCCGAAGTCCGGAAGTTTCCTTGATCCTCTCCACTGCATTCCATAAAACTTCTTTTGCATGATCATCTTTTACAATATAATCATGCGCCCCCGAACGTAACAAATCAACAGCAATGGAAACATCTTCCTGCCCGCTGATTACTACTACAGGAATATTCTGATTTACGGAACGAATTTGTGACAATAGCTTATCGCCTGTCGTATCCGGCAACTTAAAATCGATGCACACGACATCGGGTTTGCTGAATAGATTTGCAAGGCAATCTTTGCCCGTTTTAAAAACGAAAACTTCGTTGTCGGGATTAGCGGTAAGATTATATTTTAACCATTCGCTGTACCACTCATCATCCTCTACAATAAAAATCCTAAACAGTGACATAATAGCCAGGGTGTGTTATTCTTTATTGACTGCTCAGTTTCAAGGACCACATTCCGTGAAAGCTGATGTTACCACGCACTAAATATATATACCGAATCAGATCGCATTTTTGCAATCATCGAACGTTTCTGACAGAAAAATCGGCAATACTGAATCCTATTTCTTAAGTATTTTGAAGAATAAATAGGACCAAAGCACTCTGCTGTATCGAAAAATAATGGGTGAAATGATAATACTTGAGCCAATTCCTAAGCCTATAATTAGCTTAAAATTGTCGAATAACTGCCCGGTGATGACATATACAGCAACGGCGAGCGAAAAATTCCACGCAACCATCATTGCATAACTAAAATACATAGCACCAACGTAATAGCCATACTCCTGATCGATGGCATGACCGCAAACGGGGCATTTCATATTCATCTCACCCATGGATTTCCAAACGAATGGGTTCGGATTAATAAACATAGGTGCTTTACGACATGAAGGACACCTCATGAGCAAAATACCTTTCAACATCGAAATACCTGACTTTTCATTCATAATGGTGCCAAATTAACAAAAGATCTATCTTTTCAAAGTAGTAAAAGTTACACAAAAGGACTTTAAATTCAACTTAATTTCAAAATGATTGTTCACAAAACAAAACTCTGCTGTCAAATCTGAGAATTCACAACTATTCCCCCTCCTCCTTAATGAGAGAAAGTGCCCCGCTTGGACACTTCAATACCTGTGCTTTGATCATTTCTAAATCGGCCGCATTCATATCTATCCACGGCTTTCGTTTCGGATCAAAAACGGCAGGCAATCCCCTAGCGCAAATTCCGGAATGAGCACAGATGTGAGGTTGCCACAAAACAGTTACTTCTTCCCTTCTGTATTTCATTTTTAGTTCTTTCATTTTCTCATCTCCTTTATACAAAAGTAAGAAAGTTTTTCTCCCTGTGGAAAATATCTGTACTCCGGAATATTGTTCTTTTTTACATTTGTACCTTTATAATTCATCTAATCTCTACACAAACAAACTCATTAATAGTCGAGTTATAAATACAACAATCTATCAAGCAATGAAAAATTTAATTTTCATTTTCATCTTCTCACTTATCGGTTTCCGGATCACTGCTCAGACTAAAGACAAAGAGCTCGAAAAAGTTGCACAGTATCTAGCCGGTTCCTATAGCAGCCAGGCACAACACTTAAAAGATACGGCCAATTATTTTGACATACGACTTCAGATTGTCCCAATCTGGAAAGACAGAACCGATGGATACTGGTTTTATGTTGAACAAGCAGTAGCCGATTACATCGACAAACCATATCGTCAGCGTATTTATCATCTCACCAAACAATCTAAAGGAACATTTGTAAGTGAGGTATACACTTTTGCGGAGCCTTTACGATTTACACATCATCCCGAACTGGCAGAAAAAACGCTCACTCCTGACTCCCTTACTGCACGAGAAGGATGCGACGTGCTCCTGCATGAGACTAAAGATGGTTTTGCCGGCGGAACCGATGGAAAAAAATGTCCGAGCGACAGAAAAGGCGCCACTTATGCAACATCAGAAGTCACACTTCTCGAAAACGAATTGCACAGCTGGGATCGTGGTTACGATGATAAAGATGTACAGGTCTGGGGCGCCGAGAAAGGCGGTTACGTTTTCCTGAAACTCTCCACATTTTGATTAGCTAATTAGCTAATTTGTGTACGGGCCGGCAAACTCCTTCCGAAACTCCATGTAATCCGGAATCGAAACGCCCTGCACATAGGGATTATCGGGATGATTGAAAATGTACTCCTGATGATATTCCTCGGCCGGATAAAATGTAACAAATGGTTTTACTTCTGTTACAACGGGTGAGGAATATTTTTTAGAAGCATTGATGCGATCAATTTCTGCCTGAATAATTTTTCGTTCTGAATCATTTCTATAAAAAGCAACGGAGCGATATTGTGAACCGATATCATTTCCCTGACGGTTTAATGTTGTCGGGTTCATACTTGCAAAAAATGCTTTGACCAATGTTTCAAACTTAACAACTGAAGGATCATAATACACCTGCACAACTTCTGCGTGACCTGTTGAGCCGGAACATACCTTTGAATACGTTGGCCTTGTATCATTCCCTCCTGCAAATCCTGAAACAGCATCACGAACGCCTTTCAACGACTGAAATACAATCTCTGAATGCCAAAAACATCCCTGGCCGAAAGTAGCTACGGCTTCGTTTGGAGAAGGCTTTCGATTTTCTACCTGAGGAATAGCAACTTTTTTTCCCTGCGATTGAACGCAAGATATAGTGCCGATAAAGAATGCGAAGAGAATTAGTAGTTTCGAAAAAGCGTTGTCTTCATATCTGCTAAATTAACGAGAAAGAAGGATCTTATTTGACTCCGACATTAATTATACCAATCCTAAATGAAAATACGAAAGAGAATGGTTGGGTGCCATTATTTCGTAAACTGATGTAAATTTGGTATAACACGAGCTTAAGACTTTGCTTCGATCTGCCTCAAAAAAGAAACCGACATCACCGGCGGCAGAGGACCCGCCACCGGCTTTGTCGGTTTTAGCTTTCACAAAAGTCATTGAAAGAAAACTCTCAAATGCTTATTCAACTATAATTCTTACCGTCCTAACTTCCATTCCATCTCCTTCTACCGTGAGGAAGTACATTCCTTTGGCAAAATCGGCCAGATCGAAATCAAGGTAGTTGTCACCTTTAGTTACACTCTCTTTCCGTGTCAATAATACATTGCCCGGAAGATCGGTCAGCTTGATCAATACATTTCCGTTTTCCGATGCATCGATTCTTACATTCAGTTCGCCGGATGTCGGATTCGGATAAACATCGAACATCGACACCGGACTTACCGGCTCAGACGTTCTGCAGGCAAGACTGACACCCACATTCAACAAGCCCGGATTACCGACACCACATGAATTGGCTGCAGTAGACCGAACTATCACTCCTGAAATCGTCGACGTGTTGAAGTTCACCGTTGCATTGACTCCCGAAGAGCTTATCGTTGCACCTCCGGTAACTTGCCATACATACGAACTTGCACCTGCAACAGGAGCTACTGAGTAAGCAACCGCTGATTGCGATTTACACACTGATGTTGGTCCGGTTACAACCGGAGTGCCCGGTCGTGATGTCACTGCGAAACAACGCTGTGGTCCTACACCGCATGAGTTAACAGCACTCACACAGATATTCGCCGATGTTGAAGTAAACGTTGGCCCAAACACAATTGTCACTGTCGAACCGGTTGCACTTCCTGAAATGCTGGCACCTGCAGGAACCGTCCACTGATAAGATGTGGCTGTTGCTACGGCTGCTACCGTATATGTTGCACTGGTATTGCATAAACCTGTTGTTGGTCCTGTGACCGAACCCGGCTGAACCGGTACGGAACGAACAACGAACGATTTCACATACGAACCACACGGATTGACAGCTGCAACTGAAACTGTACCTGATATCCAAGATGGGCCAAAATTTATGACTTGAGTTACTCCAGAACTGTTTACCGTCATAGTTCCCAACGTTGCAGCACCTGTAACTGTCCATCCGTATGAAGTAGCACCGGTTACTAATGGCAAACTATAAACCGCACTGGTGTTCGCACAGGCCATGTTCGGACCTGTAACACCAAAGCTATGCGCAGGAATACCTGTAATCAGTAACCCTCTCACGGCACTTGTACCAAAACAATTTGATGCAGTCACCTGAACGGCGCCTTGTGTAAATCCGGCCGGAATACTAACAGTGATTGTATTCGTACCCTGTCCGCTTACTATTGTTCCGCCTCCTGTAACTGTCCATGCATAAGAAGTTGCATTGAACGATGTCGTAGAATACGTCACCGTAGTCGGACCGCAAATAATTGCCGGACCGATTATCGGACCCGGTACTGCCGGATAAGTCGTGATAACCGGAATGCTCATACATGATTGAGCACTTGTTCCGCAAGGATTCTGCGCTGCGACACAGATAAATCCTCCTGCATAACTGTTACTGATTGCAAGAGTAATCGTGTTCGAAGTAGAACTGCCGGAAACGCCCGGAGGAAGTGTCCATACATACGAAGTAGCACCCGGTACTGCAGCAATTGAATAAACAATTCCTGTTGTCGAACGACAAACTCCTGCAGGTCCGGTTATAGCACCCGGTGTGCCCGGCGCGTTACCAATATTTGCAATAATCACAGACACGTTCTTAGTACATCCATTAGCATCTGTTACCAAAACAGAATAAGCACCTGCAGCCAAATTTGTGACCGACGGAGTGGTTTGCCCACCCGGAGTCCATAGATAAGTATATGGTGCAACTCCTCCTGAAGCAATTACTGATGCCGAGCCATTAGCTGAGCCACATGTGGCAGGATTCGAATTAACAGCAGCCTCGAGCTTTGGCGGCTCCGGTAAAGTGAAAGTTAAACCGCCTCTACATCCATTTGCATCTATAACAAAGACAGTATACTGTCCTGCAAACATTGAGAAGTTTCCGGAACCAAAATATGGCCCCACTCCTCCACTACCTGATATGGTGACACCTGTAAAACCACCATAACACTGAATTGGGTTAAAGGTGACAACAGGAACAACAGGCGGTGGATCTGCAATTGTAATTGTCGTAGTTCCGACACAACCATTGGCATCTATCACTGTAATTACATGTGTTCCTGCAGGAAGTGAGATCACACCGATTCCCTGATAAGGTCCCGTGCCTCCCTGAGCTGTTACGGTAACTTCCGAATTATCTCCATGGCAAAGAATGGCCGTTGCCGTTGCGTGTACGATAATCTCAGATGGCTGATTCACATGAACTGTAACACTGCCCGTACAACCATTTGCATCGGTAACGGTATACGTATATGTACCGGCACCTACGTTAAACACTCCGGTTCCGGTGTATGGTGCCGTACCGCCTGAAGCTGAAACTGTAACGGTTCCGTTAGTCTGACCCCAACATAATACATCGGTAACAGTAGCACTTACAGTGATCGGATCACCGATTACATTCGGCAAGAAATACTGACAACAATAAACATCACCGCATGCATTTGTGATGCAAAGAGTATAAACTCCCGGCGGGAAGCTGAAGCAGTTTCCGTGCTGAACCACAGGCTCAGACGTAGACCATGAATATGTATAAGGAGGACAACGGAAGCAATTTATATCGATACAAATTGAACCTAACCCTGTAGCACACGAGACAGGCATTATCGATGCCGTAATATTTGGCACTCTGAAGCCGAAATGATATTCCGTGCCATCACATCCAACCAATGTGTATGTAAGCGAATCACATGCTGTCAGATTTGATCGCACCGGATTTGTGCTTCCATTTTCCCAATGACCTGAGTAGTTTTCACAAACAAACTCACCAAGAACTGCCTGAACAGATTGCCCGCAATTTGAATACATAAAATGAACCGATGGTGGTGTCGCTGCGTGCTCTACTAATGTGTAGCAACATTCAAACTGATCACCATTAGCATTCGTAACTGTTACGCAATACGTACCTGCCGTGAGTCCGCTGATACACTCGCCTGTCATCTCATTATCCCACACATATGTGTATGGCTGAGGACCAAAGCAAGCATTGACACAGATAACTCCATTAGCCAGACAACAAGAAGGTTCTGCAACTGTAGTAAATGTTGCACCCGGAACGAAAATATCTTTCGTCACTGAACAACCCTTTGCATCTGTCACAACAACTTGTGTCATTGTACACGGCGCCAATCCGAAACACAAGCTTGCGTGCTTCCACCAATCCAGCTATAACTGTAAGGAGGACAACCACCGCTTGGCATTGCGCAAACATAACTTCCGCAACGACCATACTCAATCGAAACAGAAAGAGGTGGATTTGCAGAAGGTACAACAACATTTTGCTGAACCATTCCGTGTAAACACCTTCGGCCAATCCTGTTACATCCTGAGTAGTAGCGCCTGTACTCCACTGGTAAGTATAAGGTGGATATCCTCCTGTTGGATTGATATCAATTCCACCACCTGCATGATCACAATCAATATTGTAAACGGTATCTGTTAACAACAAATGACATCGCCGCAAGCATTCGTGATACACAGATTGTAAATTCCTGATGGTACATTAATGCAATTTGTGTCGCTCGGATTGCCTGCAATGGCAGGAGACCAAGAATATGTGTATGGTGCACAACGGAAACAATCAGTTTCCACACAAATAGATCCTAGTCCTGTAATACAATCTACAGGCAGAATTGAAGCTGTTAAATGCGGAACACGGAAACCGAAATGATATTCAGTTCCGTCACATGAAACCAAGGTATAGGTCAATGAATCGCAATGCGTCAAATTACCATGAACAGGGCCGGCTACGCCATCCTCCCAATGTCCTGTGAAATTCTCGCACACAAATTCACCAAGCACGGCATGAACGGACTCTCCACAATTATCGAAGACAAAGTGAACCGTCGGCGGTGTTACAGGTACACCAATTAAATCGTAACAACATTCAAACTGTTGTCCGTCACGATTGGTAATCGTCACACAATAAGTTCCGGCTGCTAATCCGCTGATACAAGCACCCGACATTCCATTATTCCACGAGTAAGTGTAAGGCTGCGGGCCAAAGCATGCATTCACGCAGATACTGCCATTTGCCAGACAACAAGAAGGCTCAACAATATTTGTGAATGTCGCTCCCGGCACAACAACGTCAATAGTAATAGAGCAACCTTTTGCATCAGTAACGACAACTTGCGTCATCGTGCATGGTGGCAATCCGAACATACAAGGACCCGTTCCTCCACCTATCCAACTATACGTATAAGGAGCACAACCGCCTGTTGCATTTGCACAAACATACCTTCCGCAAAGACCGTATTCAATTGAAACAGAAAGTGGCGGATTTGCTGAAGGAACAACCACATTTTGCTGAACCATATTTCCGCAGGCATCCATAATATAAATCGTATAAGTTCCTGCAGCAAGATTACAGAAGATCGACGAATCTCTTGTCTGAGGAACGCTATAAGAGAGTGCAGGATTACAAGGATTGAAATACGAATAACTGTACAACAAACAACATCCTGTAAAGGTTGCATGAATACAACCATTGCTCGTACAAACATCCGGATCGACTCCCAAAATGGTAATCGTTGGAGGATTCGTTGCACAATCGCAAGTAGTAGTTACAACAACTGTATCGTGAACTATTGTATTGCAACCTATTGAATCAGTCACAATCACCGAATAAACACCTTCGGCTAGTCCTGTTACATCTTGAGTAGTTGCGCCTGTACTCCACTGATAAGTGTATGGTGGATATCCTCCTGTTGGATTGATATCAATTCCACCACCCGCATGATCACAATCGATATTATAAACCGTATCTGTCACAACGATGATGTGCGAAGAATCCAAAGGCGGCAAGTAATATGAGCAACATATAACATCGCCACAAGAGTTAGTAATACACAAATTGTAAATTCCCGATGGAACTTGAATGCAATTTGTGTCAGTTGGATTACCTGCTATTGCAGGTGTCCACGTATAAGTATAAGGTGCGCAACGGAAGCATTCAGTTTGAACGCAAATTGTTCCGAGACCTGTTATACAATCAACCGGCTGGATTGATCCGAAAATTCCCGGAACCGTAAAGCCGAAATGATGTAATGCACCATCGCATGTAACAATCGTGAATGTGAGCGAATCGCATGGATGAACTCCTTCGAACGTTAAGCCCGGAATACCATTGTTCCAATAGTATGTAAATCCTCCACAACCGGTTGAGTCGATTATGGCATTCACAATTGAACCGCAATTATTAAATTCAAAATGTACACTCGGAACACCGGCTGTTCCATTGGTAAGTGTATAACAACATGTAGTTGTTTGACCGTTGGCATTCGTTATTGTCAGACAATAGACTCCTGCCGGAACGTTACTGATACACAAACCTGTATCGCCCGTACTCCACAAATAAGTATATGGTTGAGGTCCGAAACAAACCGAAGCGCAGAGGCTTCCATTCGAAGCACAGCATGTCGGATTCACCACATTTGTAAAATCAACATGTGGTGGCGAAACTACAATCGTTTGAGAACAACCATAAGCATCGGTGATCGTAACCGTCAGATCCACGCAAGGCTGCGGATTGTGAAGACAATTAGATGTACTTCCATCGCTCCAAACATAAGAATATGGACCGCATCCACCTTCAGCACCGACACAAACTTGCGATCCGCAATTTGCATACGTTACAAATGTCATCAATGGCGGGCTGACAGAAGGAACAAAAACGCTTTGCGAAACAATATTTCCGCAAGGATCACTTACATAAATTGTATAATAACCGGCACGTAAATGACAGAAAATCGTTGAATCTTTTGTCCAACTCATGCTATCGACCATTGTCGCCGAACACAGTGAATGATATGAATAGGCATAACGCAAACAACAACCTGTGAATGCCAGATTTATACAACCGCTTTGATTACAACTGTCGGCTACTACACTTATCACGGTGATCGTTGGTAATGGAGGTGGCGGATTGGAATTACAATTACAATCGCCCTGAACAGTTACCGTATCATGTACTATGGTTCCACAACCGGTAGAGTCCGTGATGATAATATTGTAAATACCTGCAGGCAGGTTAAACTGACTTTCAGTTGTATTTCCGTTACTCCACTGATAATTGTATGGAGGATAACCACCTGTGACACGCAAAGCAATTCCGCCATATAAGCTGTCACAATTGATATGATAAACGGTATCTGTTACGTGAATGATATTGCTATCAGGTGGCACGGTGATACAACATGAATCAATGCAACCACAGCAATTTGAAATTTTAACACAATATGTTCCCGGAGGAGGAAGTTCTAAGAATGGCTCATGCGAACCATTGCTCCATTCGTAATGGAACGTATTGCAAGCCGATGTATCAGAGATTTCAGCTGATACAATATAACCACCGCAAACTTTCGTCTTCTTACAGCTGATACTGAATTGTTGTGGTGTATAACATACATTATCGATACCCACTACTTCTCCACTACTTGTCACCTGCGTTGCGATTACTACATCGGTTACATTACTTGCAACTGCTTGCCAGTCGGAAAGAACCGCCGGAGCAATTGGCGTCCATGTTCCCTGAGATGTATTCTGAGGCAATGAATCTAATCCTCCGCAGGCAACAATCTTCTTCCATCCGCTTAGTTCCGTCATAGTAAAACTTGCAGTGAATAAGAAGCCTTTATTTAAAACGCTATTAAAGATTCTGAAACGTGGAGCAATTGCAGGCGAACCGGCTTGTCCATCGTCAAAGATTTTGAAATCGTAACTGAATTTGCCACAACACCATTTACCTAAGTACGTGGTATCGGTTTGCACACCTGAAGGACCTGCCAAATCTGTTGCCTGTACAAATACATCACCCGGATATTGCCCGCCGACGTTATTCAAACCTACAAGTACATTTGGCGCTATTGCATATGGAGTAAAATTATGCAGGAGATTATCAGAGAAATCCTGACAGGTAGTATCCACACAGGCAATATTTGTAACGATTGGAGTACAGCAATCACGGAAATTGATTTTCAACGTATCCGACGAATCAGCACAACCCCACATGTTAGCTGCGAGTAATCGATACATTCCTCCCGGAGGAAGAATTGTCAGATTCTGATTGTTGCTGTAATTCACCCACACATTTCCAACCAACTGCTGCCACATGTAAGAGGCAAAACCAACAGGACCCGGAATCGTAACCGAATCGCATTCGTTACAAAATTCATAACATCCCGAAGGAACGCATGATAAATCAGGCAGCGGATGAATAGTCAGAATATTCGAAGTCGACGAGCATCCAAATTGATTCGTAGCCACCACAAAATAATTTCCGGCCATTGCAGCAGTTATCGAAACTCCATTTTGTCCGGTGCTCCATGTATAAACTACAGGGAAAACCGGTGCAGGTGCAGCTGTAAAGGTTACTAAAGCACCTTCGCAGAGAACTCCTCCCGGATTAGAAGTAATAAATGGTGTAACCGGTGCAGGATTGACAACAACGGTGATCGCATCTGTTTGAGTACAACCGTAAGAGTTAGTTACCGTAACGGTATACAACCCTCCATCACCTAATTGCATATTCGGAACTACAAATGGATTTGAGCTTCCGGTAGCAATCGGACCTACCCACGAATATGTTCCTCCACCTACAGGCGTTGTTTGAAGCAGTAATTGATCCCCGACACACATAACTGTGTCGCCGGTAATATTCGCAACCGGTTTAGGATTGACGGTAACATTTACCGGAGCGATTGCCGGATAAGCGCATCCATTTATTGTCTGCACAATAACAGAATATGTTCCTGTTACAGATACCCATAAACTATCGTTCGAATCAGCCGGTGAAGTTAACGCCGGAGTTGGGGATTTACTCCAGAGATAACTGGCACCGGGTGGTACGACGGTTAATAAGACTGAATCTCCTTCACAGAATGTGAGAGAAGATGATGAATCGATATATGCAGAAGTTGGAACCGGATCTACTGTAATTGTAATCGAAGCCGACGAAGAACATCCGTTGGCACTTGTTACAGTTACAGAATATGTAATTGTTCCCGGTGTATTTGCTGTAATATTTAAGTTTGGCGCATTCGTTCCGACAACGCCGGCGAATGGCACTAACTGTTGCCAAACAAAACTAGTTCCTGCAGAGGTTGTTTTGAGATCTAGCTTTTCTCCCTGACAATAAACTGTCTTTCCGCTAATCGTTGCCGTCGGTGAACGTTTCACTGTGACCTGAACAGGACCTGCTGTATACGGACAACCATTTGCTCCTACTCCTGTTACTGAATAAAATCCGCTTGTGTGCACGTAAACAGGATTAGTCGGGAACGGCGGCGGATTAATCACCTGCCATGTATACGGCCCGGAACCTGATGCCGTCAGCTGAACTGAATCACAACTTCCAACTCCTACCGTAATAGATCCCGTTCCTGCAGGAAGTACACTTACATTTTGACTGGCGGTACTATTACAACCATAAATATCACTTACTGTTAAGGTAGCAACAAACGGACCTGAGTTAGCATAAATCAAGCTCGCAGGCGAAGCATTCGATGTCGCTCCGTTTCCATTATTAAACAAGCGTGTTGATTCATTGGCAAGATTGAAAGAAATATCGGTAAACAACGCAGCAGTGCCCTGACAGATCGGTGTAGAAACATTGAACGCTGCTACTATTGGCGAAGGAACGGTTAAAGTTTTTGTTTCTGTACAAGTCGCTCCGGTAACAGGATCAAATGCTGTAACAGAAATTACGTGCACGCCCGGTGTCAATGTAATCGGCGCAGGGAATGCCGTAGTTGAAATTGTTGTGGC
Organism: Bacteroidota bacterium; assembly: GCA_016721305.1. Taxonomy (GTDB): domain Bacteria; phylum Bacteroidota; class Bacteroidia; order AKYH767-A; family 2013-40CM-41-45; genus JADKIH01. Next base: position 64,699 of record JADKIH010000001.1, read on the forward strand.
CGTTGTATTATCATACCATGTCCAGTTGTAAGAAGATGCATTTCCTAAATACAAAGAAGTATTTGCAAAAACAGCTTGCATGACATTCGAACCATTACACTGGTACGAAAAATCAAAATGCACATCAAATGGAATTACAATATTTCTAATCTTATAAATTGTATCGATGCAAATATTTCCAAGCGCATCAATTCCTGTCGCACTTCCATAAACTGTTATCTGGTAAATTCCGGGGAAAGCATACGTATGCGAAACCGGACTCACCGGTCCTGCTGTTCCTCCATCACCAAAATCCCATCCAATCAAGGATGCGTTTCCGGTTTTTGTATACGATTGAGTAAGACACACCGGCGGTGACTCAACAAAATTTATCGTATCTGTTGTAGTACAACCCGGCGGAACAACCGACGGACAAGATGTTGTATCAAGAATAAGAGTGTTTGAAGTTTGCGTACATCCAAACACATTCGTTACGACACAAGAGAACGCTGTTTGCGTATTGATCGTCGGTGTGATTGTAAACGTACTTCCGGATGGCGTCCATGCAAATGAATAACCGGCCAGATTCACTGCCGATAAAGTTACCGTTGCAGGGAAACTGCAAATACGTGCAGGTCCGGTAATAATAGCCAATGGCAATCCATGCACGGCAAGCGTTGTATTTGAAGAAGCCGTACAGCCATTTACGTCGACAACACTTAAAGAAACCGCATAATTTCCTGCAGAGCCATAGGTCACTGTTGGTGATGGCAAAATAGAAGTCGAAGGAGTTCCTCCGCCAAATGACCAGCTATAAGTTACACCACCTGAACCTGAAAAAGTCAAAGGTGTTCCAACGCATGAAGGCGAAGGCAAACTTATTCCGGCTATTGGTAAAGCATGAACCGTTACGACAAATCGGATCGTAGTATCGAGACAGATAGATTGAACGTGCAATTTAACTGTATCTACTCCGGGAATTGTCCATTTTACATTCAGGAAATTTTGTCCGGAAGAAACAATATTTCCTTTTACAGGCGCCGATAAAGACCATGTATAGGCAGCTCCCATAAAGAGTGGCTCACTGAAAGAATAATTTTCAGTCGCATTCAAACACACACTCGGATTGCCGACAATAGTAGGAACTGCAGGCAAGGTATCGATGTGAATTTGCGTATAAGCTGTATCCGAACATCCGTTGGCATTCGTTACATATAATTGAACGGTAAAGTCACCGCCATTCGTATAAGCATGAGTTGGATTTTGTGTTGTAGACGTAGCTAAATCGCCAAAATTCCAATTCCAGAATGGACCGGCGCTGGTGGTGGAAAACAGCACCGGAACATTCACACACGGATCCGCAGGTGTATAACTGATACTCGGAACCGGAGGTAATGCCAGAAGATTAATCGGTAACATAACCGAATCTTCGTAGCAACGATTAATTTTCAGCTTTACATAAATCGGAGTAATAGAAGCATCTACCCATTTAATGGTAATCGTATTCGTTCCATTCGCTGTCATAATATTTCCTGCCGTGGATGGAACAACAGACCATGTATAAGTTCCATTGCTGATAAGCGCCGGCGGAATCGAATAAGTGACAGTACTCTTCAGACAAACAATCGGCTGACTCGACGTAATTGTCGGCAACGGAAAAGCAGGCCATGTATTGACAGTAAAGGTAGCTGATGATGAAGACACGCAACCGGGGGCTGCCGTCAATGTCTGATAAACAGAAACTGTTCCTCCTCCCGGATTCCAGCTGATTGCTACACTGCTTCCGTTTATCGGAGGAATCAGTGTACCACCTGTCACATTCCATGTATAAGTAACGCCCGTCATATTCGGAAGCGTACTGTAGAAAAACGGAGTGTTGGCGCAAACTGTATCCGGACCTGTGATGGCATTCGGTATTTGAACGTCGACTACTTCAACAGTTACGATTGCCGAATCATTGCAATAAATTCCCGGTGGCGCATAAGCCGTAAGTTGATAAACTCCCGGCCCTGCGTTCCAAGTATATGAATTCAACAAAGCTGATGAAGCAAAGAAGAGCGGGCTGGCCGATGGAGTGACAAGCTTCCAACTCGTAAGTGGTTCAGCCGTATTGTTGGTCAGATTCATTCCCGCAAATGGCGAACTTGTAACACCCGGACAAACTTTTGCCGGTCCATTAATGCCAAAGATTGGCTTAACAGTAATATTGATCACACCTGATCCACCACAACCCGGATCATGAATGCAATTACTTGGCAGATTACATCCTGTACCTGTAAGTACATTTTGATAATTCACCGTCAATGAAACTGTACCAAAGAAATTCGGATTGAAATGAATAGTTACACAGCAGGTATTCGTTCCTGTGATTGTTCCTGCATTGGCAGGTAACATTTCCCAACTATGCTCATTGCCCGGAATACACTCTATGCAATAAGTTGCCGTTGCTCCCGCACACAAGACAGTATCTCCTGCGATTGGTAAGGTCGTCGGAACTATATCCACGGTTTTTATTGTCGCAACCGAACACGTCGTTGCCGGAGTACATCCGGATACACTTAATGAAATCGTTCCATGCGGACCTGCTCCCCAGACAACGGTACACGAATCACTTGTTGGCGATGGCACCGGTGAAAAGACTCCGCCGATTACCGACCACACATAATTTGTACAATTCACATTCGTGTGATAAGTTACTGTATCACCAGGACAGACAACAGAAATACAAGTGATATCAGGCCCTGAAGCTGAATCAACCACAACCTTAAATGCCGTGTCGTGCGGTGTACCGCAATCATCAAACACCGTAAGTGTATCGAAATATGTTCCCGGAGGATAATGGCTTGCCGGCTCTGCATGGTTCGAATTACTTGAATAATATCCGTTACCGAAATTCCAAAGAAGACCCGTGATGCCGGTAGAAAAATCATTAAAAGTGATCGACTGACCATTACATATATTGATGACACCACCCACAATCGGCGGCGAAGTTGTAAAACTGATATTATAAACTGAAGGCGGATTACGAATTACATTTTGAGAACAAGAATCAATGGAACCATCAGGAAGGTGTACATACCACTTCACCACAGTTGTACCAACCGGATAAACTCCCGGGGCATTCGAATAAATAGAATCGTATGCACATCCACCCGGACCGGTGCCTGCACCACCTGAAGTATCAGCGAATGCCGGAGGGGGAAGTACAATCATCGAATCAGGGACATTGAAACAAAAAACCGTATCTCGACACAATAATTTACAACAACTTCCTCCAACTGTTACCTGATGAATAACAGGATTTAATGTACCCTGATCTCGGACTTCGAACGTATATGTTCCCGGGCACAACCCCGTTATACAAGCACCCTGCCCGACTATCCCTGTCGCCCCGAATACATTTATCATATACGGCGGAATGCCTCCTGTGACGATCACACCGGCACTGCAATTGCATGGAATCGTCGGAGAGCAACAATGAGAACTGCAGTTGGGATCAGTACTTACTGTTAAAGGCCCTCCTGCCTGAGCCTGAATATTTGTCGACAACAGAATATAAACAATCGTCCAGATTTGCCATTTCCGTTTTTGAATAAAAGGAACAAAGCTCATTCCTGCATCTTGAAATTTCAATTGACGCATCCATTCATTTGTTCTGAATTTCAAATTACCGAACCATGCGGTAAACAAATTCGAAGCGGGAGTAGTTGTCTTCATGGGTACTGTATTTTGTGGTGATTTGTGTATGTTCTGTATTCAGAGTTTATCAGTGGCTTTTCGCCGTTGATGTCTCCGCCTGCATTGCCTTTGTCCAAGTTCTGATTTGCTGCGCAGTGATCTCAAACTTGAGCGCCAAGCGTGAAATTGGAATCCTATCCTGAACCGCCTGCTTCACGACCTGCTTTTTAAACTCGTCTGTAAACTTTCTTCGTTGATTTTTCATAAAACCGGCTGATTTCGGCTGATTTTGTCCTTCTAAAGGTGCTTTTCCATTTTCAATAAAAATATCCGCTTATAATGGGTGGTAGCAATTTCCAACAATTGGCGCCAAAAACTTAATAGATGGCAATAACATGACTGACTTATATCAGAAAGCGGTATAAAGGAATTGGGCAAAAAATAATAAACTTTGATGGCTCAACTACACTTTCGACATCATCCCGATAAACTCCTCTTTTTTCCTACGAGAAATTTCGGCAACAGAATCGTCGCTCATGTAAACAAAGTAGCCATCAAGACGACTGAAACGCTTTACATGCTTGAGATTAATCAAATGAGAATTGTGGGAGCGAAAAAAATTATACTCTGCTAAAAGCTCTTCGTACTCCTTAATGTTTTTTGTTCCGGTAAATTTTTGCCCCTGAGTAAAAATGTGCGTATAAGTACCATCTGCCTGCAAACGAATAATCTCTTCCGGCTCGAGAAATGCAAAACCGTCTTTCACCGGTATTGCGAGTTTTGCAGATCTCGCAGAGGATACACTTTGCATCAGACTTTCATACTGAACTGAGGCTACTTTAACCGAAGTTTCGAAGCTCTTTGAACCGCTTTGACTAAATCATCGGTATCGACAGGCTTCAACAAATAATCAACTGCAGCAAATCGAATAGCCTTTATAGCGTAATGCGAATGCGCCGTTACAAAAATGATCCGAAATGTGATTTCTCCAACTTGCCTTAAAAAATCGAAGCCGGTTCCGTTGGGCATCTCCACATCCAAAAAAACCAAATCGGGCTTCAATTGCTTCACTTTCGCTAGTGCTTCTTCCACCGAGCTTGCTTCACCAATTACTTCCACTTCGCCGCAATATTCCTTCAGCAACTTGCCGAGCGAATCGCGGTTTTTCTTTTCATCGTCGATCAGTAAAGCTTTCATAAAGGCGTTGTGTGAAATGAATCTGTACGACTAAGATAACTAAATAAAATCGAGCAAAGCAAAAACTTACAACTCAACCTCTACCCGAGTCCCGGAAGTGCGACCTTCTTCCGTTGTCAAATTCACAATTCTTGCGCGAATATTCTTCGAATAGGCCTTATTAAAAGCTTCAATTCGTTCGAAAATAATTGTCGTCCCTTTTGATTTATGACCGGTACGATTTGAATCGTTCCAGGCAATAGATGATTCAACACCTACTCCATTATCTTCAATTGAAATTAACAATTTCCCACTTTTAAGTTTAACAGAAATACAAATTTTCCCCCGACAAGAAATCCGCGAAATGCCATGCTTGATTGCATTTTCCACAAATGGCTGCAAAAGCATCGACGGCAACTCGTAATCCGACAAATCAATTTCATCATCAACTTTTACAGAAAAATCAAACCCGTCTTCGAATTGCTGCATTTCCAGCTCTACATAATTTTTTAGCGAAGCCAGCTCTTCCTCCAATGTAACAATCTGCATGTCGGAATTATCCAGCGTATAGCGCACAAGCTTTGAAAAGGAAACCAGATACTTTTCTGCTGATTTCAAATCATGATTCTGCATGTAATTCCGAATCGAATTCATTACATTAAAAATAAAATGCGGATTCATCTGAGCCCTGATCGCCGTCAATTGCAATGAAGCCTGCTTACGTTCGAGCTCATAACGTTCTTCTACTTTTCGCAGCTTTCGCAAATAGAAAATATAGATAACAAGCACAACAAGAGCCGATAAAATGATTCTAAAAATCAGAGTCTGATACCAGGCCGGTCGGATAACAAAAGAAAAACCTGCTGAAGCTTTACTCCAAACTCCGGATTTATTTCTCGCCAAAACAGAGAATGAATATGATCCGGGAGAAAGCGACAGAAACTGAACTTCACGATTGGTTGTGCTTGCAGAAACCGTATCGGATCCGTTTACTAGTTCATATTTATATAATAAATCTCCATGACTGCGAAATGATATCCCGATAAAACTAACTCGAATAGCATTTTGAGAATGCGTCAATGTAGGTGTCGTACTTAAAGAATATTGATGATTATTTACGTCAACGGAAGCAATATAAACCAAGGGTGCTACTTCATTTTTAAAATCATGATTAATATTAAAAAAAGAAATCCCCTTATTTGTTGCTACAAACAACGTATCACGGTTCAAGGCGATATCATTCACAGTTTCGCTTAAAAGCCCATCGCTGCTATGTACATTCTCTACACGGTATTTAAATGAAGAATTTTCGTCGATAGTAATGCGACTGATTCCATTGGACGTCGTACACCAAATATCTTTCCCGGAAATCAAAAGGTGGTCTACTAAATTACCCGACAAGCCTTCTGCCTCCGAAATCTCAATTGATTTCTCCTCATCCACAATTAATACACCTCTACCTTTAGTAGCCATGATGATCTTGTCACCCATTCTCTCCATATTCTCAACACGCAAGTCCTTGAACTCCTCACGGTATAAATCCAACCGCTTCGTATTCTCATCAAAGAGAAAAACTCCCGTATTTGTCCCAAGTAATAATTCGCCTTTAGGTGTTTCAACGACACAATTCACTCGTTTATCCGGAGCATTGATATAAAAAAGCGAATCGCCTTTCACTTTCATCAGATAGGCTGAGCCGCTGCTGTACACGCGCCCATCGGTAGTCTGCATATATACGGCTTTGATTCCAACTATGGCTTTCGTTTTAAATTCCTGCATCTTGCCATTTTCCCAAAAACCCGGACGATAACGACTGAAATAAATTCTTGAATCATTTTCGAAAGATGACAGATTTACGATTGGCAAATTACTCGTGTCCGTAGGAAAATAGAGAAACTCCGGCTGTAGCTCCGACAAACGTGCCAATGCTCCACTCCAGTAACCGACGTATACTTCCGAATGATGAGTGGTTAGACACATCGGCCTGCTAACAATCCTTCTGAAACAATATTCTGAACGGCATATCCGGGTGAATAAAAAACGCCATTCTCCAATGTCACAAACCAGTAGCCTCCTTCATTATCCTGAATGAAATCAGAAACAATATCATTCTTTAAAAAATGTGCAGCAGGTTTTTCAAAATGATGATCGGAAAACATATAACAACCTTTATATGTTCCGACAAATACGTTACCCAATCGATCCTTCGAAACGGAAAGAATCAACTCGGGTAATTGTGTCAGCAATTGCGAACGATTTCCAACAGTTGAATAAAGTGTATTGCCTACAGAAAACAAACACTCAGTGTCTGATATCCGAACCAACGACATACGATCACCCTTGTGATAAGCAAAAGACAACGTGTCAATGAGCCCGTCTTTTCTCAAAAGAAAACTTTGCTCTGTAAAACGACTCTCCGGTGAACTGTAAGAAGTGAGAAATCGTCCCTTCACAATTTCATCCGAATAAAATCTGTTATCACTCTTTACGTCGCGAGTATAGATCCAGTCATGACTTCCGTTTCGAGCAATGCGAACTTCGCCTGTATCTCGAATGGACACAAATACATTATCCAGGCTATCCACATAAACATTCAACGGGATTTTACTTCCGGTGCATTGTTTCAGATAAGCATTATATGCAAACGGCTGAATCTTTCCTTTTCCAGATAAAATAAACGGCCCGAAAATGTATACATCCAGATCCGTCCCTTCACATCTTCGTAAATATCGAAAACGGTATTATCCGACAATCCGTCTTTTGTAGTGAAGGTCCTAAATTCATAACCATCGTAACGAACCACACCGCGGTCGCCGCCAAACCAAAGATTCCCATGGCAATCCTGAATGACGCAATACAATTCACTCCCCGACAAACCATCTTCCGAAGTAAAATGACGAAAAGACGGCGTTACGTCTTGGGCCATAATCCTCGTGCTCAACAGAAGAATCATGGCAACAATGCATAAGCCCAACTTTTGCGCAGAAGTCGTCATTTGTGTATGTGAATCCCGCCGGTCGGAAAAGGCAGGAACAGATGAAAGATAGAAAATTTCCCCTATAAAACGCAAGAATCCGACACTCCTTTTGCTGCCACCATGCCCCTATGAGAATGAATGCGTATCTTGCACTCAGAAGAAGCGAAAAAATGGATATTGGACAGTATAATCGGCTAGAAGTGAACTCTATTACCTCAACAGGCATCTTCCTGACCGACGGAATAGATGAGGTGTTAATGCCGGCAAAACATGCTCCGGGAGGACTCCGCCCGGGCAATAGTATCGATGTCTTTGTTTACCTCGACAACGAAAACCGTCCGATCGCGACTTCTATCAAACCAAATGCTGTTGTCGGCGACTTTGTCTTCTTAACCGTTAAGGACGTAAATGAACACGGCGCCTTTCTTGACTGGGGAATTTCCAAAGATCTTTTCGTCCCCTATGCCGAACAACGAGGTAGCATGAAAATCGGCGAAGAATATCTCGTTCACGTTTTCATCGATGATCACTCCGGTCGTATCGCAGCTACTCAGCGATGGAGCAATTACCTCAGCGAATCTGATGAGCTCAGTGATGGCGATGAAGTTGAATTGCTAATTGCCGAAGAAACGGAAATGGGTTTTCGTGCCATCATCAATAATAGTCATGAAGGACTACTCTACCGAAATGAAGTATTCGAAGATATTCAACCGGGCGATAAACGAAGAGGCTTTATCCGTCTCATCCGACCTGATGGCAAAATAGATCTGCGTCTCCGTCCTGAAGGTTATGCTCACGTTGAGAATACACGTCACCAAATTTTGGAATATCTGAAAAAACATAAAGGGAAAATTCCTCTCGGCGATAAAAGTGATGCGACTCATTTACTCAACTCTTGGGATGAGTAAAAAACTTTAAGAAAACAATCGGCGCGCTTTACAAAGAACGCCAAATCACTATTTCGGATTTTGAAATCGAAATGGTCGGCGAAGAATAATCTTATCGCGCCAATTTTTCAACCGAATCAATTCCGGAAGATGATTTTTTCATGTTTCGCAACAATCGCATTCGGCTTTTCCAATTGCAATCACGTATGAAACTTTAGCTTTACTCCGTTTCGATTTCACTTTTCCCTTAAATTGAATTCAAGAATATTATTTTAAAAAGATTTTTTTTCACTCTGCCCCAAGCTGATTGCTTTCTGATTCCGATAGTTCGCTTTTCTGCTAAAACCCACCTCTGTACGTATTAACCATCATAGTTTACAACCCTTTTCAGGTTCAATCCAACGCTAACTTCCTAAAGTACAAAACCCTTCCCCTTCAGCCTGACTCTTGTCATCTTTTGGCTTGACGCCCGTCATATTTTACTAATGGGATTTTTAAAAACTTTATACCAAAATCATACTCATGCCTGTATATCGCCAAGTCGGTCATATCCCGACTAAACGTCACATTGTCTTCCGTAATAACGATGGAAAACTTTATCACGAAGAACTTTTCGGAACCGAAGGTTTCTCCGGTGTTTCATCGCTGGTGTATCACTTAAATCCACCAACAATGGTGCGCGAAAAAGGGAAACCTTATTCAGTTCGACCTAAAGTTGCCGTTGAAGATAATCTTCAGTCAAGAAGCTATCAGTCATTCAATGTAAAACCGGAAGATGACTATATCCAAAGCCGCAAAACATTGTTCGTTAACGACGATATGACAATTGGAATTGCTGCTCCTCGCAAAAGCACCAATGACTACTTCTTCAAAAATGCCGATGCCGATGAAATGCTGTTCGTTCACAGTGGTAGCGGTACATTGAAAACTATGTACGGCTCCATTCCATTTGAATATGGCGACTATATGATAATTCCTCGCGGCACTGTTTACCAATTGAATTCAAAGATGAAAACAATCACTTACTCATCGTTGAGTCGCATGGTCCGATTGAAACACCGGAACGTTATCGCAATAAATACGGACAGTATCTTGAACACTCCCCATTCTGCGAACGTGATTTCAAATTACCGCAAAACATGGAAACTCACGATGAAAAAGGCGAGTTCCTGATCAATATCAAAAAACGCGGACTGATCTATCCATACATCTACGAAACTCATCCGTTTGATGTTGTTGGTTACGATGGCTGCTGCTACCCCTATGCCTTTTCGATTTTTAACTTCGAACCAATCACCGGTCGCATACACATGCCTCCTCCAATTCATCAAACTTTCCAGGGGCGCAACTTCGTAATCTGCTCGTTTGTTCCGCGTCTGTACGACTACCATCCTGAAGCAATTCCTGCTCCTTATCATCACAGCAATATCGACAGCGACGAATTATTATACTACGTCGATGGCGATTTCATGAGCCGCAATAATATTCAGAAAGGTCAGATCACTCTTCACCCGGGTGGATTGCCGCACGGACCACATCCGGGTGCTATCGAAAGAAGTATCGGCAAGAAAGAAACAAAAGAATTAGCTGTCATGATTGATCCTTTCAATCCGGTCAAGATAACTGAAGAAGCCATGAATATTGAATTCGGCGACTATTATCAAAGCTGGCTTCAAAATGGTGCAGAGCTGGCAGCCAAATAATTAAAAACTCAAATCAAAACCAACAACACAAAACATAAAAAAAACCATGGACGATTTAACCTCCGTAAAAAATTTCAGCTATTCTGAAACGCAGAAAATCTTCAAAGAAGCAAAAGACTTTCTACCGATCCTAGGAACCGACTATGTAGAATTGTATGTAGGAAATGCCAAACAAGCTGCTCACTTCTACAAAACAGCTTTCGGCTTCCAGGAATTAGCTTACGCCGGCCTCGAAACAGGCATGCGCGATAAAGTGTCGTATGTTTTACAACAAGGTAAAATCCGCCTGGTGCTAACTACACCATTTGACAAAAACAGCGAAATCTCCGAGCACATCCGTGTTCACGGCGATGGTGTTAAAGTAATTGCTCTCTGGGTTGACGATGCATACGATGCATACAATCAAACCACACAACGTGGCGCTAAATCGTACATGGAACCACGCGAGATCAAGGATGAAAACGGTGTAGTTCGCATGTCAGGCATTCATACTTATGGCGAAACTGTTCACCTTTTCGTTGAACGCAAAAACTATAAAGGGCTTTTCCTGCCGGGTTTTGAAAAATGGGAAACAGAATACCAACCAAAATCGACAGGATTAAAATATATCGACCACATGGTAGGTAATGTCGGAATGGGCGAAATGAATATCTGGAGTAAATTCTATGCCGATGTGATGGGATTTTTCAATCTGGTCACTTTCGATGACAAAGATATTTCTACAGAATACACTGCTTTGATGAGCAAAGTAATGACAAACGGAAACGGCTACATCAAATTCCCTATCAACGAACCGGCTGTAGGTAAAAAGAAATCACAGGTGGAAGAATACCTCGACTTTTATAACGGTCCGGGCTGTCAGCATATTGCTGTGGCAACCGACGATATCGTTTTCACGGTTTCTGAAATGAGAAAACGTGGCGTTGAATTCCTTTACGTACCCGGCTCATACTACGACACTGTTGCAAAACGTGTCGGAATTATCGAAGAAGATCTGAGTACTCTGAAAAAATGGGGTATTATGGTCGATCGCGATGAAGAAGGATACTTACTGCAGATCTTCACTAAACCGGTTGAAGACCGCCCTACTCTCTTCTTCGAAATCATACAACGCAAAGGCGCTAAATCATTCGGCAAAGGAAACTTCCAGGCGCTGTTCGAAAGTATCGAAGCAGAACAAGCAAGAAGAGGTACATTATAATTTCTAAAAAAATATTTCTCATGACAGAAAATCAAAAACTCGCGCAATTCCAGGCACGAATCGATGCAGGCGAAAAAATCGAACCGAAGGACTGGAGTCGACGGAGCGGCTATCGTGAATCAAACCATGTTGGCAAAATGCTCATTCGGACCTTACTCACGTGCAATGATTCGTATTTGCAAAGAAGAAGGATTCCATCAGCGTCAAGGCTATGAAATCATGGCTAAGATGATGACAGGGACTAAAGAGCAAAAGGAAATGGCACAAGATGCCATGAACCGCTGGTGGTGGCCTGCTCTGATGATGTTCGGACCACATGATTCAGCATCTGCTCACACGTCCGAATCGATGCGCTGGAAAATCAAAGTGGAAAGCAACGACTTCCTTCGTCAGCGTTTCGTGAACAGAACGATTGAACAAGCTCATCACATTGGCCTCACTGTACCTGACGAAAAACTGAAATACAATTCAGAAACACGTAACTGGGAATTCAGCGATATCAACTGGGATGAATTCTGGAATGTGGTTAATGGTAACGGCCCTTGCAATCGTCAGCGTATGCAACACCATATCAAATATCATAACGAAGGAAAATGGGTTCGCGAAGCTGCGCTCGCATTTGAAAAAAAGATGCAAAAACAAACACATTAATAACAACTCAAAACGCTACTAAAATGGCAGAAAATAACAGTCAATTCCCACAATGGGAAGTCTTCATACAAGTAAAAAACGGAAGCCCTTACGAACACGCAGGAAGTATTCATGCGTCTGACAAAAAAATGGCACTTCAAAATGCACGCGACATTTATACTCGTCGTAATGAAGGTCGTGCACTGTGGGTGGTTCAAACTGACAATATCGTTGCCACAACGCGCGATGATGAAGAAGAATTCTTCGATCCGTCAGAAGACAAAATCTATCGCACTCCGAATTTCTACAAAATGCCGGCAGGCACAACCAATCTTTAATTCAATTTCATGAAAACTAAAGAAGCAATTTACACTTACTGCCTGCGCATCGCCGACAGTAATCTTATACTCGGCCAACGTCTCGCTGAATGGTGCTCTCGCGGCCCCATTCTCGAAGAAGATCTGGCCATGACAAATATCTCGCTCGATCTTTTTGGTCAGGCAGAAACATTGTACGAATACGCAGCAAGCATCAAAGGCAATAACGCTACTGCCGATTCTCTCGCATTCCTCCGCGTAGAGCGAGAATATTGCAATCGCTTAATCGTTGAACAACCAAATGGCGATTTCGCATTCACTATGGTAAGAGAACTCCTCTTCTCTTCTTTCCAGAAAAATCTTTACGAAGCACTCTACAAAAGTAATGATGAGATGTTCAAAGGTTTTGCCGGAAAAGCGGTGAAAGAAGCCAAATACCACCTGCGTCATAGCAGCGAATGGGTTATCCGCCTCGGTCAGGGAACAGAAGAAAGTCATCGCCGTACTCAATGGGCAATCGACGAGCTCTGGAGATACACAGCCGACATGTTCGAAATGAACGAAGTCGACGAAGAGTTGATCTCAATGGGCATCGCTCCTGATTTGAAAGAAATTCAAAAGCTCTGGATCAAGTCTGTTATGTCAGTTACAGCTGAAGCCGGATTGACGATTCCTGAAACTCCACATGTTATTAAAGGCGGAAATGACGGAATTCACACCGAGCATCTGGGCCATATTCTTTGCGAATTGCAATATCTTCAACGAGCTCATCCCGGCGCGTCATGGTAAATACTGAGCCATTATCCGAATATAAGATCATGGAGCTGCTTGCTCAGATTCCGGATCCTGACATTCCTGTAGTCAGCATCGTTGAACTTGGAATCGTACGCGATGTCCAGGTCGACGACGCAAGTAAAGTGACGGTCACTATCACTCCTACTTATTCAGGCTGCCCTGCTATGTCGGTTTTTAAAGAAGATATTCGCGAAACACTGCTTAAAAACGGAGCCAAAGAAGTTGACATAAAAATCTCCTTCACTCCCGCATGGACAACAGACTGGTTGAGCGAATCGACGCGCTATAAAATGCGCAAACACGGAATTGCTCCTCCGGAAACAAATTCATCCGACCCGGTAGCTCTCTTCTCCTCAGGAAAACAAAAAATCAAATGTCCGCATTGCAGCAAAACTGATACGAACCTTACTTCACAATTCGGATCAACACCTTGCAAGGCAATTTGGTTCTGCAATTCCTGCAACCAACCATTTGAATACTTCAAATGCTATTAATTCCATCATATTCATTATAATCTCTACGTAGCTTTTACAGAAATGTACATCCAACAACTCTACACCAATTGCCTCGCACAGGCAGCCTATTACATCGAATCAAATGGCGAAGCCGCTATCATCGATCCCCTCCGCGATGTCGATATCTATACCGAACTGGCTGAGTCACGTCATTCCAAAATAAAATTCATTTTCGAAACTCATTTTCACGCAGATTTCGTAAGTGGACATCTCGACCTCACAAAGAAAACCGGTGCTGAAATCATCTTTGGCCCCGATGCAAAACCAAATTACGAAGCTCATATTGCCAAAGATGACGAGTATTTCGTATTGGGTGATTGTAAATTGCAGGTGTTACATACTCCAGGCCATACGATTGAATCAATTTGTGTCATGTTGTACGACAATAACGGGCACGCTCATAGCATCTTTACCGGCGACACACTCTTCGTTGGAGATGTCGGTCGTCCTGATCTTTTAAGCGGCAATCTGCCCAAAGAAGTTCTTGCCGGAAAACTATATGACTCGATTCGCAAAAAATAATGCCAATCGAAGACCATGTAATTGTTTATCCCGGACATGGCCCGGGATCTCCTTGCGGAAGAAGTTTGGGAAAAGAAACAACATCAACGATCGGCATTCAGAAAAAACTAAACTATGCTCTCCAACCGATGTCGAAGGAGAAGTTTATCGATGCCGTTATTAAAGATCAGCCTCTGCCTCCTCCTTACTTTTTCAAAGATGCTTTAATCAACAAAGCAGGCTATGATCAACTTGAACTCATTCTTCAAAAGAAATGACTAAAGTAAAAGCAGCACAAATCAAAGAACACTTAGAAGCCGGAAATACAATTCTCGATGTACGAAGTGCTGATCACTTTTCGTTCTCTCACATTAAAGGGTCCATCAATATTGGACTTAACGGTACATTTGCTATTTGGGCGGGTACAGTAATTAATCTTCAAAAACCAATTCTCCTGATTTGCGAACATGGCAAAGAAAAAGAAAGCATGACCAGATTAGGGCGTATCGGATTCGAGAATATCGTCGGCTATTATAGCGAGAACATTGACGATCTGGCAAAATCCGGCATCACACTTTCTCCGATTCCTAACATTGAAGCTCATCAGCTTACTGAGAAAATCGCTACCAACATCAAGATTATTGACGTTCGCACAAATGCCGAAGTTGAATCGGGCATCGTTAAGGGCGCTATTCACATTCCTCTCAATGTTCTTGACGAAAGAAAAGCAGAACTCAACATCAATGACACCTACTATATCTATTGCGCAGGCGGATACCGATCAATGATCGCTTCCTCCATACTGGAAAAATCAGGCTTCAATAATATTGTAAATATCAGAGGTGGAATGAATTCAATTGCGAAAGAATGTAATTCGATCGTCGAAAAAGAACCGGCACTTCACCAATAATCTTTTCGAATTTTCGAAACAAACTTTATCACACAAAGGCCGGACTATCCGCCTGTGTTTTTCGAAGATGTGATTTCTTTCGCCAAATATACCTCTCGGCCTTGGTCTGCTTGAAGATTCCAATCCGAAACGAACAATACTCTTTTGTCGAACGATTTCAATCGCTTCATCAATTGAATCTGTAAAAAAAATAAGAGAAGAATCTATTTCCGAAATAGTTCGACTCTTCTTCATCACCTCTATCTGCTCCAAAAGATCCAGATAATATTCCTTTCCAATGACTATAACCGGAAATTCACTGATCTTGTGGGTTTGGATAAGCGTAATCGCTTCAAACAGTTCGTCCATTGTACCAAAACCTCCCGGCATCACAATGAAAGCATAAGAGTATTTAATGAGCAAAGTTTTCCTGACAAAAAATAACGAATCGTTACCCATTTATCGAGATACATATTTGTATGCTGCTCCTTATTCAAAATAATATTACAACCCACAGAACGGCCTCCAACATCTTTTGCACCACGATTTGCCGCCTCCATCAATCCGGGACCACCTCCTGTCAAAACCGTGAAACCCAAACGAGCAATTTCACTACCTAACTTTCTGGTCAATTCGTAATACTTATGCCCTTCCTCGAATCTTGCTGAGCCGAATACAGTAACACAAGGTCCGACAAAATGTAAGTGTCGAAATCCCTTCACAAATTCGCGAAGGGTTTTGAGCACAAAGAAAAACTCCTGCCAGCGCGATTGTGGGCCTTCCAGAAAACGTATCTCCTCTTTCATATTGATCAATTATCGATTGGTGAAATTAGCAGAAATCCAATCCACTCATTCATCCAATCTTATTCTTGTTTTATCAAAAAATACACGCCAATTTGCTCTAATTCGCTCAAAAAAATAGAAGGTCAAGGCAAATAATTTATCCTATATTAGCTACCTCTAGAACCACTCAATGAAAGTCAGCGCTCTTTTCGGATTGCTTACCATGGCATTTTTATGCCTGCTGACTTCTATGTCCTTTTCTCAAGATGTAATTGTGACCACACGCAATGATTCGATCAAAGCAAAGGTAATGAAGGTGACGGTCGATAAAATTCTGTATCGATTCCCGGGACAAAGTGGCCTGATTAAAGAAATCCCGAAAAATCAAGTCAAGGAAATTATTTACGAAAACGGGAATACACTAACCATTATCTACAACTTATACGAGGTCTCGCCTGATTTGCTCGCCCCGACAAACATCAGGCTATCAAAGTGGATATCGGAGCTCCATTCTTTAATCATTACACTGCCGGATATGAATGGCGGTGGAAAACAGGTAAAAATTTCGAACTGAAAGCCGGAGTCATCTGGCCCGGAATATCACACACGCTCGATCCTGCCAGAGGAGGACTTCTCAAATTCGGACTGAAATACATTAAGTGTGCTGAGTGTATCTATAAAGGATTAAAGTATAAACACCCTCTTAAAGGCACCTATCTCAAACCCGAAATTATAATCAGCGGATTTGAAGTGAATAAAGACTCTGTAAAAGTTATGCATCTTACCTATGCCGCTTCACTGAGTTTTGGCAAACAATACATTATTGGAAAAGCTTTCGTCGTCGATGTCTATGGCAGTGCCGGCATTGGCTTCCAAAATATTTTTTATCACAAAAAAGAAGAATTCAATACCAAAGACTCCGACTTCACCTACTCTTTTTCTCACCTATACTTCGGTAATAAACTGCCAATCGTTCTTAGTGGCGGGATTATGGTGGGATGGAACTTTTAGCGGGCTGCGAGTTGCGAGATGCGGGTTACGGGTTACGGGTTACGGGTTGCGGGTTGCGAGTTGCGAGTTACAGGTAGCGGGTTGCGGGTTGCGGGTTGCGGGTTGCGAGTTGCGAGTTACGGGTTACGGGTAGCGGGTTGCGGGCTACAGACTAAATGCTACCGTTCATTCATAATAAACTCCATCGCATCCGGAAACCTTTTACGCCAGGCTCTTTCATTGTGCGTTTCGCCTTTACATTTTACCGTTGTCCAGTTTTTCGATTTCTTGAAACCGCGCTCCTTCATCAAATCATCGGCAAGCAATTGAAAAGGCTCGTACAAACTATCCAATTCTTCGGTCCCGTAATCGAAGTAAATACGGTGATTTGCCGGAGAGGGTAGATTGTCTTTTAAATACCTCAGCAAAACCTGCGGAATTTGAACATTCGGAAATCGTGTAGAGCCGACCCAGTGAGTCGACAAACAAGCTGCTCCTCCAAATATGCCGGGATACTCACAGATTGCGTATAGCGCCGACAAGGCACCTTTACTCGATCCGGCAATAAATGTATGCTCCTGATCACGAAGGGTCGAAAAGTGAGTATCTATGTAAGGCTTCAGTTCTGTTACCAGAAATTTCAAATAAGCATCTCCCATCATATTCCCACCGAATTCCGAATCCACTAAATTCTTTAATAGGGAGGCATCCAACAATCTTAATGGTTTTGCAGGAAAATAATCGGTTGTGCGCGTTTGATTCACGTTCCAAATCGCAACAACAATGCATCTCCTAATCTTATTCGCCGCCAACAACGCCGTCATCGACTCATCAACCTTCCACTCTTGCTTATTCCAGGTAAGAGTGCTGTCAAATAAATTCTGGCCATCGTTCATATACAACACTGAGTACTTCTTCGTGCTGTCATAATTATCCGGCAACCACACTTCCACCTTTCGCGGCAAAACATTTCTTGCCGGAAACTTCTCGATTCTGACAATTGAACCTCCATTGGGCTTTGATGCTTGCCCATATATCTGCATACCACTAAAAAGGTTAACAAGAAGTAAGATTGCTATAAATGCCCGATTACTGTGTTGTTGCATAGTGCTCAAATGTAGAAACTCTTTCTGAAACGACGATTTACAAATCTCCCTGCACCAATGAACTCACAAAAAAATCATAACAGTAACCTGTTGCCTATCAGGAACTTGCACTGCATCGCCCAAATTGAGTATATTTATTTTCCAAAACAGTAAACCATTACCGGAATCGATCCGTGTTTCCATTCAAAAGCCACAAATCTCAATCTAACCATGAAAAAATTCTACCTATTTCTGCTTGCCTGTCTCTTCTCAGGTTCAGCATTCTCTCAAATGCTCTGTAGCATCAACTACACAGCAGACACTACCACTAACACCTACGATTTTTTCTTTACACAATCTACCCCCGGTAGTACAGTAAACTGGACTTTCGGCGATGGAACACCTGGAGCGGGACAAACCGTTTCACACCAATATACAATGAATGGTGTTTTCGTGGTTTGTGCATATGAAATAGACCCTTCCTCCGGCAATACAATCTGCCAGCATTGTGTTACCATTAACACGAGCTCCATTAATAGCTGCACATTCGGATACGCTGAAGTTTCTCCAGGCAATAACTCGCTTTTACAATTTCAATCTTTTGTCACTCCTTCCTCGGCAAGTATTACCTGGGATTTTGGAGATGGAATGATCGGATCCGGATTTATTCTAAACCACCAATATGTAATTCCTGCAACTTACAATGTTTGTATGACTGCCATCAACGGTACTGACACTTGCCACACTTGCACTCAGATTATTGTAACAGACTACCCGGCTGGATCATGCAGCTTCACGGCAACACCTACGGTAGCAAACGGAAATGTCTTCAATTTCTCTACTACACCGCTTGCATCCAATGTGGCAATCACCTGGGATTTCGGCGACAATTCAGGTGGCATGGGCACGAATCCTTCTCACATACCTGCACTCAGGAACTTACACGGTTTGTATGTACGAAGTTGATGCTACTACCGGATTAGACATTTGCCATGTTTGTCAAAATATCACTGTTGGAACAACTCCTGTCTGCAGTTTCACTTTTAATCAAAACTCAGGCTTATTCAGCACTTTTGATTTCATCGGATCTATTGCTGACCCTGCCAACATTGCATCCTGGGACTTTGGTGACGGCTCTGTAGGCACAGGCTTGTCAATCAGTCACACGTATACAACTCCGGGCACCTACGTAATATGCATGTTCGAAGTTGACACTACGCCGCTCACCACTGTGTGCCAATCATGCACTACCATTATTGTCGGCCCACAAAACTGCAGTGCTAACTTTACTGTAGTGCCATTTGGTCTCGATGCATATTTCATTGACTACTCAAACGGCTATTCTTCAGCAACAACTTACACATGGGATTTTGGCGATGGTTCACCACTTAGCACACTTCGCTTCCCAACTCATACTTACAGCACACCGGGCACATATAATGCTTGCCTCTATTTAAATACCGGATTCTGTGCCGACACATTATGTCAAACTTTGACGGTTGATACTACAATCATCTCCCCAATGTTCTGTCAGGCATACTATGTATTTACTCAATTGTCCCCTTACCAATTAGCCGTAGTCAATCTTTCCAGCGGAACGAATCTATCGTTCCTCTGGGACTTCGGCGACGGTTCCAGCTCTACAGCCGCTTATCCGATTCACACTTATGCAAATCATGGCAGCTATACGCTCTGTCTGACTGTATCTGATCAAGCCGGTTGCACGAATACATATTGCGATACTCTCACCGTTGATTCAACTGGCCACATTATTTACCGTTCTATGAATGTTGGTTTCACCATCAATGTTATGGCTCCGAATCAGCTCAATAGTGTAAAAGATCTCTCATCAACTTTAGCAGCTCATCTTTATCCTAATCCGGCTAACGATCAATTACACATCGAAGCTGTACAGTCGTTTGGATCTGAATTGACTTATTCAATTCAGTCTATCACCGGAAGCCGATTACTTTCCGGTTCTATCAGCGGCAAGAATGTGGAAATTACCGTAAGCACCCTTCCTCAAGGTGTTTACATTCTCGAACTGAAAAATGAGAAAAACGAAGTCAGCTTTGCTCGCTTTGTAAAACAGTAATTCTTCTTCAGCAAAAGAAAGGATGTTATTGAAAAATAACATCCTTTTTACTTTTAGCCATGAATCCTTCAAACCAGCTTCTTAACGATTGCCTGAAAGATAATCGGAAAGCACACTACGAGCTATATAAAGTGTGCTTCCCGTTTATACTTTCAGTTTGTCGTCGTTATTATCGCAATAAGGAAGAAAGCATGGCTACTCTGAATCTGGTGTTCCTTAAAATCATTCAGAACCTCTCCTCCTACCTCAAGAAAGATCATATCCCTTTCGAACTTTGGGTTCGAAAAATCTGCATCAATACCATCATCGACGAATTTCGACGTCATCATACATACAAGAAGCTAATTGAAACATCCGGCTTCGAAAATCATGATGAACATCGTTTCAGCGACGAGAAAACTGAACACCATCTGGATCGCGAAGAAATTCTCCTTGCGATAAATCAATTACCGGAAATGAATCGAACCGTCTTTAATTTATATGTTATCGACGGCTATAAGCACGATGAAATTGCCGGACTTTTAGGCATTAGCCCTTCAACATCAAAAGTTCATTTATTCAGAGCCAGAAAAATTCTTCAGGGGCTGATCGAAGAACTCAAAAAGAAAAATAGTATAAAAAGCATTTTGTCATGACAGAAGAAAACTTCAGGGATCCTAATCCTGCAGACTACTGGCCGGAAGCTGAAAAAATGATCGACAATCATTTCAAAGCCAAAAGAAAGAAGCGTGCACTAATCTTGTGCTTCGCCGGATTATGTCTTGTCGGTTCACTGACGGGCTCTTATTATTATTTTAATCATGACAAACACGAGACTAAAACTGTTATTACTTCATCAAACGAAAATCAATCTTTAACTCCATTAAACACACAACGAAATCAGGATTTAAACACAAATATCAATCCACCTACAACAAACAGCACCAACACCGAGAAAAGCAACATTAGCTTACCTATAGAAAAAACAATTCCCGAAACACAAAAGCCAATTAACCCTACACCTGAAAAACAAATTTCTAAAAACGCTACAATCGGAACACCAAACAATCCCAAATTCCCCGGAAGAACTCCTTCTCCAATCGAAAGCGAAGCGCTTTTAAATCATAGCCGACCAAATACCCATCCTACCCTGCCAACTCCAAAGGCAGAAAACCATGGAGACGAAACAGAATCTTCGCAATCAACTTCAGCAACCAACATCAGCGCCACCAATCAAGAAGCAGTGCTGCTTGCCAACATACGCAAAACGGTATCTCAAAAACACTCCGATCTCATCCCCCGAAAACGTACCTGTTGTAAAAACAAAAACAAAATTTGATGCAGAATGGCGACTCGATGTAACCACGGGATTAAATTACATATCCAAAAGTCTATCCTCAACCGCTGAATCCTATTCGCGTAGAACGAACGAAGAAGCGAATATCATTACGCCTGCACTTACGGTGTCTGTGACTCGCTTGTGGGAAAACTTCGAAGTACGCGTAGGACTAGGTCTTCAGATCGCCGGCGAAAAACTAAACTACTCTGCACTATCGAGACAACTCTTTGCAATCGACAGTAGCTACTGGTACACATATTATCACACTGTATTCCAAACTGACACCAATTTTGTTTACGGCTATGTTTATTACTCTCAACAAAGCTATCAGCGGCTAGATAGTGTAATCATCACTCAGACGGATACAGTTCGCATGACAACAACGGACGCAGCTATTTCGTCGCATAATAAAACGAATCTACTCTACTATACCCAACTACCAATTCAATTTACCTGGATTTTTTCAAAAGGCAAATTCCGCACCGGCATTTCGGCAGGGATTACTCCTATGCTTCTTACGGTAAAGAATGGCTATTACATTAAAGACGACATGAGCGGACTTGAGTCTTTCAGTGAAATAAAATCGTTCCGCAAACTAATCTGGTCCGCTCAGGCAGGAATTGACATTCGATACATGATTAGCCCTAAGACACATCTTCTACTTCGTCCGGGCTATTCAATCATGCTTAATTCGGTTTTCAGTGACGAAAAAAGCACGAAACAAAAATATAGAGCTGCCGGTGTGCAAGCCGGAATTTCTTTCCTCATTAAATAAATGTAGGACGATCTTACAACAAAGAGTTTTTCTTTGACTAAAAATTGTTATCAGACTGAAAGCGGAAACCCAATCGCTTGCCTGTCGTGATTCGAGATTGCAAGCTTGCATCATTTACATCTCTTACCGTAATCTCACCCTGCTGCTCGAATGGCGGAGTGAACGGATCAAAGTCGAGACTGAACATCACTGCAGCTTCAATAATTTTAAAAAGAGCATCATCATTTAGCTCTGCTGAAGCGAAATCATTATAAAGATACCCCATCTGCTTTCTCCCCTCAACAAAGAAGTGACCTTCTTTGTTGATGAAGATACGTCCGATGAGGTATCCTAAATCATTTATGCGATTATACTTGAAACTATCGCTGAGGAAATTATAGATGAAAATTTTTCCGCAATACGATCTGTTTTTATCGGCCTGAACATAAGGCTGCTTCCAGATAAGATGAGAACTATCGAAAGTGAAAATATTCGTATGCATGACGAACAACAATGTTTCGTCGGCCAACGTAAACTCTACCTCAAACTCCCCAGACTCTCTGCATGAAACTACCAGCTCTTTATCAAGGAGCTTTATTCGCTTAGTCAAATCTCCCGCCATCGAAAACAAAAGCTCTTTCATTCGCATGAAAGTGGATTTTGTCTTTTCATATACGTCTTGCTTCAGAGAGATTTTCTCTTTCAGCAATTCAACAATACGGTCGTGAGGATTTGGCTCCATCATCTTTTAATATGCTCGAGCAAAAATAACGCGTTGGGTAGAAGGCTTACCTGAATGAATGCACTTCCCTTCTTCCTGTTTATTATTCAAAGGGATGCAGCGAATTGTAGCTTTAGTTTCTTCCTTAATCTTCAATTCAGTCTCCGTTGTACCATCCCAATGTGCCAACACAAAGCCGCCCTGATCGAGGAGTTTCTTAAACTCTTCGTATGAGTCAGCCTTATAAGTGTGCGTTTCGCGATAGTCTAATGCTTTGCTGTAAATATTAGTCTGAATCTGATCAAGAAGATGCTCCACTTTCACAGCCAGATCGGTAATCTGCATCACCGACTTTTCTTTTGTATCACGACGAGCGACTTCTACTGTGCCATTTTCCAAATCACGAGGACCGATAGCGATACGAACAGGAATTCCTTTCAACTCGTATTCGGCAAACTTCCATCCCGGCTTGTGAGTATCGCGATTATCGTACTTCACAGTGATTCCCTTTGATTTCAGTTCAGCGATAATTTTATCGACAACAACGGTGATACCGCTGAGTTGTTCTTCATTCTTGAAGATAGGAACAATGACCACTTGAATCGGTGCAAGCTTTGGAGGCAGTACCAATCCCTGATCATCTGAATGCGCCATAACTAAAGCTCCCATCAGTCGTGTTGAAACTCCCCATGAAGTAGCCCAAACAAATTCCTGCTTCCCTTCCTTACTCATGAATTTTACATCAAATGCCTTGGCGAAATTTTGTCCGAGAAAATGTGATGTCCCTGCTTGTAATGCCTTTCCGTCCTGCATCATGGCTTCGATACAATAAGTATCGAGAGCACCGGCGAAGCGCTCGTTGGCCGTCTTTGTTCCCTTTACAACAGGAATCGCTAACGTCTTTTCTGCAAACTCAGCATATACATCGAGCATACGGCGAGTTTCCTCCACGGCTTCTTCGGCCGTAGCATGCGCGGTATGACCTTCCTGCCAGAGGAATTCGGCTGTACGAAGGAATAAACGAGTACGCATTTCCCAACGAACCACATTGGCCCATTGATTAATGAGAAGCGGCAGATCACGATATGACTCGATCCAGCCACGGTATGTATTCCAGATGATTGTTTCGGAGGTTGGACGAACTATCAATTCTTCCTCTAACTTTGCTTCAGGATCTACAATGATTTCACCATTTTCGCCATTCTTAAGGCGATAGTGAGTGACAACGGCACATTCTTTGGCAAAGCCTTCAACGTGAGAAGCTTCTTTAGAAAAGAACGATTTTGGGATAAAAAGAGGGAAATAGGCATTCACATGCCCCGTATCCTTAAACATTTTGTCGAGGGTTGCCTGCATCTTTTCCCAGATTGCGTAACCATATGGCTTGATAACCATACAACCCCGAACAGCGGAATTTTCGGCCAGATCTGCCTTAACAACAAGATCCTGATACCATTGGGAATAATTATCGGCCCGGGTGGAAAGTTCTTTACTCATAGTTGGATTGGTACGGTGTTTGTAAACTGTACGAAACAAAAGTAATAATTCAATAGCAATTAAATTTACCTCCACAATAATAGTCAAACGATCGAAAGGGGAAAAAAAATGAAAACCTTATCTAAACTCTTCGGACTTGCCATCATCCTAACAGCTTCGGCTTGTACTTCTACCTATCATGCAGGTACTACCGCTCAGGATGATGTGTATTATTCTTCACGGAATAATCCACCCGCACAGCAACCGGCTGCACAACAGACTTATCCTACTACACCGGCTGCCGCTCCGACTGATTACAGTACGAATAATTCAAATTACTCGAATGATAGTCAGAACTATCAACAGGATTCAAATCAAGCCCCGGGCGTAAACAATTACGACAACTCAGGTCAGGTTTCAGGATACGATCAAAACCAGACAGGTCAGAGTACTACTTCACAGTACCAGGACGGACAGGGTAATACATACATTACCAACAATTATTACGATGACTATTACGATTACGAATATTCATCCCGCCTCCGCCGCTTTTACACTCCGGTTTACGGCTATAGCTATTACGACCCGTTTTACACCAATACTTACTGGTATGACTACAACCCTACTTCATGGGGCGTGAGTATTTATTTAGGTTATAACTGGTGGGCTCCTTCTTACTATTACTATCAACCTTTCTGCTATGGCAGCATCGGTTACGGATGGAATTACAATCCGTACCCGGGATATAACAATTACTATAGCGGTTGGGGTTATGGCTACGGCGGATATTATCATGGATATAACCACGGTTATAATGCCGGTTATGCAAACGGTTATTACAATGGATATTACGACGGATACAACAACGGTTATTATGGCGGTAACACCAATCCTTACTATTACAATTCGTACGATCAGACAAGTTATTATTATGGACCTAGAGGCTCTGCAGGTGGAAACTCTCCACGCCCGGGCGGACATGGTCGCCAGAACTCCGATGCAGGAATGACGATCGGACAGAAATATGAAAAAGCCGTAACTGAAGGTCGTGTGCCTACAGTTACTTCTACTCGCCCAAGTACTTCACCTTCTAATGGTCGTCCGAATAACAATACTGATTTGAGTCGCCCGAATGACACTAAGAACAACACAGGAATTTCTCGCCCCGGCAGCGGACAAAATGCTGCTCCCGGAAGAGACAACAATCAGAACAATACGATTGGTCGTCCAAACAATAGTACAACTCCTGTAAACCCAAATGGAGGCCTTGGCCGCCCGAACGACGGAAAGAACAATTCAACTAGTCCTTCTACTCCATCAGGTACAGGTCGTCCGGACAACAGTCAGACTACTCCATCGAGAAACCCAAGTCCTTCTGATTACTCAACCCGTCCGAATACCAAACCGGCTCCAAGCAATAACGGATCGACTCAACCTTCTATGCAAAATTCTAATGAAGGTAGAAATCCAAATAACACGAATACCCGACCTGCTCCTTCAAATAATGGTGGAAGAAACAATCAGGCTCCAAGTGTGGAACCTAGCAGAAACAATCAGGCTCCGCAATCTAATCCTCGCAACAACCCGGGATCAGCACAACCTGTTCCATCTAATCCAACACCATCGCCTTCGGTTGAGCCAAACAGAAACAACCAGGCTCCTCAGAACTATCAATCTCGTCCGAATAATCAACCAAATATGAATCCGGCTCCAAGAAATGATGGAAACGGAAACATGCAAAGAGACAATTCAAGAAATGATAACAGTCGTCCGAATGTAGTAACACCACGACAAGAGCAAGTTCGTCCGGTTGAACCTCAACGTCAGGAAAATCGCACTCCGGTTTTTCAACCACGTAACGAGCCGAAACAATTCAAGAATGAAACTCCACCATCAAACAACAACAATCAAAGATCAGAACCTTCGCGAGCTCCTGAATCAAAACCTTCAGGTGGCGGACGCAGACGATAATAAAAAGTAATTTCCCTAATATCCCAATGTGTAATACGGCCCGCATGTACAGAGAGAACTTTACCCATGCGGGCCTTTTTTGAACAATCAATTATGAAAACGAAGCTCCAAAAAATCTCACTAGCACTTATCTTCGCTTGTGCAATTACTTCGGCAAATGCACAAACCGATATTGATGCGTTCCGATATTCAACTACCAATATCAGCGGCACATCTCGCTTTACTTCCATGTCGGGCGCCTTTGGTGCATTAGGCGGTGATTTCTCCGTTTTATCGACCAATCCTGCCGGAATCGGAATATTCAGATCCAACGAAATATCTTTTACTCCTTCCATCTTTGCAGGATCCACCACTTCCTCATTTCAAGGAAATGTTGAAAGTGACACAAAATATAATTTCAATTTCGGTCACGCAGGATTAATTTTCTCCGAGAAAATCGGTAAACAAGATGATTCACCGGGATGGAAAAACTGGAATTTCGGATTTGGATACAATCGAATAAACAACTTTCACAACCGAAGCATTTACGAAGGGAAAAACGACAATAATACCATGCTTGATTACTTTGCTCAACAATCACAGGGCAAAAGTTACGAAAACCTGGATCCGTTCTATGAATATATGGCTTACTACACATATCTGATCAATCCGGATTCTACCAATCAATATACTCCTGCCTTTACTCCATTCGGACAAACTCAAAGAAGAAGTGTCGAGTCTCGCGGTGCTGTTGGTGAAATGGTTTTCACCTTCGGCGGAAACTATAGCAACAAATTATACCTTGGCGCTACACTAGGAATTGAAACACTACGCTATACTGAAGAATCAACTTATGAAGAGCTGGATGCAGAAAACGGTATTGATACTCTCAAAAGTTATCGCTTCACTCAAAATCTGACAACCGACGGTAATGGAATCAATCTTAAATTAGGTTTGATTTATCGACCAAACGACATTTTCCGTTTAGGTCTTGCATTTCACACACCGACATGGTACTCGATGAAAGACCTCTATAAAAACAACATGCGTAGTGAATTTGACGGCGGATCTGTTTACACTAAAGAATCACCCGATGGCGAATTCAATTACGAATTGATGACTCCATTCAAAGCAATCGGAAGCATGGCATTCATTTTTGGTCAATACGGAGTGTTGGATGCCGATTATGAATTTTCAGACTATAGCGAATCTCGTTTCCATGCAAGTGATTATGGATTTTTAGAAACGAACAGCACAATAACTCACAAATACACAGGAGTCCACACGATTCGTGTCGGAACAGAATGGAGATATGAAAATTTAAGTTTCCGCGGCGGAGTGAACTACTCCACTTCCCCACTGATGGAAAGCTACAAAGTGACCGGAAACGACTTCAGTAAAAAAGGGTTTTCATTAGGAATCGGAATGCGTGACGAACATTTCTTTCTCGACCTCGGCTACCTTCATTCAATCAGCAATCAATTTTACCAGCCTTATACTTTAGTTAATCAAGATGTGGCAGGAGTAAAAAGCGATGTTGTCACCAACAACTTTACAGTGACACTGGGCGTAAAATTTTAATACCCCACTTTTCGATTCTATCAGAAAAGAAAAATAATACAGGAGCAGGAAGTGAGTTTATTCTCCTTCCTGCTCTTCTTTTTCACGTATGCGGTCGAGGCCGGCCTGAGCTTTCTGATCAATGCTGTTTTGATATTCATGAGGCCCCATTGCTAAACATTGAGTATAGTAATCTTTCGCCCTTTCATTCTCTCCGTAATCTTCAAACATAATTCCCAGCATGAGCGCACTGTTAGCAGCAAAATAAGACCGAGATGAAGACCCGTTTTTAATTGTCTTCTGATAAAAGTCTATTGCCCGATCCTTTTGCTCCAACTTTTGCGAAATACGAGCTAATCGATAGGTCACCTCCAACTGATCCCGATAACGAGGAAAGCTATCAATCGGCAAACCTGCCAATTCATTCTGCGCACGATCATAATAGCCTCCATCGAATAATAATCTGGAGCGAAGTAGAATCGAATTTCCGGCCTCATTGGCATTTGCTTCGTTTAACGCTTCTTTATCCTCGTCGATAAAAGCAGTACCGGCAGTTTTGCAATGCTGCATTGCGGAAAAATATCCGTTTACATTCCCCTTCAACTTTTCGATCCAGGCAATTTTCTGCCATGCGGACTTAATGTAATTCTGTCCTTTAAAATGCTTTATGTACATCTCAAAATCTTCCTTGGCTGACAAATCCATCTTTCTGAGCTTGGCCATCCCCAATTTGTAATACATAAAATAAAACGGATAAGCAGACATATAAGATGACGGATTATCCATGACCAAAATCGCATCGTCGTTCTTACCAAGCTTCATCAGTAAAGAAGCCGTGCTATATCTCATCAATGGACTTGTCGTGGAGTAAGATTGTGCCATTAACATTGTTTCCATTAATTCAAGATCTCCGGCTGCATGAAAGGTGGTGTACACATTCGACAGATAAAAAAGGATTTCAGGACGATAACATCCATACGGAGTTGAGCTGATCGACTTAAAAAGATTCTTTAGCTCTGTTGTTCCTTCGTTCACGGTCCCTTCCATTCCGGCTAATTCAACAAGCCAATGGTATTCTCTGGGCACCGAACCGATAATCACATGCAAGAGTCCGGTCAATTTTTGATTGAGCGGAAAAGAAGGATATAATGATGTATTTCTATCGATAAGCTTATATGCCTTTCTTACATCGGTAGCTGCAGAGACATATTCACGCATCTTTACCTTAACAAATGCTTGCTGAATAATCATTTCTGCCTGTGCATACAAGTGAAAAGGAGAACTCTCATTCTCTGTCTTTTTGTCAATGCTTTTAATCGCATTGCCGTATTCTTTTTAGCTGCTGAGCTGCGGCATCTTCTTCCGAGATGAAGGCTTTTAAAAAGTCTGCATAATTCTCAAACAGAAAAACAAGATCATTCCCCGGCTTCTCGGTACGCTCTTTTGAAAGAATCTGAGCAGCATCGTCGAATTTTAAATTCAACAATGCAGTATAGGACTCCTGAATTTTTCCGTCGAATTCGTAGTAGGCATTAGCGGAGAAAGAAAGGAAGACAAATAAAATTAGTACAGTAAATCTCATCATGCTAAAATAAAAAAAGGGACCTCAGATAATGAAGTCCCTTCGAAATATATTTTTGTAAAGCTTACTCTACCACTTCTTCTTCAGAAATGCGAGGATCTACGAGAATTCTACCGCAATGCTCGCAAACGATTACTTTCTTGTGCTGACGGATGTCGAGCTGACGCTGAGGCGGGATTTTGTTGAAACAACCACCACAAGCATCACGCTGAATAGCTACCACTCCAAGACCGTTACGTGCGTTATTACGTACACGCGTGTAAGCCGCTAACAGACGCTCATCGATGATCGTACGTGCTTTGGCTGCAATCTTATGGAGTTGCTCTTCTTCTTTCTGAGTCTCTTCAACGATGCTTTCGAGCTCGCTCTTTTTCAACTTCAATACAGCTTCGCGTTCTGTCAATACCGATTGTGTTTCAGTAAGAATAACTTGTTTGTTACTAACTTCGATAGCGTATTCTTTCGCGCGTTTGTCTGCTAATTGAATTTCAAGATTCTGGAATTCGATTTCTTTGTTCAATGAATCAAACTCACGATTGTTCTTTACTTTCTCCTGTTGAGCTTCGTATTTTTTAATCTGCTCTTTTGCATATTTTGCAGATTGCTTTTTCTTATTAACCTGATCGTTCAATGAAGTCATTTCTTCATTGATATTCTGAATACGAGTATTCAGACCAACGATTTCATCTTCGAGATCCGATACTTCCATTGGAAGTTCTCCGCGAATAGTACGAATCTTGTCGATATTGGAATCAATCTCTTGTAAAACATATAACGCCTTTAGACGCTCTTCAACGGTGAATTCAGTATGATCCAATGCCATGATCTCTTCCAGCTTTTTCTCCAGGCGATTGACATCGATGATCTTCTCAATTTTACGAGGCTTAAATGCAACCTGTTCTTTTTGTTTGATCTTCGCTTTAGCTAATTTAGATAGACTCACGTTGTTTTTATTTTGATTGTTTTCAGTTCCTTCGAGTGGAGCCTTTTCGGCTTTACTCTTCCTCACCACCGGTGTTCCGGATATTTTCTTCTCCGTTCCTTTGGATTTGGCCGTGCGTAAAGTGGCAGACTTGTTCGTCATCTTTCGGTAATTAATTCTAGTTGATATAGAGATGCAAAAGCGACTCTTCAGCCGATTTTACAAATAATGAACAGGATTTGTCGACACTTCCGTCAAACGGACGGCAAAGGTAGAAAAATTTTTCAGAATTAGCGACTTAAACAAGTCCATTGTGTACTGTTCTGACTCAAAATGTCCAATATCGGCTATTACGATCTTCCCGTCGGCATCGAAGAACTGATGGTACTTAAAATCGGCCGTGATGAATACATCAGCACCGGCCCTAATGGCATCATTTAAGAGGAAACTTCCTGATCCTCCGCAAATTGCAACGGTTTTAACCGGCTTACCAAGTGTTTGGGTATGGCGGACTATCCCGGCTTTCATCGTTGATTTCACATGACTCAAAAACGCCATTTCAGCTTGATTTTCAGGCAATTCGCCCACTACTCCGCTGCCGACTTCCTGATATTCATTTTCCAGATTATGAAGATAGTAAGCCACTTCTTCGTAAGGGTGATTTTCATGGAGGGCGTTCATTACAGAAGACTGTTTATCAGAAGGAAAGATAACTTCCAATCGCATTTCGGGCTCCACAGACAACTCTCCCTTTTTTCCGATAAACGGATCACTTTGGTCGTTTCCGCGGAAGGTACCTGAACCGGCTACAGTAAAACTGCATTGATCGTAATTTCCAATTTGTCCTGCTCCGGCATTGAAAAGGGCAAGACGGAGGGCGTCGATATGAGATGAAGGGCAAAAAGTCGTCAGTTTTTGCAACTGATGACGTTTTGGAGAGAGTATTCGAATGTTCACCAGACCCAGCCTTTCAGCTATGACACGATTGACTCCATCGATGACATTGTCGAGATTGGTGTGGGCAGCATAGATGGCAATATCCTCTTTGATAGCGCGAATGACGGTGCGTTCGATGTAGTTTTTCCCATTCAGCTTTTTCAGCCCTGAAAAAACAATAGGATGATGAGCGATAACGAGATTACATCCGTTCTTTTTCGCGTCGAGAATAACCGCCTCTGTGCTGTCGAGGCAGATCGTAATCCCTGTGACTTCCATCGAAGGGTTTCCAACGATGAGACCGGCATTATCATACGACTCTTGAAGAGATAGCGGGGCGAAAGACTCTAAGAAGGAGGCAATTTCTTTTACGGTAGGCATACTATTTAAACTTTTGTCAATACTACAAAAAATTGCATTCAGTCGAATTTTCGTAATTTGCCAACGTGCAAAGTTGGAGACGCCTTTTATTGCCTTTTTCGCCCATTTATGGACTTATCATCCGTGTGCGAAACTTCCTGTTCGACCGGAAGCTGATCAAATCGGCTTCTTTTCCGGTTCCGATCATTGCTGTGGGCAATTTGACAACAGGCGGAACAGGTAAAACTCCGCATGTTGAATACCTCATCCGACTTTTAAAGGACAATTACAAACTGGCTACAGTCAGTCGCGGATATGGCCGAAAGAGCCAGGGGTTTATGCTCGCTAAGGGAGAATGCACAACGGCCGACATCGGTGATGAACCGATGCAGTACCACACTAAGTTCCCTGCTATCAGTGTTGCCGTTGCAGAAAAACGTGCCGAAGCTATCGAGCATCTCATACAGCATGTGAATCGTCCTCAGGTAATTCTCATGGATGATGCATTTCAACACCGATATGTAACTCCGGGCATGAACATTTTGCTTGTAGAATACGATAGTATATTTCGCCAGGACTATCTCCTGCCTGCCGGAAATCTGCGGGAGCCACGATCATCTTCGAAGAGAGCCGACATTATTATCGTTACCAAATCGCCAAACATTTTAGTGCCGATCGAAAAGAAACGAATTCTTGAAAGCCTGAATCCGGAATCACATCAGTCTGTATTTTTCTCCTACCTTCGTTATGGTGAGTTCAATAAAGTCTTCGGAGCACAAAGCCCGATGCTTATGGGAGCGAGCTACTACATGGAGAAACGATTTACGATCCTGCTGGTAACCGGCATCGCAAATCCTTCAGGCCTCATCGAATATTTACGTCGACACACAGACAAGCTTGAAACACTTATTTTTCCTGATCATCACGAGTTCAGCTCGAAAGACATTTCGAAGATTCAGGAAACTTTTGACAATATCGCCAACCCGAGCAAGATCATTGTTACAACAGAAAAAGATGCAATGCGTTTACGAAACCCGGATCTTGAGGCGTCGGTACAAAAACTACCTTTCTTTTTCCTTCCGATAGAAGTTTTCATTCATCAGGAGGAAGAGAAGTTTAACAAAATGATTACTGATTATGTTAGAAAAAATTAAGGAAACCGCGGAATATATTTTAAGCAAAACGGGCGCAAAACCGGAGTTCGGAATTGTGTTGGGGAGCGGATTGGGCGGACTGGTAAAAGAGATTGAAGTTGAGCATGCATTAGAATACACATCTATTCCAAATTTTCCTGTATCAACCGTTAAAGGTCATGGAGGGAAATTGATTTTCGGGAAATTGGGTGGTAAAAATGTGATTGCCTTGCAAGGTCGTTTTCATTATTACGAAGGTTATTCAATGCAAGAAGTTACTTTTCCGATTCGTGTAATGATTGCATTAGGTGTAAAACGTTTAATTCTCAGCAATGCGAGCGGAGGCATGAACCCTGCATACCAGATCGGCGATGTAGTAATCATCAACGATCATATTAATTTATTGCCAAGCAATCCACTAATCGGAAGAAATTATGATGAGTTGGGGCCACGGTTTCCTGACATGAGCGTTCCTTATGATCCTGCCATGATTAAACTTGCAAAAAGCATTGCTGACAAGGCCGGTGTTCGCTCACACATTGGAGTCTATGCTGCCGTATCAGGCCCGTGCTTTGAAACGCCTGCGGAATATCGATATATACGTACGATAGGAGCTGATCTGGTTGGAATGTCGACAGTGCCCGAAGTTATTGTGGGCCGCCATGCCAATATTCCATGTTTCGCAATTTCCATTGTCACGGATTTAGGCGGATTTGAAGAAGCGCAAAGTGTAAGTCATGAAGAAGTGCTTAAAGTTGCTACTGCCGCTGAAAGCAAGATGACATCGATCATTAAAGAGCTACTTCATTCGTTGTAATACGCTCCGAAACGATAAAAACTCAAACGCCGGTGTTGATTTTCCATGTAGAAATCAACACCGGCTTTTGTTTTATAAAAGAACGATTTAATTAAATTGCCCTCTTAAATAGTACGATCTCATCAGCAATGAAAAACAAGCTTCTTCTTGCCGCATCTGTTATGTTGGCGGTTCTCACTCAATCGTGTTCCGAAAAATTTAAAAATGGTATCATCGAAGGCCAGGTAGAAAATGCAACGAAAGATTTCATTTACCTACAGGCAATCAGTGAGACAGGCGATATCAATATCGACTCCTGTCGTCTGTCGGCCGACGGAAAATTCTCCATTCACAATCCTGCAAAGGAGCCTGAGTTTTACGTATTGCGTACTGATTCCGTTAATGTAATTTTCCTAATGCTCAGAGCAGGAGAAGTTGTAAAGGTGAATGGCGATGCAGTCAACTTCGAAAAAACGTATACGGTAAAAGGTTCTAAAGATTCTGAAATTCTGAGAGCTCTACGCAGCTACGAACGCAGCATCAGCGATTCACTGAATAAGATCTACGTTGAAGGTCGCGCACAGAACCCACTGAAAGCTGATTCGCTTGGAATGCAACTGCAGCTATTCTACGCCATGACGATGGAAGAATACTCAAAGAATTTTATCACCGACAATATCACTTCTATTGTTTCTCTTTCTGCAACAAAATACTTAAACCAGCAGGCTGAATTTAGTCTGATGAAAAAACTCGAAGAAACACTGACGGATCTTTACCCGAAAAACAAATACGTTGCCGACTTTAAATTACTGATGAGTGATTTATCGATGCTTCCGATAGGAAGTGTTGCCCCTGATATTGATTTACCCGGTGTTGATCGCACAAAAAACATAAAACTCTCATCGTTGAGAGGAAAAGTTGTTTTGATAGATTTTTGGGCAAGCTGGTGCGCACCGTGTCGTAGAGAGAATCCTTCTTTGGTTCAGTTATACAAACAAATGCAAGGAAAGAATTTTGAAATATATGGCGTTTCACTCGACCAGAATGTAGAATCCTGGAAAGAGGCTATTGCAAAAGACGGAATCACCTGGCCACAGGTAAGCGATTTACAACGCTGGGAAAGTCCGATTGCCAAAACTTATCGAATAGAAGCCATTCCATACAATGTACTGATCGATAAAGAAGGACGCATTATCGGAAAAGGATTACGCAGCGAAGAAATGGAAGTCAAAATCATGGAAGCTTTAAGCAAGAACTCCTAAAGCCTGAAGCCCTATATGTTTCGCACATTAGCTCTTTTACTATTCTCCTGCATACTTACAGGAACAAATGCAATTGCTCAGAATTATTTTCAGCAAGATGTGCGGTATAACATTCGCGTTACGTTAGACGACAGGCAACACATTTTAAATGCCTTCGAAGAGATTACATACATCAATCATTCACCGAATGATTTGAACGAAATGTATTTTCATCTCTGGCCCAATGCCTATAAGAACTTAAACACGGCGCTTGCGAATGATTTACACATTCAAGGCAATAATATTATGAATTATGCTTCGGATGACGATTTCGGTTTTATTGACTCATTACGATTTCGTCTCAATGGAGAAGATGCTCTTTGGGAACTTTTAACTGACACGATTGACATTTGCCGGATTCATTTGAATCGACCATTGAAGAGTGGCGATAGCCTTGTAATCACGACACCGTTCAGAGTAAAAATTCCGCTGGATGCTTTCAGTCGTATGGGGCATAACTGGCAAGCCTATCACATTACGCAATGGTATCCGAAGCCGGCAGTATATGATCGTAACGGGTGGAATTACTTTTCGAATTTAACCAAAGGAGAGTTTTACTCTGAATTCGGTACGTACGATGTTGAAATTACCTTACCGGATAATTATGTCGTTGGTGCAACAGGAGAACTCATAAACGGAGCGAATGAACTGGCATGGCTGGATCAAAAGGCGAAAGAGACATCTCAAATAAGCGATTTTCCTTACGACTTTAAAACGCCGGCGTCTTCTAAGACAACAAAGACTTTACATTATCATCAGGACAGAGTTCATGATTTTGCCTGGTTTGCGGATAAGAGATGGCACGTCCTTAAGGGAGAGATAAGCCTTCCGATAAGTGGCCGAACTATTACAGCCTGGGCATTTTTCACCAACGCCGAAGGTGAACTCTGGAAAAACTCTATCAAGTATCTGGAAAATGGAATACTTTATAATTCCAAGTGGATGGGTGAATACCCCTACTCCTCTATCACAGCAGTTGATGTAAACTATGCAGCAGGAGAAGGCATGGAATATCCAATGGTAGCGGCTATCGGGAATTACGGATCAGCATTTGAGCTTGACATCACCATCTTTCATGAGCTTGCGCACAATTGGTTTTATGGAATGCTTGGAAGTAATGAGCGCATTCATCCCTGGATGGATGAAGGCATGACAAATTTCTGCGAAACGCGTTATGCTTATACAGAATACGCTTCTAATCCGGAGTATAGAAAAGAGATGATGATTCCGGGCGGTCTCGGAAAACTTATCGACGAAGAGTTAGTCGATCATCGTGAAAAACAATACAGATATTTTCTACGCGCTGCAAGAACCAATCGTGCGGAAAATCCTGACCAGGACGCCAGACTGATCACCTACGAAAGTTATGGATCTCAGGTTTACTATAAGACAACACTTGCCTTCGACTATTTAAAATCATATTTAGGTGATTCGCTTTTCGACATTTGCATGCATCGCTATTTTGATGACTGGAAATTTAAACACCCTGCTCCGTTAGATTTGGAGAAGTCATTTGAAGATGCCAGTGGGAAGAAGCTTGATTGGTTTTTCAAAGACATGATTATGTCCGACAAAAAAACCGACTATGCTTTGTGCTACGTGAAACATCAGAATTCACAAGGTGAGCTGGGAATTAAAAACAAAGGGAGCGTTTCGGCACCAATCTTAGTCACCGCATGGCGAGACAGTGTGTTAGTACAGAGTTATCCGATTGAAGGATTCGACGGCCGTCAAAAGATCAACGTTGAATACAATCCGGATTATACTTACCGTATTGATGCAGCTGAAAAAATGCCTGAATTATACAGACAGAATAATACGATTAGAGCAAAAGGGATTTTAAGGAAAACGGAGCCGATTAAACTCCAATTTGCATCCAAACCGGAGAACAGCAAATACACTCAAATCTTTTACATGCCTGTTTTAGGTTTTAATAAATACAATTCAGTGATGGGAGGAATTGCTCTACATAACGTCACAACAACAGAGAAGAAATTCGAATACACTTTGATGCCTTTGTTTGCCACTAAAACGACAGACCTTGTAGGCGGCGGTGAATTGAGATACAACTTTTATCCGAAAGCAGGCGTATTCAATAAAATCACCTGGAGAGAAGGATTCAAACATTACGCCTATGCTGATGACTTTTACGAAAGCCTGATGCTTGAAAAATCGTATTCAGCAACTCTTCGTTATTCACGACTGAATTCCCAGTTGATTTTTTCGATGAGATATCCTGATGGTAACTCCTATATCAAAAGACAATTCATTCTTCAACACACATTTGTAAATCGGGACATTCCGTTTTACTATTTCTATTCAGAGAAAAAAAATTCCTACAATTATTTCACGGCAACATTTTGCAGAGAGAATTTAAACCCGCTGGATTTGGCGATGCAAAAAATCAGCTTGACCGGAAATCAGGACTATTTTAAAATTACTGCCGAGCTCAATAAATTTTTCTGCTACGGTGATGAAGCAAAAGGCTTTTCCATGCGAATCTTTGGCGGATATGCCGATATTCATCAACACATTCAACCGGCAGTGGATTATCGATTTAGTCTCGACGGATTGACAGGAGAGCGAGACGATCAGTTTCAGAATGTCTTTCTTGGAAAAAGCGAGCAGAGCGGATTCTATTCGCAACAGTTTTACGTGGCAGATGCCGGATTCAAAGTTCCAACTCTGTTCTACAAAACATCCGACAAGTGGATGGCTGCCATCAATCTGAGCACGACGTTACCGGGAATGCTTCCATTCCGATTATTCTTCGATGCTGGAACATTTAACGACTTCAAGCTCAATTCTACGACAGAAAATACGTTCTCGTACGACTACGGAGTGGCGCTGCCGTTATTCAAAGAAAAAATCACCATCTTTGTACCGATAGGATATTCAGAAGACCTCAAATATATTTACGACAGAGAAGAATTGCATTTTGGCAATTTAATCAGATTCGAAATAAAATTTGACATATTGAATCCACAGGAACAAATCCGAACTTTATTTGGCTCGTGAAAGCAGGAAAGAAAATATATTTTGCCTCTGACTTCCATTTGGGAGTACCTACTTATGAAAAAGTCTGGAGCGTGAAAAGTGAATCATTCGATGGCTCGATAGTATTGAAAACGATGCCGAAGAAATTTACCTCATGGGCGAGGTGTTCGATTTTTGGTTCGAGTACAAGACAGTTGTGCCAAGAGGATTTGTTCGCCTACTTGGCAAGCTTGCCACATTAAGCGACAAGGGAAGCGTTCTCCACTATTTTACCGGTAATCATGACATGTGGACGTTTGATTATCTGGAGGAGGAATTGAATGCAACGATCTATCGCGAGCCTATTGAAAAGACTTACAACGGCAAGACATTCTACATCGGTCATGGTGACGGATTAGGACCGGGCGACCACGGATACAAGTTCATTAAAAAAGTATTTGCGAGCAAAGTATGCCAATGGCTGTTTGCGCGATTGCATCCGAATTTCGGAATTGGCATTGCTAATTATTTTTCAAAAAAGAGTCGTATAGCTACCGGCAACGACGATGAGAAATTTTTAGGAGAGGAAAAGGAATGGTTAGTCATACATTCCAAAGAACTCTTAGCGAAAAAGCATTACGATTTTTTAGTTTTCGGTCACCGCCACCTTCCGCTTGAGATTCCGATTAATGGCACAAGCAAGTATATCAATCTTGGCGATTGGATACGCTATAATACGTATGGCGAGTTCGACGGCAACACCTTCAAACTTTTAACCTTTAAATAATTTGTCCCGCTAAATTCAGAAGCAAGAATAAGAAAAGAATTATTTCTTTTCCATTCTGTGCAATTCGAAGATGGCAGTAGAATAAGGCGCGCAAGTAATTTTTCCTTTTTCACAAGAAATTTTTCCGGTTGAAAACAACTCCTCTCCTATCGCAATTGAAGCGACGGTAGTTGAGCCTACTTTGTCGGAAAGATTATGCACCACTAAAACCGAATTGCCGGATTTATCGGAACGGATAAATATTAAGAGATGAGGATCGCTCGACTTAACCGGCTGAATTCCCTGACCACTTAAGGCAGGAGAGTTTCTGCGGAATGCGATAAATTTCTTGTAGAAATGATAAATAGAAGAAGAATCTTCCTGCTGAAGGTTGAGTGGCACAATAGTTTTGGCACTCGAAAATTGAGGCACTTCCCAACGAGTTTGTCCGGCACTGTTTTCGGAGGCAGTCCAAATGAATGGCTCACGAATCATTTCATCAGGTTTTTGTCCCAGCATTCCGATTTCTTCACCATAGTATATGTAAGGCGAACCCGGCAAAGTAAAGAGAAGTGCGGCGGCCATTTTAGCTTTATTTACATCGTGTTTTACATTGCTCATGATGCGATCCTGATCGTGATTAGTGATAAAGGTTGCATCAATAAATCCGGGAGCTATCTGACGATAGAGCGCCCGAACGGCAGTGAGACGTGAAACAATTCCGCTATCAACACCTGTAATGACGGTTGTATTAATTTCGCGTGCTAAATCAAAATTGAATGCGGCATGTAAACCTTTCTTTAAGTATGGAGCAATGTTTTTGTTTGAATTAACCACCTCACCTACCATGAAAAAATCCGGCTTCACCTCTTCCATGCTCTTTCTGAATTCCTGCCACCAAAGATGATTTTTAACTTCTTGCCCGGTCGGATAAACATGTTGCGCAGCATCGAGACGGAATCCATCCACACCAATTTCGGACAGCCAGAACTTACCGACCTTTTTCATCTCCTCACGCACTTTCGGATTATCGTAATTTAAATCGGGCATTCCACTCCAGAAAAATCCGTAAAATTTTTGCCCATCCATCTTTTTACCCGATGCATCTTCAGGGAAGTACCAATGTTCCGGCTCGCTCTTGATTTTATCAGGATCGCTCCATACGAAGTAATCGCGATACTTTGCCTTTGGAGAAGATATGGCATCCAGAAACCATGGATGAAGATTGCTACAGTGATTCAGGACGAGATCTATCACAACTTTCATTTTAAGAGAATGTGCCAGTTCGACGAAGTTTTTAAAATCCTTCAACGTTCCATAAACTGAATCGACATCGTAGTAATCTGTCACATCATATTTATGATAAGTTGGCGAAGGGCTAATAGGCATTAACCAAAGCCCTTCAACACCTAGCTCTCTGAGATAACCCATGCGAGAAGCAAGTCCATTGATGTCGCCTATTCCGTCCTTATTAGTATCATAGAAAGATCTGATAAAGACTTCGTACATAATGCGATTTTCAAAACCGCCGGCTGTCGGCGGAAGTACATCGGGGCGAAAAGCGGCCATAGGCTTTTTTTGCGCCATTAGATTTACAGAAAGAAGACAAGCTACAAAGAGGAGTTTCGATTTCATAGTGTACGTATGAATAAGTGCATGGTAAAGTTAAGTATAATCACAATAAAAAAGGGCCCCTTGCAGGCCCTTTTTCACACTAGCAATAAAACCCTCATTTTTCAATGAGAGTATGAACCAAAATTAGTATCCCGGATTCTGGTGAAGATTTGTATTAGCAGCCAAATCAGCTAAAGGAATCGGGAAAATGTTGAGGTAAGAACCAACAGCCTGACCATCCTGAACTCCGCCTTTCCAAGGCCAGAGGTAAGAAGCTGTAGTGAAGTAACCATAACGGATTAAATCGGTACGGCGATTGCCTTCCCAATAAAGCTCACGGCCTCTTTCATTTAATAAGAATGGAAGATCGATCGATGCGACATTGTGTGAAGCATCGCCATAAGCACGTTGACGCAACTCATTGATATAACCTATAGCGAGACCCATGTCGCCATTGCCTCCACGAACTGTTGCTTCAGCATAGGTAAGATACGCTTCAGCCAAACGGAAGAATGGGAAGTCTGTATCTACGAACTGCTTGGTAGGATCAGAACCGATTGCACCTGTTGATGTAATATTCTTCCATTTTGCCACAGCGTAACCATCTTTAAATTTAGATAAGTCGAGAATATCCAAATTCTGACCGGTTGAATAGAATAACCAACGGTGATCTGCGACACTGTCGAATGCACTCGTTGCTGGATCGATAAAACAGTTTTGCAAACCTTTTGTACTGCGCAAACCTGCCCATCCTGAAGCAACGCCAAAATTAGCTGCCGACATACTGCCACCGATTGCTGCATGCACGAGGTATGTAGTAGCTCCGTAGGTTTGAGTGTTCAATCCGTCGGATGTGATCGGGAAGATAAACTCCGGCGAATTATTATTATCGGCGAGGAAAAGATTAGCATACGTCGGGTCTAGTATATAACCGGCATCGATCACACGTTTTGAATACGTAACAGCCTGATCATATTTAGATGTTCCGATATAAACTTCAGAGTTCAGGTACAAGCGTGAAAGAAGCATCCAAACAGCGGCTTTATCGGCACGAGCATATTCCAGCGATTTCGGTGCACTGAAGCTTGATTCGATTGCAAGCAATTCAGATTCCACATAGCTGTATAAGAATGCACGATCCTTTTCAGGAGGGAAGAATGCACCTGCCTGATCGGCCTCAGTAATAAACGGACCTTTTCCGAATAAGTCGAGTTGCATATAATATGCGAGAGCACGCAAGAAACGAGCTTCGTTGCGATACACGCTGATCGCTGCTTTATCTGCATCGCTGAAACCACGAGAAGACATCTTATCATCGGAAGTTTCGCGGATGAACTTATTACACATAGCTACTTCGAAGTAGATTCGGTAGTATGTATATTTCACCCATGAATTTTCTGATGACCAGGTCATTTTGTGGAGCTCAGGAATACCGGGATCGTTCCATGCACAAACAGCTTCATCAGTTGTGAGCTCCTGGAGGTTCCAGTATGAACGAAGAAGACCTGAAGAGCCTTCATCGAAGCCGGTGATATCAGGTTTCCCTGCAGGACCCTGATTTCCTGTTAAGGCATAACCGGCGTAAAGTTTTGCAAGTACATGCTTATAGTTTGCAGGATCTTCGTAGACCGAAACCTGATTCAAACCATAAAACGGATTCCTGTCGAGATCTTTCGTACACGAGAACAACGCTATTACAATCGTTGTCAGGAAGAGTGCTTTAGAGATATTTTGAGTCTTCATTGTCGTGAGCTTAGATTTGGAAGTTTAAACCAATTGAATAAATACGCGGACGCGGATAGAAATTATTATCGATACCATCGATTACTTCAGGATCCAGTCCTGTGTATTTGGTAACGGTAAACACATTCTGTACTACGAAAGAAGCTCTTAAAGAAAGATTCTTTTTGAAGAGATTCTTAAAATGATAACCCAGACTGATATTATCCATTCT
The DNA here is from genome assembly GCA_016721305.1 of Bacteroidota bacterium. GTDB lineage: Bacteria > Bacteroidota > Bacteroidia > AKYH767-A > 2013-40CM-41-45 > JADKIH01. The sequence continues at coordinate 107,021 of JADKIH010000001.1, forward strand.
CAGGAAAGATGCTTCTTCTATATAATAGTCCGACAACAATTCAGTTGCAACAGCAGATGTTTTATAGAATTCTGAATCGAAATAATCGCGCGTGATATTGCTGATGTATTTTTTCGAACCGTCGATATAAGCACGTGTTCCATACTGAGAGTTTACGTTATTGTAAACATAGTTACCAAGTGACGCACGCATAGAGAATCCGGCTGACCAGTTATGGTATGTTACATCTGTACTGAAACCGATAAACATTTTCGGCAGCGCATTTTTATAACGGTAACGGTCGTCAGGAGTAATTGAACCATCACCATTACGATCTACATACTGACCTTCGAGTGGCATGCCAGCATCGTCATACTTTTGTTCATACACATAATATGTAAACGGTGTCTGGCCTACACTTTGAATCTGAATGGTATTACCTGTACCTCCACCAATGTTTCCGGTAAGGATACCAATTGAATTATCGTCCTGAATTTTCGAAAGCTTAGTGATGGTGAATGTGAACACAGTAAAATTGGCACCGAATTGCACAGTAAGATTTTTCTTATCAACGGCTGTTACATCTAAACCGATTTCCAAACCTTCGTTTTTCAGTGTACCAACGTTAGTGAGGAGATTATTTGTAAAGTTTGTTCCTGCAGCAATTGGAACGACAGCTAAGAGATCTTTAGTGTCTTTGCGATAATAATCGATGGTACCGCTGATACGTCCGTCATAAAATCCGAAATCGATACCGGCATTGATAGCCGTGGTTTCCTCCCACTTAATGTTTGGATCGTAACCATCAGGACGGAGTGTATAATAATAAGAGTTACCAAACTGATATTGGGCAGTTGCTTCACCCTGACTGTAGTTTGCGATGTATGGATAATCATTTCCAACGATATCCTGTTGACCTGTGATACCATAACCTAATCGCAATTTAAGATTAGATAATTTTTTGAAGCCGCCGAGGAATTTCTCATCGCTGATTCTCCAGGCAAATGCTGCTGAAGGGAACAAACCCCAACGAACATCCGGAGAGAAACGAGAAGAACCATCGTCACGCAATGTAAATGTGAAGAGGTATTTATCAGCAAATGTATAATTCAAACGTCCGTAGAATGAAAGTAACGTGTTTTCAGTCTTGCCCGGTATTCCTGCAGCCTTCAATGTATCTCCAAGAGCATTTATGCTCGGATATGCCGGCGTGCTTGAAATCCAATCCTGATACGAATGTCCTAATGTGAAGTCCACTTTACTCTTCATCGTCGGATATTCTTTAGTGTAGTTCACATACATTTCAAGAAGCTTGTTGTCCTTGTCCTGTTTGTACTGAGTATTCTGTCCGCTTTGATTGAACAATGAAGCCGCAGTTGCGGGAACCTTCACAGTTCCAGTTGACCGAATGATATCTGTACCTAAAGTTACGTGAGCACGGAGAGCATCCATGAACGGCATTGTATAATCAATTCCGGCGCTACCGATAAAACGATTAACATTACTGATATCTTCTTTCTGGTTTAAGAGTCCTAAAGGATTTCTTGGCGCCAGAATATTCGGAGTTGTATCGACTGCTAACCATTCATAATATCCGCCATAATCAGAAGTTCCTGAATATACCGGCTGAGTCGGATCGAAAGTTACAGCAGAACCGATAGCTCCTGCATCGGAGAATCGGAATTTGCTATTCGTGTATTTTGTGCTGATGTCGATCTTTAATTTTTTCTCGAGGAAAGTTGGATTTAGATTCAGACCGACAGAATTACGTGCGAGATTAGAAGTTTTTACAATTCCAGGCTGATCGAGGCGACCAAAAGTCAGACGATAAGGAACACTTGGAATACCTCCTGATAGGGCTACATTGATATCAGAACTAATTGCAGTACGATAAATCTGATCTTGCCAATTTGTGCTTGCATCGCCCAGTAAATTTTTCTGAGTTGTATTTCCGCTATCCTGAACAAGCTTACGGAATTCATCGGCAGACAGCACATCTACTTTCTCTACGATTTGCGACACCGATGTCAATGAAGATAATTCCACTTTCACTTTTCCGGCTTCACCTTTTTTGGTAGTGACAAGGATTACTCCGTTTGCTGCACGAGAACCATAGATGGCAGATGCTGAAGCGTCTTTGAGAATTGTGATGTTTTCGATATCATCAGGATTGATCAATCCCAACGGATTGGCTGCACCATTAACGCTTGTATTGTCGAGCGGAACTCCATCGACAACAATCAGCGGATCGTTGCTGGCATTGAGTGATGAACCACCGCGAATACGGATACGGCTACCTGCGCCGGGAGCACCACTGTTTGAGATAACTTGCAGACCTGACACTTTTCCGGTAATAAGTTGTTCTGGAGTGGCCACATTCCCTTTGTTGAATTCCTTCGAAGAAACAGAAGAAACAGAACCGGTTAAATCCTTCTTCACCCGCGTTCCGTAACCAACAACAACAACTTCGTCGAGATTAGCCACATCTTCCGGCATGGTAAAATCCATTGTTACCGCATCGGTTCCAATTGTTACAGGCAGTGTTTGCTTCTTGTAGCCCAACATGGAAACAACTACGTTGTAGTTACCTGCCGGGATTTTAGTTATGGAATAATTTCCATCAACATCGGCGACCGAACCCATTTGAGTTCCGGCCAGCTGAACCGTTGCGAATCCTATCGGACTCTTCTTCGCATCGTAGACCTTTCCATGTAAACTTCCGGTTTGCGCAAAGGCAATTGCAGGGAAGAGAAAGATCATACAATACAGACAAGCTGTAAGTAGATTTTTGAACTTCATGTAAAATTAGTTTAGGTTTTTTTTGTTTGAAGATTGATAACCGAAGTCAAAAAAATTACTTTTGCCTTGTCCCAATCTCCATACAAATGAAAAAAACAGTCTTGATAAAAACAACAGTTTTCTGCTTACTTAGTGTATTTTTTACACACAGCTCCATTTGGGCAACTGACTTATGTCAGTCGGTCGGTAATTTCAAATCCGTTAAAACAATCGGCGACGGAAAAAGTTATGAATTACGCGCCGAAAATGCGATTGTGGAAATCACCCCTTATACTCCGGGCATGATTAATATCCACTTTTCCAAGGATACCATTCGTGACCGATTTTCTTACGCGGTTGTAGGTAAACCATTAAATGAGGTAAATTTCAACTTAAAGGAGGAAAAAGATCGTTTAGTATTTACGAGCGACTCTTTAAAGCTGATTGTTCGCAAAAACCCGCTGCGTTTTTCGTTTTTTACATTGAATGACGTACTCATTAATGGCGATGACGAGGGATTTGGGACTTCATGGATCGGGGATCAGGTTTCGACCTATAAGAAAATGCTTCCTGGAGAGCGATTTCTTGGATTGGGAGAGAAAACAGGAAATCTGGATCGTCGCGGAAACGGATATGAAAACTGGAATACGGACGCATTTGGATACGGTACGGGTACTGATCCGATTTACGCGAGCATTCCTTTTTATATCGGTGTTCATGATCAAATCAGCTACGGGATCTTTTTCGATAACTCATATAAGTCACACTTCAATTTTGGTGCATCACAAGACCGATTCTCGTCTTTTACTGCCGAGAGCGGGGAAATGAACTATTACTTTATTTATCATTCTTCAATTGCTAAAATCATTGAAGACTATACTTACTTAACAGGTCGTATTCAGATGCCGGCTTTATGGAGTGTCGGATATCAACAATGCCGATATTCTTATTATCCGCAGGAAGAAGTTGTTTCGATAGCTCAGACATTCCGTGACAAGAAAATTCCTTGCGACGTTATTTACCTCGACATACATTACATGGATCAGTACAAACTGTTCACATGGAATCCTGTGCATTTTACTCAACCGCAGAAAATGCTGGCTGATTTAAAGAAATTAAATTTCCATACCACTATTATTGTTGATCCGGGAATTAAAATTGAAAAAGGCTATGCAGCTTATGAAGACGGATTGAAAAACGACATTTTCGTGAAATACCCGGACGGAACCAATTACAGCGGACAAGTATGGCCGGGCTGGTGCAACTTTGCCGATTTGACAAGTGAGAAAGGAAGAAGATGGTGGGGAAATCAATTTAAAGGATATATCGGCGATGGTATCGACGGATTCTGGAATGACATGAATGAAATTGCAACGTGGGGACAAAAGCTTCCACAGTTGATGAATTTCGATTACGATGGGCATCCTTCAACAACAATGCGTGCACGAAACGTTTATGGAATGCAAATGGCACGCGCTACTTATGAAGGCGCAAAGAATCTGATGGGCGGGCGTCGTCCGTTTGTCTTAACTCGCGCAGGCTTTGCGGGAATGCAACGCTATACTGCAATTTGGACAGGCGACAATTCATCATATGATGATCATATGTTATTAGGTGTTCGTCTGGTGAATAGCCTAGGGCTTTCCGGTGTTGCAAATGCGGGTTATGATATCGGAGGATTCATGGGCAATAGTAGTCCACAGTTATTTGCACGCTGGATGAGTGTTGCAGCATTTACTCCGTTTATGAGAGGCCATTCGATGATCAATAGTCGTAGCTGCGAGCCATGGGCGTATGGTGAAGAAGTAGAAGAGATATCACGCAATTACATTCAGCTTCGTTACAAGCTGATGCCGTACCTCTATTCTTCTTTCTACGAATCGGCTCAAACCGGTATGCCTGTTGCAAGAAGCCTGGCAATTAATTACACATTCGACGGCAATATCTACAACGGTGATTATCAGAACGAATTCCTTTGCGGTCATGGCATTCTGGTTTGCCCTACTTCTACTACAAGAGATCTAGCGAAATTCTATTTACCGGAAGGAAACTGGTACGATATCTATAATGACAAAGCTTATAGCGGCAAGCAGGAATTGATTTTAAGCAACCCGGTAAACCGACTGAATGTTTTCACAAAAGGAAGTTCTATTATCACGATGCAGTCGCCGGTACAGAATGCAGCAGAAAAACCATTTGACACACTTTATGTACACGTCTACAATGGCACGGAGAAAAACAGCTTTGTGTATTACGAAGATGACGGAAATACTTTGCTTACGAAAGCGGTGGATTTTACAGACGAACAATTTCATTTGACCCTATCGGGAAAAAGATTGAGTTCGCAGAAGCCGAAGGAAAATCAGACAGTAAGTTCACTGTTATCAAACTCATCTTCCACGGAGTAGAGCCAAGCGCATTAACCGTAAACAATCAAAAGCAAAACGGACACAAAGAATACTTCAACTTCCTCAACCCAATCAGCAAGTTTGACCCGATCGGTAATGCAGGTCAGGCTGATTACACGAATAATATGGTGTTTGTGTTTGGGAATTCGAGGGGGAAGATGGTGGCTGCTTTCTGATTAGCTGATTGGCTGATTAGCTGATTGGCTGATTAGCTGATTAGCTAATGGGGCTGCAAAAAAAACGCATGCCGTCAACGATTGATTCAACGTAGAGCCGTCTATGATTAATTCAACAGGTGCCTTCCATCAGCTAATCAGCCAATCAGCTAATCCTTAAAAATTCCGCGCCTTGGTCATGTAGTACTCGGCGAGGCTATTGATAGGATGGCGGATGATTTTACCAACTTTAACTTCTTTTTCGGCAGCAACCTGACGGAGGATATCGGCGAAGTAATGAGCTATAGAACCGACGAAGTGAACTTCGAGGTTTTTGTAATTTTCGTAATGACAAACATAGAGATCGAAAAAATCGGCCATGCCTTTGCGGACCATTTCAGTAACCCATGGATCGGTGGCATTGTCGGTGAAGAATTTGGCAAAAGAAGCTAGCCAAACGTTCGCTGAAGAGCTATTATAGACATTGGCAATCATAATCTCTTTGTCCATCTTATACTTTTCCTCGAATGCTTTGCGAAGATTTGCAGGCAAGATATTGTAGAGATAATGCGTGATCAGTTTTTGCCGTAATAGCTTCCACTACCCTCGTCGCCCATGATAAAGCCCAGACCGTAATTGTTTTTGTGCAGCTTTTTGCCATCGAAATAACAAGAGTTACTGCCGGTTCCAAGGATACAAGCAATACCCGGATTGTCGCCGCAAGTGGCAATTACAGAAGCCCAGATATCATGATCGACTACAACTTTAGCACCTTTGAAAAATTTATTTAACGCAAGGCGAATCACCTCGTTTCTATCCTTGGATGAACAACCGGCACCATAGAAATAGACCTGTGTGACCTGGTCTGAAATCCGGCGCAGATCATCGTTTGCGTACATTTCATCGAGAATAAATTTCTCATCATGAAAATACGGATTGAAACCTGCGGTTGAATATTTCTCGTGACTCTTACCGGGAACGGCTAGCATCCAGTCTGCTTTGGTAGAACCACTATCTGCCACTAATATCATGGAATTGAATTTTACGTGTATTGTGTTTCACTATTATTTATTTCGAAAGAGATTAAATTCTTTCTACTTCTACTCTGCCCGATATCATTCCGACTAGCACAAAATATAAGGCGGGAAATTTAGAGAATAAAATCCGTACTTAAGAAGGAGGATTTACGATTTTCCAGGATATCAGACAGAATCTTTTTGTTTAGGTCATTCTCCTTCGTTGCTACGAGCGTCCTGATACTGAATACTCTCAGAGCATCACTGACGCTCAGTGTTCCTTCGGCCGAGTCTTTTCGTCCGTTGAATGGATAAACATCAGGGCCTCGTTGACATTGGCTATTGATATTGACACGACACACCTGATTGACAAGAGGGTCGATCAACTGAGCGATTTCATCGGGATCGGTACCGAATATACTGACTTGTTGGCCGTAATTTGAATTTACAATATAATCGATCAGCTCGTTGACATCGGTAAATTCAATCACAGGAATTACCGGACCGAACTGTTCTTCGTGATAAATACGCATGGATGAATTTACTCCGGTAAGCACGGCAGGATACATGAAGCTGGCCACACTTTTGCCTCCATCCTTATTCACAATTGTGGCCCCTTTACTCACGGCATCATCAATTAAACCATGCAGATATTCCGTTTTCCCCTTTTCAGGAAGAGGAGTTAACATTACATTGTCTTCCCATGGCATTCCTGCTTTCAGAGCAGATAACTTTTCGCAATATTTTTCAAGGAATAATTTACTGATCGATTTTTCGACAAAGATCATCTTAAGTGCCGTGCAACTGCCCATTGAACGAAAGTGACTAATTCCATATCGGCATCATCCAAAATGATTGCAGGATTTTTTGCTTCGAGGCCCAAAGCACCGCGAAGACGATTGGGAAACGGATGTTCCTTTTTCAGGATATTGGCAACACGACTTGTACCGATAAAAGCCAGCACATCGACTTTTCCGGTAGCCATGAGCGTACTGCAAACTTCCGCACCTTCGCCATAGATGAAATTGATCACCCCTTTCGGGAAAGAATCGCGGAAAATTTCGAGCAACGGACGATGTAAAAGCACGCCGTATTTTGCCGGCTTAAAAATCACTGAATTTCCCATGATGAGAGCCGGGATGAGATTACAGTACGTCTCATTCAGCGGGTAATTGTACGGCCCCATACACAGGACGACACCAAGTGGGCCACGGCGGATTTGTGCGTATACGCCCTGCACTTTTCGATGTGAGAGCTATCGCGATCAAGATTTTTCAGTGCATCGATCGTATCCTGTATGTATTCAATCGTACGATCAAATTCCTTTTGTGAATCACCGAAGCTTTTGCCAATTTCCCACATGATCATTTTTACAACCTCATCGCGTTTCTCTTTCATGCGACGAGTAAAACTAACCATGTGTTCGATGCGATGTTTAATACTCATTGTCGCCCACTCACCGCGTCCGTTATCGTAAGAAGCAACGGCAGCATCAAGCGCCTTTTTCGCTGCATGACGATCAAGAATCGGTTGTGATCCGAGACGCACCTGTTTGAGTTCGCCATTTTCGCGGACGAATACAGGCGAATAGACATCGCCGACCGGGCCATCCCAGCGAACAATTTCTCCATTGATCAGGTATTCGCGTTGTTCAACCGGATTGGTGATCCGAAATTTTTCAGGAATTGAATTTAGTTCCGGGAAAATTTTCTCCGGTTTCGAAGCTTGTGAGCGTTGTTTGGTCCATCAGTCTATTTTATTCCTTCTAAAAGTTTTTTCGTTTCAATTATGAGTTAAAGTGCACAATAATAATCCAACTTACATTGCCAAAATTGACGCCAGCTTAATCAGATTATTATCGAGTTCAAAGTGATTGCTTGTAGCCATCTTTAAATCAGTAAGCTTAATTTTATTATCCATGAGTCCGACCATTTTTCTGGTTTCACCTGCCAGTACGCCTTCCACGGCATGAGCGCCGAGTCGGGAAGCCAGAACACGGTCGAAGCACGTCGGACTTCCTCCGCGCTGAAGGTGGCCAAGAATAGTGACTTTCGTATCATACATTTTCAGTTTCTTCTTTACTTTTCGGCAATGACGAGTGCGCCTCCGCTTTTCTCGCCTTCGGCAATAATTACGATGCTTGAAGACTTCTTTGAACGCGCACCATTTTGAAGAGTTGTGATCAGATCATTGAAGCTTGTCTGTTTTTCCGGCAATAAGATAGCCTCGCTTCCACCGGCAATTCCCGACCACAGTGCAATGCAACCCGAATCGCGTCCCATTACTTCAATAAAGAAAAGACGGTTGTGCGAAGCTGCCGTGTCGCGGATCTTATCGATAGCTTCTATAGTGGTATTTGTTGCTGTATCGAATCCGATTGTATAATCAGTGCCATACAAATCGTTGTCGATTGTTCCCGGAACACCCATCACAGGAATTTCAAAACGACGACTAAATTCATCGGCTCCTTTGAAAGTACCGTCGCCACCAATGACGATGAGTGCGTCAATTTTATTCTTTTTTACATTGGCAAAGGCCTTTTTCATTCCTTTTTCCGTCATGAACTCTAAACAACGGGCAGTTTTCAGGATCGTACCGCCGCGGTGAATGATATTACTGACTGACCGGGAATTCATCGGTTTAATATTCCCGAGAATGAGTCCTTCGTAGCCCCGGTGGATACCTGCAATTTGCTTGTTATGATAAAGAGCCGTTCGGACGACGGCGCGTATTGCGGCATTCATACCCGGAGCATCGCCTCCGGAAGTCAATAAGCCAATTTTCTTGATTTTGGATTTAGCCATTTATCAGTTCAGATCTTGGTGTAATTTGTACACTAAGGTAGGAAACTGATTTTGAATCGGCAAACCCCAGTACCAATAAGCAGTATGTTGATTTTTTTCCGTCCGGGTATATGTGAAATTAAGTGCATTTGTATAAATTGCGCACAAATGGCAAAGAATAAGCTCCCCCGTTTGCATTCCGACTTTTCGGTCGATTGCGTCATCTTCGGCTTCGACGAGGGCGAATTAAAAGTATTATTGATAGACCGGAACGAAGCTCCTTATAAAGGCTGGAAGGCCATTCCGGGTAATTTGGTTTACGATCACGAGGACATCGACAGTGCGGCAGAGCGTGTACTGTATGAGCTGTCGGGATTGAAAGACATTTTTCTTGAGCAGTTATATACTTTCGGAGACATTGACCGACATCCGCAAGGCCGAGTCATTACTGTGGCATATTACTCTATTATCAGAAGCACGGACGCCGGCTTGCATCCCTTCCTAAACTTGCATTTGATCATAATAAATTGCCGAGAAGGCGCTTTCCCGACTACGTGACCGAATTCGTTACGAACCGATAGGATTTGAATTGTTGCCGGAAAAATTCACTCTTACGCAGTTGCAGCACGTTTACGAGGGCAATATTGGAGCAGAAAATCGACAAGAGAAACTTCCGCAAGGAAGATTCTAAGTTTGGTCTTTTACAGGAGCTCTCCAAGAAGCAAACAGGAGTATCGCACCGAGCTGCCCGTTTATACAAGTTCAATAAAAAGCAATACGAGAAAGCGAAGAAGCTGGGGTTGAGTATGGGGTTTGGAAGGCGGGAGTTGCAGGTTGCAGGTTGCAGGTTGCGGGTTACGGGTTACGGAGTTGCGGGTTGCGGGTTGCGGTTACGGGTTGCGGGTTGCGGGTTACAGGGTTGCAGGTTACGGTTGCGGGCTTCGACGGGCTCAGCCGACGGGTTGCGAGTTGAAACTACTTGCATTTTGGTAAATAAAAACGCCGGGCGGTTACTTCCCTCCAATATTCAATCTTCAATATTAACTCTTCAATAAAAAATGGGACAAAAAAAAAGGGGCCTGCACGCAGCGCCCCTTTTTTACTAATCTAGCCCTAACCCAATTAAACTAGCGTACGATAACGAGTTTACCGGATACTTTCTGGCCGCCTGCGACCAAAGAGTAGTAGTAAACACCGCCACCAAGAAGATTACCATTTGAATCGTCGCCGATCCAGTTGTAGAAATGCTTTCCAGTAGATTGCATTTCGTTAAATAATACGTTTACTAAACGACCTGTAGCATCGAAGATAGACAAAGATGCGTTTTGAGTTCCAGTCAGATTGTAAGCAAAAACTGTACTTTCTGTAACCGGATTCCGGTGTGTTGTAGATTCCGATATGATCAGCTGTAAGTGAATTAACACCTGCAGAGATACCGGCAGTTGCAAAGAACGGGCCGTCAGGTTGAGAAGCAGGAGTTGGTGTTGAAATATCCATGAAGATATCACTTCCATTCACATCTTTTCCTGATTCAACACCGGCTGCATCACGGAATACCATACCCATACGAAGAATCGCAGGACCGGTAACAGGACCGTTAGAAGCTGCGCTGTAATAAGCAACAGGATCAAATGTAATTGTCCAAAGATCAGTTCCGATATTGGTCATTTCGCCAATACCATCATCCTGTCCCCAGTTACCAATTACATAATTCCAGCAAGATCCGTCGAGTGGACCTGCTACATCGCTACCACCAGAGTGGATGTAAACTTTGGCAGCACCGCCTAAAGTCGACGTACCTTGAGTAGCATCGTAAGTAATTGTTAAATCATACTGGGCGTTTGCCACAAACGCAGAGGCCAGTAAGAAGCCTGAAATTAGTAGAGTTTTTCTCATGAGACTTTTTTTATGGTTTATTTGGTTCTTTAAAGATGGGTAAAAATAGGAATTAGTTAGTGTACTTCAAACACTAGGGTAAAAAAAAAGTTCAAGTTTTTTTCACAAAAAAATATTAACAACAGCTTTATTAAGCTAAATTTACCCAATCAGAAAAAGACACTATGAAAAATCGGTTATTTTGCTTGTTTCTCATTCTAATTCCGAGCTTTCTTTCGGCTCAGGTTATTACAAGTTCACCGTATTTTTTTGGAGGGCAGGATTCGGTTACAATTTACTTTGATGCAACGCAAGGCAACAGCGCGCGGAGAACTTACCGGCCCGATTTACGCCCATACCGGAGTTATCACCAGTGCCGGAGGCGGGTGGAGATATGTTAAATCGGCATGGGGTGTGGCCGACACCAATGTTCTGATGACCTCTTTAGGAAATAATCTATACAGCATTTCCTTCGTTCCCCGCACCTACTACAATGTACCTTCATCGGAGGTCATTTTACAATTAGCCTTCTTATTCAGAAATGTTAACGGAAGTATCGTAACCCGAAATTCGGACGGAAGCGACATTTTTATCGACCTTAAGGATAGCACCCATATTAACTGTGCCATCGTTGACCCAGTGGCAGCTAACAACTCCACTCTTTTGGTTAACCCGGGTCAATCGATTTCAATCACCGGCATTGCAGATACAATTGCCGGCCTTTCCTTTCTGCTTAATGGCTCTGCCATCGCTTCTGTTACGGACGACACATTAACCTCATCCTTTACCCCTAGTAGTTCAGGCAACAACACTCTTCAACTCATTGCCAGCGACGGCTCGACGGCCGACACTTCAGAAATCAACTTTTTGTTAATTCCTTCAACACCGATTGCTGCGGTTCCGGTCGGAGCAAAAGACGGAGTTACCTATCTCAACGATTCAACCGTCATTTTTAATCTGTTTGCGCCACATAAGGAATTCGTTTATCTGCTCGGCGATTTTAACAATTGGACAATCGACCCGGCGTACCTGATGAACCGGACCCCTGATACTACTCGCTACTGGATTCAAATCACCGGGCTTCAGGCACAACAAGAGTATGTTTACCAGTATTTGATTGACGTTACACTAAAATTGCAGATCCCTATTCAGAAAAAATTGTTGACCCATCGAACGACGGAGGCATCGGCAGCACTACTTATCCGAATCCTACTGCTTATCCGACCGGATTAACTACGGGAATTGCGACTGTTCTCCAAACGGCACAGGTGCCTTATCAATGGCAGACTAATAATTTTCAAAAGCCCGAGAAAACTGATTTGATCATTTACGAATTACTTGTACGCGATTTTATCACTGCCCATAATTACAAAACACTCATTGATACGTTAAATTACTTACAGACACTTGGAATAAATGCAATTGAATTAATGCCGGTATCGGAATTTGAAGCTAACAATAGCTGGGGGTATAATCCTTCGTTCATGTTTGCAAACGATAAATATTACGGCACAAAAGACATGTTAAAAGCATTTATTGACACATGCCACTCCCGAGGTATTGCCGTCATAATGGACATCGTCTTGAACCATCAATGCGGAACGTCACCAATGGTTCAGATGTACTTTGACAACAGTACAGGTAAACCTTCGAATGAAAGCCCATGGTTCAATACAGATCCTACTACGATTTCAATGTTTGCTACGACATGAATCATGACAGTCCGGATACCCGCTACTTTGTAGATCGTGTAACTGAATTCTGGATTCAGCAATTTCACTTTGATGGCTACCGATTCGATTTAGCAAAAGGATTTACACAAACCTACTCTTTAGGAAATGTATCGCTATGGGGCCATTACGATTCGTCACGAGTTTATAATATCGAAAGAATGGCTAATCACATTTGGTCAATAGATACAAATGCGTATGTGATTCTTGAAATGTTTGCCGATAACAGCGAAGAGCAACATTATTCAAATGACGGGATGATGCTTTGGGGTAACGTTAACTACAATTATTACATGGCAACAATGGGCAATGTATCGGCCAGTAATTTTTCGTCGGTTAATTACAAAGCCCACGGCTGGTCTAAACCACATTTAATCGGATATATGGAAAGCCATGACGAAGAGAGAGTGATGTATAAAAATCTTACCTCAGGTTATTCATCCGGAACATATAATGTAAAAGACACAGCCACTGCTCTACGCCGAATGGAAATGGCAGGCGCATTTTTCTACACCGTTCCCGGACCTAAAATGGCATGGATGGGTGGAGAACTCGGCTACGATATCTCTATCAATAATCCGTGCCGCACGTGCTCTCATCCTTTCAAGTGGAATTATTATTCTCGCCCCAACAGCCTGCGCCTTTACAAAGTTTGGTCAGCCATCATCAATTTACGTAATGACTACCCCGCCTTCCGTACGACGAATTTCAACATGCAGACTTCGCAGGCAGGCAAATCAATTCACCTGAACAACTCTGCGATGAATGTTACCATCGTTGGAAATTTTGACGTGAATGCCATAAGCTTTAATCCGGTCTTCCAGAATACAGGATGGTGGTATGACTACTTAACAGGCGACAGTATCGAAGTATTAAACACGACTTCTCCATTGGCTCTGGAGCCGGGCGAATATCACATTTACACCACTGTTAAACTCAGTACACCAAATCTCAGTATTGGCATTGCAGAAACAGAAGCAGAGGATAATTTTGCCTATGCTTTTCCGAATCCGGCAAACTCATTTACATCCTTTGGAATGTATCTGTCGAAAAGCTCAAACGTTCGAATAGAAATCTACAGAATAAACGGACAAAAAATCGACGAGATAGATGCCGGCAGATTAAGTCCGGGCGAGCATATGATCGACTGGTCATTTGCTGACAAAGAACTCGCCTCAGGTTTGTATATCTGCCGAATTTCTGCAGGCAATCAAACACAGCACATAAAAATCGTAATCGACTAAATTCGTTGCCAAGCGCGACCGGTATCGTTTTCATACGCATGTTATGCAAAAAAGAAAAACATTTCCGAACACGGGACTTCTTTTACTTATTTGCCTCTTCCCCTCTCTCGGCATTGCTCAAAAGCAGAGTCAATTTACATTAATTTCTCCGGAAGAAAGTCAGGTCACTTTTCAAAACAAGCTTACAGAAACGGAAGAGATTAACATTCTCAACTACGAATATTTTTACAACGGTGGCGGGTGTTGCCGTTGGCGACATCAATAACGATGGCTTACCCGATATTTATTTTACGTCGAATATGGGGTCAGATAAATTATATCTGAACAAGGGAAAACTTCAGTTCCAAGGACATCACCGTTATTCAAAAACCGAGGAAGACCCGGATGGAAAACCGGAGTAACCATGGCCGATGTGAATAACGATGGGTGGCTCGACATTTATGTTTGTCATAGCGGGAAATTAGCCGGCAATTTACTGGCAAACGAACTTTTTATAAATAATCACGATCTAACTTTTACCGAGCGAAGTGCTGAGTTCGGCCTAAACGACATCTCCTACTCTACACAGGCGGCATTTTTCGATTATGATCACGACGGCGATCTTGACATGTACTTGCTAAATCACAATATAACCACATTCAAGAATTTCGACATTCGTGAGATTCGTCAAAAAAGAGATAGTCTGGCAGGAGATAAATTATTCAGAAATGATAATGGACATTTTACCAATGTAAGTGCGCAGGCAGGCATTAAAGGTTCTCCGATTGGTTTCGGTCTAGGAATCGGAATCGGCGATTTGAATAATGACGGATGGGATGATATATACGTCCGAAACGATTACACTGAGCCTGATTATCTGTACATCAACAATCACGATGGCACATTCACCGATCAACTGACAACGATGATCAATCACACCTCACAATTTTCGATGGGTTGTGATATCGCTGATTTCAATAACGACGGATTTGAGGACATCATTACCCTCGACATGTTGCCAGAAGACAATCAGCGACAGAAAGAATTACGCGGGCCGAATAATTACGACAAATATTGGCTTCAGGTTAAGTTCGGCTATCACCATCAAGTGATGCGGAATAATTTACAGCTTAATAACGGCAACGGAACATTCAGTGAAATCGGGCAGATGGCCGGAATCAGCAATACCGACTGGTCGTGGACGCCACTATTTTGCGATTTCGATAACGATGGCTGGAAAGATTTACTCATTACAAATGGCTACCGAAGAAATTTCATCAACATGGATTTTCTGAAGTACACATATGAAGATGCAAAAGTAAAAGCACGACAAGAAGGAACGAAGGTGAATTTTATGGCGCTGCTTAATCAAATCCCTGGCATTGATATCCCCAATTACATTTACTCTAACAACAAAGACCTGACATTTAAAGAGCGCACGAAGGATTGGGGAATGTTTATCAACTCTTTCTCGGGCGGCGCTTCGTGTGCTGATCTTGACCGTGACGGAGATCTTGATGTTGTCATGAACAATATCAATTCGCCGGCATTCATTTATCGAAACAATAATATTGAATCAGGAAACTATCTGGCGATTAATTTCGCCGGGAGCGAGAAAAACCGTTTCGGAATCGGATGTAAAGTCGAATTGAAATCCTCTGCCGGAATTCAAGCTGAAGAACTCAACTTATCGAGAGGATATGAATCATCGGTAGAGCCGGAGCTTTTCTTCGGCACAGGTAAAAGCGAGCTAATCGACGAAGTAAAAGTTATCTGGCCGGATGGTAAAGAAGAAATTCGCAAAAAGGTAAAAACGAATCAACGCTTAACTTTCACTTATACCGAAGCGAAGGAAACAAAGAAAAAAGTCGAAAAGCCAATTCAATCTACGTTTGAGAAAAAAACCGACATTCTCAATTTCACTCATAGCGAAAATGACTTTGTAGATTTCAAAACCGAACCACTCATTCCTCATAAACTTTCCGTATTCGGTCCAAGGATGTCTGTCGGAGATGTGAACGGAGATGGACTAATCGATGTTTTCATTGGAAATGGTGCCGGAAGCAAAGCCGAATTACAGATTCAGACAAGCGAAGGAAAGTTTGTTCTGTCGGAACAACCGGCGATTGCTGCTGACAGCATGTGTGAAGAAGGCGAATCGATTTTTCTGGATATCGACAAGGATAGCGACAATGATTTATTCGTCGTCTCGGGCGGATATGAATTCGAAAGCAACTCACCTCTCCTGCAAGACAGATTATATTTGAATGACGGCAAAGGAAATTTCTCCAAATCATCGAATCTGATTCCGAACGACACGATAGCAGGTCTTTGTGTGAAGAAAGGCGATATCGATAACGATGGCGATGATGACCTCTTTATTGGCGGATGTGTGGAACATGCTCATTATGGCAAATCTGTTCCTTCAAAAATCCTGATAAACACAAATGGCGTTTTCGCTGATGCAACCGACGAGCTCTGCTCAGCTTTGAATAATGCAGGCATGGTGATGGATGCCGATTTTGCCGATGTGAACAACGATGGCAAGTTGGATTTAGTGATTACCGGAGAGTGGATGAAAATAAAAGTCTTTCTGAATGACGGCCACAGGCTGATCGAAAAGACAGATGCCGTACCAAATTCGACCGGATGGTGGAATTGCATTGTTGCGAACGACATCGACAATGATGGCGACATCGACTTGATCGCAGGCAACAGAGGCAGCAATGAACAATTGAAAGCAACGGAAGAACATCCGGCCTATTTATATCTGAAGGATTTTGACAAGAACGGCAGCACGGAACCGATCATTACCTATTACATCAAAGACGGAACCTATCCGATGCCGTCGCGAGATGAGTTACTGGATCAGATGGTTTCGATGCGAAAAAGATACATCTACTATCACCAGTATGCCGATCAGACCATTGACAGTATGTTTTCCGCGCAGCAGCTCCAAGACGCCCACATCGACGCCTGTGTTGAAATGAGAACCTGCTGGTTCGAAAACGATGGCAAAGGCAATTTTGCAAAGCATGCATTTGGAAATGAAATTCAAATGGCTCCAATCAACTCTATCGTGATCACCGATGTTGACGGTGATAAAAAGAACGACATTATTCTGGCCGGAAACAATTATTCCGTTCGCGCCGAAATGGGACGTGAGGATGCAGGCTTTGGCTTTCTCCTAAAAAATAATGGAAAAGGAAATTTCTCAAACATAAGCTCTAAAGAAAGCGGATTACTCATTAAGGGTGATTGCAGAAACCTTAAACTTCTTACATTGGCCAAAAAGAAAGTATTGTTGGCCGGAATGAATAACGATTCACTTCAGACTATCATCCTAAATCAGAAATAATATGCACAGAAAAGTTTTACTAATCTTTTCAATTCTTTCACTCAGCTTCATATCCGGTCATTCTCAGGATAAGAAGAAAGAGTTGAAGCCGGCAACGAAAGACGAATACAAAGCAGTTAATTACTATTACCTCGCGCAGGCTAACGGCGATTTGACAGCTGTGATACTTCACGACGTATTTGCGCCACCCGTGGCTGCGCGAATTTATGCTTACTCTAATATTGCCTCGTATGAAGCTATTGCCGGAGTAAACCACTTGAAAAGAAGTTTTGCCGGAAAATTAACCGACATGCCGGCGATGCCCTTGGCCGACAGTACAAAAAAATACATCTCTGCCATCGCCGGCATAAGAGCATTTTACGCAGTTAGCAAAGCTTTAGTATTTAGCGAAAATGACATGGAAGAAGCATGGCAAAACGCCTTGAATGACTTCCCGAAAGATGGCACAACGAAAGAGGATATTGAAAATTCGATTGCATACGGAAATGAAATTGCATCTGCCATTATCAAATGGGCGAAGAAAGACAATTACACTGAAACACGAACTTACCCACGTTATCAGGTAAAGAATCAGGATCAGTACTGGTCTCCTACTTCACCCGATTATGCAGAGGCATTGGAGCCTTACTGGAATAAAATAAGGCCAATGACATTAGCATCGGCATCGCAATTTAATGCACCGGCACCGTTGCCTTATGACACGAATATGTCGTCGGCATTTATGAAAATGGTAAAACTGGTTTATGATTCATCAAAATTTTTCGTTGCCGATTCAAACCGAATTGGAATTGCTCGTTATTGGGATGACAATCCTTTTACCACCGTTTATCAGGGCCACTTCTCATTTGCGATCAAAAAGGTTACTCCGGGAGGACATTGGATCGGAATTACAAGTATTGCTTTAAAGAAAACGAATACCAATATTGTTTTAGCTGCAGAAGCATATGCACTCGTTTCCATTTCGTTACTTGATGCATTTATCAGCTGCTGGGATACGAAGTACACGACGCATTATATTCGTCCGGTTACCATTATCAATCGTCTGCTGGATCCCGAGTGGAAACCAATTATACAGACACCCCCATTTCCGGAATACACCAGCGGTCATGGTGTAATTTCATCCGCTGCAGCAAACACACTTTCGGCTTTATTCGGAGAGAACTTCTCCTTCACTGATACTATTGAGACACTTAACGACATGCCGCCACGAACCTTCGCAAACTTCCGGGAGGCGGCTCGGGAAGCTTCCTTCAGCCGTTACTATGGAGGAATACACTACATCCTGACAGCTGAAAGAAGCCTTGTACAAGGAACAAAGGTTAGTGAAAATCTTTTAAATAAACTTAAATCCACTAAGCGAAAATCCGAAAATAAAAACAATCTTGTCGAACCGAAACAAGCTAATCCGAAGCAATAAGGAAGTTCGCGATTAATGTCGGCTGATTCATTGAAAAAAATAATTAAAACAACATAATAAATCAAAAATGGAAAAACCAACGCAAGCAATCAGCAAGGGTGCTTTACCTTCGCTCGTTACCGTCTTCTTCTTTTGGGGATTTGTGGCAGCTTCGAACGGAATCTTTATCCCGTTCTGTAAAACACACTTTAATCTGAATCAATTCCAGTCACAATTGATCGACACGTCATTTTACGGAGCCTATTTTTTCGGCTCATTGATTTTGTACTTACTGTCATCAATTTCCGGAGTCGATATTCTTAATCGCATTGGTTATAAAAATGGAATTATCATCGGACTAATCATGTCAGTGATCGGAGCATTCTCATTAGCCTTTATCTCATCGGGAGAAAGTACGACTTTCGGAATGGTATTGGCCTGCTTCTTCATGATCGCATTAGGGTTTTCACTTCAGCAAACTGCGGCACAACCGTTCGCCATTGCTTTGGGAAACCCGGCTACCGGTGCCCATCGTTTAAATCTTGCCGGAGGTATCAACTCACTGGGAACACTATTGGGACCAATTGCCGTAAGTATCCTACTTTTCGGATCGCTTAGTGAAGGCGGAACAGCAACGATTGCATCAATTCGGGAATTGTACTTCCTTCTTGGCGGACTCTTCCTATTTGTTGCGTTATTTTTCCTTCTGAATAAAAACCTTCCTTCTATTCGCATGGAGGAACATGTGGAGAATAGCTCCAAGGCAATGACTACGCTATTTTTGATTGCTATACCTACCATCATCTTACTATTCTTCAACGATCGTTTCGGCGAAGGAGAAAAGGTATATCTGGTTGTCGGCTCGCTAGTCATCATTCTTGGACTCTTATTCTACGCCCTCTTTGCAGCGCAGAAAAACAAAACCGGATGGGGTGCAATGCAATATCCGCAGTTGGTAATGGGAATGATTGCCATCTTCGTCTACGTTGGTATGGAAGTAACCGTTCAAAGTAATATGGGAGCGTTATTACGTCAGCCTGAATTCGGCGGACTTGCGGAGAAAAACATTTCGTTGTTCATCTCTTTATACTGGGGCAGCTTGATGATCGGACGCTGGACAGGTGCCGTTGCCGTTTTCAATCTTAAGAAATCAACCAAGCAATTGCTTACGGTAATTGTTCCTTTGATTGCATTTGGAGTTATCCTCTTTGTAAACAATTTGAACGGAAGCGACATCAACTCCATTCTCGTTTATGTAGTTTGCGTATTGATTCTCATCGGCGCCTTCTTCTATGCTAACGAACGTCCGGCAAAAATGCTCTTTACTGTTGCTGCTCTTGGAACCGTTGCCATGATCATCGGTATGATGACGACAGGAACTGTAAGTCGTTTCGCTTTCATTAGCGGCGGACTTGCATGCTCTGTTATGTGGCCATGTATTTTTGCTCTTGCCGTTACAGGCCTTGGCAAATACACAAGCCAGGGCTCGTCATTCCTCATCATGATGATTCTTGGTGGCGCTATCATTCCTCCTACTCAGGGTGTAATCTGCGACTTCGACAAAGCCGGTACAGGCGGAATTGCGGGAATGTCGTTCACTCACTTCTCTTATATCGTTCCATTGATTTGCTTCGCTTACATGGCATGGCATGCGCTGAGAACGAAAAATATTCTGAAGGCACAGGGACTAGATTATGATCAGCAGATGGCGGGACATTAATAAAGTCAAAAGTTAAAAGTTAAAAGCCAAAAGCGTTGCGGAATCTGCAAGCTTTTGGCTTTTTACTTTTGACTTAAATTTAAAAGTCTATTTTATATGCCAGCACCGGAATAAGAGGTGCCTGATAGGAAGTTTTCGTTTTGGCGGTTAGCGGGTCAAAGTACTCTCCAAATTCGTTTTTCTGATTTGTGATATTCTGGAAATCGAGGCTCCAGGTAATGGTACTCTTCTTCCGGTTTCGTTTGACGGAAAACTTAACATCAGTTCTGAAATACTCTTTTGCTCTTAGCGAAAACGCCTTAGACTCGACATACTTTGTATCGCCGGCTGCAAGCGATGCGGCATAGTCTATGGGAGTATTTCGCAATCCACCTGAGTAAATCGATTTAACATTAATTCCGACAATTCGTTTTCCGAACTTCTCGCCTGTTTTAAATTCTTTCCCTCCTGTCAGCGAAAAAGAATAATTTCCGTTAAACCTGGTGTTATACCAATTTCCGTTTGACGCCTTGTATTTTGAATCGTATATAGAAGACGATAGCAGAAAATAGAAATCATTATGTAAGTATTGCTCCACTGTCAACTCTAAACCTTTATTCTCTCCTTTACCGGTTCCGGTTAATGACTCGGTTACGAAATCGTATTCGTTATTCAGGATTGAAAACGTTCCTTCATGACTCGTGCTTACAGGCACATTAAACAAGCTTTGGTAGTATGCTTCTAATTTGACATGAAAATAGGAAGTAAAGGAACGATCATATCCTACGACTAAATGATGCGCTTTTGTTAAGCCAATATTTCTGTTTGGCTGTGTAACTGAACCATGGTTATCCAATTTTTGAGCGAAGTAAACACCCATCGGCTGAATTTGCCCATGCAATCCATAGCCTATGCTGAACGACTGACGATCATCCGGCTCATATTTGGCTGATATGCGCGGCTCGATTGAGTGGCTTTTATTAAGAGGGAAATAAAGAAAATGTACGCCGGAGTTGAATGTCAGCTTCTCTGTTGCATGAAAATTCCATTGCGCAAATGATTGCAAAGTGTACGCTGTCCCATTTTGATCGATTCGCGTTTCGACTGCAGTCTTTGTATCATTCATATAGCTAAATCTGAAATCATAAAAAATAGCACTTACAATAATCCCGGCTTTTACGCTATTCCGAGAATCAATTTTCTTTGTAAGTATTGAATTTAGTGAATACTTATTCTGATCATATCTTTGAAATCCTTGCGATACCTCATTGTACTCGTGATCAAGTTTAAGTTGGCTCTGCTCCTTTGCGGTAACTGCTATCGAAAATGTGTTCTTGAGGAAAGTATTTTTATCTAACTGAACAAAATGAGAAACGCCGGAAGCGCCGGTATTTGATTTAAATTCCCAGGAATATCGATCAAAGTCAGTCTCCCATTTCGACGAATCCTTTTTAGCTGTCGAAACCTGATTGCTCAACCCAACAAAGCCCCAGAATGAAAACGTTCCGGAAGCGCGGGTCGGCAGAAAAACATTGTATGAAAGATCCTGAAAATTTGTAGTAGCATCTCCTACGGAAACACCAAGTTTATTTAAAAGCGAAAGTGTTGAATAACGATAGTTAACCAGGTACGATCCATCATAGTTTGTTTTAAAAGGTCCTTCTATCGCAAGATCCGTTCCCAGGAATCCCGCTTGTAACGTACGCTCAGTTCGTCGGTTGTTCCCTTTCCTGAGCTTCATATCAAAAACTCCGGAAATCGCATTTCCATATTCAGGGGCAAAGGCGCCTGTAAGAAAATCCGAATTTGTGAGCAGCTGAGCACTCAATATCGAAATCCCTCCTCCTGAAGTTCCTTCACTGCTGAAGTGATTCGGATTGGGAATTTCGACTCCTTCCATTCTCCACAATAAACCTGCAGGCGAATTACCCCGAATAGAAATGTTATTATTTCCATCGTCGGTTGCAACCACTCCTGCAAAAGCTGTCGACATTCGTGCCGGATCATTGACGGCGGCAGCGTATTTCTGCGTTTCTTCGACGGAGAATGTTCGTCCGCTTACTGTGGTGAATTCGTTTAATGGACGGTCTTTTCTAACTTCATCGGTAATTACAACTTCTTTGCCCATGACAACATTCTCCTCCAGTGTGATGTTGAGAACAACCTCTTTGCCGGAAGTAACATTTACATTCGGGAGAATGAGTTCCTTGTAACCCATAAATGTTATTCTCAAGTTTTGCATGCCGACAGAAACTTTCGGAATAACAAACACACCATTGACATCTGTTGCTCCTCCAAGCAGTGGATTAGAATTTAGAACGATTACATTCGCTCCGATCAAAGGCGATTGAGAAATCTGATCAATTACGACTCCTCTTATTGTCTGAGTCAATGTCTGAGCAGAAACCAAAGAGGAGAGCCTGGCAAGAAAAACAGTTGTGAAATATTTTATTATTTTCATAATTATTTGTGTGATGGATAAATTGAAAATTTAGATTGAATAAAAACAATCGATTTATATCGACGCCCTACAATGGAGAAGCTATCGGAACAAGCCAATTTTTGTTAATGATTTCAATTTGGAATCGCTTAATTCCGATGAACCACATTTCCGGAACCCGTTACGTTGACAGACAAAGTGGGATATCCCATATAGTAGACATCTCCGCTACCTGAAATAGTAACTTCTAAGTTGGAAGTAACACTAGTTTCAACATTGCCGGAACCGCTAATCGTTACTTTGTTCGATAAAACTGTTAAAGGGAAAGCATGAATATTTCCTGAGCCGCTAATAGTCATTTTACCATTCGTTGCGTGGCCATTCAAATAAATATCGCCTGACCCGCTGATTAACGCATCTGCGAATGACAAACTTCCGGCGAAATCAATTTTTCCGCTTCCGGCAATTTGTAATTTTACGTAGGAAGCATTGAAGTAATTTGTTGTAACAATTGAACCGGAACCGCCAACACTCAGATATTCCAGATAAGGCAAATGAATTTCTATTCTGACATCATCATCTCTCAGCGATTTGTCGGAATCGATAACCAATGTGCCATTACGCACATAAGTTTGGATGAGTGAATGATAGTTTGAATACGTGGTAACCTCAACGGAAAAGACAGAATCCTGAGTGACGCGAACATTGCCTGACAGCTCGAGGTCGACTCCATCAAACGAACTCAGGTATCGGTTTTGTGTTTCGATGGGGCCAACACCTTCGACTCCACACCAGTTGTCGGAACAGGCCGAAATACCAATACTAATAAAGACTAAAAAAAGTATACGATTGAATCGCTTTTTCATGTTTTCTGTATGTTTTTTAGTGACTATACATACAGAAGACAATTGAAAAAGCCCTCACCCCTATTCAGCTTAGATTTTTTTTAGAAGAAACGTAAAGCTACTTTCCCCCCGACCCAACTTACATTTTTATAATCGCGTTTCACTGTTGAATCAAAAGCCCATGAAGGAGGCAGCACATCTAAGACATCGTGGAATCGTGCATCGTTTGTATTATAAAAAAACGTGTTAATTGATGGCCCTGCAGCTAGGGAGAAATATTTTGAAAAACGCTTTTCAAAAGTAACATTCAGCTTTGCGATTGGATTAAAATACTCCAGATCATTTCCTTTTAATGGCTGATGAACAGTGAGATCAAATCCTAATCGCCATTTTTTACCCAAACTAACAGAGCTTCCTAGACCATAACCGAAAGCCCATACGGGAATTGATGCAGAATCCACTTTCATTCCGGCTTCCAGAATATTGTACAGAGCATTTACGCCAGTTCGGAAAGCTACATTTAAAGAGAAGACTTCATTCGAAGAAACTTCTAACTGATGATATCCTTTTCTTACAAAACTTAAAAAACCAATCGGTACACCGGAGATACTATCCGCTATATTCAAAAAGCCTATTTGAGACCCGTGAACGACGGAAGCATAATTTATAAAGCCGGAAATTTGAGCACCATCTATTTGTTGGCGACTCACATTGAGCAATCCTGAAACTTGCGTTCCATTCATTTTCGCCAGAGACACATTTAACAAACCGGCTGCCTGACATGAAGAAGATTCTTTCAGGTTTACATTTATCAAACCTGCGCCCTGGAAACCTTCGAAATAATTTAGATTCGTATTAACCAAGCCTGCCAATTGAAATCCTTCAACAGAATCACGGTTAAAATTTAACAACCCGCCAACTTCGACGCCCTTAGTTGTTTGCAAATTATAATTCATCAGACCGGCGATTTGAACGCCTTTAACCGGACCACCAACAATATTTCCTAATCCGGCTATCTGCACGCCGGAAACAGAGTCACGATCGACATTTACCAATCCCCCAATTTCCAACTTGCGTGTTCCCATAGCGTATCCGCCCAAAACATTCAGCGAATAATCGTTTACGGTATTTCCACTCAACTTTAAATTAGTTCCGATATACGGAATAAAAGAAGCTTGAAATTTTCGATAAATTGTATCCTTGACATTTTTTGTATTGACCTCCTGCTCTTTATTCAATAAAAGATTCACAAAGGCAAGCTGATCGACTCTCATCAAACTATCCTGAATGGAAAGTGAATCGATAGTAGCCTGAGCTTCCTCAATCGGATAGAGAGTAATATTAAGTAACGAGTTGCCAGCCTGACGAACAAAGACTACCGTATCCTTGTAAGTCGATTTATTGGCAATTAAGTGTAACGACTCCCCGACTTCATCCTTTTTGATTTTCAGTTTAAAGAAGCCGTATTTATTACTGACAGAAGATTCTCTGCTTTTCTTCTCATACACACTGACTTCGGAAATTTGATCACCGCTCTTCCCGTCGACAACATAACCACTAATCAAAAAATATACAGGAGAATTATCGGACTTTACGTTTGTTGACCGAGTCAGTATAATATGATTGCCTCTCTCTTTATAGGAAATCTCGTCTGAGAAAATTCGGCTTAAAATCTCACGAATTGTACCTGTATTCACAGATATTCGAACCGGCTTCTGATTCTCAAGAACACGTGGACCATACGCAAATGTAAATCCTCCCTTTTGCTCAATAAGTTTCAGAGCTCTTTCGGGAGTCTCACCGTTTAGCTCAAGGCTTATTTTCCTTTCAAGAAATGGAATTTGCTGTTGCGCATCCGATCTAAATTGAAAAGCAAAGAGTAGGATAAAAACTAAAAGAAGAGATCGATTATTTGCAGCCATTTCCTGAAAAAATGAATTGTTGGTTTTGTTCTTTCACATCGATACCTAAAGTTTCCTTTATGACTAAAACTATTTCTTCGAGTGATTCATCATTAAAGGTTACGGTGATTCGACAAGAATTTAATCGTTCGTCTCCTATTGTAAGTCGGTTTTGATACACCTCATTTAGAACCGCAATAACATTTATCAATTCCGTATTGTCAAAAACAAACACACGATTTGAATATGAAGAAATATTCGGGTCGACTACCTCGGACTTTTCTATCGTTCGTTTTGAAAGAATGTACCTGGCTTCCTCTCCTTTATGAAGAGTAATAGATTCATTATTAATTGTTGTTATATTAACTTCACCTGAAACTACAGAGACAATTACTAAATCAGAGTTTTCAACTGCCTTTACATTGAACGAAGTTCCAACATCCTGAATTTTCAAATCGCCGGCTTCTACGACAAACGGATTTTTATCGTCATGAACAACATCAAAGAATGCCTCGCCGTGCAATTTGACAACTCGATTTTTGGAGAAATGTGTTTCAGAATATTCCAGGGCAGAATTGCGGTTAAGGGAAATCGAGCTTCCATCAGGAAGAATCGACGTTTTGACTGAATCCAGAGCTACAACCTGAACATTTATTCCACCAACCGGAAACAACAAAAGTAAATCGATAAGCCGGCACCGGCCAGAATAAGAATAGTTGCCGCAACACGTAAGAAAGAAAGTCGTTTTGTTGACGGCTTGAGATCAATCACCTTCCCGGTTTGACTTGACGACTTGATCGACGTTTGCACCTTCTTCCATGCAGCATCGGTATCGACATGCAATCCATCACGCAACTCTCCGCTCACATTGAATAACTTCTCGAATCGGAGAAACTCTCGATTATTTTCCTCGCTTTCTGCTCTCCAGTCTTCGAGTAACTGACAATCGTCGGCAGTTGCCTCTTCGGAAAGGAAGCGGGCGATTACATCATCGATATGTTCAAATTTATTTTCCAAGATGATTAGAGATAGAATGATAAGAAGATAGCCAGAAGAGGCAGATAATCCTTTAGCTTTTCGCGCATGATTCGGAGCGCTTTCCCCATTTGATTTTCGACAGTTTTTATAGAGATACCTAATTGCTCTGCTATCTCCGAATATTTCAATTCTTCGAAACGGCTTAGTTTAAATATCAACCGACATTGCTCAGGCAAACTTTCTATAGCAGAATGTATCTGCGACTGAAGTTCATTTCGGAAAGTCATTGCTGACGAGGGTTCTGAATTCGACGAGAGTGCAGTTACTTCTTCGGCATACATTCGGCGAACCTTCTGATGCTTTATTCGATTCAGACTATTATTTCTCACCGCTCGGAAGAGATATGCAGGTACAGAAGTATTGATTTCCATTTGCTCTCGTTTTTCCCACATCTGAACAAAAACTTGCTGAACAATTTCTTCCGATTCATCCGAATCATTTAACAGAGTGTTCGCATAGGTGCACAGACGTTTATAATAGTTTCGAAATAGCGACTCCATCGCATTCTCGTCACCATGTTGCAAAGCCTGTAATATTTCAGTCTCTTCTGTTAACACCGGACTAATTTGCCGCAATTTATGCCATTCTTGCTTTATTTTACCAATAGTAATGGCACAACTCTCGTGGGTTATGATGCACTCATTATGTAATGATAGATTTGAGGACATTTCTCGGCTTCCTGTATTAAAGACAATTGAAGTTGGTGGCACCCCTATGTTAACGGCAAAAATATTAATCCGCCCTATAAAAAGCAGCTATAGTATTGTTTTACAAGTGCTTACGAAACATTGATTTTGCGAATAAATCAACTTACATCAGCGGTGAGTTGCCTACTTTTGAAAAATGTCTGAACATTTCCGCAGAATGGTGGCGCTTGCCGATGAATTCTTTGAAACGAAGAACGATCCTGAACAGCTTGATGTAAATGAAGAGGTAATTGAACAGCTCCTGAGCATTCACCCATCCACGCTTTCGCAGCATGAAGTAGGTGACGGACCGGTGTGCTGGATACTTTTGATTCCTTCGTCGCTTCAGACGATGAATGATTTTTTGAGCGGGAAAATTTCTGAGAAAAATGTTTTAGAGCAGGCTCTTCAGACAAAAATTCCGGAAGCGATTTATCTTTGCTCTGCTCTTGTACTTCCTGAATTCCGAAATCAGGGAATTGCGAAAAGATTAACGTTGGAGGCAATCAAAGCTATGAGGGATTCTTTTCCGACAAAGATTTTATACGCCTGGCCGTTTAGTGAAGAAGGAAGTAAATTATCAGAATTGATTTCGAAAGAAACTCAACTGCCACTCCGATTAAAAAACTGAAAATTATTTTTTCACAAAGAATGCGCTGGAAAGAGTTTCGCGGTCATCTCCTAAGATTTGAATAAAGTACGAACCCGAAGAAAGCTGATCCGTCTGTATTGCTATTGTATTGGAGCGACTAATAACTTGTTTTGCTTCTAACGCTACTGTCTTACCTGAAAAATCACGAATCACAAGTTGCACATTCTGATCCTGAGCTGAATTGTAAACTAAGTTCAATTGCTCGGCAACGGGATTTGGATACGTGAGAAGATGAGTCGATTTATCCTTCATCTTCACGACGATGGTTTGTGAGTGAGAGAATCGTCCGTCGTAATCAGTTTGACGTAAACGATAGTAAGTCAATTTTGCGAGAGGATGCTCATCAATAGATTTGTAATTCTGCGTAGTTGAACTGTTACCTGCACCAGCTACTCTATCGATGGCGACGAAATGAATTCCATCGGCCGAACTTTCGATTGTGAAATGACTGTTATTAACTTCTGTTGCCGTTGCCCAGTATAAAATATTTCTACTGCCATCGTTTTCACCTGTGAAGGAAAGTAATTCGATCGGCAGAACTATTGGCGTTGCTAAGCCTGTTCCAAATGTTCCGAAGCCATTCATGCCGGTACGAATGGTGAGTGCAGCGTTACTTGCAGGATCACACGACCCACTCAAAGTCCACGACAATGATGTTGGAGGCGTAATTGAACTCTTCAGTACTGTTGAAAAATTAGATGTAGCTGTGTAATTGCGATTACCGAGATAAAGATCAAACACTCCGCTCGTAGGGTTTGCTGATGCATTGATATTCCAAAATCCGTTATCAAGCACATTCGAGAGCGAATAATCGTAGCCGGCGCAATCGCTTGAAACCGGGCCGATCGGCAAGCTTGCATACGACTGGAAATTGGCTAATAGATTCGGAATTGTTGTAGCTGTTGTAAAACTGACGGTTGCGTTTTGATAACCCTTCAGCGAATTACCCACAGGAAAATCGTAAGTGCTCGCATTTCCATCGAGGGAACGACGAAGATTACCTTCGACATAACTAGTAGCATTGTGATTAAAGACAGATGCAGGATCCGGATTTTGCATATCAACTTCCAATCCGCCTGAAGCAATAATTTTACCGCTTGTAAGATCGAGTGTTCCTGTTGCGCCGATTAACATATTCGAACCGGTTAGCGTTACACCTGAACCGGTATTATTCATCATCACATTTTCAAGAGTCAGCGTTCCGCCGGCAAGGTATGATTGCGCACCTGAGCCATTGAACTCCAACGTCCCACCCGGAGCAACATTTGTGTACGTCGTATTCCCGGCAGCATTGCTGAAATTACCTCCTACTCTTATATACTTATTATTTGTATTGAATACACTTGTTGCATTTGATGTAACCAGATTACCGGCCACATCCATATCGACATTTGTACTTGCGACGCCGGTTTTTGTAATGACGACATTCCCAGCTTATTCGTTCCGGTAAGTGCGCCGTCGAAGGTTTGAGCAAGAGCACCGTTATTCATGATGATGGTCGATGTCGGCGACACATTTATTGTTCCGAAATTATTGAAGTCACCACATACAGTAACGGTAACTCCCGGATTGATGGTGAGGTTTGCGCCACCAAGAATGTTGATTGATTGCACTGTTGTACTCGCTGAGATGACAGGTTGCACGGCAGCAGGAAATATATTGGCAGTAACACCACATGCAGGAGTATTACATCCTACCCAATTACTTGAATTCGCCCAGGCATTTCCCGTCGCACCCGACCAATTGATCGTCGGCGCATTTCCGATTCCTGCTGTTGAGGAAGAGAAATCCAGAGTATAACCACCTGTTGTAAAACTATAGTTTGATAGAGCTAATACCAATGTTTGTCCTGCTACAACAGGCAATGGATCCATGAAATTGAACTGACTTGCTCCCGGCGGAATTGGATTTTGCATTCCAACCATCGTCGATGAAGCACCATTCCAATTGCAACGAACCGGCGCGAGTGTGTTGTTCAAAATAGCAGAACAAGAAGTTCCTGTCAAATCATACATGATCCAATCATAAAAACCCGCAGGATGAGTATGAGTCCATGATAATAAACCGGCAGTATTAATATGAATCGTGTACCAAACAATATTTAACTCTCCTGCTAAGAGACAGCCTGAATTAAATCCGGCCGGATTGATATCAGGATTACTTGTATTTCCCGGTGTCGGAATTTCAGAAATCATACCACATCCAAAGAAACTGGTAGTTTGAGTGATGAGCTGATTGCCACATACAGGGATAGCTCCTAAACAATCCTGATTATTAAATCCTGATTGCGAAATGCTGTCGGATGCCATGATATTAAATGTGCCTGTAAGATTACCCACACCATCGACTCGGATCCATACCGTTGAACCGGGAGTTAAACCGGATAGCTGTACACCTGCCGAGCTGTTAAACCCGCCACAACCTACAGTAGAATTATCGTTGCAACCATCTAATAGTGGAGTCAGAGCATTACATGTTCCGGTAAAAACTTCAATCTGATTGTCGACCATTGAAACAACCTGTGTCTCAATAGCAAGCAATCCTGAAGAAGGAACAACGGCTTTATACCAAACAGTATTCAGTGTTCCCGGATCAAACCAGCAAGAGGGAGCTGCTGGTTCACCTGCTCCGGCAGAGCAATTGTTATCACCGAGAACAAAAGTTCCCATAGGTAAGTTAATCGCATTACAAGGAAGATCATTGATTGCTCCCGAACCGAAAGAAGCGATTGCAAGATCATAACTTACTGCACTTGGCGGAGCCCAACTATCGATAATGATATAATATGTTCCGGCAAAAGGCAATGTAATATCAGAAACCAATGGCCAATATCCACCATCGGTAGCGATACAAGTACCGGAGCCAGGACAACCAAAATAAATTTGAAAGCCCATCAGTGATGTTGAACCATTATTGATAGTTAAACTAATACACTCATTTCCGGCAGAAACATATTTGTAAACCTTATCCTCACCTGAATTATAAACGGTAGAACATGTATTTAATGTAGATCCGTTATAATCATCACCCATACATGCCGTTGTTTCGTTCGAAACATTGTACGGCAACGAACCGATGACAACAGGATTCGCGCACGTTGAACCTGCTGAGGCAACACTTACTGCTGAAATAAACAAATTATCATAATCGTTGCAGAAAAAATTTCCATCGTCTAAAACAAGATACTAGGTAATACCGGCAGTAACTGAGACACACATCGATTTACTTCCATCGTAATCTTCAATATTAGCCACGCAATTTCCCATATTCCCTGAGCATCCGCCTGTCGGACAATCGTCGAACAACGATAAAGATGTCGCAAAGCCTAATGGCGCATTCAGGTCAATTGTAATTTGTCCGGATGAAGTCGGAGTAAACGTCCAAACAACATCCTCTCCGTCCAAAAATGCCGGATCATTACAGACATTTGCTGTTGCACTATTAATATCATTATCAAACCCGCACGTCGTACCGGGCCCGCTGTTGTATGGCAAGCTTCCGATATTGATATTACCCAGACCCAAATTACATGAAACGCCGGCACGTGAAACAATCGTCACACTGTCAATTGCAATCGCAGGATTATTTCCGCTTGCATTATCGTTAATCCAGGAAAAAACCAAACGTTGAGTTGTTCCCGCTACGGTACAAGGCAATTCGATCGAATCGACCTTCCATGTAGTTTGATTTCTGTAATCGGTTGCGAGTGTTCCATTATTCAACTGAACTCCTGCAGTCGGTGTAACAGATGTAGGCACCAACGAAACTTCCATGTAGTCTTCGTTTGAACGCCCTCGAACTTTATATTTAAAGTAAAGCTTAACAAGATCAAGGCCGGCAGGAAATACAACATTTCTATAAATATGAACGATAGAAGCAGCTGTGGCCGTGTAATTATTATTGGTTGCAGCAGTACCTACATATGCAGCTCGCACGCCTGCGCCTACAGCATTCGTACCACACCACCACTGATTCGTCTGTCCGGTATTTACAGAAGTCCAGTTGTTTAATGCAAAAGAATTTCCCGTTTCAAATCCGCCATCACCGGTACCACTTAAGACAGTTGTTTGGCCCAGAGCATTAATGCCATGGAATAAACCGAGGCTTAAAAAAAGTAAGAGTATGTATTTCGCAGATTTCAATGTGGCAGTATGTTCAGTTGACTTGAGTTCGCAGCTACAAGCTGATTTTATCGGACAGTCAGTATTAGTGATGAGTATTTTTCAGGCATATTTTCCTTGCCTCCTCAATCGGAATGTCCGATTTAATGACGTAATGGTAATTTAGTGAATGCAGAAGACGATTGATGTCGGAACGAGAATCGACGGCCGGTGTTTTTGTATGGATAA
Organism: Bacteroidota bacterium; assembly: GCA_016721305.1. Classification (GTDB taxonomy): domain Bacteria; phylum Bacteroidota; class Bacteroidia; order AKYH767-A; family 2013-40CM-41-45; genus JADKIH01. The sequence continues at coordinate 139,332 of JADKIH010000001.1, forward strand.
TGGCGAGGCCAACATTTTCGCAATAGCTCACCGAATCGACAGCCGGAATCGAATGCAATTGCTGAGTCAGCTCAGGCACACCGCGCTGCGCACTTAGCCCCCGTATTTCCACGTATAGATAGTGAGTTCCCGTTTGGCCAAAGCCTTTTATGGCCATCAAAAAAAGCGAGAGAATGATAAGTGTGCGTAATAATGATTTCAAATCCGTAAGGTGATTTATTATTGGGTAAAAATAGACCATCCCTCAGCCCTTTTAGAACAAAATTCGCTGAAACGGGAAAAATGGCAGTTGAATCGGACAAGAAAGCGATATCGACTTTCCGATTTCGATCTTTGGAATTAATTGCTCCTTACCAAACTGGCACTTGGATTATTTTAACTCTATATATAAAAATGGAGATTCTGAGTGGATTACGACCATTATCATTCCTTGATTCACTGTTTCAGCATCGATTTTTCCCCACTCAACAACATTCATAGGGGCTTACTATTTAGTGTGTGTAGATTCGAGCTATGAAAAGGCTGCTGCTCCTTTTACTACTTGTACTGATCAACATTCTCTTATTGAATGCACAGAATCTCTGTCCAAATGGAGATTTTGAAACTTACTCCACGCCTCCAAGTACGTATGCACAAATTTGCCTTTCTACGGGCTGGTCTAATCCATCCGGCTCTTGTTCCCTAATTGCAGGAACAGGTTCTCCTGATTTTTACAGCACACTGGGAACAGGCGGAGCAAAAGCCCCGGGAACATTTTGGGCAACGATCTCTCCTCACGGAGGAAACGACTTTGCCGGATTTGCAACTTATTACAGCTCGGCAAACTACAGAGAGTACATACGAACTACGTTAGCAAATAGCTTAATTCCGGTAACACTTATGCCATAACTTGCTGGATCAGCAATGGAACAAGCTCATTACATTATTACGGAACTAACAACATTGGCTTTAATTTTTCCGCTTTACCAATGACACAAACGCTCGGCGCTCCGATTCTTACTACACCGCAAGTCGAAACAAGTACGGTACTCTATTCTACGGGTTGGCAACAAATATCATTTCTCTACACTCCTACGGTGAGTGCTCAATACTTAACGATTGGCAATTTTCATAATGACGCAACGACAACACGTACTCTCTTCGGCCCAAATCTATCTTCCAGCTTTGGTGCTTACTATTATATCGACGATATCAGTATTACTCTCATTTCACCACTACCGGTTGAGTTGCTCTCGTTTGAAGGGAAAAATGTCAATCATAAAAACGAACTTAACTGGTCAACAGCAACTGAAATAAATAATGATCGCTTTGAGATTGAAAAAAGCACTGACGGAATTTTATTTTATATGATCGGACAAGTCAGTGGCAACGGAACGAAATCTTGCCGATCTGACTACCAATTTTGTGATGAAAAACCAGGCCCGGCATTACGTATTATAGATTACGTCAAGTTGATTACGATGGGAATTTTAATTACTCTGAAAAAATTGCAATAGAAAACACGTACGATGATTTTGAAGTCATCTCACTCTCCTTGACGGAAAACTCATTCGAAGGTCAATTGATTTTAAACAATAAAGGAAGAGAATCTTTAAATATACTTATTTGCACTTCCAACGGACAAATTGTTTCTGACTGCCAAATATTCCCCGACAATGGCTTTCAAATTATTCCTGTTCCATTGAAAAATGTCTCTTCCGGAATCTATTTGCTCAAAATATCCGACGGTCAAAAAATTGTAACAAGAAAAATTGTTTGCGGATAATTTATCGCATGCCAAATTTTAGAAAATAAAAAGCCGGCTAGATTTCTCTGCCGGCTTTATATTTAAAAACGAGATAACGTTTATTCGATCACAACTTTTTTGTATTCAACCGATTTACCATTGGTCGCACGCACAAGGTAAACACCTTTCGTGAAGGAAGTCAAGTCGACAGCACGACGTTCGCCGTACCATGTAAATGACTTCGCCACCTTACCCATCATGTCGTACACAACTACCTGATAAGTTTGTCCCTGACGACTGGCTGAGCTAATTGTAAAGAAACCTGTCGATGGATTCGGGTATACAGCCAAACCAATTTGATCAATTTCTTTCACCGTATTTACAACAGCTGTATCGTAGAATACAATCATATTGCAATTTACATCCAATGTCGGATTGAAACCATCGGTGCAATCTGTACATGTTGTACCGGTAATGCAATTCGGATTATTCGGATGACATAAATCCTGGTAGCCGGTGTAGAACTGATAATTCAAATCAATATTCTGCGTGGCAACAAACGATGTCATGTCATAATCAAAATATGGTGCGATAGATCCCGGACACCAGCCTGCGCGGTTGTATGTCCATGTGCCACTCTGAGGTGAACAAGCATCAGGATTCGGATTACATGTCGACCAGTTATGTTGACTGAAAGTATTATTACCATTCACCTGAATTGTGTGAGTTGCATTGTAGAACTCGGCAGCATTTCCCGTGTTCAAATTACCCCAACCATGGCCTGTACTAACCAATTTCAATTTTGCTGCAACGGTATGCGAAGGGAATGAGTAATTAAATTGCTGAACCGGTTGCAAATTTGCCAAATCACCGAAGGGATAAATTTCTTTCCATACTTTGATTACACTGCTGTATTTGTATTGAGGAGCACCTTCTTTGAAATCGAATTTCAACTCATACAAAAATCCATTATCCAAAGTAGAACAATTTGCTCTGAACTCTACCTTGCCCTGAAGAAGCGACTGGTAATCGGTCAGATTAATTCGATGCGAACAAGGAACTCCGTATGGAGTGATGTAACGAATGATTTCATACCATTCACCATCATGACCTCTTGCATCAATAGAAGCTACGCGATCCCATGGGCCACAACCACCTGACGGACAAGTAACGGTAAGCGTTGCAATGATCGTATCGTAAGCGCCAACGTATGAAGGAAGGATACCATCGCGTGTCACACTATTTGAATCTGTATTCAGCCATACACCTGAAAATGCTACCTGATTGCTTAAGTCGCTCGCGGTATTCACTACATTTATATTAATGTTTTGCGTACTTACAGCTCCAAAATTACTTGTAGCCGTCATCTGAATTGTATAAGCACCATAGCTTGTAGGTGCCCACAATGCTGTATAATGTCCATTTCCGTGATCATTAACCGACAGAGGATTTCCACCTATTGAGAAATCGACGCTAGCTACCGAAAACAATCCCGAATAGTCGATCGACACTAATGCTGCGAGTTCCATCGTTGACAACGTTGGCATATAAACATTACTTCCATCGAGCGGATTGCGTGCTTCGATGATCGGTGCGTTCACTGCCGGATCTACAACATCAAAAACATTGACTACAGATGTAGCAGAATCATATTGCGCATTACCCAACTGACTGGCACGAACACTTACTGTTCCCGGACCTGTGAGAGTAATCGTGCTTCCGTTAACGGTAGCAGGACCCGACTCAATTGAATAAGAAACAGGTAAACCTGATGAAGCTGTTGCGCCAAGTGCAAATGGAGCATTTGTGGTTAACTGAGTTGGTATCTGTGGAAATGAAATAGCTTGAAAGCTTGTGTTTAGCGTACCGTTAAAGTTTGACGTTGCTCCTGTCAAGGCAAAATTCAACAATTGGCCATCGTATGTAGGCGAGTTTAAGGAAGATATCAGACTGGTAATACTTGTATTATTTCCTGCAGGTACACCCTGATTGAATTTATAATACAATTTCAAATTTGCTTCCGTACCCGTTAGCTCATTCGTCATCATATCTTGAATTTCGGACTGGCTCAACGCTTTATTCCAAACTGAAACTTCATCAGCTCTTCCACTATAAACGAAGTTGAATCCACCGAGAAGACTTTTTCCGATTGCAAATGAAATTGCCGTGCTGGTAATTGTACCGGATGCAGCAGTAGAACCCAGTAAATTTCCATTCAGGTATAAAGCAATCGTAGAACCGTTGTAAACCCATGCATAGTGTTGCCACACCTGTGGTACAATCGTATAGTTAGGCGCATTATAAGTGTATAATGTTCCGGCAGAGTTCAGCAAACGACATTCAATCTGACCGTTATTCAACTCGATCATATAAAATCCGCCATTGGTACCGCGAAAGCCCATCATTCCTTGCCCATAAGCAAGCTGGTTGTCGTAAAACCATCCGGTAATCGTAATGGCATTTGACCCTGCAATGAGAGCAGATGCATTCGGAACGTTAACATAATCATCGACACCATCGAAGTCGAGATATTGATTTGACTGTGCATTCACTCTGCCTGCCTGAGTCAGAAGAAACAGAACGAGGAACAATCGGATGGAAGTGTAGAATTGCTTCATGCTTTATTTAGTTATTTGTTTGGTTTCGGATATTTGAGGATACAAATTGTATTTGCCTAAGTTAAGTATTTTATGAGTAGGAGGAATCAATTCATCCACCACACTTTTTGATTTAATCCGTCGCCTGAAGAACCTACGGAATTTGCCCAATTTGCCTGATTGTAAGAGACCTCAGAAGGAGGAATCGGGAATCGGAATACCTGAGAAGCTGCGCCTTCGTGCGGAGTTCTGCCCGTTCGACGCGACAATGCAAATGCTTGCTGCGGTTGCATAATCATATCTACCCAGCTCTCTGCATAGATCTGATCAAGCTGCTCGCTTTCGCTCACTGAAAAGTAATTCAGGCCAACTTGCAGGGAAATAAATCCGATGTTCGATGGAACAGTAATATTTGTGGCGAAAGGTGTTCCTGTAGGAAGCTTCGAACTACCCATTATGTGCTGCCAGAAATTAAGGGAGTATTGTAAGCCGCTGAGAAATTCAGTCCCCGCTTGTCCAACATCTTTCGCAACACCGATACCGCGCATATAAGCTTCTGCCCTCAGATAAAGAACTTCGGCGCCTGTCATAAGAATATCGGGGAAGTAATCTTCGTCGCGTACCATATAGTAGTTGAAAGGCGAATACAAACAACCGGCTCCCTTTAATGTGTAAGCTACATCTCTCTGGTATTCGTATGGAATGCCGCCGTCGACTTGCATGCCTGAAGGCGGATCGTTCGGATATGCCGCCCATTTATTGTCGTTATTCGTATCGAAAAAATAATAAGCACGAGGATCAAATATTCCGCTTCCGTCTACACTGTCGTGAGCCGAAACCCAATGCCAGAATGTTGTTCCCAATCGCACATCTTTCGACTGATTGAATGACCAACCCTTGCTTTCATTTCTATACCCAAGCTGATACGGAAAGAGCATCGCGCTTTCAGTATAAGGATCATCATTGAGCTGACCGAACTGATTTACTCCAAACATAGGTTTGGAATTCATCAATATGTCACTTATAATATCTCCGGCCAGCGTCGGCTCTTTGTCTACCATTCGCATGGCATAGCGCAAACGAAGTGAGTTTGCAAACTTTTGCCACTTCTGCATGTCACCGAAAAAGAGATTGTCGAAATTTTTAAAAGTGAGAAACGGTTCCTGAGTAACGGCTGTAACATCAATATGCTCAGCTGCCCATTTCAATTCGTTTAGCTCCGTTTTGTAAATACTTTCCTGCGTATCAAATTTCGGATGGAGCTTGCTTACATCCAGGTATCCATAACCGGCTTCTGTAAAAGGAATGTCGCCAAACAAATCCGTCACCTTAAAAGTTTTGACGGCAAGCACGATCTTTTCCATCGCCATCATATTCACCAATTCGTGTGAACTTGTATCCATTCCTGCCCAGCGGCGCTCTAACTCGCGCAAATTGGGCAATGTTGTATAGTAATTCGACCAAATCTCTTCTGTTCCGATTGTGTAATTATTCCAACGAACCTGAGCTAAAGAACCCAACTGAGTCTCTTTTAACAGAACAGAATTGTTAACGTACAATTGTTCATTCCAGCCCTGCTTCAACGAAGAAATAACTGCATTGAACAACGATCCATCGCTGGCCGAAGTAAAGCCATTCGGATCTCGGTTTAACTCTTCAAAATCTTTTTTGCATCCGGAAAATGAAATGATTCCGGCTACAAGAATAAGGAGTGATATATTTTTTTTCATGATGATCTCCCTGTTAAAATTTAGCATTGATACCGAATGTAAACGAACGAACACCCGGCAACGAAGCCCATTCGAATCCCTGCGCATCGCCGGCTCCCATTAAACCTTCGGGATTGATATGATCCGGAACGGTGGTGTAGATGTAGAATAAATCGCGCCCGGTAAATGACAACGTCAGCTCCTGGACGAATTTCAATTTTCTCACTATCTGCAGTGGAACAGAATATGTCAGATTCACTTCGCGCATTTTCACCCACGTATCTTCCACGATTCCGGGCTTCGAGAGGAAATGTCCCCAGCCACCTGCATTCGGAAGATATTTGTAGTAGTAATGAACGACGGTTGAATTTGGTGTACCGTCTTCGTGAACGCCGGGAAGAATAACACCGGAGTTTGTTGTATTACCTTGCGTATCTGTAAAAGGCAATCCTCCTCCATCACGCTCAAACAATGTTTCAGGACTCTGACCCGACTGCAAGCCGATTACGTACGAACCGCAGTACATATCGCCTCCCCATTTCGTATCAATCAGTGTTCGGAGTGTAAAATTCTTGTAAGAAAATTCTGTTGTCCAGCCGGCGAGAAAATGCGGCGAAGCATTACCGATCGGAACACGACTGTCAGAAATTTTATAATGCTTGCCGTCGTCGCTTACAACAGGTTGTCCGTTTTTGTAAACATAATCCCATCCTACGATCGTTCCGAAATCATCGCCTTCGTGTAATGCCATTTGTGGACCATTTTCTCCCCATATATCGGCAAGGATATATGTGTCGGCGTAATCACCAAGGCTAACGACTTTATTTCTGTTGCGTGTAAATTTCACACCTGTTTTAATCGTAAGTTGTTTTCCTTGCCATGCGGTTGCATCGATCGATAATTCAAAACCACTATTGGAAAGAACACCATCATTAATAACTGCCGCACCGGCGCCCGCTGATTGAGGCAATGGAGTTCTAATGATCTGGTCAAAAGAATACTTGTAATAATAAGTGAAGTCAACTACGATGCGATCCTCAAAGAAACCGAGATTCGTTCCCGCTTCATACACATTTACTCTTTGTGGCTTAAGAGCAATCGGAGGAATGGTGCCGGGGAAATAGGATGTCTGATCTCCACCGAACAATGTTGTTCCGTAGTAAAATTCTGTTTGGTAAGGGTCTGCATCGGTTGCTGTTTGAGAAACACCGCCTCTGACTTTACAATAGCTTAACCACTTGTTCTTTATATCAAGTGCATCGGAAGCAACATAGCTAACTGATACACCCGGATAGAAATAAGAGTTAGCATTCGATGGCAATGTCGACGACCAGTCGTTGCGACCTGTAAACTCCAAGAATAAATAATCTCTATAGGATAAATGAAGGAATGAATAAAGTGAGTTAATCTTTTTTCGATAAAAGTATTTACAGGCACTAACGCAGCCTGATTATCGCCTGCCTGAGTAACAATAATGTTTCCGCCTGCATCCTGGCCGTAAATCGTCGAAGTGTAATTCGAAAGACTATACCAGTTTGGATAATACCAAGTACCGGAGTGAGCGCTCAGACTGTGCATATCTCGACTCCATTGTGAACCACCGACATTGAAGTCAACATCTATGTTTGAATTGAAAATCTTCTTCTTCGAAGCCGTAAATAAAAACTCGCTGCTTAACCCACGATCGCTTTGTTGCGTTTCTCCATAGTAACCTTCGAGCAGACCGATTAAATCAGCCGGCTTATTCTTTGACTGAAATTCGTCTTGCGTGTAATCGATTCCTGTGCGACCAACAAACGATAACCAGGAATTGATGGTATAATTAATTGCCAATCCTCCGAGCAGTTTCGAGCGATCGAGCGTTGTATTGTTGTTATAATATTTCCACCACAGATATTTGTCGACGTACAAATAAGGGAAGCCGTCTTGAGGATTTCTTGTTCCGTCTGTCATTGAATAGCTGGCCAGATCTTCGCCCTGATAGCTACGTGGCCATGAATACAAAAGACCTTTATTGAACGATTCCGGATCTTCACCAAGAAGCGGACTATTCAGACGATGATAATCTGTGTATGATGCCGACAAATTAATATTTACTTTATCTGAAATTTTGAGTGTAGAATTCGTACTCAAAGTTGTTTGATCGTAATTACTATTGTGAACAATCGGCGTATTATCGGTGCGTGAAATTGTCAATCGCATCGTACCCACATCTCCTCCACCCTCGGCAGAGATGTTATGTGTAACAGCGTGACCATCCTGAAAAGGAAGTTTTAAATTATCAGGTTGCGGCGACCAGGCACGCAAACTACCATCCCACCACCGAATGGTTTGTCCATCCATTTTTGGGCCCCATGAAACTGACGAACCGGGATAACCAAACTCCGGATCAGTCGACAACGAAGGAAACAAAGGAATGCTGTCGCTTCCCAATTCAAATGCCGGTTGGGTATAGTCAATAGATGGTGCTCCTCCTCCGTATGTATTCTGCACATCACGATAACGATAGGGATGCGTCATTTTATACGTCATTCCATAGGAGACACCAATACCCTTTTGCTTTTTACCCTTTCGAGTAGTAATCAAAACAACTCCATTGGCACCACGCGCACCATAGAGAGCCGATGCTGCACCACCTTTGAGAATGTTATAGCTTTCTACATCGGCCATATTCACATTATTGATGGCGGAACCCCAGTCACGACCGCGACCGATATCAGTAAGTCCCGGATCGTTGCTCATCGGAATTCCGTCCACTACAATAAGCGGCTCATTATTTCCAGAAATATTATTGTTGCCACGAATAACGATTCGCGTTGTTCCGCCATCTACTCCATCCGGATTAGAAACCTGTACTCCTGAAACTTTTCCGGTAAGCGCATTGACAAGATTGGGAGCATTCGATTGTTGAATTTCGGCACCGCTAACTTTCTCTGTTGAATAACCCAATTCACGCTTCTGACGATTTACACCAAGGGCCGTAACAACAACTTCATTTAACTGATGCAGCATCGGCACTAACTTTACATTGATCGTACTTTGCTTTCCAACCGGAATCATTTGCGTTTCAAATCCGAGAAAACCAAATACAAGTGTATCTGTCGGATTCAAATTATCGAAAACGAAATTTCCGTTAGCATCGGTTTGAACAGCATGTGTTGTTCCTTTCACGACGATTGTAAAAAACGGCATCGTTTCGCCATCGCCCGAAGTCACCACTCCGCTTACGCGTTGAGTTTGCGCTTGCGATGCTGTAATCGTAAAAAAGACGGCTAAAAATGTAATAAGTCGAAGTTTCCTCATAGCACTTTATTTGGGTGACTAATATAGAAAATCCGGGGTATAAATAGGCCCTTCTTCGTGGTTAAAAAACGAAATAATCGGAAGATAACAGACTGTAATTCAGCACCGAAATCAACACCAGGTTATCACGCAATTTTTCAGGACAAAAACACCCTGCAACACAACGAGGCGTCCACCGAAATTGTCCTGCCAATCACTTATCAAATGAATCATGAACAGCGACCGCTATCTCTGACAATGAGTTGACACAAAAGAAACCACAACTCATTATATTTATACCAATCCGGTTCGAAAAAAGGGCCGCGGAGTTTATGAAGGAGGGGGAAAGGCCGGGGGCCCCGTTACGGAAAAAAGGGGAATGGTATACTTCAATAGTTTAAACTTTTAAAACACTTGTATATGAAAAAAGCTACTCTACTCTTCACACTTCTTCTGCCTTTATTCTTTGTCACCAACTCTTCGGCGGCAGATGTAAAAAAATCGGAGCAAGTTAAAATCACCGTCAAGGAAGCAGACAGCGACGCAGCAATTGTATTTGCAAATGTTTGCATTCTTGAAAAAGGTAAGATCGTAAGCGGAAATCAAACCGACTTCGACGGCCAATGCACTTTCCCGGCCGAAAACAAAAAGAAATTTGAAGATTTCCTGTCTCGGGTTTAACGCTACTGAGTTGACGATCGAAAAAGGCTCAGGAAATATAGTCGTCAAACTTCAAAGAAGCAACATATTCCTTAAGGAATTAATTGTTAACGCTTGTATCGAGAGCAGATGCACCAGAGGTTGTTGTTGTTGTTGTTGTCGCTGCATTACTACTACTACTTGCGTACAAACCATACCGACAATTGAAGAAAAGAAGTCAGCAAGCTCCGATCAAGGATTTGATTTTACGATTTATCCAAACCCCTCATCTGGTAGGATAAAAATTAAATCCACCTATACTGATTTCAGTCTGGAAATATTCGATATCAACGGAAGACTGGTCTACTCAGTAAAGGAATTGACCGATGAATTAGAACAAAATCTCGACTTCTCTTGCCCGGAACGTATGTAGCCAGAGTCACGTCAGGCGCGGAAACAAAGACTTCACGTGTGGTAATTGAATAATACAGGGTAAAATCACTTTTTAATTGCTTTTTAAAAATGCACAAATGCTTTGAATATCTTATGATATCCAAAGCATTTCTTATTTTTGACTAAACGATAAACACACACAACACGCCATGAAGCGCATCCTTTTTTCTTTTGCATTATTACTGATTTGTCTTTCCAAAATTTCCGCTCAACACGGCCAAATTATTTTTAATCAAATGGACATTGTCGACATAACATCTTTCGGCAGAGATACCATTGTTGCCGTTGGCGGGAGTCTGCTCAATCCGGTTTCAGGCTGGCCGGAAAATTCATGCTTCATTATCCGTTCGACCGACGGAGGAAATTCATGGGCATACACCTATCGCGGTCAGTCGCAAGCACAATTTCACAAACTCTGTGCCTTAAGTGATTCGAAAGGATTTGCAGTAAGCGATAGCGGCTTGCTCTACTCAACGATTGACGCAGGCGCTACATGGAAAAAAGAAGTACTTCCTTACAACTACAATTTATATAATATCGAATTCACCGATACTTCTACCGGTTACATGACAGGCTCTGAAGAGAAATACTGGAAGACTACTGACGGCGGAGAAAGCTGGGTGCTCCACTCTGTCGGAGGTTCGTTCAATGGCCTCTATGATATTGAGTGGGTAAATGACACCACAGGATTTTTGTGCGGTGAAAAAAGTTATCGCACTACAAATGGCGGTACAAGCTGGTCGACTTCTTCATTCGGAAATTTTGGCTTCCGAATTCGTGAACATTGGAATTCTCCGACTGACGGATGGGAATCGACAGGAAGTCGAACGGGATACTCTACCAATGGCGGAACAAGCTTTTCGATCGACAGCTCTTTTGGTGTGATCGATTATCACGCCTTTACCAATTCTCATCTAATCGGAATCAGCGATACAAGCATCTACGAAACCTCAGATGGCGGGAATACCTGGAATCAGATCGGAACACTTCCGCAAGATTTCTCCGGTAAGTGCATTCACTTCACCAACACCTTAGTCGGATATGCAGGTGGAGTTAACGCAATCATGAAGACGACTGATGGTGGACAAACTTGGGCTTATACGAATTACAATACCGAACCGGGAATCAATGACGTTATTCCGGTCGACACAAACGTAATTTACGCCAACTCTTATTTCTCCATGCATTACACTACCGACGGAGGCTACACGTGGAGAATAAGATCGATAAATTCAATCGGCAGCATTAATCGAATGCGCTTTTTTGATCCCGCAAACGGAATAGCCGCTACCACAACAGGCCTGTATAATACGAGTGACTCAGGAGCAACGTGGACTTTAATTTCGTCGAAAATTTTATCTGACGTAAATGCATTTAATCCGACAAATCTTTTCGGCTACGACGACAACAATTATTTCGCATATAGCATTGATGGAGGAGCAACGTGGTCAACTAATTCTACCAATAATTCGTCTACCAAAACTCTTGTACTGAGCCCTACGGTCGGATTTGCAATTATCAGTAATGATTTATACAGAACGATAGACGGAGGTTTAACATGGACGAATATGCTAACCACAGGAATTCTAATCCTCCGCTGGGATATGGCCGATAGTTTGAATGGCGTTGCAGAAGAAATCGTAAATGGAAATTTATTCATCACCACCGATGGCGGACATACCTGGACGGCGAGAGCTCCATCGCCGGTAATTAATTCGATGACGATGGTAGCTCCTAATGAATTATACATTGCAACTACTTCTACTCAACTATTATCGACTGACAGCGCACTCACTTTTACCGATCTGAACACCGGAATTGATCCGGCATTTACGGAAATCGTACGCATCCCAACGGGAGGAATTCTCATGTTCAATTCGTCAGCTATTCTCATGAATCCGCAGCTGGGTCTTGCGCAATGCAGAGTAATTTCAGATTTCAATCACCCGTGGATTGATATGTTCGAGACGGACGTTTACACATACTCCAATCAGTCCAGTTATTCTTCGCAACACGATTGGCTAGTCGACGGAAGCCCATCCGCGACGGGGAACAACTTTAGCTTTGCCGGAACTACAGTTGGCAATTATTCAATCTGCCTCGATGCCTCCGATGGCCCCGGCTGCATCGATCGTTCCTGCACAACGATGGAAGTAGTTCCTCTCGGATCAGAATGGCTTTATAGAGCTCAAAGTTTCAACTCCATCTACCAGCACCGCGCAACTTTTGTGATCGGAGATTATGCTTATCAATGCACAGGGGAATTCCTGAGTAGCGGAAGCGCACTAGCCTCAAAAATCAACTTAATTACTTTCGATTCCGATGTCGCTGCTTCACTTCCCGGACTTCCACGACACAGCGCCGTTGGATTTGCCATCAACGGAAAAGGATATGTCGGATTAGGCTTTGGGAATGGAAATACCTACTTGTCGGATTTCTATGAATACGATCCGACTACCGATACATGGACACAAAAAGCCAATTATCCCGGACACGGAAACAGAGGAGCTTCTGTTTTTGTCATCAACAACAAAGCCTATGTAATTAATGGTTGTTCGTTTGATGGAACTGCTATTATTTATTACAACGAGTGTTGGGAGTATGATCCTGCAACTGATGTCTGGACAGCGAAAGCAAATTGCCCGGGCGCAGGAAGAATGTACACGATGGCAACGGCTACATCAACAGTTGGGGTTTGTGGTGGCGGAAGCATCGCAGGCTTCTTTGACGACTACTACAAGTATAATCCTGTCACAGATCAATGGACAACTATTCCTGCGATTCCCGCAAATCCGTTCCGTAGCAATGGACCGACATTTTCTCACAATAATATTGCGTATTTCGCAGGTGGATACAATACAGTCAATAATCAATCTACCGTTTGGGGCTACGATGATTTCGCCGGCACGTGGGGATTCTTTAAACGGACCAGTTGCAGCACCTTTACTCGATGCCATGTGTTTCACTCGGGGTGATAGCGCACTTATCAGTAGCCCTTACTATTCAGGGTCTCATATGGATTTTTACTATTTGAAATTTAGTCCGGACACAACAACAGGGATAGCCGATTTCCATTCACACAAAAACTCCGAACTCAGTCTCCACCCCAACCCAAGCACCGGCGATTTTGATATCACTGCCAAGCCCGGTGAACACTTGCGTGAAATTCAGATTTTAAATCTCGAAGGAATTTGCATGAAACGTTTTACTTATACGACAGAGAACAATGCACATTTACATTTTGATGAGAAAGGTTTTTATTTATTGAAGACGGAGACGGATCTGGGGGTTTATGTGAATAGGGTTTTGGTAGTGTATTAAAACATCTGCATTCGACAATGTAAGGTTTCGCCGACAGGTTCAGGCATGATCTAATTACAACGGCGCCTTCGACAAGCTCAGGCACCGTTGTAATTAGATCATGCCTGAGCATAATGTATGCCGTTTAGCAAAACGATGGTGCCTGAGCTTGTCGAAGGCGCAGTACATTGCAGATGACTTCTATCGTGAAATACTCATACTTCAAACAAACTTCATCCCCAATTTCCACCAATACCTACATTTAACTTTCTATTCCCGGAGTTCATTTAAAACACTAACTCTGAACCTACCATTACACCGGAAACAAATACAAATACACGAGAAGCCAATAACATAGGGGTAAAATTATTGGCTGCCTTTTCAGGAGAAAATTCTCGTCTTTCCAACTCACTAAAATTTCAGGTTTCATTAGCGGTTATCGTTTTACCCGTCGATCGTCAATTAATTGTACCAAGACTAAAACAAAAAACAAATGTTAACAAACAAGAAAAATTTCCCGGGAATATATTTCAGACCGGCATTTATCATAATTAGTTTATTCCTGTTTTTGAGCTCATGTACGAAAGAAGATTTTAATCCTTCTGTCACAACAGAAACTCCTCCTTCCGATATGAGCATGAACAGACAGCTCATTCCTGAACTCTTCGGAATTTACACACATCCGAATTACCTTACAATTGGAAATACCACCAGTGAAAACACGTTTCTCAACTACTTAAGAAGCAAAGGGGGAAACATGGTTAACTGTTACGCCCGCAATTCGATGACTACAGCTACCGAAAGAAGTAAGTTCGCTGCTTTTTGTCGCAAGGCAGTAAGCACATACGGGATTAAATTAATTACATGTGATATCAGAGAAACCTCTGAAATTGCAAGATGGGACGCACTATATACTTCATACCCTGATCTACGTACAGTCGTTTCACCACTGACGGAAAAAGAACCCTGGATCACGCGCGATTATGCAGGATGTTTTTCATTGTTGCGATTAACTAAAGCCATGTGTAATCGATATGGTGCGAAATTTTATTTTTACGAAGGCTGGATGGGAAGTAATTACGTCAACCCTCAAGCGGCAGTAGATTCGATGGTATATTATTGCGACGGAGTATTTATATCAAATTATGTAACAGTTACAGATTATCTATCAACCGGAGCAGGTTATGGTAAGTGGGACAACAGAATGAAGCTCAGAATTGATCAGGGTGCATCTGCGTTTGGAGGTATTGCCTTAGCAGCGAAAAAGTTTAGTAAGCTCGACTACCCAATAATTGAATTACAATCTCTCGAACCTTCATTCTTGCTCACAATGTATTCGATTATAGGTGCAAACCGTATGTTTTTTGGGACCTTGTATGGCGAAGCAAAAGGGTTGTACAATTTGTCATCACTAAATGTATTAAAATACACAGAGCTTAAAGGCAAAACTATCTTTTATCAAAGGTATGCACAACAAGCCCAGCCTAATTAATTTTTAAGTTAGTCGATACTGATTCCGGATAAATCGCGGACATAAAACAATAAAGAAGCCTTGAAGATATCGATCTTCAAGGCTTCTCTTTTTCAGGCAATGTAGACTGGAGTTACAATTGGTTTCATTTCTCTAGTGAAACTCCTATTCGATGAATTTAGGATTCAATTCGCTTTGGTTTGAAGACAAATTTTCATGAAATCAGATTAGTGATTAGCTGCGTTGTTTGTCAGGTTAACTCCTGCCGAAGAATTATCAGAAGCATTATTAACAATCTACTTTCGATTATTAGTATGACTAGAACTAGTGAGCAATAAATCAAACACAATACTGCGGATTGCCTTCAATAATTTCCTGCTCAAGCTTAGGTGTCTCTCCGGCCTTCCATAATCGTGTGCGATGTACAACACGATAAACCAAAGGTCCGCCATCCGGCTTGTCACTACGTTCATAGGGTATCGGGATGCACACGAACTCAGTGGAGAGCCGATCGGAGGTGGCAGTTACAAGACCATAACCATGACCACCGAAATCGACAAATGACAAATGCGGCGCTACCTCGGGATTCCGCACGGCACGAGCCTGCTTCATATCTCCGGTCTCCTTTAACTTTAGCGCTGACATCACTCCGTGTAAAGGTGTTATGTTCATAGAAGGAATCGGTTTACCATCGGGTTGATCAATCAGATGCAGCACTCGCATAGGATGATCTTTCTTCATGGTTTCCACCAATACTTCATACAGAGTTTGCTGCGATATGGAACCGGTAATAAATTCCACACCCACCGGCTCGTATTTCTTTGGCGGCAATACTTTGGAGACTAAGCCTGCATGAAAGGCATGACGATCACCGGCAACAACACAAAGACCTGTTATCTTTTGATCGCGAACAAAGTCAAGTATGATTTCTTTATCGCGAAGGAATCGATTATCTGCTACGGCATAACCGACATCTTTAGGCCACTTGCTTCCTAATTCGTCGGGCAAATTTTGATAATCACTTCTCACTTCCATTGTACCAAAGGAATGTCCCCAAATTTTCCAGCGAGCTTTCGATTGACCAAGTTGCTCCATGAACCACTTCCGCTGATCTCGACCAAGACAAGTCTGCGCATGAACATCTTTTGTGGGATTCGGAATGTCTTTGCCGTTGAAGCGAATTGTCTCGGGTGGATTATCGTTGTTATAGTGACGACCGTAATCCATAATTTCCAATGGTATTTGCGGAGAGACTCGTGGATATCCGGGAACGTTAAAATCATCGGTCGACATATCGGGAGAACGGAACGACCAGTGCTCGGTTAGAAATAGATCCACATTTTTTCCCCAACGCAGTACACGCTGAATTTTGAGACTATTAATCGCAATCAAATTATTCGGCTCTTCACACAATCCGTCGTCGTTGAAATTTTCCAAAGGCGTATCTACGACTTCCGGAGCTTTGAAATATTCGAGCTTCGGATTACCCGGTTGTTGAACATGGGCAGGAATGAATTCCCACCAGGCCTGATTGGCTGCGACTTTCTGACTTTGCGCCGGAGCATAGTATCCGCCTCCTGCAACATACATACTTTGAAATCCTGCCCATGCAAATTCGTGATTATCCCAAACACAGACAAAAGGCCATCGCGCACGTGCGTCCTGTAAATCCGGATCTTCGAGATACGCCCGGTAAAGTGTACGGTAATCTTCGAGCGTAACAGGCAGATGAAAATTGCTAACCTTCCGACCTTGCGGAAACTTATAGAGATCCCTGATACGACGCCCACGGTTTCCATTCGGATTATCTTCGCCATACCAGGTGACTTCTTAAATAAAATCGCCGAGGTGCAAAACGAAATTAAGTTGCTCCTCTCTTGATTTAGCCTCATCTTCATAAATCATTTTTCGATAAGCATTCATCGCTCCTTCGTTCGGACACTGACAACTCACAAACGTAAAACGAACAGGCACATCCGAATTCTCTGCCGGTGCAGTGATCGTACGACCCACACGACTGGCGAAACCATGTTCATCAATGAAACGATACCAGTAATCCCGATTAGGCTGGAGATCTTTTGCCAAAAAACGACATGTCCAATCCGAATCAGCACTGATATTCGCTGTACCACCCGAATGGATTTTCTTAAAATCAGCCGTCGTTGAAATTTCAACGATTAACTTTTTTGCCGTACTATCCTTTCCGGGCGGACGCCTCGTCCACAAGATTACCGTATTCGCTGTTGGATCACCGGATGCTACACCCTGAGGAAAGAGATCACGTCGCTCTGTTGAGATTGAAGGCAGCTTGTCGGCCCAACCCTGCTTTGTCGCTACAGCGAAGCCGAATAAGATTGAAGTCTGTAAAAATTTGCGTCGAGTAAAATCCATATAATTTCAGTTTTGATGATTGTTGCAATAGAAATAAAAGCACATGACGAATTCGCCATTTGTTATCATCAAGCTCACCTGAAACATATTGCTTGAGAGTAAAATGCAGGACCTTACTTCTGCACTTGTTTTCAAAAATAAAAATTAAAAAATGCTGAGCGTTATTGAGTGCGAGTAATTAACTTTATTTAACTTGAATTTGGTTAAATTTAAGAGACATTAAGTTAATATTGGCTTGATTTCGCGATGCATTTTTCGGATTTCTAAAGACTCATCTTACCAAAAGAAGAACCTAAACGATGGCGAAGGCAATCCTTCTAAAATAATCCCACTCCCCCACGAACTCCTTTCCATATTCAGCATTCGCATTATTTTTTCGCAGTTCATTTTAAAGCCAAAAACTATTTTTAGCATTACATCGCAAAATAACAACAATTCAACAGAACCGATAGAAGAGGAACTGAGATTTAAGCTAAAAATCAAGAAAATCCTCTCTTTACAACAGTAAAACAAATCGGACTTATTCTTTGGATTTAGTTTTAAAAGTCAAACATGAGCCAACTCTACAAAGACTTAACACAAAACACAAATGGCAAAAAAACATTCTCCCTCCGGGATTTATTTTATCCCGGCTTTCTTACTGATTAGCTTTTCATTGTTTTTCTCTTCATGTTCAAAAGAAGAATTACTCACCGAACCCTCTCCTTCTGCCAAAACTGCCTCGACAGCTGGCAATTTAAACAATGTATTACTGCCTGAATTATTCGGAATCTATACAACACCAAGTTACCTGACAATTGGCAATACAACGAGCGAAAACACATTCCTCCTTTATTTGAAAAACAAAGGCGGCAATATGGTTAACTGCTATGCCCGTAATTCGATGGCTACAGCATCCGGACGAACTGCTTTCGCAGCCTTCTGTCGCAAAGCAGTAAGCTCGTATGGAATAAAGTTAATCACCTGCGACATCAGAGAGATCACTGAAATCGCGACATGGGATGCTTTCTACACTTCTTACCCTGATTTACGTACCGTCCTCGCTCCTCTTACCGAAAAAGAGCCGTGGGTTACTCTCGATTATGCAGGTTGTTTTAATCTACTGCGCCAAACAAAAGCAATGTGCAGTCGCTACGGAGCCAAATTTTATTTCTACGAAGGATGGATGGGAAAAAATTACTCAAACCCGCAAGCTGCCGTCGATTCAATGGTCTACTACTGCGACGGAATTTTCCTGTCCAATTATGTAACGGCAACCGATTACCTATCTACTGCTGCCGGTTATGGCAAGTGGGACAATCGCATCAAATACAGAGTTGATCAAGGCACTACAAAATATGGCGGTATCACTGTAGCAGCAAAAAGATTCAACAAGCTCGACTTCCCGCTCATCGAATTGCAATCTGTCGAACCTGCTTACTTATACTCAGTATATTCAACCACCGGATCTAATCGCTCATTCTACGGATCTTTGTATACTGATGCAAAAACTCTCTACAACCTTTCATCTGCCGACGTATTAAAATATACAGAACTTCGGGGAAAAAGCTTCTTCCATCTGCAGTATGTGTTGCAGGCGCAACCGAATTGATTGTAAATTTTTCAGCTACCACCTTCTTCCGATTTCCAAATTTTAATTTTCATGAAATGGAAAATTAAAGAAGAGACAGCAAAAGCCGATCTGGTAAGCGAACCAAAATATCTACCAATAAAAAAGCCTCTGCAGTAATCTGCAAAGGCTTTTTGGCTTTTCTGGCGGTCCGGACGGGACTAATATCTACTTGATATACAATGATATACAACTTGTTATGGCTAACGAATTTTGCCTTCTGGCTATTTTTTTTGCATATTCGGGTTGATTCAGGTTAGTGACCACCTTAAATCATTAACGTAAACCGAATCGTTTTGCTTTATTGTAGAGCAATACGTGAAAAGACAAAATAATGGAAGAAACATACCAATTTTTAATTGAATTCAAGTCAATACACCCTTTTAGGTTTTGGACATCAATATTTATTGCGACATCCTTAATCATATTTGCTATTTGGAAACTTTCAAGGAAGAAACGGAAAGTAAAAATTGAACATTTAGAAAATGAAAGAGCGTCATCGGGATTAATTGCGCAGAAAGAAACCGTTAAATCTAAAGTTGAGACAAAAAAAGAAAATCCCATTTTGAAAAACCGCAAACTAAAGCTCATGCCGACACGTCTATTAAAGACAACTTAAAATTAAACCAGTCAAAACCCCTGAACATAAAACCGACAGAAACAAAACAAGAAAAGACAATTCCCGAAGTTGAGCCATTTCTTGTAAAATTAAAAGCTAAACCAAAATCCGAAGAACAACTTCCTACAGCCAAAGAAGAAACAACAAAATCTAAAGACGAAGTTAGCTTTGTTAATTATAACATTTTGAATGATCAGATAACTAATTCATATCCGATTTTTCGTTTCCCGAAAAAAGGAACAGTGGTTAGGAGCTATAGAATTGGAAATACAAAGCGCAGAGGATATAAAGAAGAACCTTTTCAAAAATCTATTGAACGATATTTTGGGAAAGAATTTACAGTTTTAGGAAACGCAAGACTAAACACAGGAAAAGATACTCGACCATTTGAGCCAGACATCGCAATTATAGATAAATCAAATTCAAACCTTAGAATAGACATTGAGATTGACGAGCCTTATGCAGGAATTACAAGACAGCCGACACATTGCAAAGGCGAAGACATAAATCGAGACATATATTTTGTTGACAGAGGTTGGATTGTTATTCGATTTTCAGAGTATCAAGTTCATTTGCAAGAAAACAACTGTTTACGATTTATTGCAGAAACATTAAAGTCTGCACTCCAAAATATGACATACCAAGTCATTTGGTAAGTCAACCCTCGTTACATGTTGAAAAGCTTTGGGACATCGTACAAGCCCAAAAGTGGGAAAAAGCAAACTATAGAGAACAATATCTTAATCATATTTTCCAAACTATTGAAGAGCAGACAGAAACAATTGAGAGAGATTTTGACGAACAAGAATTTAAAGAGGAAAAATTAGTTAAACCAACTTCAATTGGAGATGTTGACAACAAACAATCCATTGCTTTTAATCTTCAAAATGCACATTCGAGAGACAGTAGAATTAAATTCTATCCCGAACCTCATATTTACACAATTGACAACACTCCAGCTCCATCAGCAAGTACGATAATTGCAAAGTTCTTTCCTGAATTTGACAGCTATGGCAAAGCCAGTAACCTGAGTACAAGCAATCCTTTATTTGGATTACCTGTTGAGGAAATTGTTGATATATGGAATTCAAGAGCAGAGGAAGCTGCTAATCAAGGGACACACTTACACGAACAAATCGAAAGATTTTATCTTGGACAAAAATATGTGAACACTTCAGAATTTCATTTGTTTGAGAAATTTTGTAATGACCACCCAAACTTAAACCCTCACAGAACAGAATGGCGAGTATTTGATGAAGAATATCATATTGCGGGAACAATAGATTTGATTACAAAAAATGGTGCGGGTTATGAATTGTATGACTGGAAAAGAAGCAAAAAAATAATAGACGTGTTCAGCGGTAATCCAATTGTAACAGACACTTGGAATAATGTGGGAGTTGGCCAGCTATCAACAATACAAGACACGAGCTACAATAGATATTGCCTTCAACAAAGTTTATACAGATACATTCTCGAAAAAAACTATGGTTTAACTGTTTCTAAGATGTTTCTCATAGTGTTGTATCCCGACTACGACAGATATTATAAAGTAGAAGTACCATACTTGAAAGACAAAGCAGAATATATACTAAAGACATTGTAAAAAGCAAAGAAGGCGTCATCGTTTAAATAACATTCCACATTTCATAAACTTACATCACCATTTTTATCTTGAAAACTAATTTCAAAAAGCACGTCTCCATGCCAAAATAATTCGGGATTTTTTTCAACTATAAATTTCCTGGCTTTATCAATCCCATAATTTGGCATGTGCTGTTTAAAATCCTTGAAAGGAAACTCATGACCTTCTTCATCAATAATTGACACAAACACCTTTTTGTTTAGTATAGAACCTTCCCCGTTTTTACCGATAACAAAACCAGAAATGTTCTTTCCAGTAATATTAAACTCTTGTTTAGTTTTTTCGTTGGATAAATGGAATTTTATCATTGCGTTATTGTTTTTGATTAACCTTCTATACTTAATTCATTTTTTGCAAAATGTTTATCTTCATTCTCATGACAATTAAATAGACCTTCTATCCACATTGGATTATCACCGTCAAACTCAGCAATTTCAAAAGCCGACTAACCAAATAAGTGGTTTCTGGTATTCTATAACGTATTTTTTGTGAAATCTTTTGATCTAGAAATTCGCCACAACAATTAATAAAGTTACCATATTTTTCCAGAAAACATATATCCTCCCATTTCTTCTGTTATTGATAAGAATTTAGATCTCTAAATCCTCAAACCAAATATCACTTACAATCTTAGCATTTACAATTATCATGATTTAAAATATATAGAACGGGACTAAAACCCGTGTATTTATCGAAGAGGAGTCGAACCCCACATCAGGATATCCGTTCATCCTGCACTCTATCCATTGAGCTATCGCCCCGATTCCTTTGGGTCGGCTTGTCTCTTTGTTTGCTACGGTTGGCTTCTGCCGGTCGAGCGAATTCTGGGAACAAATCCGGGTTCGGCTTGTTCTTCAGTGGCATCTATATCCACCGTGTCGAGGAAACAAGAATTGCCTTAATAAATTTTTGGGCATTTTATTGAAATGAAATTACATGCCTCTGGCTTTGAATATGAGATGCAAGTTCCAATTTTTATGTCAATTATTTCAATGCAAGTATGAGGATTAATTTCTCTCCTAATCACTCGGGAGTTGGTTCTACGATTGATTTTACGTTTTCAAATGTTTCGAGTAAAAACATTGCCATTGTACCTGCAAGGTTTATCGCTAGGTCTGAGTGCCTTTTATTAGGCTTTTTTCTTATCAGCCTTTTACCATGTGCATCACCATATGCATTTCTTAATGCCCCAAGACCTTCGACAACCGTTTGACATCCGCCCAGAATTTGTTTGAAGATTTGTTCTGTGTGCTGATCTGGCGAAAGATTAAGCTCCTTAGCAACGGCTTTATATAATGCTGGGAGATCTGCCTTCTCATCGTAAGTTACATTACGTTCATCAAGTATAATTTACAAACAGTTTCAATAAGTGATCGAGAGGCCGTAATTGCTCCTTCGTTATCGGTATTTTTGCGATCCAACATCTTATTCCACACATCAGTAACATAATCGACTCCGTGGCTTTTGAGCATTTCCTCGGCTGAATACTCAATAGGAGAAACGCCTTTTCTTTCAACAGATTCAAGAGCAGGCTTAAACTGATCATATATGTACTCGACGTCCCTTATATGTCGGCACTTTGTATTTTATGAATTGCCAGAATTCCATTAGATCACGATGAAGCACCACGATTTCTGGTAGAATATCTTTCAGAACTGTAGCTTTACGTAACTCTTCTCGTAATTTCTTGTATTCCTTATCAGTAACCGGATTGTAACCGCTTGTCGCAATTTTCACGAGAATATTTTGAATGGAATAAAGCATTTCATATAAATCCGATTCGGCGGTTTGAGCTTGGAGATAATTTAATAATGGCCGCATTGTGGCATACACAAACCCTATTCTATTATCAGCAAAAGCATCAAAGTTAACTAACCAGATCATCAAACTTCCTAAACTATGATTATCTTTTAACCAATCAGGAATGAGGTTATCAGGCACCCCAAGAATTAACAATATTTTTCTTCTTGAATCATACATTACTTGAGGGAATGTATTGTGGCCATTTTTCAGAGCTGCAACTACACCTTCCTGCATTAGTAATGATTCTTCATATAAAATGTTATCCATGACACAAATTTACATATTTATAGCTATAAATCAGGTCGATTTTTTAGCTCCAAATTAAACTCTACACAATAAGGACAAAGAGCCTCCGTCGGGATATTGAGATTAAAGGGCAATGCCTTTACGAAAACGATCTCCCGGAATGTTCAATTCGCACACCTTCTCAGATGCAGATATTAAAACACAGTACCAGTATCACAATTAAATTATATAGCAACACACAAGAACCGGTCGCTTTTCCTACCTTGAATTAAAACAACCAAAAATTTAGCTTAATTAATATGCGCGCTGGAATGCTCTGTGTAATAATGATGAGTCATTTCATTTGAATTAATTTAACCACAAAAAATGCTAATTCCTTTACTGAAAATGTTTGGCTGATTTGACAACTCTTGTATTCCTGCCATTTTGGTTGTAATGTTGTACGAAAATAAATTATATGGAAAATATTTTGAATATTTTAAACGAATGGCAATCTGCTACGGACCGTTTCAACGGTTTAAGGGAATTTAATATTACAAATAGAACGAGTGAAATACCTGAGGCCAACATTTCTATAACGCGCGGCCCCATTACTGAATCTGAGAACCTCTTACTTTCTGGTTATGCCACATCCACACCTCAAGGTTTGCCATTTGTTGATGAAATGAAACTGAAAGAAATGCTAAACCGAGTTACCGATAAGTTTAAAACTGAATGCATGAAATACGAAAGCAGACGAGCAGCCATTCTTTCATATCACGATGC
The DNA here is from genome assembly GCA_016721305.1 of Bacteroidota bacterium. Taxonomy (GTDB): domain Bacteria; phylum Bacteroidota; class Bacteroidia; order AKYH767-A; family 2013-40CM-41-45; genus JADKIH01. The sequence continues at coordinate 163,587 of JADKIH010000001.1, forward strand.
GATATTAAATATTTTTTCAGAACAGACCTTAAGAAGCGTTTCTGGATTTAATCGAGAATACGTAATTAACGGCGAACAAGTTGTGCTATGGCATTCAAAAACTACTACAAGAACTCATGCACCATATGCGAATTCTTTTGACTTAGACGGCGTAGGAGAACGCAATCATCAAACTAATTTTGACGACATCGATCAGTATTCAGATGAACTATTATATTCGACTGCAGAACTTTATTTATATAGACCTTATATAAATGATCCGTTCAAGGATGTTCAGAAAGTTGCCGGTGGCGATTTGTTTCGTAAACAATTACAATTTAGCTTCCGCGCGGTTTGATATGATTGTTCATACCGCATTTCAGTCTTGCTACAATTTTTGGGCTCGTATAGCTGACCTTATTTACTCCTACTTCCCAAATCAACTTAAACCTACTGGAGTTAATTTTGCGACTGTAATGGATTTAATTAGCAAACATGCTACTGCTAAAACAATTATAACTACAAGTGTACATTATCATTGGTTGAAATATTTTCAAGATAACATTTATTCAAATTCACTCAATAAAATGCGTAAAGGTGTAGTTCATGGGTTAACTACTGCAACAAGAAGCAAATGGGAGTACTTGAAAAATGTCGCAAAAGAACCAGAGTTAAGACAGATACATGAATCAAGATTAGCTATGCCGGAGTATTTTAAAGATCAAATTGATAATACACTTCATGGCTTATATCATACACTTTCGATGCTTAATGAGTTGGAAGCGATATTACCATTACCTCTATTATTACCTGAGCTTTAACCACTAAGCCATCGCCGTCGTCGAAAAATATGCTCATAAAATATATTAGCTTGTTATTAGAATTTTCAAGATACACGGCCTGCTCAAGTACTATTTTGAACTCATTTTGAAATTAAGCTCCTATCAACCGCTTTATAGAGTGCAGGTAATTCTGCCTTCTCATCATAAGTTGCCATAATTAAGATTTGGTCGCTTTAAAATCTAATCGATCAACAATCTCAAGTGTCCAGGAAGCAATATTGTTTGTAATCAATAACTCAATTACGAATAACAAATTTACAGTAATTTACCTCCCTCACATTTTTTTCTTTGTTGAAAGCATGGAGTTGTAAATCAAATTGAGCATTTAGGAAGAAGCTATGCAGGTGTTTCAGTTCATAATTACAATATAGTTGAAACAGACAATATCGTTTTTACGAAAAGCCCATTGAAAGAAAACCCATTTGGAATAATAAAACTTAACAAGGGAAAAGCAGGAATTGTTTCAACACTATATGCAGTTTACAATGTAAATAAGGAAACAGCTTACCCTTCATTTTTTGAATACTTCTTTTGGTTAGACGCTAATACTAATCGTTTCTTACGACCATTGGTCAGAAAAGGTGCCAAGAACACTTTACAAATTGGAAACGATGAAGTAATCAGGGGAGAAATATATGCACCAACAGTACCCGAACAAAAACGTATTGCATCATTCTTTATCATTTTTGATAAAAAGATTTCAGAACTAAGGGAGAAAATAAAACTTTTAGAACAATACAAAAAAGGGGTGATGCAAAAACTCTTTTCACAAGAGTTAAGATTTAAAGATGAAAACGGAAAGACATTTCCAAAATGGAAAAAAAGAAACTAAAAGAAGTTGCACTAATCGCCAGAGGCAAATCAAAACACCGACCAAGAGATGCAAGTTTTCTTTATGGCGGTAAATATCCTTTTGTTCAAACTGGGGATATTAGAAATGCTGGTTTGTTTTTAGAAAAATATACTCAAACCTATTCTGAAGAAGGATTAAAGCAAAGTAAGTTGTGAGATGTAAACACCCTGTGCATGACCATTGCAGCGAATATTGCTGAAACTGCCATTTTGAAAATTAAAGCTTGTTTTCCTGATAGTATTATTGGTATTATTCCTTTGGAAAATGAAACGACCGTCTTCTTCTTGAAATATCAATTTGACGAATTTAAATCATCAATTCAAAGATTATCGCAAGGGAAATGCACAGGAAAATTTGAATCAAGATAAAATTTCAAACATTGAGTTTCATTTCCCCTCATTGCACGAGCAAATTAAAATTGCCGATTTTCTTTTTCTAATAGATGAAAAAATAAATCGTACTCGAAACCAAATAGAAAAAACTGTCCAATACAAGCAAGGCCTTATTCAAAATATGTATTGTTAATCATGTCAAAGCAGCCCGAACAAATATTAGAAGAACAATTGGTAACCCACCTTCAAAAGCTGGGTTATAGCTCGGTGCTTATTAAAGATGAAAATGACCTTATTGCTAATCTTAAAACACAATTAGAAAAACACAATAACATTCAGTTCAGCAAATCAGAGTTTGAAAAAGTGCTAAACATTTTAAGCAAGGGCTCTGTATTTGAAAAAGCAAAAACACTTAGAGAAAGACAACACATTGTAAGAGATAATGGAAAAGATTTATACTTTGAATTTATCCAAACAGAACATTGGTGTCAGAATCAGTTTCAGGTTACGCACCAGGTTACAATGGAGGGTACCTATAAAAACCGTTACGATGTTACATTGCTAATTAACGGCTTGCCATTGGTTCAAATAGAACTGAAACGCCGAGGGCTTGAACTTAAAGAAGCGTTCAATCAGATTAATCGTTATCAACGACATTCCTTTTGGGCAAATTCAGCGCTGTATCAGTATGTTCAGGTTTTCGTAATTAGCAACGGTGTTAATACAAAATATTACGCCAATAATAGGAATCAGTCATTCAAGCAAACTTTTTTCTGGACAGATAAAGAAAACAAACGGCTCACGAATATTCTCAATGGTTTCACCAGTGAGTTCTTAGAACCCTGCCACATCAGCAAGATGATTTGTAAGTACATCGTGCTGAATGAAACCAATAAAATTCTCATGGTGCTTCGGCCATATCAGTTCTATGCGGCAGAGGCGCTAATTGACAGAGTAAAAAACACAAACAAAAACGGCTACATATGGCATACTACCGGCTCCGGTAAAACTTTGACATCATTCAAAGCCAGCCAGATCTTAATGAATCTGCCTCATGTAAAGAAAGTAGTGTATGTGGTTGACAGGAAGGATCTGGATTACCAAACGAACAAGGAGTTTAACAGCTTTAGCAAAGGTTGTATCGATGGCACAGACAATACCCGGCAATTAGTCAAACAATTTTCAGACGAAACAAAGCTGATTGTAACAACCATTCAGAAACTCAACACCGCCATCAGCAAGAAACAGCACTTGACGGCGATGGAAAAACTGAAGGACGAAAAGATAGTTTTCATTTTTGATGAATGTCACCGTAGCCAGTTTGGTGAAACACATAACAGGATAAAAGCATTCTTCAACAACATACAACTTTTCGGATTTACAGGCACTCCCATATTTGCCGATAACGCAGTTAAGAATGAATTAGGGAAACGAACAACTAAAGAATTGTTTCAGGACTGTTTGCACAAATATGTAATCACCGATGCAATCAGAGACGAAAATGTTTTGAAGTTTTCAGTTGAATACGTCGGCAGGTATAAACGAAAAGACACAGCAACGGAAATCGATATTGAGGTAGAAGACATCGACAAGAAAGAGTTGATGGAATCTCCAAAAAGATTAGAGAAGATTGCAGATTACATCTTAGCAAATCACAGCCGAAAAACACACAACAAAGATTTTACAGCAATGTTCTGCGTAAGCAGTATTGAAACATTGATTAAGTATTACGATATTTTGCAGAAGAAAAAGGAAGAAGGCAAACACAATTTAAGAGTCGTCACCATTTTTAGTTACGCAACCAACGAAGACGATGCAGATGCCCACGGCTTTCTTCCCGATGAACTATCAGTTGCAGAAGACCCGAAAGTACTTTACGGCCTTAACAAGCATAGCCGGGAAAAATTGGACGAGTACATTGAACACTACAATCAAATGTTCAGCACCAAATTTTCAACAAAAGACAGCGAATCCTTTTACAATTATTACAACGACATTTCCAAGAAGTTAAAAGACCGGGAAAGAGCGCCAGAGAATCCTGATAATCGAATAGACATTTTGTTGGTTGTAAATATGTTTCTAACCGGCTTCGATGCCAAGAAATTGAATACTCTTTATGTAGATAAAAACCTCAGGTATCACGGATTGATACAGGCATATTCAAGAACCAACCGCATTTTAAACGAACAAAAATCACAGGGCAACATCATTGTATTCCGCAACCTGAAAAACGCTACAGACGAGGCAATAACCCTATTTAGCAACAAAGAAGCGATTGAAGTAATCATCATGAAACCATATGAGGATTACACCAAGAAATTCAACGATGCCGTTATCGAAATGTTGAAAATTGCCCCGACAGTAAATAGCGTAAATGATTTACAAACGGAAGACGATGAATTAGAATTTATCAAAGCATTCCGGGACATGATCCGGATAAAAAATATCCTCACCGCCTTTGCCGATTTCAAATGGTCCGATTTGTCAATCGAAGAACAGAAATTTGAAGATTATAAGAGTAAGTACCTCGATCTTTACGACAAAGTAAAAAGCGATCATCAAAAAGAAAAAGTGTCCATATTAGAAGATGTAGACTTTGAATTGGAACTTATCCACCGTGATGAGATAAATGTTGCATACATCATCCAGTTGCTAATAAAACTGAAAGCAAACGTCCAGAAAGACGTAACCCAAACGGAAAAAGAGATCTTTAATCTCCTCAACACCGAAGCCCATCTCCGTAGCAAACGTGAACTGATAGAGAAATTTATCCAGGAAAACCTGCCCGTAATAGCCGACACCGACGAAATCCCGGAAGCATTCGACAAATTCTGGAGCGAAGAGCAACAAAAAGCATTCGACAAACTTGTAAAAGAAGAATTCCTTTCCTCAGACAAAACCCAATCCCTCATAGAAGACTACCTCTACGCCGAAAGAAAACCGCTTCGTGATGAAGTTTTACAACTCATCGAAGGTCCCGAACCCAAATTATTAGAACGCAAAACTACCGGCGACAGGATATTGAATAAAGTAATGGAATTTGTAGAAAGGTTTATTAATGGGATGGTTGGAAAATAGAAAAGAAATTGATAATTTACATGATATTTATTCATTTACCAATAGTGATTTTATTGTCCGATTCAATGGTAAACGTAACTGAAATTGTTTCCATAGCCGGAGCTGTGGCGGTGTTTTTACTATTTCATTTCACTGCAATTGGCAGGCTAAAGGAGCGTATCCATCAACAGGAATTAAAAATGAAAGACTTGGAAAAAGTGACGCACTGCAACAGCAAGTAATAGATCAACTCTCAAAAGTATTTGACATTGTACATAATAAAAAAGAATCGGAGGGAAGAAAAATGGCAAATAATATTGATATGCTCAGGTTCTCAGAACTTGGCTACAAAGTAAAATCAGGTATAGCATCAAAGTCAGAAAAGGATGAGTACATGCGTATGCTATACAATAATGGTTCGATTACAAAGGACCAATTCGACAAATATAACGGCAACCAAGATACTGAAGGGTTGATTAAACTTGCCTTAGCAGTTGGTGGAATTTTAGTGATTGCACATTTACTTTCACGGGATTAATTTATTTTTATTTCAATGATAAAAATTAAAGCTAAAAATCACATTTCTCAGAATTTAAGTTCTACTACTCTTTTTTCCTTTACCTACACGCTTGATTTTCTATTGGATAATCTGGAACATGGTTTTTACGTAAATCATATCTACGAAAAACTTCCTTTTAGAAAAATCGGGTATATCGTACCAATGCGTTGCTTTTGTGATATTCCATTAGGGATGATTAAAACTCACTTGGTTTGGTATGGTAATTATGGACTTGGTATTAAAAGAAAATATGCCCGAAGCCACGGAGTTTGCCCAGTATGGTATATACACAGCGATTCCAGGGAGATGAAATCTTTAATCAGTAGAAAGAACCTTGATGGTTTAAAATCCAATTCCTTTTTACCATACTTTAAACAGTTTTATGGAAATCAAAAAAACTATGAAGGAATAACTCAGAAAATAAAATTCTATGATGAACGGGAGTGGAGATATATTCCAAAAGAAATCAAAGCTGAAGTTTTGCTTGATAAAACAGAAAGTGAAATTGAAGCTATCAGAAAAAATAAAAATGGCAATAAAATATTAAGAATGCCGATTCCTTTAAATGAAGTTGAATACATTATTGTGAACGACTCAAAAGATTTGAAAATATTGTTACCAGCTCTGAAAAGACTTGCCTCAAAAAATCAAGATGTATCTTATGAACTATTAGTATCTAAAATACTTACCTCGAAACAAATTCAAAAGGATTTTTAAGAACAAATATTTCTTAAACCCAATCAACTCTACCATTACTAAGATAGAAATGACTTTGACAACCTTTGGTTCTTCTAACTGAAGGGTAAATGCTAATATTCCCTCGTTTATTTATTTTAAAATGCCATCTTGGTTTTGCATCTTTTAGTAGATTCAAATGAATATCAGCCCCGCATCCACAAGGACATTTAAAAATTAACGAATCAGGTTGTACACCTTCTTTAATAATGAATATTTTTTGCGGGGGGATTGATTCCGGATCATTCTCAACTACCTCAAAATTAAACTTGGGCTGAGAATAATAACTATATTTCTGTCGGAACCACCCCGCAATACTACGTAATAATTTCATGTGTTAATTCAGGCATTCTTAGAAACGGTTTGTAATTCCCTCGCCCGCACCACTTTGCTGAATATTCATCAACATGGAATTTACTTTCATTTTCATTAATGATGCATCCACCACAATAATCCATAGTGACTTTAGCATATTCTTCGGGTAATGCATCCTTAAAAGGATGCAGGCGATTTAAAAACTCATTAACAGCAATACTACTGATCTGCATATTGATGCTAATCACAGCAGGTCTGTCTACATTCGCATTGTGAACATAGCCTTGCTTTTCCCTCTTTGCAAATTCTTCAGGGTCTTGTCGTCTTAATCCATCATCATGAAGTCGCTGTAATGAATATTGACCTCTGCTAAGCAAGGATGAACAACCTGGCTGAATATAATGCACACTTGCGGAAATGCTATCGATACCTCCCTTTCCATCAGCATCTAAACGAACCCCTATATCAAAATAGGGTATCAGATAAAAATTACTCAACTGATAAATAAGGTTTCTACCATCCACACTATCTACACATCCAAATATTACATCACAGGTAATTAATTCTTGCAATGCTTCACGGGAATCAAAAATATTTTTTGTAAAGCATTTTATTTTTGTTCCCAATCCCATATTATAAATCGCTTCAGCAAGTACTTCGGTTTTATATCTGCCCATGTCAGCATCGTTGCGTTTTGCATTTATTATTCGATTTAAATTTTTGGGTTCAACTGTATCAGGATCTATCAAAACTATTTCTCCAATTCCCAATCTTGCTAATTGTTCAATGGTCGGGCTACCGGTTCCGGAACAGCCTATAACTGCAACTTTTAAATTTTTCAGTTTTGAATAAGTACCATTGCCAAATGCTTGAGCAGTTCTTACTGAAAAATCATCCACCTCTGATTTTTTAGAAGTATTCCAGATATGAATTACATCCCCGGCCACAGTAACTTTGTTTATCGGATACTTATTCAATTCAGCATCCAATACTCTTCCGAAAATTGATCCATCAGGCAACATTATAGCGGACCCGTGAACACTATCAGATGAACACCAACCAAATACCGATGAGAATAATTCACTATCCGAGAAATCATCAACATCTGAAAATTTTGGATAACCTCCGGGGTGGCTATGGATTTTCAATATTGCCATTCCTGTCGATGAAGCCTCTTCAAGTAAAGGAACCATTCGGTCGGTTTTCCATTTTACAAAATCCTCATCGCGTTCACATTCATTATGCGGTATAAGTTCCAGTTTATGGGTAAGCAAGATGGACAAACCATCTTTTTCATATCTGCCGCATAGTACAATGGCAACAGCCTCTTTCCCATCTCCGGGAAAGAGGTGTTGTTGCAATTGCTTATAAAACTTACCCGCTACTTTAAGCTGATATTGCATGTTTAGGGCGTTTTATAAATTCATCACAAAGCCAACTTTCAATATAAGCAAAATGAGTACTTAAATTATCAATACCCGGTCTCCAAGGATTTTTTGGAGTCCTGTGTCTTGACCATTGTTGAAACTCTTTGCCATCAAGTGAAACTGCTGACAATGCTCCAATCGATTGTGCATCGGAACGACTGAGCGCAGGCGTAAAATATGCCATATCCAATTGCGCTGTAGCATAACCAGGAGAGAATCGCACACCAACCGTTACAATACTGACATTGTAGCCTTCAAGAATAGGATAACTATGTACAAAGACCCATTGTACTCCCTGAATGTTTACAGCTTCCCAAGGAAGTTCCAAACCATCAAGAAATTCAACGTCTTCTTCCAATAAGGAGTATTCCCTTCTCAGGGTCTCTCCTTCTGTTTCACCAAGAGGAAGTGTCTTAAACTTCTCAACACCCGGCTCAGTAAAACATACTTTCTGATCGTTTGCAATTGTCACCACTTTGCCGCCTTTCAAATTCTCGCGAAGTTGAAACTCGGCAGGGTTCTTACCGGCGAGAATTAGAATTTCCTTGCCTGTCATGCATTCCTTATCAACCACGAATTTTTCCCGGTCAACAATAATGCGGTATTTCCTGCCTTTTGGGGCTGTGTGGCCATGTTTTGCACACCACTCAAGGTCTATGACCTCGTCATCGATACTAAATATTTCCATTGCTTTTTTTTTATGGAATTACGAATACCTCCAATTTTTTAAAGCCTACCGGAGGTGTCTGGCAAGCTCAGGTACTTCGTAATAAAATATTTTGTTCTTAAAAAGGAAACCTTTAACTTTGTATCACGAATAAAATAAGGGGCAACCGCAAGACAAGGTGATAAGCCTTGTATTAATCCTAAGAAATTAAGAGTTACCCTAAGCCCAATCAGCAGTACCAATGCTTGATTGGGTTTATTCTTTTTATGATGTATCGGCCTTCCTTTTTTTCATAGTTTTTATTTTATTCTTACTTGTTCACTAACTCTTAAATTTTCATGAATGAAGTTGAACTTCGTCAACAACTGATTTACCTCATCGTATAATCGACCTTTCTTTTTATGATCTCTTAATGTAATAATAAGAACAAATTCCTGACTCATGTCCTGTTGATTTGCCACTTTGCTTTCATAACTACTGCGGTAAGAAGATTCTAACTTCAGGAACCACAAACGGTCTTTACCTAACGCTTTTAATTTATTGGCTTCGGATACCTCAGTTAAATCAATGCAATGCTTTTTGACAGGGATAAATAAATCAGAATAACTTTTTAAGAATCGTTCCGACTTAAATGCAGATGTCGCCGACTTCTGTTTGTTCACACTGTAAATTGAGGGCAATAAAATATTTTTTGCATCAATTGTTTCAATTGGGTTACGCTTTATTTTGCTATCGACAACTGCTTGTTTTTTCTCGTATGTGCCAAATGAAACATCTACATCAGTTTGAATATACTCTGCGCCTTGATAAGCATCGATCATCGGCGCCGTAACCAATGTTATTTTAGCCTGCCCATAAAAATATCCATCATCAACAAGGCAACTCGGATAAGGGAAATCCATAATTTTAATATGAGAACCTTTATCAACATTGTCCATTAATATCAATGTGATTTCATCCGGATCGTTGTATAAAATATCATCAATTTTTGAAGGCAACCCGAAACCAATTTGATTCAGGCGATCCTCCAAAGGTTCATCGAACTCTTCAGGATGTTTTGCAGAATGTATCAGCAGAGCCTTAATTAGAAGTGGATTAAATTCTTCTTTTAAAGAACCCGTAAGTTCCGCTGCTAACCCAGAAACCCTTGGCGTTGAATAACTTGTTCCTATTGCCGAAGCTAAAGTTCCGTCAGACCTGAAAGATTTAACACCGGTTATTTGCAGTACTCCTTTATTTAATCCTGCATTACCGCCGTAATGGGTCAAATCTGGTTTTATAACACTACTTATTCCCGGTCCGACCATACTGAATGGACTTGGATAATTTACAGGTGCTATATCATGCAGATTCATTTCGTGAGCTATCGAACCTACTACTAACGTCCTTATACTTTCAGAGGCTTGATTAATCCTTCCACGTGGCGCTGACTTCAAAAAGTTTTCACAATTACCGGCTGCTTTTACAATAAGTACATTGAACTCATCTTGTAATTCGTCAAGGTATTTTGCAAAATCAGAATACTGATCATTAACAAGCGGTTCAATATGCCCAATAGAAAAATTCCAAATTTTTATTTCTGGATATTTTTTAATTGCCTCCCTCATAAAAGCTACAAGTTCATATTCACCTATGTAGCCATATTTTGCATTAGGAAATATTATTCCTTCTGTAATTTTAAATGGCTTAGTACCCGTCCAGTCTTTACCTTCTAAATCATCTCCATAATTAATAATTCCTGCAATGAAAGTACCGTGCTCATTATCGAAGAACCCATCATCAAAGGCTTTGAAGCTACCATCTTTCCAATCTTTTAAATGCGGTATATCACTAGTTGCCTCGTCAAATACACCAACTTTGAAATATTCAGCACCTGATTCCGGTTTCTTAATTTTTACAGTAGATGTAGCAGGTAAACTTTCTTTCGTCAATTTGAAAGTCGGCATTTTTTTAATCGAAAAAATCGATTCCGCTTCTCCGAAACCTGCTAATACTTCCTTCTTTATTTTACTTACCCGATATAGAATTAAATCCTTCGTATAATTTAGTTTTTGATACGCAGTATTTGATTCAGCACATAATTTCTCAAAATTTCTTTCTGCTATTTCATTTAATCGAAAATCACCATAATTGATCAATCGAACTTTAATATCATCTACGTCCAAGTTCTGATCTTCAATCATTGGTTTAAATTCGTCCGCTTCCTCAATTGCAGAAAGCCCAACAACATTTTTGGTGATATCAGATATTTTATCCTGAATTAAAGCTAAATCCTTTTCATCATCAATTTTTAAGAGCAGGGTATTATCTCCGATCATACCAATGATGTTTGACTTCCGGTTAACATTGAATAATTTCCCAATTTCACCCCTATAAGTCTTTGCAAGAGCATCATCATTTATTCTCAGTTTAACTACAGTTGGCAGATAATTATTGACCTTCCTTTTTTCATCAATCCTTTTTGCAACGTCTGAAAAATAATTTCGGAAATAACTCGACCGAGAAGCAAGCGCCTCTCCACCAAGTTTAAATTTATTGCCCATATTTTCTCCGATAACAGCTAAATTATTTAACTGCTTGTCGTCATAACGCTTCTTAAAAAGTTTTACAGGTAGATTTTTTTTCATGGTTAAACCTCTTTAAGATTATTCCGGATTTGTCGAACAGAAAGATTCAACAGCTCTGATATTTGTTGTCTTGAAATTCCATTTTCACTTAGATATTTTATCAAATCTTCACTGTTATATTTTCCATGTGTATCAAATTCAAAATTTTCGATAAGTAAATCTTCGGCAGTTACATTTTTTCTTCCTTCAATTACGGCTTGTGTAATTACATTTTGAATAATTGTACGGATATCTGAAGGCGTTTTCTTTGCGAACTGATGAATAACTCTATCATACTTTTTCTTTTCCTCATGCATATTTTCATTGAACTTGCCTAAATACATTTCGACTAACTTTTCTATCCCTTCGACATTAGGTTGTCCAATTTCCATTACCGAATTAAATCTTCTCCAGATAGCTTTATCAAGTAATTCAGGATGATTCGTTGCAGCAATCATTACATTGTTTTGAGTAAACAAGTCTATGTTTTGTAATAAACTATTAATAACTCTTTTCAATTCCCCCATTTCGTGTTGATCATCTCTTGCTTTAGCGATTGCATCAAATTCATCAAGAAATAAAATGCAAGGCTTACTATCAGCATATTCAAAAATCTTTCTGATATTTTTTGAAGTGTTACCGAGCAATGAAGAAATTAAAGAATCCATTCGCGCGATAACAAGAGGTAACCCTGTTTTAAGGGAAATGTATTTAGCAATAGTCGTCTTACCAACTCCTGGTGCTCCATATAGAAGCAAAGTATTTTGAGCAGTCAATCCCATTTCTTTAATTTTATCTCTATGTTGAATGACTTTAATAAACTCATTTACTTTTTTCTCGATTGATTCTGGTAAGACGAGATGAACGTCAACCAATGCAGGATTAAAAACATCTACAATACTCATTCGTGTTTCCTGATCTACTGGCGCAGTTGTTAATAATTGCTCCATTGTAACAGTACTAACAGCTTTATTACTTAGTAAGCTATTTATTCCTTTAGCTAATTGCTCATTGCCATCGGCCATTAATTTTTCAGCCAATTTTTTAGCATAAAGAATAACCTTACTGGGGTCTTTTTTGAGACCCCCTTCAATGATTTTTATGATTTCGGTATACATAGGAAGGCTATTTAGCTGGTTATTTATATGCAAATATACGAAATATGTTTCAATTGTCCAAATAAACGTACTAATTAATTAATTTTTCGTACCAGTATGCCATTATTACGTACCAAATAGTCAAAATAACGTACTGATTCAGAACAATATCCCTCCGTCCCGATTATTTCCGTAATCAGCCCAATTTCTCGCCTTTCTCAACACACGTACCCTCCGCTCGGCCACCCCTTCGTACTTTTTCCGCCAACTTTTTGTTGCCCACCGCACATGCAGCACTCTGCCACCCATCCAACAAAAAGCTGTCGAAAAAACTACCCTAAGCTATTTTACAGAATGGGCTTTTAGGCCAGCCACACCTGCGCTAGTAACTGCCAATAAGGGTGCACTAACGTAATGCTACTTTTGTTTTTATGTATGTATGGCAAGTGACCGTGTACTTCAAATGTTGCCGTTGAATTAAAACTAAATGTTATGGTTGAGCCCATTTTAAAAAAATGTATCAAATAAACACGTTTTGAATTTTATTGAAAAAGCATCAACTTATGGCTATCAATTGAATGAATTGCTTCCTTTGATTGCATGTAAAAATAAATGTCCTGAAAAGCTAAGTAGATATTCCGCTTGGCTACACAACCAAAGAACCATTCCCTCCCAAATACAAATTCCTATTCCATTCTCTCACTAATCACAACCCTCTTTGCAAACTCATCAAATTTTATATTTGCCGAAGCTTTCACATAGTTTAAAAACGATTCCAGCTTGGTATGTTGAGAAAACTGCATGATCAAGCTCGCCTCCATTTTACGGTGATAAAAGAAGTTCGTGCAAAAATTACGGCGGGCAGTATGCGATCCGATCAACTGGTAAAAGGGCGTAGTAATTGGTTGCTGAGTTTTGGTTTTAATATTTAATCGAGTCTGGACGAAATCATCTTTGAATTCGGCTATTTCACAAATTCTTTGAATATTTCTATTGTAGTGTTGGTTTGTAATTTCTTTAAATTTGAAATTATACTTTTTTAAAATTTCATAAACAGAATCCATGAGCGGAATTTCGGCTTTGACACCAGTCTTATTCCGGGTTACCGATATATAGTTAACTTTATGGCCCTCAACATTTCTGCTTTGAACATGGAAGGCCTGCGACAGATCTCCAAAGGTGAGGCCACCGGTGTAGGAAGCGAGATAAAAAAGATCACGTGTGTACTCCAGATGCTTTTCGCTCGGATCAAATTGCATATTGATCAGAACCTGCAACATTTCTTCGGTGAGGTATGGAAAACTGACTTTCTCCTTGTTTTGTTGATACACTAAGTTTTCCGTTTCAACTCCCGGCAATTGAAGTTTATCTTCGAGCTTCGCCCATCGCAAAACGGACTTCATCCATTTTTTGAAATTTGCGAAGTAGTTGGCAGAAAAATCATGAGTATCCTTCAACCAAAAAAAGAATTCTGCAGCAATGTCATCAGTCATATCACCAATGGTGATCTTCTCATTCCACAGCTTGAACTGTGCGGAAAGTTTCTGCTTGTAATCCCCTGCTCCTTCTTTCTGAAGCAATTCTCGCAACACTTTCTTATTAGCCACATCAATCACGTACTGATAGAAAGGAATAGAATACCGTTCATCCTGCCTGATAAGTTCATTTTGTACAGAAGGTTGCTGAATGATTATCCTTTTCTGCGAAGCTGTTGTCATTTCTTCAGGTGTAAAAGGAATGTTCGAAAAGAACTTTTCCATATCAACCAACTTTCCGGTACTATCAACGATTGAGTAATTGAAGTTTCTCATCATGATCATGATATCGGTATACACTTCTTTTGAAGGACGTGCATAAAGATCCATGACCTGCTTCACCATTAAATTCTGTTCTGTAATCTTCCCTTCTATAATTCTTTTGATTTTGTCCTCAAGCATAAGATGGAAGTACTTTCGCTGATGGAGTCCGGCAATCCTTATTCCGAATTGTTCATCACTTAACTCTTCTTCCTCCTGCTCCAAACTTAATTCGTTCAGCCAATCCTGAACAGATTCTTCCAGCCGGATGAACTTAGTTGCCAGGCTGGAGTTTCTAGGCAGTCTTCTCGATGCGTCCCATTCATTCTCCAATAAGCTCATACCAGTAGATTTCTCTACAGTGAGATATTTGCCATTATACTTTGTACCAAGGCTTAGGATCACCTGAATAGGCTTGGTAGCACTTGATACATGCTGAAGTTTAAAGTTGACTTTAAATGATTTCATCGGCTTTTAATTGAACTCTAGGATTGTTCAATCAATGATAGCCAGAATTTACCGAAAAGCAAATAAATTAACCTGAAACAGCCCGAATAAGTCAGTATTCAGGCTATAAATAGACCTGTTCAGGCTAATTAAAGTTGAATTTCCGGCTAATTGTTTTAGGGAGTCGTGGGCCCAAAGTCCCATGCTATTCTTTTGAAAATCAAACTATTGGGCATAAAAAAAGGAGCCTTAAAGCTCCTTTTGTAAGCGGTCCGGACGGGACTCGAACCCGCGACCCCATGCGTGACAGGCATGTATTCTAACCAGCTGAACTACCGAACCGTATTCTTATTTTAATTTCTTTGATTTTTCGTTCAGCGACCCTCCCGCCAAAGCGGGATATTCTAACCAGCTGAACTACCGAACCGTATTCTTATTTTAATTTCTTTGATTTTTCGTTCAGCGACCCTCCCGCCAAAGCGGGATATTCTAACCAGCTGAACTACCGAACCGTTTCCCCTTTTTCAAAGGGACTGCAAAAATAGAGAATTGAATGAATCTGCCAAATATTATCGCAAAAATGAGTGTTTTTAAGGAAATCTCCTTGAAATTAAGCCTTTAGGAATTCCTGCACTTTTTCTATTTTTGCTTAAAATCATCACTCTGACCCCTTCGATTACTTTTACCTACATCCCCTCTCCGGAAACCATCATTCTTGAGCAGTATTCGACAGCCTCGATGATTGCTTTTATTACCGTCGCCCTGATTGCAGGCATTGCCTTTGCATCTATCATCTTCCAGGCGCTGTTTTCTTTTATTTTCCCTGCTATCATTGGATCAATCAGCGATGGCATCGACACGATCAGATTTGCTCTTGTATCAAATCCCGGCGCTCTACTTAAACGTCGGTATGAGACTTATATCTCAGGGAAAATCCCCTACTACGACGCCTTACCCGAAAGCCTTAAAATCCGTTTTCTTCGTCGTATCCCTTATTTCATTCGGGATAAAACTTTCTACGGGCGCGAAGGCCTCGAAGTCACTACGGAAATGAAAGTCCTCGTGGCTGCTTCGGCTGTGCAACTCACGCTTGGAATTGAAAATTTCATTCTGGAGAAATTTCACACAATTGTTTTTTATCCGGCTAAATACCTTTCTAACATCACAGGTCTCTATCATGTCGGCGAGGCTAATATCCGGGGAATGGTCGTCATCTCGTGGTCGGATTTCGAAAAGGGGTATCGCGACGGAAAAGATAAGTACAATGTCGGCTTGCATGAAATGGCTCATGCGCTCGATCTCGATACACGGGCAGGAAATTATTACGACGATGAATTTGTAAATCGTTATCGTCGCTGGCTTAAAACTGCTCATGAAGAATTCGACAGAATGCAAGACAACGGCGAACATTTTCTTCGTAGCTACGCAGCAACTAATATGCAAGAGTTCTTTGCCGTTTGCGTAGAACATTTTTTTGAAGCACCTGCGGAATTCAAACAAAATTTACCGGAGCTGTATACAGAATTGTGCAGACTTCTCAATCAGGATCCTTTGCAGTTTTCATCGCGCCCATCGGCTTTGAAGCCGACATCATTTAGCACGCCTATTCCGGATAATCCTGCATAAGCAAAAAAAAAGCGGGAGCCGATAGAAATCGGCTCCCACTTAAAAATCAATTATACCATTATTTACTTTTTGATGGCATCCAATTTTGTTTGGATAGCTTTCAATTGAGCTTTCAACAATTCAATCTCTTCTTGCTGAGTTTTGATTGTTTGCTCCATTGTTGTTTGTTTCTCATCAATAGCTTTGATACCAATCAAAGACAATCCTGCAAAATCAGCAAGACTTACAGCTAAACGATCTTGCGTTGCTACACCCGGCTTAGAACCTACTTTAGCCTGTAATTCCAACGGAAGTGTTTGTGCAATCACTCCAATATGTGGCACGCTTCTTTGTTCTGCGCTTTCTGAATTATAGAAGAATGTCGCTGACTCAATGTTGCGGATATAGCTCATGTATTTAGAATAGTTTCCTGATTTCACTTCTGTGATATCGCGTTTGAATCGAGCATCACTCATTACGTTAAACGCTAAAGCGTCAACGGGAGCAAACGTTACTCCGTCGTAATCAGCAAACTGAAAACCACCTCCAACTGAAGTCTTACCATAAATTGTTCCTCCTAGTGAAATTGTAGCATCGCCAAGAGTCATACCCGGATAATAAGTTACACCGGCCCCCGCTGCATCCATGAAAAGCAGACGATCTGCAACTGATGCATTATTACTTAGCGGGTATGTCACAGATAACCTTCCGGAAAATGTTCCGGCCATACCAAGGGTTTGATCAAACGCTTCACCATGAACACCAATTCCGGATTGAGTATAACCTGCAACACCGATACCTGTCGAATTATGCGATCCCTCTACACCTGCATTTGGACCATTTGCGATACCATTAATTGCCGGAGTACTGCTTGTTGTACTTGTCTTTTCCATCCAGATACCGGAGCTTGCTCCCGACTTCACGCAATAAAGCGCATAACCATCAACAGGATCTGCAATGTCGATTGCATCCAGACCGCCTGCAGGAGTAAGACTTAAGAGTGAAAAACCGCTTGGCGCTCCGCCGATACTCACTGTTCCAACATTGGTATTCTCAATGTCAGGACCTGAAGCCGACCAGTATGAATCTAAAGCTGTCTCTGCTGTTTTCGCATTCAATGCATAAGGAACACTCACTAGCTGAGACGTACCCATGTTTGAGTACGAAGAACCACCTGTCGGATCGAATTCAACTTGCAAGAATTGATCTGCAGAACCGAATGTAATGCCGGCCCATGAGCCTTGTGTTACCGTTCCTTGTCCGATAACAGCGCTGAACAAACCATACTGATTTGTTGTCAAATTTTGTGTCTCCTGATATTCAATTGTACCTGCTGCACTGTTTTCGTGAAAAGTAAAACGAACCTTGATGCTCTGATTCGCGATTAACGAACCCGATGAATTACGAGCTACTGCCTGATAGTTGAGAGCATTTGGAGCGCCGCCTTGAGCATTCGCATTTGTGGTTAAGAATAATACTGCCAGCATCATTAATGCTGAAGCAAGTGAAAATATTTTTTTCATGTTTTCTGTTGGTGTTGGTGGTTGGTTATTTAACGATAGTAAACTTGGAAGCAAATTGCGTTGGCATACCTGCTACCGACTCTTTCATCTTGCACGAAAGCAGATATGTACCTGCAGGCAATGTCGAAAGATCAAATGATAGAAAATTGGATCCTGCATACTTCACTGTCTCCAGCTCGTATAACAAAGCTCCTTTCAAATCCAGTACAGAGAAAATCATTTCCATTCCCGCTGTTGATTCAAAAAACAAATTAACCGTTCCGCTCGACGGATTCGGTCCAAACGAAATACCGCTTGCCGGCTCCGGCAAGGGCGCAACCCCGACATTGAAGTCTTCCGGCTGCTGAAATCCCTGTGTAATAACTACGCTTCCCGATGAAAACGTTGCCACCATCGTCATCTCCCCCGTCGTTGCCGACAAAGAACCTGCTCCCGAACTGGAATATCCTCCCGAGGAGGATATAACCTGCGGCGATAGTGATTGTGCTTTCACGAAAAACGTACTCATTAACAGAGAAGCAATCATAATAATTCTTCTCGTTGACATGATATAGGTTTTTGGTGGTTTATTTTCTCAAAATTAATATTCCACCTTCAGGTTAGAAAACGGATTGGGGAGGTTATGAACAATAGTTATCAACTTGAGGGAAGTGGGCAGTAAGTTGTAAGTAGTAAGTAGTAAGTAGTAAGTAGTAAGTAGTAAGTAGTAAGTTGACTTGGGGTGGGTAATTGGTGATTGGAAATTGGTAATTAGTAATTGGAAATTAGTAATTAGAAATTGGTAATTAGAAGGAGGGAAAAGCTGAAAAAGTGAAGAATACGGATTGCTTCTGGAATGAGACAAGTCGGAAAACTAATGCCTGTAGAAGGCAAGGATGTCTTGGTAAATTACAATTTTAATTCAGATAGCACCGAATACAGACGATGAACGACGATCACTCAGCAACGAGTGTCCTTCCACAAATAGCATCGGCAGGCCCCCAATAGACAATCTTGTCCGAAAAACATTATTGAGCCACCCGACAATTTCCGATTCCCCACACCCCAAGTCAACTTACTACTTACAACTTTCTACTTACTAATTCCCAATTTCCCCCCACCCCAAGTCAACTTACTACTTACTACTTACTACTTACTAATTGTAAGCCGGACAACCCACATGATGTCCCGCACGCGGTTTGCGACGGAAATCGAAACTGTTCACCTTTAAACCGAGGTAGAAATCTGCTCCGGTGATGTCGCCATTGCCAACAAAGGTTCCAAGCTTATCGGATCCGATAAAGAACCCGTGGAATCGCATAGCCACACCAATACGGTGACGGTAGTAATCGTAGAAACTATAAGGAAATGCTACTTCGAAAAACGGTGTTTCGTAACGAATGGTAGCAGAAAGGGAATTCGCGCGATCTACTCGCATCATTGGCATCGGCACGCGTTGAATAGCGGTCAGATTTAAATACCAGCGTGGATGAAGACAACGGTCGTATTGTACACTCAAAGAAGTCGGCAGCGACATAATAAATGTTCTGTTAGGTCCGATTCCATTCATTACAGCATCCGAAATGGCATTGTCAAGTTGTGCTGCTCCATTAGCCTGAGTGTTTTGAGAACCGTTAAGATCTACACTTGGCGTCTTGAATTTAAACGAGTGAGCGTTTCTTGTAAAATACACGAAACCGAAATCAATTAATGAAACACCAACACGATAATCATACTTCTTCATCGCAATCGGCTTACCATTGGAATATTTCTGTGTAAATGGATTGGAAATGTAACTGACACCAACATCGGTACCTATACCGCTGCAACGAAGTTTAAATGCATCTCTTCCGTTCTCGATGTACGAATAAGCCAAACGTCCTTTGACGCTGGACAATGACATCGTAGTATCGTTGATGTATGTATAATCAGCATCACTGATGCCGGCGTACGCTCCTGCTAATGGAGTAAGATATTTTAAACTTGCACCGGCCAGCCACTTTCTCGATTCACTACGACTAAGCTGCTTTGCAACTGTGAGAGCTGATTCTATCCAAACAAGTCCACCGGCACGAAGTCCGTCGCCTTTAATCATCGTTCCGCTCATCAACGGATCTTTCATTCCATCATATGCTAAACCCGCCAACTTCGAATCCACATTATGAACTCCCAAATCGCTGCGCACTGCCATATGAAAGGCAAAAGCCATATCGTTATACTTTAACATGATGGCGGGAATCTTCACCATGACATGCGCATTGGCTGCTTTGTCGGAACTGCCACGATAGGCCACAAGTCCGCCCTTATCGTTTGCTTGTCCGCTCTGCTCGCCCGCTTTCATGATGCGACTCTTCGGCATTCCGACAAAATTATTTTCAACGGAAAGATCAAGCGTAAGGAGTGAAAACTCCCAACCACTTGGCGTAAGCATAATTGATGTTGGATTCATCGACGTACCTGATGTACCGGCGAAATTACTGTTCGATACACCCAGCATGTCCTGACTAAATACTGATCCGGAACTTAGAAGAAAAATGAGTAGTAAAATGCGTTTCATGTGAGGTGCTTTTCATACTACGAAAGAACAACATTCACAGAGGTGGTTTTTTCTAAACCCCTTCAAAACTTACATTATAAAAGAAAGAAAGCGAGTATTTATGCCAATTTCTTACAGAAACAATAACTACGCTGCCGGAAGGCTGATCATGAAACGCGTAAATTCATTCTGCTTTGTCTCTACTTTTAATTCACCGTGATGTGCAAGGATGATTTCATTACTGATACTCAATCCAAGTCCTGTCCCCTTGCCCGCTGGCTTCGTAGTAAAAAACGGCTCAAAAATCTGATCCTTTATTTTATCCGGAATTCCTGTACCATTGTCCTCGATCGACAAGTGTATTTTCCCATTTGAAAGAGTTGTGCTAATCAAAACTTTTGGAACAAAATCAGAATCTCCACCATTCTCCCGTGCCTCTAGAGCATGGAATGCATTGTTAAAAATATTCAGCAACACTCGACCTATATCGGCTGAGACAATATTCAAATCAGGAATTCGTGAATCATACATCCGTTCGATTTTACAGATGAACGAAGGATTCTGCACGCGAATAGCATTTATCGCCATCGAAAGATTTGTCTCACAGAGCGTATTCAGATTACAAAGCTCTTTTGGCGGTGTATAACTGCGGGAATGATCAAGCATATTCTTAACAATCCCATCGGCTCTTCTGCCATGCAACTTGATCTTTGCCATCGAATCATGCAAATTACCGATGAGCTCTTTCCGTTCAGCTTCATCTGATGTTTCCGACAGCTCCGTCAACAACTCCTCCGACAATTCAGAAAAATTCGTAATGAAATTAATTGGATTCCGGATTTCATGCGCAATACCGGCCGACAATTTGCCCATCGATGCTAATTTCTCATGACGGATCAATTGTTCTTGTGTATTCTTTAATTTCTCAAGTGACTCTGCCAACTCGGCATTCTTATGCTTCTTTAAATTATTAGTGTATATGAGAAATGCGATTAATATCACGAAGAAGAAACAACCGACAATAAAAAGATTTTTGAGAAATCGCTGCTGCTGTAATTGCGCATCCTGAATAGCAGCTTGCCTTGCCATAATTAATTTATTCTCCTGCTCCGCCTTTTCAATTTCATACTTCGATTTAATACTGGCTAATTCAAACGATTTCCGTTCACTTAACATCGAATCTTTCAATGTCACGTAGTCACTCAAATGACCGGCAGCATCTTTATATCTGCCCGCCGCCATATCTAACTTATAGAGCAAATAATTCGACTGAACCAACCCGCGGGCACCGGTATGGAAGTAGCCTATTGAGACAACTTTCTCCGCATAGTCATGAGCCCTCTTACTATCGCCTTTATTGTAATACGCCTGAGCTATTTCCCCGTAGAACAATTGCGTACCGGTCGGATTCTGCTTCGGATTAAAAATATCGGAAACTCGCAAAAAGCTGGCTATAGCCGAATCATTTTGATTTTGACGCGCAAAATAAACACCTTTTCCATAAAAGAACTCTTGCAAACCGGAACTATCAGGACCATATTGCATAAAGCGATAAGCAACATCGAGAGCAGATTTCGCATTTGCAAACTCTCCTTTCTCCGAACAACATAAAGAAAACAAATACGAAGCCCTCCTCCAGCGCATCGTATCGCCTGTCGACTCGAAAACCTTTAAGGAAGAAGAGAAACAATTCTTCGCCTCTTCGAAATTTCGTTGCAAGTAATAAATCAAACCCAACTGAATATTACACTTTGCGCTTTCATTCAGAAGGTTGTTTTTTTCGAATATCCTTTGAGCTTTATAGATATAATCAAAAGCTTTAGGGTAATTAAAAGCCCCAACAATATTGGATTTGCCAAAAATGTAAAACCCTTTGGCCACTCCCGCTTCATAGTTTATGCCGTTGCACTCATCAATTAGCTTTTGAGTAAGAGCTAAAATTGAATCACGATTCGCATTCAAATTTACTTCCAGAGATACGTAGGCAGAATCGATTTGAGGACGGCGGCTAAGTTTATCCACAACAATATCTGCCCTTGCAGTCAAACTTGACAACAAAGGTAGATATAGCAAGAAAAGATACTTTAAAAAAGAAATAAACTCTCTTACCATGCAGAACAATCGTCCGGACAAAATGACTGTAAAACAAATACTCCCGAACCGGCTCTTGCATCAATTCCTGTTTTATTTGTGCTAGTTGATTTAACAACAAGATTGAGCTGTCCTTCGCTGCTTACAAGGTCAAGAGTGAGCGCATTCGCTGTTGGATTCTTAAAAAGTTCATCAAAAATCCTTTTGCTCATTACGAAGCCCGTAGTTTTGTATTCTGTTTTGTCTTCAACGTGATTTGCACGATACTCAGAAACCATTCCTTTAGCACCTGCTGCCGAAATTTCAGATCCGCCACCGCTTGTTTCATTTGTGTACCGACGCGAATTATCGCATGGCGAAACTTCCGGCTCTCCGGAGCTGACAGAATAAACGTTAAATCCTACCGAAACTGCCAATGCAATCAGGATAAGTACTTGTCTTGTTTTCATATGTGTGAGTTTGTAGCTTTTTTTTATTGAAGATTGAAGATCGAGGGCCGAAGCCTCTAACAACACATTCCTAATTACACATTCCTAATTACTAATTTCTAATTACTAATTTCTAATTACTAACCGCCCAATACCCATTCCCAATCACCGCCTACCAAACAGAACAATCAATCGGACAGAAAGAACGAATAACATAAATTCGGGATTCTAAATCCCCGTCGATGGCAACAGTATTTGTCTTGAAGCCTCGCACGACTAAAGAAATATTATCGTCGTAAGTCACCATATCCAAAGTGACGCTATTGAGTGTGCGATCCTGAAATATTTCATCAAACATTTTCTTTGTAAATACAAATCCGGTAGGATGGTTGTTTGTTGAGTCAACCGGGTTTTGATCGCGATATCTTAGCACAAGATCTCTGGCTGCCGACTCCTCTAATCTGAGAGCACCCGTCTTTTCATCCTTCGGATATCGCCCATCATTATCGCACGGCATCGTATCTCCGCCACGAATAAGCAAAATGAAATTAAAAAACAGTGATATGATCAATATAATCACAAGAATGATAACACCTTTTTTCATGAGGTTGAGATTAGGGTTTGTTTTATAAAAAACTAAAAGCACTTTACCAGATAGTCCGTACACTTTCAAAGCACCAACAAATAACTAAAGCAAATCAGTCGCTACGGATCATTCTTAAGTACGGTAATTTAACAAAAGAATCCAATACGAATCAAGTTTATTCATTAAAATCGGGTCATTAACTGCCTAATATCGGTTAATTATTAAAAAAACAATCAAATCTTTCGTTGGCATCCTTCTCTGTGATGGGCAAAAAAAAATGCTGCCCGGTACCCGTCCGGACAGCACTAATAATGATGAAAACTAAGGTGATTATTAAGGGTAGGTAATCTTTGTTTACTTTTTCAAGAGGTCGCGAATTTCTGAGAGCAACACCTGATCTTTTGTCGGAGCCGGTGGACCGGAAGGTTCTGCCGCTTTCTCCATTCTTTTTCATTGAATTCATTGGCTTCACAACAAAACGAAGACTGCAAGAGCAATCAACAAGAATGTAATTGCAGCCTGAATGAACATTCCATAATTCACAGTAACCGCCGGAACTGCTTTTGCCTGCAGCATCTACAGACGCAGCCTGTACAATGCATTTAAGGTCTTTAAAATCGACACCACCGATAATGATACCAAGAGGTGGCATTAATATATCGTTGACGAGAGAGTCAACAATTTTGCCGAAGGCACCGCCGATAACAACACCGACAGCTAAATCGACAACATTACCTTTGGCAATGAAGTCTTTGAATTGAGAAGTAAATGACATTTTGTGTGTGTATTTAGATATAGCAAGTTTAATTAATTTTTCAAAGCCGTCAAATTTAATATTCGGAATCACCCCCTGAAAATAGATAAAAACCTCATTTTGATCCGTCAATCTTTAAAACTCTAAATTTTAATGGATGTCAAAAGAAGAAGCATCAAAGTCTTTGAAAATTTAATCAAAATGATCTAATGCAATACCCGAAAATTACCAATCAACTCCGGCAAATATTGCTACATTTGCCCCTGTTCTTTGAATGCATTTTTGGTTTGAGCAATTTCTCCGCTCAATTAAAAGGGAACCGTGTGCAAATCACGGGCTGACGCGCAACTGTAAACTTCAATCCAATTCCGGATTATCATACCACTGTATCTATCCGATACGGGAAGGCTCCGGAACGAAGTAAGCCAGGAGACCTGCCATAATGCTTAGACAATGCTTCCGCGCCTGAAGCTCTCGTCATGGTTCTTTCCTGCTACTTGCGGGTGAGAGATTACGGAAGGTTTATCGGGTTGCGAGTTACGGGTTGCGGGTTTCGACAGGCTCAACCAACGAGTTGCGAGTTGCGGGTTGCTAGTTGCGGGTTGCGACAGGCTCAACCAACGAGTTACGGGTTGCGAGTTGCGGGTTGCGACGGGCTCAACCAACCGGTTGTCAATTGCACAGCCGCAAATGCTAATTACTAATTTCTAATTACAACTTACTACTTACAACTTACAACTTACAACTTACTACTTACAACTTACTACTTACTACTTACTACTTACTACTTACTACTTACTACTTACTACTTACTACTTACTACTACTTACTACCAACAAATGTTCCTCTTAACCATCTACTCGTTCCTAACCCTATGCTCTCCCGACACCAACGTCGTGCTGAAGACTGTGGAGATTTCGGGCGACCGATTTGAGGTGATGACGGGCGGAAGAATTATTGAACAAAGCGATTCGATTACAAAGAGCGCAATGTATCACTCTTCATTGGATCATCTGCTGGAATTTAATTCGTCGATGTACGTGAAAAATTACGGGCCGGGCACTTTGTCAAGTCTCACGATGCGTGGCGGTAGTTCTTATCATACAGCAGTGCTTTGGAATGGCTTTCAAATTACCAATCCGATGAACGGTCAATTGGACTTTGCTTTGCTTCAGAATTTCTTTTTCGATCGTATGGATATTCAACATGGTGGCGCTTCGGCTTTATGGGGTAGCGGGGCGGTTAGCGGAGTTATCAATTTGCACGACAACACTTATTTCAACTCAGGATGCACAACGCAGATTTCCGCAACATACAATTCAATGGGAAACTTGCGCGAAATGATTTCAGCTTCGTATGGGAATAAACAACTCTCTGTCGGATTGAAATTCTTTAATGATTACTCTTCAAACAAATTCGATTATCTTAAAAATAATATTCAGACAACGCAGAGCCATTCCCTTAGCAAATCGTCGGGGGCTTTGGCCGATATCTCCTATTTTACCGGAAAGCAATCAATACTATCGATTGGAATTTGGACTCAAACAAGTCAGCGTGAAATAGGGCCGGTGATGACGCAGTCAAGCACTGATGCCGAACAACATGATGCTTCAACCAGACTGAGTGCTGAATGGAAAACAGAATTTGGGAAAAATCGCTTTGCTGTTCGCTCAGCTTTCATGAGCGACAAAATCAACTACTCCGACTCGCTGCTCGATCAGCCATCGAACGCTACTAACAATCATTTGATCGCTGAAACAGAATACAGTTACGCTTTCAACGATCATCATTTACTTTTTGCAGGAATCAACATCGATCATAATTCAGCACTCACCAATGAGTACCCGAAGGAAATTTCGCTCAGCCGGTCGGCAGTCTACATGTCTTATCGCTTTTCTATACCGAAGTTAGTCGCGAATGCGTCTGTTCGGAAAGAGAATTCGTCACTAAATAATCCTCCGCTGATTTATTCAGCAGGCTTTACTTTTACTCCAACCGCCGGACTCTCGATCCTTGCTTCAGGAGGAAATGTTTTCAGGAATCCTACAATTAACGATTTGTATTGGAAACCCGGAGGGAATCCCGAACTACTACCTGAAAAAGGCTTTACAGAAGAAGCTTCACTGCGAATTGATCCGTTGCAACTGAGTAAAGTCAATTCGAAATTTCAACTACTTCTCGAAGCAACATACTTTGATAAGAGCATCGATAATTGGATTGCATGGACACCAACAGGCTCCTATTGGGCGCCTATGAATATTAAATCTGTCCACTTACGGAGAAGAATTTCGACTCAATGTCAACTATTCGTTCAGGAAATTAATTCTCGGCTCGAACTTCAATTTTTCACATACAACATCGAGCACTACCTCTTCCATTTACCAATACGATGAAAGTATCGGCAAACAATTAGTGTACGTGCCATTCGAAAAATTTACTTCCGGCTTTTTTGCAGAGATAAAAAACTTCCGCCTTAGCTGGTGGCATTCATTCACCAACTTCCGCTACACCACGGCCGACAATCTTTCTGTACTGCCTGCCTATCATCTCGATCATTTGCAAATTGACAAAAAGATAATTTCCCACGCTTACGAATTATCTGCTTTTGCAAGAATCAACAATCTCTTCGATATCGACTACCAGGCTGTCGAGAATCATCCTGAGCCTCTTCGAAATTTCGAATTCGGAATCAGAATCAAATATCATCACGAAAACAAATAAGCTTCACTATATGAAAACACGAATTCTGCTTGCTGCATTGATCATCTCCTCACTTTTCTCCTGCACAAAGGACAAAACGTCTGACGATCAAAATCCGATTTTCGAGGCTTCTCTCGGAGGAGTCTATATTTCGAACGAAGGTCAGTTCACCAATGGAAACGCTTCCGTTTCATATTACGGAGGAAGCACTCAAAATGTAGTCGGCAATGCCTATTACGCTGCGAATCGCGAAGCACTTGGCGATATCTGCCAAAGCATGTATCTGATTAACGACAAGATTTACCTCGTTGTAAATAATTCAGGAAAGATCGTGGTAACAAACGCCTTTTCGATGATGCACACAGGGACGATCACAGGTTTCACATCTCCACGCTATTTTCTGCCGGTAACTTCAACCAAAGCATATGTGACAGACTTGTATAGCAATCAAATTAGCGTCGTTGATCTTACTTCCAATACAATCACGGGACACATTCATCTGAATGGCTCGAGCGAAGCTTTACTCCTTCATAACGGTTACGCATACGTAACAAATATGTCAACTTCGGAATTATACAAAATCAATGTTTCAACGGATAATGTAAGCGATAGTGTTCAGGTAAGCCCGGGCGGTAACTCAATCTGCGAAGACAAAGACGGAAAGATTTGGGTTTTAGGTGGCGGAGATTATCTGACAGGCGCACCAGGAGGTTTAACACGCATTGACCCTGCTACGGGCGATGTTGAATTATCACTGAGCTTTGGCAGCACAAATTATCCCACAAAACTTCGCATGAATAGCACGGGCGATTCGCTCTTCTACATTGACACACACATTTACAAAATGGCTATCTCCGACACCGCACTTCCTTTAACACCTTTCGTTGTTTCCGGTGGAAGAAGCTTGTACGGCTTAGGCTACGATAATGCAACGAATCTCCTCTACGTCTCCGACGCCAAAGACTTTCAACAAAACGGACGAATCTACCGCTACAATACCAACGGCGCTCTAATCGATAATTTCGCTGCGGGGATTGCGCCGGGGGATTTTCTGTTCCTTCACTAGCCTTTGGCCAAGTTGCCAATTAGCTGATTAGCTAATTAGCTAATTGGCCACTTGCTTTAAATCAGATGTAAAAAAGGAAGATAGTGACTTGCCAATCAGGCCGAAATTTACCCAAAAGGTAAGTTAATAGACGAGTATTAGCTAATTAGCCACTTGCTTTAAATCGGATGCGAAAAAGGAAGATAGTGACTTGCTGATAAGATCGAAATTTACTCTAAGGCAAGTTAAAAGCCGATCATCAGCTAATCAGCTAATCAGCCAATTAGCCCATTCTTTCACGCTTCAACAAATAAGGCATCAACACATGCTTGTAGCCTTCATTGATGTCGGCTTCTACAAAGTCGATGCGGTATTGGGCGCAGCGGAGTTTTAGATTATGCTTGAATTCCGACATTGAACGGATGTACGTTTCGCGGATTTCGTTGGAATGAACTTTTACTTCTTCGCCTGATTCGACGTCGATGAATAAGTACGGACGATTGTCGAATTGAAAATCTTCTTCTGTCTTTTTATCGGTGACATGAAAAAGTACGACTTCGTGCTTATTGTGTTTTAAATGTTGAAGCGCGCTGAAAATTTCTTCCGGATTGTCGGAGCTTTCCATCATATCACTGAAGATGATAACGAGTGAACGCTGATGAATCGTCTCGGCAATTTCGTGAAGAGCGGCAGCTCCCAATGTTTTTGTCCCGGTTACAATCGCCGGATTTTCTATTCGCTTTTCCATTTCCGTAAAAAGCATCTTGTGATGAATGGAACTGGAACGCGCTCTGGTATTAATTTCTATCTTATCAGAAAAGATACTCAGTCCGACTGCGTCGCGCTGCATTCGCAACATCGCTGCAATCGCAGCTGCAGCATGTACTGAGAATGTTATTTTATTCATCACCTTCCCCTTTGTCGCATCGGGAAAGTGCATTGATGAAGAATTGTCGATGATGAGCTGACAACGAAGATTTGTTTCCTCTTCGTAACGCTTCACAAACAACTTCTCCGTACGACCAAACAAACGCCAGTCGATGTGCTTTGTAGACTCGCCTGTGTTATACAAACGATGCTCCGCAAACTCCACCGAGAACCCGTGAAACGGACTCTTATGCAAACCGGTAATAAATCCTTCAACCACCTGACGGGCCAGAAGCTCGAGGTGCGAGAGTTGTTGGATTTCGTGTTGGTTGATCATTGCGCTGTAGTTGATTGAATATTGAAAATTGAAAATTGAAGATTAGCCTATCTGGATAGCCAATCTTCAATTTTCAATCTTCATTCTTCAATAAAAATAGTTACGCGATTTGCGCATTAAGCTTGTTCGCCAAAACCGACTTCGGAACTGCTCCTACTTGTTTGTCGACGATTTCTCCGTTTTTGAAAATGAGGAGAGTTGGAATATTGCGAATACCGTAGTTCATAGAGATGTTCGGATTGTTATCGACGTTCACTTTACCGACAACGGCCTTTCCATCGTAATGCTTCGCGAGTTCTTCGACAATTGGTCCCACCATACGGCATGGTCCACACCATTCTGCCCAAAAATCCACTAATACCGGTTTGTCTGACTTCAAAACGAGTTGTTCGAAGTTCGCATCTGTAATTTCGATTGCCATAATTTTGCCTTTCTTGTTGTTATATTTTAGAATGTGTAAAGGTAGTAACAATTAACACGCCGTTGGGTTTTGGGGTGGCATTTTGTCAGGGTTGCGGGTTGCGGGTTGCGGGTTGCGGGTTGCGCACTAATCGGTAACATTTTAACTTACTGGGGGCCACTTATCCCTTATTCACCTGCCTCGCCAATTACCCAAACAGCTTCCTAAACGCTCGGACCATCAGCTAATCAGCTAATTATCAAATCAGCTAATCCATTTGCTGATTAGCTAATTGTCAAAACTCCACTTCAGCAATCCTCTCCAGAGAATCAATCAAATCATTCTGCGGATTCACTTTGAAGCGCTTACTTGGCAGGTCGACTAATACTTTTAAGTCAGCAGGGTCGTAAACTTTGAATTTCAGCGTACAGGTGCCGGCTCGCTGGGCATTGTCGTTCTTCACGATTTCTGCCACTTGATCAAGCCATTTTTGATCTACTTTCTCAACAGGAACCTTAACGGTGATGTTTTTCAGCATTTTTTCGCGGACTTCGGCCAACAATTGAATGCTCGTTATCTTAAACTCCGTATTGCCCGGTTGATTGTATCGATCCTGCAATTTTCCTCGGATGAACAAAAATTCGCCCGGATTCAGCCACATTTTGAAACGAAGGTAGTCTTCGCCAAAAAGTACCATTTCAAAAGCCTCGTCATAGTCTTCTATGACAAAACTGCCGAATGGCTTGCCGGTTTACTCATCCGGTGATTGACGGATGTTATCATCGCGCCAATCGCCATATCACGGCCTTTATTCTTCTCGACATCTTTCAAATCCTTAATGCGATGCGAGATGAATTTTTTCATTTCCAATTTATATAAATCGAGCGGATGGCCGGAAATGTAGAAGCCTATCGCATCTTTTTCAAACTTCAATCTCACTAAGCTCTCCCAAGGTTCGGTATTCGGAATTGTCGGCTCCGGCGTTTCCGTTCCGGTCGATTCACCAAACAACGAATGTTGCGACGAATTCTTCGACTCCTGAAAACTGTTTCCATAACGGAGAATTTTCTCGAGGAATGTCGAGCCTTCTTTTTCCGGATGAAAATAATGCGCACGATGCATGTCGGTAAATGAATCGAATGCTCCTGCATATGCTAAATTTTCAAACGTCTTTTTATTTGCCGTGCGTAAGTTCACTCGACGAACGAGATCAAAAATACTCTTGAATGGTCCGTTT
Organism: Bacteroidota bacterium; assembly: GCA_016721305.1. Taxonomy (GTDB): domain Bacteria; phylum Bacteroidota; class Bacteroidia; order AKYH767-A; family 2013-40CM-41-45; genus JADKIH01. The sequence goes on from JADKIH010000001.1 coordinate 194,387, forward strand.
GCATTTCGCTCATCGATGATCGCTTGAACAGCGGCCTCACCTACTCCTTTGATCGCTCCCAAACCAAAACGAATTTGTCCGGCTTTGTTTACAGAGAAATTGTACAAGCTTTCATTCACATCAGGCCCCAAAACAGGAACGCCCATACGACGACATTCTTCCATGAAGAATGTAATCTTGTCGATGTTGCTTAAGTTGTGTGTGAGCACCGAAGCCATGTACTCGCCCGGATAATGCGCTTTTAAATAGGCTGTCTGGAATGCAACGAATGCATAACATGTTGAGTGCGATTTATTGAAGGCATAGGAAGCGAACGCTTCCCAGTCAGTCCAGATCTTTTCGCAAATCTTCGGAGCATGACCATTCTTCGCGCAGCCTTCCATGAACTTCGACTTCATTTTGTCGAGTACATCTTTCTGCTTTTTACCCATTGCCTTACGAAGAACGTCGGCATCACCCTTGGTAAAACCTGCAAGCTTCTGTGAGAGCAACATTACCTGCTCCTGATAAACGGTTACACCGTAAGTTTCTTTCAGGAACTCTTCCAATTCCGGAAGATCATAAGTTACCGCTTCGCGGCCGTGCTTACGTGCAATGAATTTCGGAATGTATTCGAGTGGACCCGGGCGATAAAGCGCGTTCATCGCAATCAAATCCTCAAATTTATCGGCGCGTAATTCGCGCAAATATTTTGCATACCGGCCGACTCAAACTGGAATGTTCCGTTCGTTTCGGCACGTTGATATAATTCAAATGTCTTTTCGTCTTCTAATGGAATCGTATCGATGTCGATCGTCACTCCGTGATTCAATTTAATCAGTGCTAATGCATCGCGGATGATGGTCAGAGTTTTCAGACCTAAAAAGTCCATCTTGATTACACCGGCATCTTCGATCACCTTTCCGTCGTATTGCGTAATGAGCAATTCAGTTTCTTTCGAAGTCGAAACCGGAATCAGATCGGTGAGATCCATTGGCGCAATGATGATACCTGCAGCGTGAATTCCGGTGTTACGCACCGATCCTTCGAGAATGACGGCTTCACGCAATACCTCTGCCTGTAAATCTTTGCCTTTATAAATTTCGCGAAGCTTTCGTACTTCTTCAAGCTCATCGCTATTCAAACCTTCTTTCTCTCGCAAACTCTTATCGCCATCCATTGGCGCTTCGAGTACACGATTCAATTCAATACCCGGACGCTCGGGAACCATTTTAGCCAGCATGTTCGATTCGGCCAATGGCAAATCCATTACACGCGCGACGTCTTTGATACTCATCTTCGCCGCCATCGTACCATAGGTAACGATTTGAGCAACCTGATTCTTTCCGTATTTGTCAACTACATAGTCGATCACCTTCTGACGACCGACGTCGTCGAAGTCCGTATCAATATCGGGCATGCTCTTACGATCCGGATTGAGGAAACGCTCGAACAGGAGATTGTATTTGATCGGATCTATATTCGTGATGCCGATGCAATACGCAACTGCTGATCCCGCTGCCGATCCACGACCCGGACCAATGAATACTCCTAAATCACGACCGGCTTTAATAAAGTCGGATACAATCAAGAAGTAGCCGGCAAAGCCCATTGTTTTTACTGTGAACAATTCGAAGTTTAAGCGCTCTTCGATTTCAGGCGTTAATTCTTTGTAACGTTCTTTTGCTCCTAAAAAAGTAAGATGCTTGAGATACTCATCCTGCGATTCAAATCCATCCGGAATTTTGAAGTGAGGAAGCATGATATCCTGCTTCAATTTCAACGGCTCGATTTTACCGACGATGTCGTTGGTGTTATCAATCGCTTCAGGAATGTCGCTGAACAACTTTCCCATTTCCTCCGTCGTCTTGAAATAAAACTGATCGTTGTAGAAAGCAAAACGTTTTCCTTTAACAAAAGCATCGTCGTCGGAAAACTCTTTCATACTCGGCGTCGACTTCTTCTCGCCGGTATTGATACAAAGAAGAATGTCGTGCGCATTGTAATCTTGCTGATCCACGTAATGCGAATCATTCGACGCAATCACCTTCACATTATACTTCACTGCCCATTGGAGCAGGATTGCATTCACTTTATTTTGTTCCGGAATATCGTGACGTTGTAATTCGATATAATAATCTTCACCGAACATATTGAGCCACCACAAAAACTCTTTCTCCCCTTCTGCTTCGCCTTTGCGTAAAATTGCCTGCGGCACAGAAGCACCCAGACAACAAGTCGTTGCAATTAATCCTTTGTGATATTTTTCAACGAGCTCTTTATCGATACGCGGATACTTTCCGTACAATCCTTCGATGTAACCGAGAGAACACATCTTCACTAGATTCTTATATCCTTCCGGATTCTTGGCTAAGAATAACTGATGGCAACGCTTGTCTTTATCTTCTTTGGTGAACTGACGCTTATGACGATCGTCTACTAAATAAAATTCGCAACCGACAATCGGCTTAATGACTTGTCCGTCTTTGTTATGTTTGGAAGCTTCCGCCACAAACTTAAAAGCACCAAACATATTACCGTGATCCGTGATAGCGATGGCAGGCATCTTATCCTTGACGGCTTTTTTGTAGAGATCAGATATATCGGCAGCACCGTCGAGCAGCGAGAACTGCGTATGAACGTGCAGGTGGGAAAACGAAGGCATAGGGAATTGACTAGAGTTGCGAAGATACGAAATTGGGAGGCGGCTGCGTAGTGGAATTTATCAACAAAAGGCTCCATGTTCAAGGTTCAAAGTTCAAAGTTCAAAGTTCAAGGTTCAAAGTTCAAAGTTCAAGGTTCAATGTTTCGGGGTCTGTTCCTAATTTGTCAGAAAAGGGAACGTTTATATTCATGAAAAAATGGACAAAAAGGAGACAATTCGCCTATTTAGCATGACACTCCCTAAAGCGCATTTGAACTTTGAACCTTGAACTTTGAACTTTGAACTTTGAACTTCGAACTTTGAACCTTGAACTTTAGACAACCCTCCGCCCCTTCCACTCATACCCCGAAAACGGCACAAGCAGTCCGATGATGAAAATGTAAAACCAGTATAGCGGCTGGAGCAGGATCACTAAAAAATTATTCACCGGCATTTTTAGAAAGGAAGAAACGCGGTTGAGAAAAAATAATTCAGGAAGCGTTTTAGAGATGGCGCATATGAGTAAAATTTTCCAGGAGATAATTCCGAAAATCGTTGCGATCAACGACAAGAATAATCCTGCATGTGTGAGCCAGGCAATGACGGCAATGATTACAGTTACCGGCGAGAGAGTGAACGGAATTTTCGTAGCCCAACGGCGGCGTTGTTCGTAGAATGAATTGATTGTCGATTGCGGATCGCTGACGACGATGGCGTTTTCATTTTTTACAAAGAGTAAATTAGACGGATTTTCATCGGCGATTTTTCTCATCAATTGAGTATCGTCGCCGGAAGAGAAACGGGAGCCGGCAAAGCCGTTTACTTGCAAGTAAGCATCACGACGATAGGCCATATTCGCACCATTGCACATCATCGGTTGATGTTGCGCAAAAGAAGCTGCAGCAATGCCGGTGAGACCAATCATTTCCAGCGATTGCATTTTTTCGAGCAAAGTTGCTCCGCCCTTTAACGCAACCGGACCGGAGAAAAATTTAGCCGACGATGTTTCAGCCACATTTACAAACGAAGAAACCCATTGCGTTCCCACTCTGCAATCGGCATCTGTTGTGATGATGAATTCACCATTACTCTGACGAATCGCAAAATCGATTGAAGCTTTCTTCGACTCATTCGGGCTTTGCAGAAGCACAGCATTCGAAAGTCCGTTCTTTTCGATAAGCGATTTAACTTTTTCAAATGTCGCATCGTTAGAATGATCATCGACAAAATAAATTTTCATTTGTCCGGAATAATCCTGCTTCGCTAAATCGGTAATCAGATTTTCAATGACAGCCTCTTCATTACGCATGGCAATTATGACATCGACGCTTTCGATTTTCTTTCGATCAGTTTCACGACGGAAATTCAGTCTGCTCCAGCCTGTAATAGACCACAGCAGAAAAATGCATAGGCCAGGCAAAACGCCATGAGAAATATGCCGGCAATCATTCTGCTTTATTTTTTACAAAACGGAAATTCAACATGAAGAGCGCTCCGAACAAGGCCGGAATAGCCAGATTGATTACCCATAAAGAAAATACAGCGATCAATACCGGAAGCAAATCCGTCGTCAGATAGCCGAAGAAATATGCAGCCACTGCTCCGCGAATTCCGAGCTCGGTGAGTGTAAACGTCGGCACTACGGCGATGACGAAAAATGTTCCGGCCGACATGAGGATGGTTGACGAGAGCGGAAAATGTCCGCCGAAGATTCGGATGAGCCAGATAAATTGTGTCGTGAAAATCACGTATCGAACGAATGCTCCTATGACAACTTTTAGCAATTCACCCGACGAGTATGAAGAAATGACGTGCAAAGTTTGATTCCATTTTTCCGGAAAACGTAAACGACGAAACACATTTTCCAAAAAGCGAACATTGAAGTATGCAAGTATTACTATGATTGAACACACAGTGAAACCAAGAATAACCAAAGCCAGAAACGGCTTCGTCATTGGCGTATACTCTGCAAAAAGATCATCATCGCCACGCAACCTATTACGAAAGTCACCAGCAATTGAGAGAAATTCTCGATCACGGTGATGATGGTCGCCTGAATTTTATCGGCTTTCTCTAAATGAAAAACACGGCCGGCGTATTCGCCAATTCGATTGGGAGTAAAAAGACTAATCGACAATCCGGAGAACACCGCTTCGAGTGAACGAAAGATAGAGAGCTCTTCGAGCTTCGCCATCATCAATTTCCATTTCCACGCCTCCACGAGCCAGTTGAAAAACATGAGGACGAAAATCAAAGCAAGCTGCCAGCCGAGCGACGGCGTACTCAATGCGCTTTTTAACTCCTCTAAATACAGCTCATCCCTTCCGGTGATTCGATGATAAATGAACCAGAAGGCTGCAGCAGCCAGGATCATTTTGAGAACGAACCAACCATAGATGGATTTATTTCTTTTACTTTGTTGCATAAACGACGGGCAACAAAGTAAGAAAATAAAGCCCTTGCATATTTTGCCTTTCCGTCAATTGATCCACAATCTTGGCCATCAGCGAAAAAATCATTTTAGGAATCGACCCCGGAACGAATATAATGGGGTACGGCATCATTTCCGTGAAAGGAAAAGAAATGAAATTGTTGAGCATGGGTGTTATTACCCTTGATAAGCTCGACAATCAGGCCTTGAAACTGAAGACGATTTTTGAAAAGACCTTAGGCCTGATTGAACAATATCATCCCGACGAGCTTGCCATTGAGGCTCCTTTTTTCGGGAAAAATGTGCAGTCGATGCTGAAACTCGGCCGTGCTCAGGGCGTTGCTATGGCTGCAGGCTTATACCGTTCGGTTCCGATCACCGAGTATTCCCCTAAAAAGATCAAACAGAGCATTACCGGTAACGGAAACGCTTCGAAAGAGCAGGTTGCGGCCATGCTGCAGACTCTTTTAGGCTATGAGGAAACGCCAAGCTATTTAGATGCTACAGACGGGCTCGCTGCCGCAGTTTGCCATCATTTCCAGGGCGGAAGTCCCGAATCGGCTCCGCGTAAAGCAGGAGGCCGTAAAAGCAGCTGGAAGGCATTTGTAGATGCCAATCCGGAACGACTTAGCCAATAAACTCTTTTGCGATTTTTTCGGCCGTAGCCATCAGCTCTTCTTTCGGAAGAGAAATCTTAGGATTTGCGAAGTTCATATCACTCACCCGATTCATCGGAATGAGATGTATGTGTGCATGTGGGACCTCGAGACCGATAACGGCCACTCCTACTCGTTTGCATGGAACAGCTTTTCCAACGGCCTTAGCAACCTTTTGAGCAAATGCCCAAAGGTTTTTATGCTCGTCGGAAGCGATGTCGAAAATGTAATCGGTTTCCTTTTTAGGAATAACGAGCGTATGACCGGCCACGAGCGGATTTACGTCGAGAAAAGCAAGGTGGTTGTCGTCTTCCGCTATTTTGTAGCAGGGAATTTCTCCGTTGACGATTTTGGTGAAAACGGATGCCATGATATTAAGCTCTTGAAATTTCCATAACTTCGAATTGCATCGTTCCTGATGGTACAGAAATCTCTGCGATCTCGCCTACTTTTTTACCTAACAGACCTTTGCCGATAGGAGAAGTCACGGAAATCTTTCCCAATTTGAGATCAGCTTCGTTTTCTGCCACGAGCAAATAAGTCATCTCTGATTTGTTTGCTTTGTTGCGAATACGAACCTTCGACAAAACCAGGGCGCGTGAACTATCCACCTTACTCTCATCGAGGAGGCGGGCATTGGCAACTATATCTTCCAACTTCGAAATTCTTAATTCAAGCAAACCCTGCGCATCTTTGGCAGCGTCGTATTCGGCATTTTCAGACAAGTCACCTTTATCGCGTGCTTCTGCAATTTGCTGCGAAATACGCGGACGTTCAACCGTACGCAATTGAGCAAGCTCTTCGTGCAGCTTTTTTAATCCTTCAGCGGTAAAATACTGATATGACATGATAATGTTTATTGAGGTAGTAAATTAAAGTAAAAAACAAGACTCCGTTGCTGGAGTCTTGTTTCATTTCACAAATATAAGAATGTTTTTTTACAAATTAAAACGGGCTCCAAAGCTATGGATACCATCCCAAGGTTTAGTAGAACGGTAAGAATAGTCGATAGCAAACGTTTTGCCGCCGCTTCCCAATGGCACTTCGATGGATAAACCGGCAGAAGGGCCTGAATAAACCGTTGTACGGAGAGCGTCATCGAACAGATTGTCTTCATACGTAAAGCCTCCGCGAAGCATGAACATGTTACGGAAAGAATATTGAAGACCTGCTGAATACTGATCGTTTGTAAATGAGTTTGAAGTAAATGTTCCTGCAATTGTCAGCTTATGATCGGTCGCCAAAGAGAAATCGTAAGCACCACCGATATTCAACAATGAAGGCATTTCAAATCCTTCAACACGTTGCTGAACCGTCATCTGATAAACGTTGTTATTACCCGGAGCCGTAACACGAGTCGACAAACCGTCGCCACCGAAACTGAGCGGAGTACCTACGTTGTGCAGAGAGATTCCGAAGTGAATGTTATCACGATCTTCGTTAGAGCCGGTTACATATTGGATACCCGCATCAATCGCGATTCCGCTTGCATTCAAGTTTGAAATTGATTCGTCGATGATACGAATCGTCATTCCTCCATAAATTGAATTGGAGAAAACTTTTGCATAGGATAATCCGAGATTGATGTATTGCGGAGAATATGTTCCCAAACTTGGTTCAGGCTGATCAACCGTTGTGATGGCAACTTCACCGAACGACATAGAAGTGATACTCACTCCGATTACACCACTACCTCCGGCTTTTTGAGTTACACCGAATGAATTCAGTGCAATTCCACTGCCTTGCAGATAATTTGTGTGAGCGAAAACAGCTTCCGTTTTTTTCGTGAAAGCAATACCTGCCACATTGAGAAACTGAGCTTCGAGTCCTTGAACACAAGCACTGTTTGCTCCACCCCAACCCGATGAACGAGCCCACGGATTAATGAGCAATTCAGTAGCTCCTGCCTGACCGGCGCGATCAGGATTACCTGCCTTTACCATTCCCAACGGGAGTGTTACGACAGCGAGCGCCAGGCTCAGCAGCTTTGTTTTATATCCAGGTTTCATATGATTTTATTTTCTGTAGGTTAATTACTGATTAGAATGTATCAAGGTCAAGCGGACGAATTACACCGAACCATTTAATTGTTTTCTCGCCAACACCATCGGCAGAGATATGAATGATGTACATACCGCTGGCAATTGGAACTCCTTTTGAATTCTTGAGATCCCAATCTTGCGATGATTCCAGATTTTCTTCCGGATACACCGAACCGTCGGTATTGTTTTGTCCCACATCACGCTTGAACTGACGAACCAGTGTTCCTGATGGAGAATAAATTGAGATAGTACACTTGTTAGGCAGATTCACAATCTTCACGCGATTGTCGAGCTGGCCTGTTTCGTAACCTGAGTAAGCATAGTAAGGATTCGGAACTACGTTGATCAAATCCAATGCAGACTTCGCTACCTCCACTTGTTTTACCTGAGGAGCAAGATCGCGTGTGCTGAATTTGTAATAAGGATAGTTGTTGTTTGTAGTTGCAGTTCCTGTTGCATACTGACGGTATGGCTTAGTAACACGCAAACGTACTTTCAAATCAGAACTCAATAATGTTTGTCCCGGTGCTAATAATGGAACGCCTACCCACATACAATCTTTCCAGATTTTCTTAGAAGTACGTTTTCCACCTGCTGTTCCGAGATTTAATCCCCAGAGATTGTCGCGAATGTATTTGCAACCATCGTAAGCAGGTCCCCAATATGTTGAATCGTATGGATTCACTGCTACACCTGTCGCTGAAACTGCAGCGCCTACTACATCATCTTGTTGCTTAGTCTTATTTGCAAAAACATAGATGTAATGCTTTCCACCTGCAAGGAGAGATAAATTACCGCTGTTATCGAAGTTCCCGAAATTAGACGTCGGATTCCAAGCCATATCGTTTCCGTTATCGGAACTCAGATAGCTATCCTCACCAAATGCGATATTCAAACGCTCACCTGTTTCGAGGTTAATTGCATAACCGGGGAACCAAGAGTAACCATAATCAGTCGTATCATCGCTGTACGCAACATTAGTCACTCCATTGCTGCCATAATTGATGCTTTCCTTAATAGCACCTTTGTGCTTTCTGATCATACCGTGAATCTGATTTCCTTCAGTTACACCGGCATTTGTTCCTTCTTCGATTACAACGCAACGACTCCATTTTGACTTGTCGGTTGTGAAAACGATATCGACACTATTGAGATATTTAAGATCGTCGTAGATACAAGCAGAAGTAGAACCATAAGGGCTACCGGCACCATCACGGAAAGGAGCAGGACAAACGCGATCTCCATTGCTTGAGTTATTCACCAAGCGGAATGGCGCCCATGTACCTGTCAGGATTTTTCCATAGAAGTTGTTCGGATCCAATGATTCCGTTCCAACAAGATATGGCGCTGTTGCATTTTTACCTGCAATGATCCAATCGAGTTGTGTTGTGTTATTGAAGTTATCCAAATCAGGTATACCATTAAACCAACGGTTCGAAGTATTTGCATATTCTAGTACGCCTTCAATAAAACCATTTCCTTCGTTTACGGCTTCACCGGTATTTTTAACCTGGTTGATACTTACATAGAATCCGTAGTCAGAGAATAATTGATCGTAAGGGTTTTCAATTGTCTTTTCAGATGTCACTGAAGTACCTGTTGTGAGATTCTTCAATACCCAGTTACCTGATGAAGCTACCGTATCGGTTAAGTACAATTCGAATTCAGCCGGAGCAACTTTCACAGGATCATATACACGGATATCGACCGGTCCTCTTCCTCTTTGATAAGTTGGATTGTAAATCTGATTCACCGGATTTGAAGCCGAGAATAAAATGTTGTCGATCTGATCTTGTTTCAAATCAAGAGTTCCACGATCGCCACCTGTAACATAACCGTTACCCATACCTGTAAGGCGAGTAATTTCCGGACCGTCACCATAGCTTGTACTTAACACCAAACCTTGGTCTTCAGGAGATGAAATGTGTGGAATACCTGTTACGATATCAATCGCATTTCCAAATGCATTCTGACGGCTCTGAATGTATGGCTGACCATAAATTCCAGGAGGCATTGTATCAGGAATATCAGTTGGATTCAAATCTGCAAACGCATCATAACCATAAGCAATGGCCATGAAGTAATATGTCTTGTGATTCACTAATGTCGGATCACCTGTAGCAAACGCATCTGTTGTAACACGAAGCGTGTGACGAAGACCATTGTCCTCACCTACTACCATTTCAGTTGGCACGAATGCATTAATGTTACCGTCGAGAACTGAGTTCACAATTTGAGAAACACCGTTCTTTAAGTCACACTGGAATACCAAACGAGCTTTGTCAGCATTTGTTAAATCGTTAACCGAAACTGACTCATCTTTCACCTGGAAGATTTTATAACCTTCGAAGCGGTAGATCGCAATTGGTGATGCAGGAATGTTTATGTCTTTCTCTGTGTAATTTTCTCCGGCGTTGTTAGAACCTGCAGGATTCGTTACAGAGAGAATCAATTCTTTATCCAACTCACGAATAGAAACTACAGGAGCCTGTGGACCGTTCGCAACTTTAAAGCAAGATTCGAATAAGTTCTGTGCTTTCACATCGGCAAGTTTCACAAGCTTCACAGAAGCTTTAGGACCACCTGAAGAAGCACGCGCCCAAACCACACCCGTTGTGATGTAATTTACAGCACCCGGCTGAAGCGTGAACGCTCCTGCTGACTGAAGGAAACGACGATCACTCGGCTCATTCGGAACACTGCTGGATCCGGTTGGAGTTTCTTCTGTCCATACAAATGACTGAGGAACTCCGTGTGTACCGATGTTATCCGGATCACTTGTACCGGGGAACATGAAGTCACATGAATCGGCTCCGGGAGTCTGATAACCTGTACCACCATAAACCATCGGTGAGTTATCTCTCCAAATACCACGCAGGTAGTTGTAATATTCCTGTGCGTTTGTAGGGTTACCGTATTTTGTTCCGTCGTTATTATAGTAAACGAATTTTGACATGATGATTTGCTCACCGATTTCATCGATTAAACCGTTACGGTTGTTATCGAGTCCGTCGCCTGTATCTGCTACCGGTCCTTCGAAGAAGTCCATACCTACAGCTGGCGGATTTAATCCGTAACCTAACGCGCCATCATCATCAGCATCTCCGTTGTAGCAGAAACCAAGTCCGCGTTCAACATCGCAACCAACATAGTCATCGAGGTAGTTACCCAAATCCGGATCTACCCAAGCACCGAAATAAGTGTTATTCAGCACTTGTGAAGCACGGTTGATAATTTTGTAACGATAGAAAGTCATGTTGTTGATCTCATCATTCGTATTGAAACCGAATGCCTGAGCCTGGATTTCCACACCAACAGCATATTGTGAATCTGTTTCTTTGTGAATGTTACCCACATCATTGAATACCCACCAGATCGTCTGATCACCTAAGAGCAAGCTCTTGTCGCAAGGATCTAAACTTCCGTCGACATTGTATTTCGGATAATCACCGTCGTTATAGTCATATACTCCATCACCTGCACGGTCATAGAACGGAGCCAATTGTAAGTCCTGGTGATAAGTAACTACATCACCATTTCCCGGCCAGTTCTTGATTACTTCAGGAATCGGGTAAGAAAGATTTCCATTCACCTGATATTCTTCGTGGAAGTTTTTCACATCCGCAAAAGAGATTTTGAAGTGCTTGTCATATTTCAAACACTGATCAGCAGGAATAGTAACCGTTGTTACATCAACAGGTCCCGGCCAGAAATCACTTCCTGACTGACGATACGTCTGAGCAGCTACTTTAAGCTGTCCGGCAGCATCAGTACCACCTACCCAGATCGCTCCGGCAAACAATGAGTGCTTGCCTGATCCTACAGGAATTTCATACAAGGCATCACCTACGAGATCCCACCACATGTCACCGTTGATCCAGATCGGACAACGAACGTTATTCACGTCCAAATCTGCACGAGACTTAGAGGGAGCACAATTAGAGAAAACCTGATTACCTTGCTGTGGCCCGCTGTAACGGTGACCATTCACATTTTCCTTTGCCACCGTAACGGAAGCCAGTCCCAGGAAAATCAGAGTTGTATATATATATCTTTTCATCAGATAAGAGGGATTTTACAGATTAGAAATTGATCATTACACCAAGATGGATACGACGTGGCAAGCTGTAGTTACTTGCATTATTTACCGCAATGCGGTATAAGTCTACATATGCCTGAGGACTTACCTTCTGCGCAATAGAAGTCTGCGCACCCGGTGAATCGATGTAACCGTCGTCGCTCGGACTGCCGGTTGCTGCATAAACAGCAGAAACGTTTTGCGTGTTGAGAACGTTCAGCACCTGCAAGTACACATTACATGTAATTTCTTTTGGCTCTTTTCCTTCAGCTTTCTTTCCAAAACTGAGCGTGAAGTCTTTGTCGATCTTCGCGTCAATCTTGAACTGCCATGGATAACGTGAACCGTTGAGCGTTCCGGCAATTACTGAACGACTGTTAGCCGTTGTTGTGAAGTCAGCCGTTGGAGTAATGTTCGACTTACGTGTATAAGGCGTACCTGAACCGGCACGGAATACGAGGTTCAATCCTGCGTTAGCAAAAATCTGCTTGTTGAACAGAACCGGTCCATTGTATTTCGTTCCTGATTCGTAACGGAAGTCGATTGATGTAACGAATGTGTGACGTTGATCGAAGCTCAAAGGCTTGATCTCACGAAGATTTGTTTGTCCTGCCTGAGAAAGGATACCTGAACTTGTGTTCGGATCAGAACCTGTACAATCAGCAAATTGTAATGTGTAGCTGATGTTCATACGTACATTGCTCGTACGACGAAGGTCATAACCAAAAGTCAAACCTTTCACAGTACCAAAGTCGATGTTACCATATGTATTGTACTTCACAGGGAAGGCGTAATCCAATGATGTAATCTGAACCATGTTTCTCAACTCACGATAGAATGCAGCAATAGAGAATGCAGAACTCTTAGATAATTTTTGTTTGAAGTTGATTTCGTAATCTGTAGTCGACTCCGGTTTCAGATTCGGATTTTCGAAAGTACCACCGATACCTTGTGACCAAGTATAATAAGTGATCGGATTGAAACGAACCAAACTTCCGTCTTGCGGACGTTGAGTGAGGATATCGTAGTGTGCCTGGAAGTATGCCTCATCCGAAATTGGGAATGAGAAAGCGATACGTGGCATTACATTCACCTGAGGTGTGTAATCTTCGAATGCATTCGGATTAACAGTGTTGTTCTTGTAATCAGAATAGTTTGTCAACCAAGGCTGGATACCTCCTGTTGAAGTAAGTAATAAAGAAGAAAGATCAGTGATTGGAACACCGGCTTTGCTGTACCATTGGTTTCCGCTACGGTAACCTAGGATTTCAGTCGGAGCTTCTGAGTTGTTCACATACACTGCGAAATCGTTACCAATACTGCTAGGCACATCAGCATTGCTGAAGTTTGATGAATTAACATCGCCCGCTTTATGAACCTCATATAATGAGTAACCGTCTTTCAACACTTTTTGATTCGCATCAAAACGATCTACACGTACACCGATATTAAAGATGATGTCGTTGTAAGTGAATTTATCTTCGATATAACCGGCAAGGTAAGTTGGACGGAATGCGTCAACTTTACGTAACAGATTGTTTTTATCGTCGCGGTTAACATAGAAGTCGTTCAGATCCCATGAAGCATTACCTGTCTGCATGTTACCTGTATAGTCGAAACCGTAGTAGTTAACCACCGGGTTTCCGCTGTTCAATAACTCATCAGGTGAAAACTGGCCCAGATTGAAAGTTGACGGATCGTAAGCATCTACCTGCACTGTATCGTGTACACTGATACCTAAGAGAGTACGAATTTCTTCATAAAATCCGGTGATCGTTCCTTTACTGTGATCGTTCTCATCAAGATATGTCGGAGAATAAGCTCCATCTGCATAACTTGTATTTACATATGTTACACCACCTGATGTAAAGTAAGTTGTATTCGGATTTGATTTGTCGAATCCTGTAATCTTCTGATTCGCCAACTGACGCATAATAGTCCACAATGAGTTTGGAGCAACTGAATATCCGCGATCGGTACGTTGTTCGTATTCGAGACCAATCTGAATGTTGTGCTTACCGATATCGGCCGAACCAGATGCACTTACGCGAACCTGGCTGTTATCGCTGATTGAATAACCTGTACGAACACGACCCGGAGTTGCCCAGATACCGTAAACGTTCAATCCAACACGATTGTCACCATTAATCAAACCTCCCAATGCAGGGATGTTGAATAAAGTTGACTGATAAACAGAAGTACCAAAAGGATCTGTCAGATCATAATACTGACTTGTATAATTTGAAGTGTATGGGTTTTGAGTTCCCGGAACAAATACAACGTGTGTATCGAGAACGGCAACTTGCTCCATAACCATAGTATCTCCCGCAAGATTCGGAGTAAACTGATATAATGGAATTGAAGATGCCTTGAAATTTCCTACATAACCATAATCAAACAAACGATCTTTGTGAACATCGTTCTGAAGAACGGTATGCTCATTTGAATAGTCAGCCTGAATAGTATAATAGGCGTTCTTGATTACAGAAGCTGCGCTTTCCTTACCTTCTGAAGTGAATTTCTGACGAATCTTTGCAAATGCTCTCCAGTTAGTTGAAAGTCTTTGATTATTCTGATCATAATTCATCAAAGAATAAATGTCAGTATAGTCGTGGCCTCTTGTATCCTCAATAGAACCGCCTAAAGTAATATTCACGTTTTTTACCGGCTGAATATCAATTTTAGCATTCATACGAAGTGCGCGTGATGCTACATTCTCACGGTAGCTTTGAGTCGTTAATGAATCGTATGTAAAATAGTGTGAACGGTGAATGTAATTCACTCCGCCCGGTGCACGTACCAACGGATTCTGGCGAATATCTCCTAAGATTTCATCTTTTACTTTATAAACATCAATTGACGGAGGAGATGGATCTTTGTCGTACTGATACTCACCGGCAATAAAGAAGCCTGCAATTGACTGGTCTGTTTTGTTTCCTGCCGAATCACGTGCCATTAAGATCGGACCTGTGATATCGAAGGAAGCAAGATTATATCCGTAATCATCCAAAAGAGTTGATGTAGCTAATTCAAGACCGCCGCCGAGTTCGTTTGAAGGACCACGCGTTGTTACAGAGATAACACCACCGGTCGCATCACCGATCGATGCAGGAATACCTCCGGTGATTACCGTGATCTGCTCTGTACCGTTCTTCGCTAGATTTGCGCCTCCACGAACTTTTTGACCATCGACGATGTACTGAGTTCCGTCTGAACGGGAACCACGAATGTTTACGTCGCCACCATCATCCTTTTGGTACACACCGGCCTGTGTCGACGCAATTGTCTTTACATCACGGTTAGGTGCCTGCTGAATGTCTTCACGAGTAATTGTGGTGGCCGTCTTCGTATCACCTTTGTCGATTACCGGCACTTTATAGTCGGTAACTTCAATCTCTTTCAAAGTTAAACCTTTGCTGATAGTGAAGTTAACGAAAGTCATCTTGTCAAATGAGACCACAACCCCCTTCGTCATTACCGGTTGGTAACCTACTACGGTAACCTTCACATCGTATGTTCCCGGAGTGATCGGCTTGATTGAATAGTTTCCGTCAAAGTCGGTCTGCGAACTTGTTACGATGTTATTCCCATTCAAAACAACTACGCTCGCAAAGGGCACCGGCTCTTTGCTGCCTTCTTTTTCAGTCACTTTACCGCGTATCTCCCCTGACTGCGCAAAGGCTGTCAGACCGAATAATATAAATACGACGAGTGGCAGGTATAATTTACGTCCCATGTGTATATATTGATTTTGTTAAAATTTCGTTAATAAGGGTGGTAAAAGTATAAATTGAATAATAAAAACCAAAACAAATTTTCAATGCCCCGAAACCCGCTCCGGATGCGGGTTTCAGCCATGCAGGGTTTACCTGCATGGGCACCGCCAAGGGTCCGGAATGTTGCGAATGTGTTAAACTACTGATAATCTTCGACTTCGCCGAAAATAACCCGCGGTTTGTGTATTCAGGAACTAAAAAGTTAGGTATAAATGTCATCAAATGTTGGGATTTGATGCCGAAATATCGGCAGATGGCTTTAAATCTCTGTCAGATAACCGTCATTCCTCCCTTTTTAACATGAAGCGAAGCCAACCCGGCTGTACACAATTTTTTATGAGTTATTAACAATTCTGGCTTACCGAGGTAAATAAATTATTTTGCGGTTAATCAAAGAAACACTGAATTTTTTATGCGCTTAACCAGTCTCGAAATTAAAGGATTTAAAAGCTTCGGCGACAAAGTGTCGATACACTTTGACAAAGGTGTTACGTCGATCGTAGGACCGAACGGAAGTGGTAAATCCAATGTGGTGGATTCGATCCGATGGGTACTCGGGGAACAAAAAACACGTATGCTTCGCTCAGAGAAAATGGAGAATATCATTTTCAACGGAAATAAAAACCGTAAACCTGCCAGCCTCGCCGAAGTTTCTCTCTCGTTTGAAAATACCAAGAACATCCTCCCTACTGAATATAGTACTGTAACTATTACCCGTCGTCTGTACAGAACCGGTGAAAGTGAGTACTTACTCAATAATGTTACGTGCCGTCTGAAAGATATCACTGACCTTTTCCTCGATACAGGTATCGGCTCCGATAGCTATGCCATTATCGAATTGAAAATGGTCGATGAAATTCTCAACGACAAAAACAATGCGATCAAAAATCTGCTCGAAGAAGCAGCCGGTATCTCTAAGTATAAGATCCGCAAAAAACAAACGCTGCAGAAGCTCGAAGATACCGACACTGATTTAAAACGTGTCGATGACTTACTCTTCGAAATCGAGCGTAATATGAAACAGCTCGAATCGCAGGCAAAGAAAACAGAACGTTACTACCGACTGAAAGAACAATATAAAGAGTTGTCGACAGAACTGGCTCTCTTTACTATCTCCGGAAGCAAGAAAACTTTCGATGAACTTCAAAAACAGGAAGCTCATCAGCAGGAAGAGAAAATCGGGCTCGATACGCAAATGGATACGCTTGAAGCAGAATTGCAACAAGTGAAACTCCTTGCACTCGACAAAGAAAAGAACTATCCGAATCACAAAAGATTCTGAACGATAAAGTTGCTTTTATCCGTCAGCAGGAAAACGATAAAAAAGTCAGCAATGAAAAACTGACGCACCTTCGCGATAAAGAGGGCTCTCTAACCAATCAACTCACTGCCGATAAAACAAATCTGATCGCTACTCAGGATCAGCTGAAACAACTCGACGAAGATCGCTTCAACGAAGAAATCCTCCTCGAGACTTTGCAAAATCAGCTGACTGAATTGAAAACGGCTCTCGACGAGACTCGTCTTCGCCACGATCAGATGAATAGTGATATCAACCAGCAAACTTCCGAAGCACAAGGCATTCAATTATCAATGCACGAGTCGGAAAAAAGTCTGGCTGTTACTCAGGCAAAGAAAGAATCGCTTCAAAAAGAAATCGATCGCCTTTCTAACGATACTACTGAAAAGCAAATCGAGCACGACGATCTGCATGCAAAAGCAGAATCGAGCCGTCAACTTAAAGAAGAGAAAGAACAAGGTCTTCGTTCGCTTCACGAAAACGAAGAGAATCTTACTTCCGACATCATTCGTCTCGACGAAGAATTAAAGAAATATACCGAAGAAGTAATTTCTGAAGGACGAAAACTCGATGCGAAACAGAACGAATACAATCTGACTAAGAGTCTTCTCGAAAACTTAGAAGGTTATCCTGAATCGCTCCGTTACCTGCGTAAGAACTCTCCTACGGCCGGTCGTGCTCCTCTCCTATCTGAAATCCTGAACTGTCAGGCGGAATACAAATCGGCAATCGAAAACTACCTCGATCCGTACATGAACTACTTCGTAATCGAGAATATCGACGAAGCCAGTCGTGTCGTAAATCTCCTCAGCGAAGCAGCCAAAGGAAGAGCAAACTTCTTTATCCTTAAAAATTTCGAAGAGCATGCAAGCTACTCTCCAGAGACTTACTCTGATTGTGTTCCTGCTCTTCACATCATCGACATCGAAGAAAAATACCGCCCACTGTGTCAGTATCTTCTCCGCAATGTTTATGTAGTTACCGATAATCAGGAGAACACGCCTTTATTCAAAAGGACAATGCTTCTTCTATCTTCATCTCTCAGAACGGTAAATATTGCCGCACACGTCATTCACTTTCGGGCGGATCTGTCGGCCTGTTCGACGGAAAACGTATCGGTCGTGCTAAGCATCTCGAAAATCTTTCGAAAGAAATCGGTACTCATTCTGCCGAACTCGAGCGTACAAAAGAACGTCGTGATGAGGTTCAGAATGCATTGCAAACAGCTAAGCAATCAAAAGAAAAGCTTACTTCTGAGAAAAATCGTCTTAACCAGGAAGTCAATAAGGCTACGCACGAACATTCTTCACTGAAGAACAAAGCGGAACACCTATTTACTTCTGTTGAAAACAACAAAAAGATCGTTGAAGGACTTTACATGCAATTGCATGCCATTGATGATACGCTTCAGCAGAACAATCTGACTTTCCAGGAGCACTTATTGCAACTCCGCATTCAGCACGATAATATCACGGCTAGGTTAACATCTCTCCAGGCAGATTTCAATACTCTGACGGAGGAAATGAATGCTCAAAGCAATAATTACAATCAGCACAATATCCAGTGTATCCAGCAGCAAAACAAAATTGCCAATCTCGTTCGCGACCAATCGTACAAGATGCAATTGCAGGAAACACTCAATAAGAATATCGTTACCAATAACGAAGAACTTGAGCAGGTTCAGCAGCGCATCCGCGAATTGCTCGAATCGTCGACTGATTTCGACTCTCAACTTATTGGACTATATGCAGAGAAAGAACTTCTTGATCAAAGCGTAGCCGCCGTTGAAGCCGAATATTTCAAATCACGTGGTGCTATCGACGAACTCGAAGGTCGTATCCGTACCATCCGCCACAGCCGCGAACAATCTGAACAGATTGCCCTTGCCGTGAAGGACAAAACGATGGAACTGAAAATCCAGTTGAACTCTCTAAAAGAGCGTCTGAGCGTCGAATTCAATATCGACATCAACGATATCATCGAAAAAGACCCTAATCCGGAACTTAACGAAGATGAGCTGAAAGAAAAAGTAGCTAAGCAAAAAGGCCAGCTCGACAATTACGGTCCGATTAACCCGATGGCTGTTGAGGCTTATACTGAAATCAATGAACGCCATACCTTCATTATTACGCAGAAGGAAGACTTAGCCAAAGCGAAAGAATCGTTGCTCAAAACGATCGAAGAAATCGAGCTGACTGCAAAGGACAACTTCATGCAGGCCTTTACGATGATTCGCGAGAACTTCATCCACGTATTCCGCTCCCTCTTTACTCAGGACGATGATTGTGATCTGGTACTCATGGATCCATCGAATCCGACAGAAAGCGACGTACAAATCATTGCCAAGCCAAAAGGAAAACGTCCATTATCGATCAGCCAGCTTTCCGGTGGAGAGAAGACGCTGACGGCTACGGCCCTCCTCTTCGGTATCTACTTATTGAAGCCGGCTCCGTTCTGTATCTTCGATGAGGTTGACGCGCCTTTGGATGACATGAACATCGATAAGTTCAATAACATCATCCGCAAGTTCTCTAAGGACTCTCAATTCATCATCATCACGCACAATAAGCGTACGATGGCAGCTACCGACATCATGTACGGTATCACGATGGTTGAGCAAGGAGTTACTCAGGTTGTACCGGTCGACTTAACTGAGATGGTTGAATAGACTGTAACTTTATTACCTCAATAACGAAAAAGGATCAGAGAGAAATTTCTGATCCTTTTTTTTGTTTGAAGCATCTCCAATTTACTTTTCAAATCGGAGCAACATCCCTGGTAATTAATTTATTGAACAAAGTCATCTAAAGAATTAATTCACCATCGGCCTCGAATCCATTACAAAAACCGCTTAAAAGCTATCTCACCGAACCTTCATGCGAAGGGCTTGCTTATTAATGGATTGCGGAATATTATCGGAAGTATTAATTTATCGACCTGATACATACGTTTCAAGGTTCGCATAGTTTTATCCGAATGCCGTAACCCAAAAACATGCGAGTTCGCTTTTCGGGTGATGCCATTACGTTCCGGCAAATCCCGCGACCGCTTACTACCATTAGGTCCTTTAGGGCCTACCAATTCCGAATGCATTTTTCACCTAAGGAATTCGACACGCGCAATCGAGATATACTGAAACTTTAGACTGCCGAAGCAATTGTCACATACGTTGCGCTAAAAGAGCTCGCCCCTAAAGGGGCTTCCTGTACGCGTGTAGTCCAGTGTTACCAAGAGTTCGGCCCTAAAGGGCCTGCTACTTCGAAACGCGCTCTTACAGTGGAATATCTTTACAGCTACATTCCATGCAGGAATCTTTAAGCTATCGAAGAAATGGACACATACGTTGCGCTAAAAGAGCTCGCCCCTAAAGGGGCTTGCTATACGCGTGTAGTCCAGTGTTACCAAGAGTTCGGCCCTAAAGGGCCTGCTACTTCGAAATGCGCTCTTACAGTGGAGTATCCCTACGGTTACTATTCCATGCAGAGATCTTTACACTGTCGAAGAAATGGACACACGCTTCCGCTCAAAGAGTCCGCCAGAAATTCCAATAAGTTCCGGCAAATCCCGCGATCGCTTACCACTATTAGCCCCTTTAGGGGCGAACTCTCGGTAACAAGCATCTAAACGAAAACACTAAGCCCCTTTAGGGGCGAACTCTAAAAGGGGCTCGCTCTTCGCGTGTAGTTCGGTGTTACCAAAAGTTCGGCACTGAAGGTCCTGCTACTTCGAAATGCGCTCGTAAAGTGGAATATCTCCACGGCTATCATTACATGCATGGATCATTACTCTGTCGAAGAAATGGACACACGCTTCCGCTCAAAGTGTCCGCCAGAAATACCATTAAGTTCCTGCAAATCCCGCGATCGCTTACCACTATTAGCCCCTTTAGGGGCGAACTCTCGGTAACAAGCATCTAAACGAAAACACTAAGCCCCTTTAGGGGCGAACTCTAAATGAACTCGCTGTTGACATGTAGTTCAGTGTTACCAAAAGTTCGACGCTGAAGGGCCTCTTGCCTTCATCAGTACTTTCAGAAAACACAAAGCAGGTGAACGACGGAGAACTTGAAAAACCTTTAAACCATTCTAGTCTATTCGTAACTATGATACCGGAAACTCAAAGTAACTCTTCCCTGCGGTCAAAAAAAAAGAGGCCCTGAGGCCTCCTTTTCGTATAGTAATTTGAAGTTGATACTTGATTACGGGTGAATGGCAAAAACACCGGCTGCATTATTTAAATCGAAATACGGATAGTCATTCGGATCTACGAAACCATCACCATTCAGATCAGACGCAAGATAATCGCAGCATAGACCTGCTGAGTTTTCCGCATCGTAGATTGGATAGTCATTCGGGTCAACGAATTCATCCTGGTTGATATCTCCTGCATAGAGTGCGAATACACTTGGCTCTACTTCAATAGCATTATCGCCCATTGTTGCTGAGCTCGAAGAAGTAAAGTCGATGCTTGATAAGGAACTGTTGATTGTAATCGGGTTAGCGCTCCACACCAAAACAGAATTACGATGCAGTACGGCTACGTAATAAGAGTTGCCTGGTAATAGCCGGAAGTGTAACCGAAGCTGTACCATCAACTTTGAGAACACCACGAACAGAAGCATCCACGATAGCCGGATTAGCTTCACGGTGTAACTCAACAGTAATACTATCGGCTTGTTCGTATGATACGCTCTTTACTGACTGATTCAACAATACGCTTTGCATTGTTGCTGAACCCATGTAGAATCCTTGTAGGTAAGCAGTCAATTGTAAAATTGGGAAGCAGTTTCCTGTATTGGCTAAAGTTGAAACCGGAGATCTGCCATCGGCATCCGATGTTGCATAAGTTTCCGTGTTGAATTTTGCTACACCGCCATAAGTACGTGCAGGGTAGAATAATTCGTAGTTAGTCGTACAACCCGACTCTCTCCATGAGAAAGAAGTGCGCAGACGAAGAGGACTATTATTCTGTACGTAATTAAATTTCATGTCAGGCGTTGCGCAACCGAAGCTTGTAGAATTGGTTGCACGAATGCGTGCAATACGAACAGCATCAACATTTCCAACCAGTGTAGAAACACAAGTTGATGGTGATGGTTTCACATTGTAATTTACAGAGCAGTTGATCACCTTATCTGTAGAATTCCATTGATAACTTCCGTTATATCCCGGATAAGAAAGTTCAGAATAACCGGGCGCAGTCGACAATGCGAGTGTACCGCCGTTCCAAACTGAGTTAACATAGATCCCTGCCTGGAACGTACGCAAATCAAAAGAAGTGGTAGCTCCGCTGGCTTTAGCCATGATATCAAATTCATATATGCCTGGCGATATATACTGTGCATGATCAATATAAAATGACGCACTTGGATCAACAGCAAATGCACCACTTGCTTTCATGATCGCTAGAGAAAGCAAAGTAAAAATCCTTTTTAACATGAGTAGTATGTGTTAGGTCTGTCGATATAGCAGGACAGCACAGATTATTTTCCATACTAATATACAGCAAAACATGTGTCCGGCCAAATATTTTTAGC
The DNA here is from genome assembly GCA_016721305.1 of Bacteroidota bacterium. GTDB lineage: Bacteria > Bacteroidota > Bacteroidia > AKYH767-A > 2013-40CM-41-45 > JADKIH01. The sequence continues at coordinate 216,829 of JADKIH010000001.1, forward strand.
TTTTCTGCATGAAAAAATTCTTGCTTCCTCAACCAACCCCTCTGCCATTACCACCCCCTAAAAACAAACGCCCCTGATTGTTATTTAATTGGCTTATAAGCCACCCTCACAGATAAGTAAGTAACTGCTCACCACTAAAGCCCTTCGGCCGGCCGGAAGCAAAAAAGCAGCCTCTGCGCCCTTTGAAGGCGAGAGGCTGCTTTACATACCAATCTTAAATCAGTTTACGAAATAAGGGAACTAAGATCCGCCATGGCGGATATACCATTCTCTGTTCATATTTTTAATTAGGAATGGCATAATTGCCGGAAAGTGAAATCCTTCAGCAAATTGAAGAGGAGTCAAGAGCAGACGCGGGTAAGATTGACCGCACTCCCCTGCCCTAATTCCTGAGCACTTTAATATCCGGGAGACATGAATGGGAAAAGACGACTAAAATGCCCTCCCCCTATCCTTTGGCTTTCCGCACCCAACTGCTATAGCTATAAAACGACAAGTCCCCCTAAAAAGGAGGACTTGTCGTTTTATTCTGAAATCAGAGTTGATTACTCAACTACAAGGCGAAGTGTTTGAGACTGGCCATCTTCAGCTGTTAAGCTAACCATGTACAATCCTTTAGCCACCTGGCTCATGTCGATTTCTTGAGTGTTGTAACCTTCAACAGCAGTGATTACATCGCTAACGATAACATTACCTAAAAGGTCTGTTACTTTCACTACATATTTAGCTTTTGCACCTGCAGTGAATGCTACAGTTGCTTTGCCATTTGTAGGGTTAGGGAATGCTGTCAATTCAGTTGCAGTAGCCATAGCATCTTGAGCATCACGGCAGAACAAGCTTACGCTAACAGTTACACCACGGAGATGAAGCACCACAAGCATTCAATGCGTTAGCACGAACGATTGCTGATGAGCTCAGAGCTGTATTGTAGTAGTTAACGATAGCTGAAGTTCCAGATGGAGCGATTGAAGCACCACCAGTTACTGACCATGAGTAAGATGTTGCACCTGCTACCGGAACTAAGCTATAAGTAACCGCAGACTGTGATTTACAAACTGCTGTAGGACCTGTAACAACTGGAGGAGCAGGACGTGAAGTAACTGTGTAACAACGAGCAACACCTGAACCACAAGAGTTATTTGCAGTTACGCAAATGTTACCCTGAGTTGTGAATGCACCTGTGAAGTTAACAGTGATAGACAAGCCTGAGTTAGTAACGATACTAACACCTGCTGGAACTGTCCATGAGTAAGAAGTAGCACCGGCAACAGCAGCGATTGAGTAAGTCACGTTAGACGTACCACAATTTGCGAAACCTGGACCAGTGATAGAACCCGGTTGAGTTGGAACGAATTTCACAACGAATGAACGGCTATAAGTACCGCAACCGTTACCTACAGTGATTGTCACTGTTCCTGAAGTCCAAGATGGTCCCATTGCGAATGTAGCAGAAGTTGTTGTTGAAGTCTGACCTGATGTAACCAGAGTTGCACCACCTGTGATAGACCAAGTGTAAGTTGAAGCACCCGGTACTACAGGCATTGTGTAAGTAGCAGTGTTGTTAGCACATACAAACTGAGGACCCGTAACTGCATTAGAGTGAGTAGGGATACCTGTGATAGTCATACCACGAACCGGGCTAAGACCATAGCAGTTTGAACCACGAACCTGGATTGAACCTTGTCCGAAACCTGCAGGAACTGAAACTTGAACTGTGTTAGTTCCCTGACCACTTACGATAGATACACCTGTACCGGTTACAGTCCAGATATAGCTAAGTGCGTTAGCAGAAGTTGTAGAGTAAGTATAAGTTCCAGGACCACAAGCTACAGCCGGACCAGAGATAACTGCCGGTTGAGAAGCGTAAGTAGCGATAACCGGAATGCTCATACAAGACTGTAAACCTGTACCACAAAGGTTAACCGCAGCTACACAGATGAATCCACCTGCATACGTGTTATTGAATGCTACAGTGATACTGTTTGTTGTAGAAGAACCAGTTGCGCCTCCAGGGAGTGACCATACATAAGATGTTGCACCAGCAACCGGAGCTACTGAGTAAACAATACCTACTGAGTTACGGCAAGCACCTGATGGACCAGAGATCGCACCCGGAGTTGCAGGAGAACCACCTGAACCACCTACAGTAGCTGAAGCAGAACCTGTACAACCGTTACCGTCAGTGATAATTACTGTGTAAGTTCCGATTGCAAGACCTGTTGCAGTTGCAGAAGTCTGACCATTTGACCAGAGGGTAAGTATAAGAACCTGTACCACCTGTTGCACTTACAGTTGCAGTACCATCGCTACCAGCACAGCTAGAAGCTGTTGTAGTTGTAGTTCCTTCAACTTTAGCAGGCTGAGTTAATGTTACAGTTACAGAAGCTGAACAACCGTTAGCGTCAGTTACACTGTAAACTGCTGTACCTGCGAATTGAGTAAACACGCCTGTACCAACGTAAGCCGGTGTACCATCAGCTGCTGAAATAGTAACTGAAGTTGAACCACCGAAGCAAGCAATTGTTCCTGCAGAGTAAGAAGCAGTAAGAACAGCTACCGGAGCAGCTACGCCTGAACCTGGAGCAGAAGGACAACCATTAGCAGTTGCAGTTACTGTGTATGTACCTGCTGTGCTAACAGTGATACTAGATGTTGTTGCACCATTGCTCCACAGTAATGAACCTGAAGCTGATGTAGACAATGTAGTCGTTGCATCACAGTTGTTAACCACAGTTACAACCGGAGTTGCAGGAGTTGGGTTGATTGTCAACGCAAGGATCTCAGTGTGGCAACCTACTGTGTTAGTATAAGTACCAGATGCAGTATAAGTAGAACCGTTTACTGACCAAGTGTAAGTATCACAAGCTGAAGCTGTAGTTGTGTTAGATGTACTTGGAGTGATTGTCAACACGAGGATTTCTGTGTGGCAACCTACTGTGCTAGTATAAGTACCTGAAGCAGTGTAAGTGTTACCGTCTACTGACCAAGTGTAAGTATCACAAGCTGAAATTGAAGTTGTGTTTGATGTACTTGGAGTGATTGTTAACACGAGAACTTCTGTGTGGCAACCAGTTACTACTGAATAAGTACCGCTTGCAGTGTAAGTTGTACCGTTTACTGACCAAGTGTAAGTATCACAAGCTGAAATTGTAGTTGTGTTAGATGTACTTGGAGTGATTGTCAACACGAGGATCTCAGTGTGGCAACCTACTGTGTTAGTATAAGTACCGCTTGCAGTGTAAGTTGTACCGTTTACTGACCAAGTGTAAGTATCACAAGCTGAAATTGAAGTTGAGTTAGATGTACTTGGAGTGATTGTCAACACGAGAACTTCTGTGTGGCAACCTACTGTGCTAGTATAAGTACCGGAAGCAGTGTAAGTGTTTCCGTCAACTGACCAAGTGTAAGTATCACAAGCTGAAATTGTAGATGTGTTAGATGTACTTGGAGTGATTGTTAACACGAGAACTTCTGTATGGCAACCAGTTACTACTGAATAAGTACCTGAAGCTGTGTAAGTAGTTCCGTTTACTGACCAAGTGTAAGTATCACAAGCTGAAATTGTAGTTGTGTTAGATGTGCTTGGAGTGATTGTCAATACGAGTACTTCTGTGTGGCAACCTACTACATTAGTATAAGTACCAGATGCAGTGTATGTGTTACCATCTACTGACCAAGTATAAGAATCACAAGCTGAAATTGTAGTTGTGTTTGATGTGCTTGGAGTGATTGTTAACACGAGAACTTCTGTATGACAACCAGTTACTACTGAATAAGTACCTGAAGCTGTGTAAGTAGTTCCGTTTACTGACCAAGTGTAAGTATCACAAGCTGAAGCTGTAGTTGTGTTAGATGTGCTTGGAGTGATTGTCAACACGAGGATCTCAGTGTGGCAACCTACTGTGTTTGTATAAGTACCAGACGCAGTGTAAGTGTTACCGTCTACTGACCAAGTGTAAGTATCACAAGCTGAAATTGTAGTTGTGTTAGATGTGCTTGGAGTGATTGTCAACACGAGGATCTCTGTGTGGCAACCTACTGTATTAGTATAAGTACCAGAAGCTGTGTAGTCTGTACCGTTTACTGACCAAACATAATGATCACAAGCTGAAATTGTAGTTGTGTTAGATGTACTTGGAGTGATTGTCAACGCGAGGATCTCAGTGTGGCAACCAGTTACGAATGTATAAGTACCACTTGAAGTGTAAGTGTTACCGTCTACTGACCAAGTGTAAGTATCACAAGCTGAAACTGTAGTTGTGTTAGATGTGCTTGGAGTGATTGTCAACACGAGGATCTCAGTGTGGCAACCTACTGTGTTAGTATAAGTACCAGAAGCTGTATAGTCTGTACCGTTTACTGACCAAACATAATGATCACAAGCTGAAATCGAAGTTGAGTTCGATGTACTTGGAGTGATTGTCAACACGAGAACTTCTGTATGGCAACCAGTTACTACTGAATAAGTACCTGAAGCTGTGTAAGTAGTTCCGTTTACTGACCAAGTGTAAGTATCACAAGCTGAAGCTGTAGTTGTGTTAGATGTACTTGGAGTGATTGTCAACACGAGAACTTCTGTGTGGCAACCTACTGTGCTAGTATAAGTACCTGAAGCAGTGTAAGTGTTACCGTCTACTGACCAAGTGTAAGTATCACAAGCTGAAATTGTAGTTGTGTTAGATGTACTTGGAGTGATTGTCAACACGAGAACTTCTGTGTGGCAACCTACTGTGTTAGTATAAGTACCGCTTGCAGTGTAAGTTGTACCGTTTACTGACCAAGTGTAAGTATCACAAGCTGAAATTGTAGATGTGTTAGATGTACTTGGAGTGATTGTCAACGCGAGGATCTCAGTGTGGCAACCAGTTACGAATGTATAAGTACCACTTGAAGTGTAAGTGTTACCGTCTACTGACCAAGTGTAAGTATCACAAGCTGAAATTGTAGTTGTGTTAGATGTACTTGGAGTGATTGTCAACACGAGAACTTCTGTGTGGCAACCTACTGTGTTAGTATAAGTACCAGAAGCTGTATAGTCTGTACCGTTTACTGACCAAACATAATGATCACAAGCTGAAATTGTAGTTGTGTTCGATGTGCTTGGAGTGATTGTCAACACGAGGATCTCAGTGTGGCAACCTACTGTGTTAGTATAAGTACCAGAAGCTGTATAGTCTGTACCGTTTACTGACCAAACATAATGATCACAAGCTGAAATTGTAGTTGTGTTCGATGTGCTTGGAGTAATTGTCAGATTGAGGATTTCTGTATGGCAACCTGAAACTGAAGTATGAGTTCCGCTTGAAGTGTAAGTGAAACCATCTACCGGCCATGTGTAAGAATCACAAGCTGAAATTGTAGTTGTGTTTGATGTACTTGGAGTGATTGTCAACACGAGAACGTCTGTGTGGCAACCAACAACATTAGTATATGTTCCGCTGGCAGTGTAATCAGTGCCATTTACAGACCATACATAATGATCACAAGCTGAAATTGTAGTTGTTGTTGAAGAACTTGTAGTGATAACAAGGTTCAGGGTATGAACTACAGAACAACCATTTGCGCCATCATTTGTAGTCGCAGTGTATGTTCCTGACTCAGTATACGTTTGTCCGTTTACAGGCCAGAAATAAGAATCACAAGAAGAGATAGACTCAGTAGTTGTTAATTGAGCAGGCTGACCAATTGTTACCGTAGCTGTAGATGTACAACCAGGAGTGTTTGGATCTGTAGCAGTAACTGTGTAAGTACCTGCAGCAAGACCTGAAGCAGTAGCACCTACTTGTTGTGGAATTGTACTCCATGTATAAGTAGCAGCACCTACAGAACCTGTAGAAGAAGCTGTAGCAGTACCATTAGAACCACCGAAGCAAGTTGGTTGAGTTGAACCTTCAATTGAAGCGCTGATTGCACAAGAACTTGGAATAGACATTGCGCAAGGAGTAGATAATGTCTTAGTTAATGCTGTAGCTAAAGATACTGTAGTAGCACAGTTTAAGAACATGTTAGCAGAAGCAGTTGTAGCCCAAGTTAAACCAACGTTGGCTCCCGGGTTAAATCCCTGGCCAAGAGTGTTTGAAATTGTTAAACTGAAACGACCAATTTTCTTAGGAACACCAATCGGAAGTGATGGTGCAACACCATTACAAGAACCGTTACCGTTGTTCGCATAAGCAGTAGTACCAGAACCTACCGACATCTGACGAACAGCAGCCGTATAAGTAGCAGTAACTGTAGATGTTGGAGGCCACATCAAAGGAGCATCCGAAAGTCCATCCTGCACATAAGCAAAGGTGAATGTGTTCACACCTGTTGTTGGAACCAAACCCGTAGCATGGGTCAAACGAATAGTGGCAGCCTGAAGATTCAGAGCGCCCGGCCCGGTATTAGTTACCATCACATCAAATGAAATTACATTCGATGTAGCCGTACAGTTTGCAGTAGACAGTGTGTAACCCTGCCCACTCGACGTCGCCAGTCCCGTCAGAAAGACGAGAAGAGTCATAAGAACTCCTCTGGTGAATAAGTGCGTACTTGTTTTCATGTATTGTTTGTTTAGTTATTTGTTGATTTTCTCTTTATGAAATAAAAGTCGGCAGCAGGTTGCAGCCTGCTACCGACTTTATTTTTGATTATGGATGGATTGAGAAGATACCAGCAGAGTTGTTGATATCGAAGTACGGATAATCATTCGGATCTACGAAACCATCACCATTCAAGTCAGTTGTAATGTAATCACAACACAAACCTGCTGAGTTATCGATGTCATAGTACGGATAATCATTCGGATCTACGAATTCATCCTGGTTGATATCACCTGAGAAGATTGAATAGATACCTTCTAATAAATCATCAGCTGCCATTCCACTCATAGACTGGATAGGATCAGTAGAGAAGTCGTAGCTAGCCGGTGTAGCTGTTGCTAATGCAACCGGAGCTGCAGACCATGTAAGAACTGAGTTACGGTGACGGATAGCAATGTAATAGTTACCATCTAAGCCACTCACAACAGCTGAACATGTTCCATCTGTCATCAATACTGCCTTTGTAGAGCCGGCAAGTAAGAATGTATTCTCATCATAAATCTCAACAGTGATTGTGTCTGTCTCAAGACCTGTAGCACCTGCTACTGCCTGATTCGCCAATACCGGTTGCATTGTTCCTGCACCGATGTAGTAACCCTGGAGGTAAGCAACAAGGTCAATTTGCATTGGATTGCCACAAGGATCACCTGTAGAAGTTACATCAACACTGTTCGATACTATTGAACAACCAAATGCATTCGTAACTGTGAAGCTGAATGAATATGGGTTAGCGAAGATGAATGAGAAGTTGCTGTTATCAACAAACAACGAGTTACCTGTTGAACCATCGAAGTCGTTCCATGCGATAGAAGCACCTGCGCCTGCACCTGTTGTGTCGGCATTCAGAGTTACGCTACCTGTAGCACACAGGATCGGATTTCCACTTACAGAGATAACTGCAGTTGTAGGAGACGGATTAACCGTGATATCAGTCGACAATACTTGTGTACAACCGTTAGCATCAGTTACAGTTACTGTGTAAGTTCCAGCAGTTCCTGTAGTGATACACTCTGTAGTTTCAGATGAAGACCAAGAGAACGTGCTGTATGTAGCTGCAGGTAATACGCAGATACTAACTGTTCCTGGAGCACAAACTGAAGCCGCAGAACCGGTAGACAATGAAGCCGGAATCACAGTGAATACGTTGATAGTCTGAGAAGCTGTTGCTGTACAAGTACCGTTAGCAACTGTCAGAGTATAAGTAGTTGTTGCAGTAGGGTTCACAGAAAGAACTTGTGAAGTACCAACCACGCTAACACCGTCTGACCAGCTGTAGCTAGTGTAACCTGCACCACCATCCAATGTTACGTTGCTACCACCACAAATTGTAGTTGCGCTAGGAACGATTGTAGGAGCTGTAAGTGGAGTGTAATCGATTGTTACACTTGCGCTGCTTGAACAACCTGTAGAGCTTGACGCCACAACTGTGTAAGTTGTAGTTGCTGTAGGACATGCATGTAATGTAGGACCTGTTACAGAACCCGGATTCCAAGTATAAGTGATTGGACTTCCAGTGATACCGTAAAGTTGCATGTTCGGACGCTGACTAAATGTATTGATTGTAGATGTCGGTGCGAATGTCACAACACTACAGTTACCATCAGCATGTGTTTCTGCAGTTGAAACGAATGCAGTAGTTGATTGATTTACTACATCGTTATCTGCGAAGTCTGTACATGCCGTTGTAGGACATGTTGCACAATTCACCAATGATACGTCAACGACTACGTTGCTTGTACCATTCCAGCTGAATGGAGTCGTGAAGTTGAATGTATTCCAACCTGTAGCACTGAAGTACGTTGCAGGATCAGTATACACTTGAGTCATACCTGAACTTACAAACGCTGCAGACATTGAAGTAGCTGAAGTTGCTGCCATTGAAACCTGGAAGTTCATGACTCCATTAAGTGCTCCAAGAGAAACAACATCAAATCCTAATTTAGAGATTGGACCTGCTACCAAACCTTGAGCAGAAAGCTCAGATGCAAGGATCAGATACTGCTCGTGGTGAGCTGTCCAGAACTGACCCAATGGAGCCGGCTGACTAGACGTAGTATTCTGAACTGTACCTGTACCGATAGTTACCGTTGCAGGAGCAGAAACTGTTGCACCAACAACTGACAGATCTACACACTCACCTACGTTACATACTGAAGTAGCAGTTGCACTGATTACCGGAGTTGCAGGAGTTTCATTTACATTGATTGTAATTGAAGCAACTTCCTGGCAAGTAGCAAATGTACCTGTTGTGTTATCTATTGCACCAACGAAGTAAGTCGTAGTTGCACTTGGAGTTACTGTGTAAGCAGCACCTGTGAAGATCACAGTTACGCCATCAGTTGACCAACCGTAAGTGTAGTTAGGATCGTTAGAACTTGTAGCAGTAAGCGTAAGAGTAGTACCTGAACAAATTGTGTTTGAAGGCGCACTGTTAGTAATTGTAACAGTTGGAGCCGGATTCACAGTTGCAGTTACGAATTGACGACCTGCAGGATCTAAACATGTACCGTCGTAAGCAATTACCCAGAATGTAGTAGTTGATGTTACGTTCGTAGTATATGTTGCTGTGTTAGTTGCAAGAGGTGTACCACCTGAAGAGTTGGCATACCAGTCGAAGCTACCTACACCTGTTACGCTCATTGTTACTGAACCAAGACCACAACGTGTAGCGTTAGTTACAGAAGTAATTGAAGGGCTTAATACTGTCACCAGAGCCGAAGCTGAAGTATCAGCAGAACCACTACATGTTACATAAGCACGGTAGTAAGTAGTTGCAGAGATTGAACCTGTAGTATACAGAGCAGAGTTAGCTCCTGAAATGTCAGTCCAAGTATCAATCAAACCTGAAGCAGATTCTTGCCATTGGTATGATGCACCTGAAGTTGCATTTGTTACAGTCAACGTTACCGGACCTGATCCACAGATTGTAGATGGAGATGCAGAAACCGTTGGTGTAGCAGGAGTTGCAATTACATCTACAGTTACAGATGCAGTTGATGTACATCCTGTAGATGCATCAGTTGCTGTTACTGTATAAGTAAATGTGCCTGTAGAAGATGGAGTCACAACTTGTGTTCCACCAGATAATGAACCCGGATTCCATACGAATGTAACACCAGGATTTGGAGTGATCAATGTGATTGCATAGTCTTCAGTTGAACCTGAACCCATTGCAAGACAAGCGTCACCTGAACCGTTAGTATTACCATTCAGACGTGAACGGATACGCATTCCTGTTAAACCCGGAGAAGCAGTAACCGGTACGTTAATAGTAACTGTACCAGAAGCAGCTGAAGTCCAAGGTTGAACCCACTCAGAAGCGTCATAAACGCCATCACGGTTGTAGTCAATCCATACTGAGATGATTGATGTACCACCTGTAGCAAGTGTCATTGTATAAGAAGCGCCTGTAGCAAGTGTAGTTGTCTCTGTTCCAACCGGTGCATTCACATGATAGAATGGAGATACACAAGCAGGAGGAGTACTGTTCAATGTATTGATCTGAACAGAAGTTACACAAGAAGAACCGGCATTAGTTACTGTACAGTAACCTGAAGGAAGAGTATTCGGTCCGATCAGATCAGATGTAGCAAATAATGTAGAGCTTGATCCTAAACAGATAGTTGAAGGAGTAGCTGATGCGGTATTGATTACCGGAGGAGCTGTTGTCGTTACAACTACTGAAGATGTAGTTACACAATTGTCATCAGCATCAGTTGCTGTTACAGTATACGTGAATGTACCGCCTGCAGTTGGAGTAACTGTTACAGGAGAGCCTGACATTGAAGTCGGGATACCTGAACCTGATACAGGGAAGGCTGTCCAAACATATGTATACGTATTCGTTGAACCTGTCTGTGTTGCAGTCAAGTCGAATGAACTGTTACCACAAGCTGAAGAAACGCTTGATGAAGCTGTTACTGCATCCGGACTACTTACTGTCTGAACTACCGGTGTACGGAGTGACTCGCAAGTACCATCGAATTCTGCTACATAGAATGTAGTTGTAGAACTGATTGTGTAAGCTGTAAGAGTTGCACCTGTTTCACCTGAAATTGGAGTACCACCTGTTGGAGTCAAGTACCAGCTGAATAAACCACCTGAACCTGAAACTGAACAATTTGGAATACCAACACCACACTGATTGTTATCAGTAGCAGTTGGAGCAGAAGGAAGTGGATTCACTGTTACATCAACTGTTGCAGTTGAAGTACAACCTGAAGCCGGATCTGTTGCAGTTACAGTGTATGTAGTGTTAGATGTCGGATTCACAGTAACAACGTTTCCGCTGCTGAGTGATCCCGGACCCCACTGCCATGCATATGAACCTGCACCTGAAGTAGTAGCATAATTTATGCGAACGTTATCAATTGCCCATCCTGCGTATTCAACGCTTGTATCAGATGTGAAACGGAAACGTACACGGAATGTAGTTGCTGAACTTACTGAAGCAAGACTGATAGTCTCATGTTTCCAGAAACTAGTTGCAGGACCTGCAGGGTAAGTTGAAGCTGAACCGGTAAATTGAGCTGACCAGTCTGCATAGCTACTAGTTTCCCAACCAATCGCACCTGCAGCTACCATATCCGGAGACAATGTACCGGCACCTAAGTAAGCAGCAAGAGGGAAGTTCAACCAAGTTGCACCACCGTTGAGTGAGTACTCGATGCGACCATAGTCGAATCCGTTCTCAGAAGCACAGATATGCCAGAATTCAAATGTCGGACTAGATAATGTACTTAAGTTAACGTCAGTTGTCATTGACAAGCTTCCGTCAGCTGAAGGTACATAAGTATTCTTAGCCGATGCAGCACCTTCCTGGAAGTATGTTCCATTCAATGCCCAAGTCACACCTGTTCCGCTTGTAGCGAATGATGCAGGGAATGTCTCGAAGCCTTCGTGGAATGATGAACCTGCAGGTAAGCCTGTAAGTGCTGTAAGCACTACATCTGAACCTGAACATACTGTACTAGGACTAGCTGTAGCTGAAGTGATGTTTGGTAATCCTGTTACAGTTACCACTACCGAAGAGGCTGTTACACAACCGGCAGTTGCATCAGTGGCAGTTACAGTGTAAGTATAAGTACCTTCTGCAGTCGGAGTCACAGATACAGGTGAACCTGTTTCTGATCCTGAAATACCGCTGCCTGTTGAAGGACTAGCAGAGTATGTTAATACATAAGTGTTTGTAGAACCTGTTTGTGTTGCAGTCAATGTGATTGCCGAACCTAAACATGTTGGTGAAGAAGCTGCCAGAGATATTGCATCCGGATTAGTTACTTCTGCAATTACTTCTGCACGTGGACCTTCGCATGTACCATCGAATTCTGATACATAGAATGTTGTTGTAGAAGATACTGTGTAAGTAACCAATGAAGTTCCTGACTCACCTGCGATTGGAGAACCGCCTGTAGAAACAGTATACCAACGCATGATACCACCTGAACCTACTGCAGATGCCATTGGCACACCAACACCACACTGTGTAGAGTTAGTAGCTGTAGGAGCTACAGGAACAGGGTTAACTGTTACGTCAACTGTTGCAGTTGATGTACAACCTGATGCAGGATCTGTTGCAGTTACTGTGTAAGTATTAACACCAATAGATGAAGGTGTTGCAGTTACACTGTTTCCTGACAATGAACCAGGATTCCATGTCCATGTATAAGTACCAGGACCTTGACCGCCTGTCATCGCACCAAACGTCATAATCGGACGTGAAGTTGATGTTGAGCTACCAGTTGCATCTGTGCAACCTGTTGTAGTACCTGATCTATGAGTGTTTGCATTGAAACCAACGGTTTCAGTAACTATTGTTGCAGTTCCTAAAACGCTGTTTGTCTGACAAACATTGATCAACAAGTTAGATGTACCATTCCAGAAGAACGGAGTTGAGAACGTGTGTACGTTCAATCCTGCAGATACAGGAGTGAAGCTCGCAAGAGTGTACACAGATGTCAATGACGTTGTCTCGAATGTAGTCGACAATGCGGTAGCACTTGTATTAGCCATACCGATTTCGAAGTTAATCATCGTACCTGTAGAACCGGCTGTTGTAGTGAAGGCAAGACTAGTGATATTACCAGGTGCCATTCCCGCAGCAGTTAATTCGCTGGCAAGAACTAAGAGTTGAGATCTGATTTGGTTACCACCACCGTTACCAGAACGATATGGGTTACCTTCATTTCCACCGATTGAACCTGTACCTGCACCACCTGTACTTACTGTACCCGGAGCGAAGTCGTTAGTCAATCCCTGTTAATGTTGTAGACTCACCTAAACAAACTGTGCTAGGAGATGCTGTAGCAGAACCGATAAACGGAGCTGCACCAACAACAACAGTCACAGAAGAAGACGCATTACAGAATCCGTCAGTTACATTGAGCGTATAAGTATACGTTCCTGCTGCTGTCGGAGTAATTGTAAGAGCTGTGCTAGGCACATACGAGCCTGTCAATGGAGTAGTAATTCCACTTCCTGTTGAAGGCGAAGCAGATAATGTATAATCTATCCAAGGATAAGGGAGTGTACCGTCTGTCATAGTAAGAGTAACAGTACCACCTTGACATGCCGGACTTGTAGCTGAAAGAACCACATTACCTGCATCAATTACATCCTGGAATACGGCAACACGTGCACCTTCGCAAGTACCATCGAATTCAGATACATAGAATGTAGTCGGAACTGAGATTGAGTAAGCTGTAAGTACTGTGCCCGACTCACCTGCAATCGCTGTACCACCTGTTGGAACAGTGTACCAACGCATTAAACCACCTGAACCTACTACTGTACAAGTTGGAACACCAGGTCCGCACTGAGCATTGTCAGTTGCAGTTGGAGTTGCCGGTAATGGATTAACCGTTACAGTTACGTTCGCGAAGTTTGAACAAACTCCGTCGTTCGCTTCTACTGTATAAGTAGTAGTTGTTGTAGGAGTTACAGTTACAGTATTTCCTGACAATGAACCAGGATTCCAAGTCCATGTAAGTGAACCGGCACCTGTTGTAAGTGTCTGAGCACCGAAACGCATGTTTGGACGAACTGAGTTAGATGTCGTAGCTGCTGTAACTAATTGAGGGTTACAACCTGCTCCATCTGAATAGTAGTAACTGTGTGAAGTAAATGCAGTTGTTGTATTGTTTACAACGGCATTCTGAGTGTATGATACACCGCTACCTGTAGTATTACAAGTTGTACTTGCAGGACCAACACAAGAAGGACAATCACTGAATGTGATATCAATCAGGACATTCGAAGTACCATTCCAGAAGAATGGAGTCGAGAATGAGTGACTTGTCCAACCTGCTGTAGGGTTGAAGTTACCTACTGTGTAAACCTGAGTAGCACCTGTTTCGAATGTTAATGAAGCAGTAGTACTTGCTGTGTTCTTCATTGAAATCGTGAAGTTTCCATAACCAAGTGCATTTGTATTGCTCACAACGTCGAAACCTAATGATGTGATGTTACCTGCATACATTCCTGAAGCTGAAAGCTCAGAAGCAAGAACAATCATTTGGTGACGGTTACCTGTGTAGTAGTTACCATAAGGAGGCATGTTTGTAGTAGTAGAAGTACCGTTTTGGAGTACGCCTGTTCCTACTGTAACATCACCTGCGGCAATAATCGGTGTTTGTGCTGTTAACACTACTGATTCACCTGCACAAATTGTAGATGGAACTGCAGTGATAGAGCTGATAGTCGGAGGTGTAGTTACTGTTACCACAACCTGAGCTGTAGTAGCACAACCTGAACCTGCGTCATTTGCATTTACCGTATAAGTGTAAACACCACCGGCAGTTGCCTGAATAGTCTGAGAAGCACCAGTCAACGGAGTAGTAATACCGCTATTTGCTGAACTTCCAGTCCATGAATAAGCGTAGTTTGGATCATTTGTACTTGTTGCATCCAATGTAAAGTTAATGAACGGACAAGTTGTTGATACAGTTGATGTAGCTGTAACAGCAATTGGAGATGTTACCTCTGCTATTACTTCTGTACGTAAGCTTTCACATGAACCATCGAATTCAGAAACATAGAATGTTGTAGTCGATGAAATTGTGTAAGCTGTTAAATGATCTTGCGACTCACCTGAAAGTGGGCTACCACCTGTTGATGCAAGGTACCAACGGAATAAACCGCCTGAACCTGTTACTGCACAACCCGGGATGGCTGTACCACACTGAGTTGAGTTAACTGCAGTTGGAGCAGCAGGAAGTGGATTTGTATTCACTACTACCGAAGCTGTAATTGAACAACCATTTGCGTCTGTAGCGATCGCAGTGTAAGTTGTTGTTGCAGTTGGCGTTACTGAAACCGATGCACCTGTACCTACTGTAGAAGTACCATCTGACCAAGAGAATGTTACTGTTGGAGCTGTGTTAGCTGCAAAAGTGAATCTTGGACGACTAGTACCTGTGCCTGTAGCTGTAGTAGAAGCTAGCATTGTAGCAGGAGTTTCAGAATCTGCCTGACGGTAAGCTGAGCATGTGAAACCAGGAGCATCAACTTTCATTGTTGAACCTGTAGCAGTTGTTGCAGCCGGTACACTAGACCAAGAAACAGATACAAGGATATTTGATACTCCGTCCCATGTCCAGCTTGAGCTTGAACCGGCACCGGTACCGAATGTGAATGTATTTACAGTGTTTGCTACCGGTGTAATTGCGTCGTTCACACCTGTACCGAGGTAAACCTGAGTAAGACCAGTAGTTACAAAGGCAGTTGTCATTGCTGTCAACGATGTTGAAGCAAGGCTAACTGAGAAACCATTGTATGTGGTACCGGATGTTGTCGGTTCGTAAGAGATCGCTGTGATAGGACCTGCACTTACACCAATAGCAGCCAATTCCGATGCCTTGATAATGTATTGTGTTTTAGCACCACCCCAACCTCCTGGTAAGAAGGAAGCAGCTGTAGATGCGGATGTGGATGCACCTGCACCAAGAACTGCATTGCCTGGTTTAGAAGCAGCAGAAGATAAAGTAACTGACTGACCTAAACAAACCGGATTTGGAGTTGCACTTGCCGTAGCAGTTGCGCCTAACATTGGCTCATCTGCATAAGATGTTCCTGTGATAGATGGAGTATAAACTCCGTCTGTAGCAACAGCAGAATAAGTAACTGTAGCGTTAACCGGTGTAGTAGCTGCAGGAATTGTTCCTGTCCAGCTAGTAGGACCACCTGTCATTGCAACAGTTGTTGGTGTACCACCATTATATGCATAAGTAAGGTTAACACCTGTAACCGGAAGAGCTCCGTCTACAGTTGTAACTGTAATTGTACGAGCTGTAGCTGTACATGCTATACCTGATGGACTCGCAGAAATTGCAGTAATCGCAGGTTGAACCTGTGTACCTGCAAATTCGTCAGCACCGATATCCGGAGTTGTTCCGCGTGTATCGCCATCGAAGTCAGTTGTAACACCACTGATAGTAGCAGCACCTGATTCAGCAGCTGTAGAAGCACCTGCAGTGAAATGCAAGAATGTTGAAGCTGAACCTGTAGTACTTGCGAATGTTGCATTCTCAAATACTGACGCTTGCTCACGTGGAGCTAAACCAGCCAACACTTTGTAAGCTGCTAAAGTAGCCTGAGCTGCTGTTCCGTCGTAATAAACCGGAGTCGTAGCTGTACCACCTGTGAAATACAAGTTGTTGTTAGATGTAGAAGCAAATGCTGTAAATGTTGCAGCAGCTCTTCTGAAACCAACAGCCAATGATGTACCGCCTGCGTTCAAGCCGTTATAGATGATGTTGTTACGTAAGTTAACAGAACCAGGAGTTACTGTAGCGCTTACACCTGAACTACCGCCTGAAGTTGTTCCAGACAAACGGATAGTGTTGAAGTAAACATTTACTGTTGAACCACCTGTTAAGCTAATACCCATGATAGCATTTGTACCGGTTGCACCAACTGAGTTGAGGTTACCGATGATGTTATTACGGAGAGTAACAGTTGTACCTGAAGTAACAGACATACCTGTGATTGTAGAAGCACTACCACCTGCCGTAAGGTCATAAACCTTGTTGCTAGAATAAGTTGCAGTCAAAGATGCAGAAGAAGTAATACCTGTAATTGTACCACTGCTGGCTGCTTGCAATGTTGCTAAGCCTGCAACTGTGTTACCACTTACTGTACGTAATGTTGTAGCAAGTGTATTGTTCACAATACCGCGAATAGAATGAGTTGAAGTTGAAGCACCACCTACTGTTAAGTTAGTAATTGTGTTGTTTGTAACTGTCTCATCTGTTGAAGAACCTGCGTTAGAGAAACCGGTGATTGTACCGACACCAGCAGACAACGCTGTAATTGTGTTATTGTTAATTGTATTACCTGTGAATGTGTAAGCTGTTCCGGAAGCTCCAGAAACAACAGCACAGTTCATTGTACAAGCAAGAGCACCACCTGCGATAACGTTACCTGTGATGGTGTTGTTATCGTAGTGATTCACACTAGCTGGAGTAGCAACAGAGCTAGAACCGGCAGTGTATGTTGTCATAGTACCGGTTGAAGTCTTAGTGTTGTTAGTAATAGTGTTATTGCTAACGGTAATTGTACCAGGTGTACCTGTATTGGCAATACCTGTGAATGTTCCTGTTCCTGATAATGAGTTAGTAGAAACAGTATTGAATGTCATTGTAACATTCGCATTCGTACCTGTTAAACCTGAAGTGATACCTGTGAATGCAGCAGTTGTTGCAGCAGACAATGTACAGTTCTGAACTGTGTTATTGCTGATGCTTGCTGTATTACCTGTACCTGAAGAACCCCAAGTGATACCGATTACGGCACCGGTTGTAACTGCCGGAGATACAGAAACAGTATTACCTGTGATTGAACCGTGTGGACCGCTACCACCGTTGATACAAGTTAATGCACCTGTGTGAGCAGCTGAAACACTGTTGATCTGGTTATTGGAAACTGTGATAGCACGGTTATCAGCGAATGATACAACAGTACAAGCAACAGTACTACCACCGAAGTTAGTGAAAGTGTTACCTGATACTGTATTCAATGTATCGTTTGTGCTAGATGTACCTGAAGCTGCCGTAGCTGCATTGAAGATAACACCACCGTAAGTATTCGTGATTGTGTTATTTGTGATGCTTACTTTGTTACGGAAGGCCTGGATACCTGCTGCATCACCTGCTACTCCACCATATGTAAATGTTGTAGAAGCAAGATCTGTAGTGTTTGCAACACGTACACCGATTGCAGCTGTATTAGCTTTATTTAATGTGATTACACCATTTGTGTAAACTACATCGTTAGATCCATTTACGTTATCGCATTTGTAAACACCAAGACCTGCTTCCATTTCTACTGTAGCAGATGCTGTATTACCGTCGAACAGGTCGATACCGTCGAAAGTAATGTTATCCATACCAACAACGTCAACGACGTCATCCGTAAACGTACTTCCCGCACCCGTACCTACACCTGCACTGATCTTCGCATTAGCACCGGCACCTGCTTCCACAAACGTTACTGTTTGTGTAGGACCTGATTGTAAACCTGAAGCGAGAGCACACATCTTGAACACGATACCTGCTGAAGGAGCTGTTTCAGTGTAACCTGCTGCAACGTTGAATACAACGTTACCTGCAACACCTTTAGTATTCAAGTCGTTTGCTGCAGCTGCGAAGCTTGCATAGTTTGAACAACCTGAACCACCAATAGTATATGTTCCTGAAAGCGGACCACTTGGAGAGATCACAACCGGAGCTGAAGTAGCTGAACATCCTACTGAACTTGTTACAGTTACAGTGTATGAACCTGTTGTTGAAGTAGAGTAAGTAGCTGCATTCGGACCTACTGAAGTAGTACCATTCAATGTATAAGCGTAAGTAGTAATTGTCTGTGGACTTGCAGAAGCCGTTGTTGTCAACGTTGCACTGCTTCCACCTAACAATGTTGTACAGTCAGCAGCAAGTGATACTGTTGGAACTGTACCTACTGTTAATGTAAGTGAAGAAACCGCTGCAGCACAAGAACCTGCTCCATCCGGATCGTCTGTAGTTAAAGTAATCGTAACTGAACCTGCTGCGATATCGGCAACAGATGGAGTGTACGTTGTAGCTGTACCGAATACATTCGATGGATTGAATGTACCTGTACCGCTTGATGACCATGTAGCTGTTGTAGCTGTACCACCGATAGAACCGCCTAATGTATAGTCACCACCGCAAATTGTTGCGTTAGCACCTGCAGAAGCAGTTGCCGGAGTTGTACAAGGGCTGATAATAAATGATGCTGCAATTGTATGATCTGCTGCGATAGCTGTAAATGTGTATGAACCAACAGCACCTACAGAAACTCCGTCAACCAGAACGTCATCAACTTGATAACCTGCGTCAGGAGTGATAGTAAATGAAGGTGATGTACCACAATCAACAACTACAGCACCTGACGGAGCAATTGTTCCGTTTGATCCTGCAGAAGCAGTAACAGTGTATTGAATCATAGTTACAACAAATGGAGCTGAAGTAACAGCACAACCATCAGTAATTACGTCTACTGTATAAGAACCACCTGCGGTTGCTGTATAAGTAGCATTTGTTTCACCGCTGATAGGGTTACCGCTTTCGTTCCACTGATATGTTGTAGTTGCACCTGAAGCAGTTGCAGTTAATACTGAAGGACTACCAGTACAAATTGTTGAACTTGTTCCTGAAACGCTTACTGATGCATTATTAACAGTAATAGTTGCTGTTCCTGAATTTGAACAAGAACCGATAGTAGCAGTTGCAGTATAAGTAGTTGTTGAAGTCGGAGTTACCGATACACTTGCAGTTATGTCTGAAGTGTTTGGTGACCATGACCAAGTTGGATTTGTAACTGAAGAATAAGTAAAGTATGTATTCAGACGGTTAGCGCTAGTTGTAGCTGTTGGATTCATTACAGTAGCAAGATCCGAAGTAGCGCTTGTAGTAGATGTTGTAGCATATACTGCAGTGTTACCGGAAGTAGCTGTGTAATATGTCTGAGCATTGTTGATATTGTCAACACCATCCTGACGAAGATCGACTAAGAGGTTTGAAGTACCATTCCAAGCATAAGGAGTTGAGAAAGTGATCACGTTGTTTCCTACTGCATGACTGTATGTTGCAGGACCGTAAACCAATGACAAACCTGATGTTGTGAATGTAGTCAATGTTGATGTACCAACTGTTCCCATGTAAACACGGAAGTTAGTTACATTCGTATTATCACCTAATGTTGTGATATCGAATCCGATTGAAGTGATGTTGCCGGCAAAAATACCTGCAGCATTCAATTCAGCCGGTGTAAACACCATCTGGCACCAGTACTGAGCCCAACGGTTACAGAAAGCTGTAGGTTGAGAAGTAGAACCGGACAACGAAGTTGCTGTTCCTACAACACCTGCTCCTGATGAACCGATTGTACCACCCGAAGCAACTAATGTCTCAGCCGATGTTCCGCAATGTAATGCAGAAGCCGGAGTGATAGTTACTGCTGAAGGAGTAGCATTTACGGTTACAGTTGCTGTTGCTGTTGTGTTACAACCAGAACCATCTAACGCACTTACTGTGTAAGTAGTAGTAGATGTTGGGCTAACACTATAAGAAGCAGCAGTTGGACCACCTGTCCAAGTGTATGTATAGTTCGGATCGTTTGAACTTGTTGCAGTCAAAGTTGTGCTCTGACCGTTACAAATTGTTGTCGTTCCGCCGATAGATACTGATGGAGGTGCGTTTACTGTAACGATTACCTCAGTACGCGGTGTACTTTCACATGTTCCATCGAATTCTGTTACATAGAATGTAGTTGTAGCAGAGATAGAAGTTGTGTAAGTAGCCGATACTCCCCGATTGAATTGGTGAGCCTCCTGTAGAAGCTGCATACCAACGGAAATTCGGTGTTCCTGCACCTGTTGTAGAAGTAACAGAAGCTGTTGGAACGTGAGGACCGCACTGTGTTGAGTTAGAAGCTGTCGGAGCTGATGGAAGCGCTACTACAGACACAGAAGCTGTGCTTGCAGAAAGTGTACAACCATTTACATCCGTTGCAGTAACCGTATAAATAGTAGTTCCTGTTGGAGTTACTGTTAATGGGCTACCTGTTCCAACTGAACTTGTTCCGTATGACCATGCAAATGTTAAGCCTGAAGCAGCTTTAACACCTGTCCATGTGAATTTCGGACGGTTTGAGTTCGGAGTTGAAGATGAACCACCTGATGGAGTTCCAGTTGTTCCGCAGATAGTCGCAGATGTCTGACTATCTTGCTGCCAGCCGAAGTTACATACATATGAAGCAACATCATATTTGATAGTGCTTGATGATGATGTAGTAAGGCCTGTGCTCCAGCAGAAGCTAACAACGATATTTGATGTTCCGTTCCAGTTGAATGGAGTTGAGAACGTAAGTGTATTTACACCTACTGTCGGAGTATAGCTTGCACTTGTATAAACGTCAGTCAAACCTGAGAAGAAGCTGTTAGTCATTACAGTGTTAGCTGTAGAACCGATGCTTAATGCTAAATCAGGGTAAGCCTGACCTGAAGTTGTTGCTTCAAATGATAAAGCTGTGATGTTACCGGCAGACAAACCTGCTGCAGTAAGATCAGAAGCTCTGATTAGGTATTGAGTTTTTGCACCACCCCATGATCCAGGGAACATTGTTGTTCCGAGTGATGAAGATGTGCTTGCGCCTGCTCCAAGAGCAACCGTACCATTTTGAGTAGCAGCACCTGTTAAAGTAGTTGTGCTACCTGTACAAACTGTGAGCGGAGAAGCGGAAGCCGAAGCAGAGTAACCTGTTAAAGGCTCGTCCTGATAAGAAGTTCCTGTCAACGAAGCATTCAGTGGAACGCTGTTAGTTGCAGTTACGCTCCATGTTACAACAGCATTCACAGGTGTACCGACAGGTATTGTTCCAACCCAAGTGTTACCTGATGAATTTGTCATTGTAATAGGAGACTGAGCAGTACCATTAAAACTGTAGTTTAATACTACTCCTGTAATTGTTCCTGAAGGAGTTGTTGCATCAACGCTCACGTTACGTGAAGCTGCTGTACAAAGATTTCCTGTCGGAGAAATTGTAAGACTTGCCAATGCCGGAGCCGGAGAAGTTCCTGCGAACTCATCAGCACCTGCATCAGGTGTAGTTGCATTACGTGTATCACCATCAAAGTCATCAGTAATGCCTGCAACTGCAGCACCAATACTTTCTGCTAATGTAGAAGCAGCAGGTGCGAAGTGAAGGAATGTAGAAGATGAACCTGTAGTACTTGCGAATGTGCAGTTTTCTGTGTTAGAAGCCTGATCACGTGTTGCAGCTAATGTTTTGAAGCCTGCAAATGTATAAGCAGTTGTTCCATCATAATATACTGTGCTACCGTAGAACAAGTTGTTGTTAGAAGTTGCACCGTAAGATGTAAGAGTCGTAGTTGAACGACGGTAACCAACTGCCAAACCGGCACCGGCTACGCTTGAATTGTTAACGAAGATGTTATTACGTAAAGTTAACGCCGGAGTCGTAGAAGCAGAAATAGCGCTTGATCCGAAGAGAGCGCCTGAACTTGAACCTGCTAAATAAACTGTATTGTAATATGCGTTAACCGTTGTACCACCGGCTACGTTAAGACCTACTACCGGATTGGCAGCATTGGCAGCAGTAGCACGGAGATCTCCGATTAAGTTATTTTGAACAGTATGCAAAGTTCCGGAGTTAATAGCGATACCATTAATAGTACCGGAAGCATTGCTCGAAGAAAGATCATAAATCTTATTCTTCGAAATTACACAGCTCGTTGGAGCTGAAGAAGTGATGCCCTGAACTGCCGAAGCACCCGTACTGGCAAAACCGCCAATCGTGTTTCCTACGACTGTTGAAGAAGTTCCTGAAGAACCAATAGTGATACCGGTAATGGCTCCGCCGCTGGTAATACCTGTAATAGTATTTCCGCTAACCAAATTGCCATTTCCACCTTGAGCACCACCAAAGCTTGAGTTGATACCAACGATTGTGCTTGTACCACCAACGATGCTGCTAAATGTATTATTCGAAATATTGTGGTTAACTGAACCACCATCGGTATTATTATAAATGTAATAGCCGTTGCACCTGTAACTGTCATGTTAGAGAAGTTGTTACTGCTCCAGCTGAACGTTCCAGTTGTAGAACTACCACCTGTCGTAATACCTGTAACAGTACCACCGGCGCCTGTTTTATTGAAAGCAGTCACAATTGAGTTACTGTTGATATTTTGTGTACCACCTGCAACTACTGTTATACTATTACTAATAAAAGTAAAACTACCTGTTGTACTTGTAGAAAGGTTGGTAAATGTGTTACTATTAATATTAGTAGTTGTAATTGCTGCTGCAGAACTTATTGCTGTAATACTTCCTGTTGCAGCTACTGTATGATTTAGAGCCGTAAAGTTGTTATTACTAATAGACAAACTTGAACCACTAATAAATGACGTACCTGACACAATAATACCATTTAATGTACCTGTTACTCCTGGAGTCACAGCTATGGCATTATTGTTTATTGTATTAGTCGAAGTCGTAGTTGATGCAACAGTATAAGCAATAAGGTTGATACCAGTTACTGTTCCACCCACTGTTATACCGCCATTTGAACTTGTCAGCGTATTATAAGAAACGTTTACATTATAAGAGTTACGGATAAGGATACCATTCATAGTACCGGAAACGTTTACATCACCTGAGAAGGTTGATGTTGTTCCCCAATTAGTGATCGAGTTCCCCTGACCGGCAGATGTACCACCGATATCGATTCCATTGTTCTGATCAGCTGCAGCTAGTGGTCCGATTACGCAGATACCAAAGTTAACGTTGCTGATCGTGTTTCCATAAACTTTCAAACCACTGTTACCCCAGCTGTTGTAGTAGCGGATGCAGAAGTAGTGATCGTAGTAGCCGAGTGCGTCGAGTTACTGTAGATACCCCAGGTGTTCTGGTAAGTTCTGTTTAAGGTAATTGTGTTGTTTTGAATAGTGTTGTTCTGCGCACCATTCGTTGTACCGTTGTAGAACAAGGCTACACCAAATTCCGTCATGTTGTTCGTGCCGGCAGCTGTAGTTGTGTTCGTACCCAGCTCACTCATTGCGAAGTCCTGGATGGTAATCCAGTCACCGCCGACGATCTTGAAGATCGCATCGGTTAAACTTCCCGCTGTTTGAGCAGGGGCGGTATTGTACTAGAGCTACCGCTGATGACGATTGTGTTCGTCGAAGTTCCGGTAGCCGTAATAGAATAACCGCCTGCAGGTGCTGTTTCATTACCCGTGAGGGTGATGGTAACAGGACCCGTAATCGTCGCAGCGTTCAACGCTGTGATGGCGTCGGCAAGACTAGTGTAGGTTGGAGCAAGTCCGGAACCCGAATTAGTCGTTACCTGAGCATCGGCTTGTGATGTGAACAAGCACAACGCTACGCAACTCGTCAAGAGCAGCCAGCGTGTAAACGCTGATGCCCTCTTGGTAGGGTAATTGTTGTTTTCCATGATGGTTAAGTTATGTTGATTATTAATTTGATTTTTCAAAGTGGGTATAATAGAAAAGCACGCGTATGAAATGCGTTTCATCGCGTTGTGTAAAATAGTAAACAGATAGGAAGCTCGCGTGTATGAGTTCACGTATAGTCTAGTTCGTTAAGTTGTGATTTATATGTGTGGATGCACGGTTGGGACGCGCATGTTAAAGGTGAGATATTTATTTGGGTTTTGCAAATTATTTTTTTGAACACCCTGTTAACAGCGGATCGCAGTGCTGGCGGGGCTTTGAATGATATGTTAAACTTAAAAAATCTGAACCCTAAAAACAACTCGTTTTGGGAATAGTTGACAGCATTTTGGCGAACGGCTTGTTTTTCGTGGTAAAATTCTGAATTCTGAATTATGAATTATGAATTCAGAAAAACCTCTGTACAGGCCGTCAATCCTCGTTTTTAGCCGTTTTTCGTTGTTCTGATTTTTAAGTGGTTGATTTTTAACTGTTAGGTAATTTGGTTACTATATATATAGAGTGTGAGTTGTTTTAACGCACTTTGAAGTAAGTTGCTTTTGAATTCAGAATTATGAATTATGAATTATGAAACTGGTAGCCGTTCTGAATTTTGAATTCTAAATTCTGAATTCCTCCTTTCAAAACCCGATGTTGGCGCCAAAACTGATAGTCGTTTTTTTACCTCTCATGTATGGCATCGTATATCGATCCAGCGAATTTTCCTCGCCTTCGTTATTGCTGAGATTTAGCCCGGCATAGAGCCAGCAGTCGTTCAGGATTTGATAGCTCGCCGAAACTGCTAAGTCACTCGATTGCCACCAGAGGAAATCGATAAATGGATTTCCCATTCCGTTTCCAATCGTATCTCTCGATGAACCGCTGTAGTTATACTCTTGTCCTTTTTGTGCAAGTGTATATGAGAGCTTCACCGTAGCTTTCGGTATCGGATGTGCCGTTACGCCAACGTAAATTTCCTGGCTGTTTTCGCCAAGATAATGCCCCATGTTGTAATCGGAACTTGCATAGGTTGCCGATAACAAATAGTGACGGTAGGCACCCGGATTAGTACGGGTGTATTCAGCAGCCAGACTGATATTCTTGTTTAAGATATTGCTGATCTTCCCTCCTATTTTAGCACTTACGAAGTTGGTCTGCTTCTTCGAATCCATCGCACGGCCCAAGGCAATCTCGTCGATGAATACGCTTAAATAGAGGTGTGCATTCTTTACATGATAAGAAGAGATGTTGAAGAACATCTGCGAATTTTGTCCGAGGAAGTTAGACCCTGCGCTCGATAATGAGTGGTCAACGGTCTTATAAAAGAAGAACGGAACCAGATAAGCCGGGTTCACGGATTGATCACTATATACTATAGAGTTTCCGATCGACGCACTGAGCTTCGACCATGGTTTAAATGTAAAGAGATTGGCAGCTACGTATTTCGGCTGCATAATGATGCGGACCGATTGTCCGTTATAATAAGAGCGTGAGCTGTCGAGAACGTTTGAGACCAACCATCCATGAACATAATTGAAGTCGAACCATTTCACCGGATTCATATGAAAACGGATTTGTGTGAACGACGGCTGATGTCCCGAGAAGATATTTGCGCCATGTTCGTTGTCACCCCAAACGAAGTGATCTTTCACAATTCCCAAACTTCCCCACGACCAAGAGTAGGTTAACCCACCACGCACTTCATCATAATCGCCGCCACCTTGCGTGTCGGCTTTGTAGTTAGATGCACTTGCCTGATTCAAATAAGCAGGATCGCTCAAACGACGAGTCTCATGATTATCGCGCAGGCTCGCATAGAAGCCAAAGTTCTTACCTATATAAGAGTGAAATTCCGCTCCGTTCCAACGGTGATAAAAACTGCCGGTGTCGTTAGTATAATATGTAAGTCCTAAAATCGGATTCAGTGTAAATGAGAAAAGTGAATCCTTATAATAGAAGAGATCGGTACGACGTGAAAAATTCTTATCCGCTTTCAACTCTTTATTAAAGTCGCGCAAATAAAAATCGAGATCACCCTGTTGACGCTTATTTAATGTAGTTCGTTTCTCATCAGCTTCATGAAGCTTCTGAGCTACCATCATCCTGCTATAAGGTTTAACCGCAGTGTTCAACTCAATCACCCGCATATTCGCCAGCTCATCCAGAAACTCGTACAGGTCGGTATTACTTACATGCACGTAAACCTCCTGCCCTTTTACGGCCGCGGCTACGGTAATTAGTAAGAATGTAAGTAAGACTTTTTGTACTCGTTTGAACATACTGGCAGGCGGATTAGCTGATTAGCTGATTAGCTAATTAGCTAATGTTGGCAATTTGGTTAGTTGGTTACTCTATTATATATGTATACTCTTTTATTACTTGTATGCTACACTATTCACTCATCAGCTAATCAGCTAATCAGCTAATCAGCCAATCACTTACTGCGAGCCTTCTTCAGCAGTATGTTATAAGCCGCCAAACAGAAGTACTTCACATCGGTTACGAAAGGACTCTTTTCATAAGCTTGTAAGTAGCGCATTTCGGAAGCCTGGATTTCTTCGATTGTTTTTGGCATATCTACATAGAATGGCGGAACAAGACCCGGTTTGTGCTTTAGGCGTCTTTCCTGGAGTTCTTCGGAATACAATCCTAAGTAGTGTGATGAGAGAGGGCGAACGCCTACAATCTTGAGGTCTCCTTTTATGAGATTCATGATCATCGGTAATTCGTCGATCCAGTAACGGCGGAAGAGGCGACCGAGCGTAGACACGCGGAAGTCGTTATTCATCTTGCCTCCATCGGCCAGATTGTTCGTGTCGTATACATACTTCTGGATGTACTCACTATATGAGTGCATGGTACGCATCTTATATACATATATAACCTTTCCGTTTTTGCCGTGGCGGCGCATACGGAAGATTGGTCCATAAACCGGTTCGTAATCGAAGAGCGGTTCTTTTACTTTTGAAGCAACGAAGTAGAGATTCTTGCCGATGAATTTCATCGAGCGGATTTCGAAACCGGCAGCATAAAGGCGGCCTAAGGTTTCGGTACGGGAAAGGACTTTGTTACGTTCGCCGACAAGTACATTATAAAAGAGGCGAGTGATTGGGAACTTCGGGAATACTCGTTTTAAGAAAAAGTCGAGTACATAATATATATGAGCAAGTCCTTTCGGGAACTTGTTAAAAATTCTTGTTTTGCGGAGATACTTAGTTTCGACACAACCGACAAACAAACCGCCGTCGACCAAATGATCATTTACGTTATGCAAAAACTTGTTGATTCCACGAACATCATTAATTCGTTTTAAGTTGATGATCGTGTTTGCGTTGTTTGGAAGATGGTTGATGCTTTCGGAAATCGAAGTACGCATTACAAAAGTTCCGGGTGCATTGATCTGACAAAATTCCGAAACGTACTTTTTGACGTCGCGTTCCATTCCGCCGATCTTTTCAAGATGCGGACGAAAGGCATGCGATCGTTTGGAAGAACGCCGAACTTCTTTTGTCGAAACAGCATTCGATCCTTGAACCATTTGTGGTCGGAACGAAAACTGTCGTAAAGCAGCTTTAGTACTTTTTTCTCGTTTCATGTTAAGTTTCGTTCCCGCAACAAACCTAAGACGTTGATGAATCTTTGGTTTGTCTTTTTTGCATTTATCTTACAAATGCAAAAAATAGTCGAATTAATTACCTTGAGTTATTTAATTAATTCCTAATATTTTTTTCAGATCTGTTTTGCTTAAACGCAGTAGCAGCGCATCTTCTGAAGGACTCTTCGCTTATCCGATACCCCATCAGACAAGAAGTTATGAAGAGAGGTGTGTTGATTTCGTTTGTTATTTCAAATCTAATAAAAAGAGTGCGAAAAAGCAAGTTTAACGGGTGATTTGCAGAGAGAAGGCTCAATTTTAAAAAAAACAGGCCAAGAGTGAAGAAATTTAGGGTGAAATAGTGCAACTATTCAGCATTGACGGGGTAAAAGCAGGGACTGGCAGAAGGAATTTTCTTTGGGTTTAAAACCACACGTTCCCAAAACGCACTCAAAGAGAATTCTTCTCTCCGCCGGAATAGTATATACATGACGTGAATCGAAGCTTCAATTATTTGAATAAATAATAGGCTTCTTTTTGCATCATAATTAATATTAATTACTGTGCCTAAATACTGCCTACTTACAAACGATGTCGAAACACACAGCATCTGGTTTAACACGCTGCGTGATGAAACAGGTGTAAAAGTTTTGGAAGAAGGCATGCCATTATTGTTGGACATCTACAAAAAGTTCAACATCAAAAGCACATTTTATTTTGTCGGCGACATGGCCGAAAAATTTCCCGAAGTTGTCAGAATGGTTGTTCCGTTTGGACACGAAGTTGCTTCGCATGGTTGGTCGCATGAAGTTGATCAGGCATTCGATGTGTTGTCGTTCGACAAACAAAAAGAACATCTCATTCGTTCCAAAAAAGTTTTGGAAGACATCTCCGGACAAGAAGTAACATCATTTCGAGCGCCTGCATTGCGAGTAAACAGTGATACACCGAGAGCACTTATCGAAGCAGGATTTAATTGCGACAGTTCGGTAGCGGCACAAAGATTCGATATGTTTCTTTCGTTCGGAGGAATGAAAAAACTGAATTGGCTGAAAGCTCCTCGCCTGCCATATCGCACCGACCCAAACAATCTCTTCCGCAAAGGTGATGGTCCACTTATAGAGATCCCTCTGACAGCGATGTTGTTTCCCTTTGTAGGCACGACGATGCGGATCTTCCCTACGATTACCAGAATGCAACAGCGACTCTTCCATGCCGAAACCAAATCGACCGGCAAGCCTCTCGTGTTCGACATACATCCGAATGAGATGATCGATGAGAGTACGGAGCGTAGAACGATTGCACGAAGAACAAAGAATCCGATTAAGTATTTACTGAGTGATGTGATTAGAGGTAAGATGAAAGTCAAAAATCTAGGTCCACAGGCAGCAGTATTGTATGACGATTTTATTTCCTACTATAAAAATCAGGGGTACGAATTCATTACCGTTAAAGATTACGTGAAAAGAAATTTTCCGGATATCAGATAATGAATTTGCAGAATTCCATGGAGAAAAAGAACCCATACAGCGAAGCACTTTTTCGATTACGACAGTACATCGAGAAAGAAGAATTCAAAGGCTACGACCCGTATGATACGCTGTGCTCTCCTATCCCATTTCACTGGTTCACTTCCTGGGGACCGGTATTGGCGACACAGTTTCAAAAGAGAAATCCGATTAACATTCGTCCGTTGCTGGGTATTCGAAAAGATTACAATCCGAAAGGCATTGGATTGTTACTGGATACATATTGCAGACTGAAAGAGAAATCTGCTTCGGACATATACGACAAACAAATTGATTTTTGTTTTGATTACCTGCAACAGAATAGCACAGAAGGTTTTTCGGGCGCATGCTGGGGCTATAATTTTCCATGGGCAACGACGGAGAAATATCTGCCTTCGTTTGAGCCATCTTCTGTCGTAACGGGTTTTGTGAGCAGAGGAATTGACCGATACAGAATCTTGACCGGCGATGAACGGGCATCTGAGTTTATACAGAGTGCGGCAGTTTTCATTGATAAAGATCTGACAAAAACTACTTTCGAAAGCGGTATTTCCATCAGCTACACGCCGGTGCTAACCGATTGTTGTTACAA
The DNA here is from genome assembly GCA_016721305.1 of Bacteroidota bacterium. Classification (GTDB taxonomy): domain Bacteria; phylum Bacteroidota; class Bacteroidia; order AKYH767-A; family 2013-40CM-41-45; genus JADKIH01. The sequence continues at coordinate 246,601 of JADKIH010000001.1, forward strand.
TGCATCCTTATTAGGTGCAGAAGTGCTGGCAAGGGCTCACCGGTTGAAGGCGAATGCTCATTACAGGCAGAATGCCATTGCTGCAGTAAATTTTGTTATTAGTAAACAGTTGGATGATGGTTGCTGGAATTACTCGATGAATTTAAAGACGGGGGAAGAACGAAAACAGATTGATTTTCATCAGGGGTATGTGATCGACAGTATTCGAATAATTGCTAAGTTGCTGGAGATAAAAGATACGATGTGGGAGCAGGCAATTCGTAAGGGTTTGAAGTTTTATAAGGAGCAGCAGTTTTTCGAAGATGGAAGAAGTTTGTGGAGATTGCCTAAGGAATTTCCTGTGGAGATTCATAATCAGTCGCAGGGGATTATTACTTTTTTTGATAGTGGTGATGTTGAATTTGCGAAGAGAATTGCGGATTATACGATTGCGCATATGCAGGATCGAAAGGGGTATTTCTATTATCGGAATTTTCGTTGGTATAAGAATAAGATTTCCTATATGAGATGGAGTAATGCGTGGATGATGGTGGCGTTGGAGAGGTTGGTTTCAGGCTGATTTATTTCATGCTGATTTGTTTCCTGCTGATTTGTTTCCTGCTGATTTGTTTCCTGCTGATTTGTTTCCTGCTGATTTGTTTCCCGCAGATTTCGCAGACAAAAAATCCCGCAGATTACGCGGATGGGGTCCTGTTGATTTGTTTCCCGCGGATTTGTTTCCCGCAGATTTCGCAGACAAAAAATCCCGCAGATTACGCAGATGGGTTCCTGCTGATTTGTTTCCCGCGGATTTGTTTCCCGCGGATTTGTTTCCCGCTGATTTGATTCCCGCTGATTTTCCCGCAGATTACGCAGATGGGTTCTCGTAGAAATTCGCATATATTATCCATCATCTATTGGTTGTGATTAACATGGCGAGGCTTTTTCTTTGTCTAAAATAAAAACCAAATGACTGAAAATGAAATTTCTTATATTGTTAGAGGTGCGATCTATGAAGTGTACAACGAGTTTGGTCCTGGGCTTTTTGAAAAGGTTTATGAGAAAATATTGCAAATCCGTCTTAGAAAGAGAGGATTGTCAGTAAAGGCTCAGGTTGTCGTCCCACTTATTGTTGACGGTATCGTTATTGACTCTGCATTCAAAGCGGATTTAATAGTTGAAGAAAAAGTTATTGTTGAAATAAAATCTATTGATGCTATTGGCAAAGTTCAGCACATGCAGTTGCTAACATACCTTAGACTATCAAAATTGAAATTAGGCATACTCGTAAACTTCAACACTGATGAAATATCAAAATCTATTTTTCGAAAAGTGAACAATTTGTAATAGATATCCGCAGGAAATAATCCTCGAGAAACCATCTGCGTAATCTGCGCTTTTTTTTGTCTGCGTAATCTGCGGGAAACAAATCAGCAGGAACCCATCTGCGTAATCTGCGGAATTTTTGTCTGCGAAATCTGCGGGAAACAAATCAGCAGGAACCCATCTGCGTAATCTGCGGAATTTTTGTCTGCGAAATCTGCGGGAAACAAATCAGCAGGAACCCATCTGCGTAATCTGCGGGAAATAATCCGCGGGAACCCATCTGCGTAATCTGCGGGATTTTTGTCTGCGAAATCTGCGGGAAACAAATCAGCAGGAACCCATCTGCGTAATCTGCGGGATTTTTGTCTGCGAAATCTGCGGGAAATGATTAGTGTTATCTGCAGGAAAAGAATCAACGGCGTCGATTCATGCCTTCAATAATCCCCACAAAAAAATCGGTCACATTAATTTTGTCTTTTAAAAATCGTGATCGCTTTCCATTCCATTCGCTCTTGCGATTAGCGTTTTTAAGAAGCATCAAAATTGTTTCAAGTAATAAAGCTTCATTCTCCGGCTTGATACCGAAGCCAAGTTTGTAATCATCCTCCAACTCCCGCAAGTAACCGATTCGTCCAACGAAATCATTGTAACGAATAAACGGAACACCAAGCACTCCGGCCTCCGCTGCCATGGTTTGACTATCGCCGATGTACATATCCGCAAAAGCCATTACATGATGCATATCGATTGGACGAATGTTTAAACGATACGGTTCAAACTCCGCTTCCATCTCTCGCTCTGCCGTGATATACACTTTTCCGTGCGGTTTCAACAAGGCAATCATCTTCAAGGCAAGACCCTTTGTAATTCCCTTTACACCGGAATCATGATGCGCTTTCAGTTTCGCAAAACGAATTAAAAAATACGGCTCATCGGGATTGAAATATTCCGGACTACATTTTTATCGGCCGCAAAAACATCAGGATGCAGGTATGCCAGCTCGTGATTCCCTTTGTATGAAATTGTTTTATCGGGACGACCGGTATTGCATACTTCCGGCGATAACAACTTGCCCGCAAACGGATGCGCGAGCTTTTTCACGAGGGGAATCACATCAGCATCATCTTCATTGACGAAAATATTGGGTATACGTAACAGCCAGCCGATGTGACAAATTTCAGTGGATGTACCGACGAGCAAATCGGGTCGTGAGCGCAGGCATTTTTTCAACAAACGAAAATCCTGTTTTGCCAGTCCCATCGCAATCGAGAACTTATTATCTTTCCTGCCGTCGGGTAAAAAATTTTCATACTCCCACCCTTCACTCTTCAGGAGATCCTCGAGAACATCTTTTTTGGTCGCAACCAACATCAAATCATGCCCATTCTGTTTCAGTCTTTTTATCGTGTGATGAAACAGATGAAAGTGTGCAGGATGATGGAGGTAGAATAAAATTTTCATAAAGCGAAATTGAATGAGGTCTTTATGAGCCGGATCAGCTATTAAGCTTTTCCGAGAGATCCTTGACAACTTTAGCAGGCACACCGGCAACCAGTACCCGCGGGGGTACATCTTTGGTAACAACAGAACCAGTTGCTACTACTGCTTCGTCACCAATGGTGACACCGGGCGCAATCGTTACATTGGGCATAATCCAAACGCCTTTACCTATGTGCGTTTGCATAACCTGTCTTGGGTATATTTTTTTTAGTCGTGTCTCTGATGGAATGTTAGCATGCGCAGTAATAATCGTTCGATCACCAATAGATGTGTTATCGCCAATGAAAATCTGATCGGTGAACACGCGGTCAAACATCACTTCGTGACCGATGTACACACCTTTACCGATATTCACTCCTCTCCAGCGGTGAATCACCGTCCTCCAGCTTTTTACAAAGCAGAAGAAAGCAACTTTATCCAAAAAGAAACGCCAGACAAACTTGATGGCGTATCGCATCTTGCCGAAGAAACCTTTGTATCCGTAAAAATCCATTACCTCTTGCGCCGGCATCCTTCTTAGCTTTTATTTGATATGAATTACTTGTCCCGTGGCAATCGACTCGAGCACACAGAACGTAATGTATGTTGAATGATAAATTTCGTCGAATGAAACTGGAGCCGCCTTTTTATTTTTCAGCGAATCGATGAAGAGACGAACACCATTTGCGTGACCTTTATCCTGCTTCATGGTTTGAACCGTTGTTTTTCTTCCGGAGAATTTCAGCTCTTTAAAATCGTCGATGATACCGATGATGCCGGAAGAGAAAACTTCGATGTAGTCTTTTGCCACATCTTTATGCCCGGTGGAATAATAACTGATGGAAGCAATACTGCCATTGGCAAATGACAATTGAATCGTGATCGAATCGTGCTGATTATTTTTACCTGCCATTTCAACAGCAGAAACTGAAATCACTTTTGAACCGGTGAGGAAAACACAATAATCGATGAAGTGACATACTTCACCGACGATTCTTCCTCCGCCGATTGACGGATCATGTACCCAATGATCGGCAGGCATGTAGCCGGCATTGATACGATACGAAATCGCCATAGGCCCCTCACTCAAACCGGCTTTTAATTTTTCGGAAAAAGGAGCAAAGCGGCGGTTAAATCCCAGCATGAGCGAAGATGATCCGGCTTCATATGCCGAACGAATTTCTTCCAGCTCATCTAACGTCAGGCATAAAGGCTTTTCAACAAAACATGCTTACCGTTTTCAACGACGAAAGCACGTACCGAGCGTGTGTATCGTGTCGTGTTGCAATGAACACGGTATTGACAGATGAATCAGCAGCTACTTGTTCTGCTTCACCTTTGGCAGCAGCAAAACCATACTTCGCAGCCATGTTTTGTGCATTATGCGGACGAGCCGTAGATATACTGGCGAAACGAACGAGTCCTTTTAAATTCGGAAGAAGAAAATTCTGCGCAAACGAACCTGCGCCGATAAAACCAACAGAAACTTCTCCTCCGGCAGGTAAATTGTCTTTTAGAATTACATCACTCTTGAGCGATTTTTGCAATTCATATTTTAAAACCATTCCGGTGAAAGGTTCGGTTTTTTCGACGATGATTTTATAAGCATCCGTCGCTTTCGCAAATGGGAATTCATGTGTAATCATTTTGCCGGGAGAAACCTTTCCGCTGCGTAACAATTCCACGAACGCTTCCATGTTTCGGTTTTCTGTCCACCGAACGTATGCATACGGATAATCCAATCCCTCCTCTTCGTACTCACGATCGTAACGACCGGGACCGTACGACGTCGACATGCGGAGATCTAATTCTTTCTTAAAATAATTTGCACGCTTGAAGCCTGTAGGCACAGCACCAACGATAACTACCTTCCCTTTCTTGCGGGAAAGTTCTCCTGCAAGATCAACAGGATCGGTAGAGTCAGTTCCTGCAGTGATGATAACGGCATCGGTACCATGACCGGATGTAAATTCCATCACCTGCTGAACGAGTGTTTCTTCATTGCGATTGAGAGCGAGCTCGCAACCATTTTCTTTTGCCAGCTTCACCATACGCGGATCGATATCGATACCGATAGCACGAACACCGGAAGCATGAAGCATTTGTATAGTGAGTTGTCCGATCAGACCGAGTCCGATGACAACACAATTTTCTCCTAAGCGTAAATCGGCACGACGAATTCCCTGTAATGCAATTGCACCGAGCGTCGCGAAAGCTGCATCACGCACTTCCACTCCATCGGGAATTTTCACACAGAGATTAACGGGAACACAAACCACTTCGGCATGCACGGCAGTATTTCCACCGCAAGCAACACGATCGCCAATTTTGAAATCAGCCACATCGGAAGCAACGGCGATTACCTCACCCGAGCAACAATAGCCGAGAGGCGATGGCGCATCGAGCTTATTCATCACCATTCGGTAAGCAGGAAAAAGTCCGTATGTTTTTACTGACTTAATTACTTTGCCAACTTCTTCACGACGAGCGCGAGCTTTGGCAATGTAACCAAGACGAGCATCCTTCACCGACTTACCTTCCGTACCTGCGCTGATGACGGAAAAATAATTTCTCACCAAAACGCTTCCCGGCTGCAAAGCAGGGAATGGCACTTCGAGCAATTGCATCGCGCCGTTTTTTAGATTTTGTGTGAGCTGTTCCACGGGGTTCTAGGCTTTTATTTTTATTGAAGATTGAATATTGAAGATTGAAGATTCTCTCTTCGTAAGCACCAATATTCAATTTTCAATTTTCAATTTTCAATTCCTCCTAAACGCCATTATGACCAGATTGGAAGAAACTTTCTTCCCACCCAGCATGTCGGCTAGTTTACTGAACAGAGAACGATTGGCATAAAATTCATGTTCGATGAATTCAAAGCCATTCAATTCAAATATTTTTTTGGCCTCATCGGTTGTCCACAGATGATGCACGAATTTGTAGTACGACGGTTTTCCGGAAATGCGGAAAGCCAATTTTTCGAAGCTTCGATACCAACTGCTTTTGTTCGGGAAAGACACGAGCAGTGTACCTCCCGGTTTGAGCAGATGATTAAACATCTTGGCAACGCCATCGGAATCGGGCACGTATTCGATCACACTCGAACTAATGAGCAGATCGGCCCGTTCCATATCAGGGGTTACGGAAACGGGGATATATAGTTTTCGGAATTTCGTTATTTTATCACTTTTCTTCGTTTTTTCCTCCTCACAGAGCTCAATCATGCCGTCGGAACCATCCCAGCCTTCGACACGAATGCCCTTTTCGGCCAGATAAAACGAGAACAATCCCGGACCGCATCCGATATCATAGGCGAAATTTGCCCCGGGAGCGTACTTGTCCAAAAAACGAGTCCAAACCTCATAGCGCTGCTTAAAGTCGTCAGACGAGCTATAATTGCCCTTAAACGAGCCGGCACGGGACGATATATGTTCGGTGAACGAATTTTCAGCCATTTGCAATGATTTTATTGAAAACCGCGCTCAGGTTTTCGACCATTCGGTCTTCGGTAAACTTAGCTTCGTACAAACGACGCGAATTTTGGCTCATTTTAGCCCTTTCTGCCGGATTTTCGATCAAAAACTTCAATTTTTCGAAGATTTCGACCGGTTTTCCAGGGTTGACGATATAACCGTTCTCGCCGTCGATTACGGATTCGACGATTGCTCCCATGTCGGTTGCGATGATGGGCAAACTACTGGCCATTGACTCAACGAGTACCCATGGGTGACCTTCCGGCGATCTTGGAGGGAAGAGAAATATATCGGCTTCCGACATTCGTTTGAATTTATTCGGGCGATTTTGTGGAGGATAAATAGTTACAGGCAATTCGTTTTTTCCGATGATGGCAATTGATTCGTTTTTCGTTTCGGCATTGAGCCAGTCGCCGGCGATATCGAGAGTGAAAGAAATGTTGTTTTCTTTGAGCAAAGCGACAGCTGCAAGCACATCGGTAATTCCTTTCTCCTTCATCAAATTTGAAAGATACAGCAGACGAACAGGGCCTTCACTCTTTGTGTGTTCGGGGATTTCGTAATTACCGCCGTTAGGAACGACAAAGATCCGATCGTCGCGCATGAGACCGGCAAAGAGCGGACGTAATTTTTGGCCGAGTACAATTACTCCGGAAGAAAGACGCATCGTTGTACGAACAAGCCATTTGAACGCAGAGGAATTTTTATCATACAATTCGCGAAATGCAGATCCACGCAGATGCAGTAAAACTTTTCTGCCGAAGATCGCCGCGATGAAAATGTAAATTGAATCTTTCAAATATCCACCCTTCGATTGAGAAATCGGGATGAGAACGAGAGCCGGCCAATGCTTGATCATCATGACAAACATTCGCAGATACAATTTGAAATTGAGCCAGAGTTTTTTCAAACTCAGACTACCCATCTCACTGATAGATTCATTGATTCGTGTGTCGAGGTGAATGATTTCAAATGAATCCTTCAACTTCGAATTGAGAATAATTTCCGTAGCAATAGCCGGCCCCATAAACGGTGGCGGCAATTTACCAAGGATTAATATTTTCGGCTTTCTCATGACACACAATTCCCTACCTGCGCTGAATTTATCCGGCGAAATTTTCCGGACAATCTTCAACAAATTTTATATTTCTCCTCCCATTTTTATGTTATATGCTTTGTTCACCGGAAGAACGGCGAAACAGAAGACAGGAAAACAGAGACTGAAGATACCTCCGTATAAAGTTGGCACGGCGCTGATCGAATACAGCATGAAGATTGCCACGGAACCAATTAGCAGAAACCGCTCCGGCACTCTCATGAATTTTCGCCTCCACAGGAGGAAGAGGAAGAAAAGCACGTATGCTCCTACTCCCAGAAATCCGGTGAGGAATAAAATCCGAATGTAATCATTGTGCATACCTCCTCCGATCATGACAACGGCTTCGTCGCCTCCCGAGAATCCGACACCTACGACATGCGACAGATACGGATACTTATCCCAGATCTCAAAGTATTTTTGCCAACGCGACATACGTCCGTCGAAAGCGTACGAAACATCTTTATCACCGCTGATAACGCTGAATTCTTTTTCGATCAATGGTCGTATCTGGTCTTGATAAATCTGATCGGCGAAGAAAGGAAGGATAATGGCTGCGATAAAAATCACGAAGACCATCCCCTTTAAATTTTGACTGTTAAAATACAGAAGCACGACGATGAGTGAGAGAAACACACCCCAGGTAGAAACGTGACGGAGGGAAATAATTCCGACCAAACAAATGACAAACCAAATGGCAAGACGTGTTACCGACGTTGTTTTTTCTTTTGCTTTTGAATAGACATCATTCAGGAAGAAATAACTATAAACCATGAATGAACCTACGAGGAAGATTGCATAGTTTATACTATCGGCGTACTCACCGCGAATACGTGCACCACCTCCCCGACCTGCTGAAGCATACTCAGGAGTAATCGGATGAACGAGAATCTCGAAGTACATCATCAGGAAAGGGAATATACACGAATAGAGGAAAGTCAATAACATAAAGTGCAAATCCTCCCGATTATTTATCGCCTTCCTGAGATAGAAGAAAATCAATGGAGGAGTAACGTACTTTATGCAATCACCGAGATTATCGAATGTAAAATGCCCGAGCAAGAGAACAATGCAATTCACGCCAATGAGAAAAAGCCAAAAACGCATTAAATCATCGGCCGGTGAACCCGGGTTTTTCTTCTTCATCGCAGAACCTGCATAAACCGCAAGCACAGGTGTGAGTACTCCAAGAATATAAATCGGCGACAAGAAGATCGAGATTTCCTTAAGCTGATAGAAGTTATCGACGATTGGACGCAATAGAATAAAGATCGCGAACCACTTCGTAGTCCACGGTGCTTTTTTCCAATATGCCTTCCACTGTTTATAGGTCATTTTTTCTTCAGCGTATATAGTATTCCGTTAACAAAACCCAGAGCACTATGAGATAGGCCGGCTCGTTCGCGGATGAATTTCGACGAATTTTGACCAATTCGTGAAACCTCTTCCGGGTGATCGAGCAGGTATTCAATCTTCGCTACTACGGAATCAACGTCCTTGTAGTTACAAACGTATCCTGTCTCCCCTTCTTTTACCAAATCAAAAGCCGCTCCTGCATTTGGAGATACCAGACAAGGAATTCCGGCAGCCATGGCCTCGTTTAGTACCAATCCCCAAATATCAAAGTCGGTTTGAAAAAGGAACATACTGCTTTTTGCAAAGAAGGCCGGTAATTCATCTTTCTGACGGAAGCCATGAAAAATAACGAATGACTGCAGATTCAATTCCCGGACCTTGCTTTCAAGTAAAGTCTTTTCTTCGCCATCGCCGACGATATCGAGTACGAAATCGCTTCGCTTTGCAGCAAGCTTCTTTACGGCTTCTATTACGAGAGATACATTTTTACGCGGACTTAAATAACCGACGTAGGTGAGATGTTTCAATCCGTCGGATACTACTTTCGTTCGGGCCTTTGCCGTTTCTTGTTCAAAGAATGAAGTGTCGACAGTGTTAAGTGCAACAAAAGCTGAATGTTCTTTTGCGCCCAAGCTGATTAAATATTTTTTCGCCAATGAACCGTATGCAATAACAGCATCAGCCATTCGCACCAGAACATTTCGTTGAACTTTTCTGATGAGTGATCCGCCGGCTGATTCAGCTGACAAAGAACCCGACCAGATAATATGTTTTACAGAGCGGAACATTTTCCAAACAACAACTTTCATAGTTGCAGGAGAGAAACCCGGAGTTACGACTACGGCAGGTTTTAAATCGTTCAGCACCTTTTCTAATCCTGCGTAAGTGAAGACCGTTCTTTCTGCATCACCCATCTGATAGGATGAAGATTGGAGAAAAACGTAATCGAAACGAAGGTCTGATTTCTCGAGAACAAACTTCCGACGCGCATAACCTTCGGCACCGAAGACAACGGTGAGCGAAAGGTCGTGTTGCTTCAGCTGTTCATTCAATTCATTGAACAACGGAACCCGATACGGATTTGGAATATTAGTAACGATGACAACTTTTTTCATGATTAGTCGAGCCATCGTTTAAACCAGGCGATAAGAAAATAGAGCGTCCATAATTTGTTTACGGAAGCTTCATCGCCTGCTTTGAGTTGTTTTAATAACTGATTCAATTCATCGTATCTGAATTGCGGGTGAATGTCGCAGAATGTTTTCAGATTTTTTTCGATGTAATCGATCATGATATCACCGGCCCATTCGCGAATCGGCACACAGAATCCCATTTTCTTTCGATACAGAATTTCATGCGGCAATATGCCTTCCAGTGATTTCTTAAGAATATACTTAGGCTCATTGTGGACCAGCTTTTGCGAAGCGGAAACACTGAGCGCCATATTGACAAATTCATAATCCAAAAACGGCGAACGAATTTCAATGGAGTTCGCCATTCCCAAATGATCCATTCGATAGAGGTAATAATTCGGAACTATGAATTTCATTCCGAGATAACACATCCAATCGGTGTATGAGAATTTTCTTCCTGATGCTTCACGGGCTTTTTCGAAACTCTCGCGATAATTTTGAATGACGCTGTAAGAATCTGTTACTCCCACTCTGTCGCGAAATGCATCGCTGATAAATTTAGCTTTGGTTGCTTCTTTAAAACTACGTGCGCCGAGCCAGAAGAAATCCTGTCCCTTTGCAGAACGCGAAAGCATTTCTACGACGTTTGAATTTGGCTTAATGAGTTTTCCGCCCGTCAAAATCATTTCGCGGATAAACTGCGGCATTTTTGAATAGCGATCATACCAAAGGGAATAGCTTGATATATTTCCTCCAGTTGCGATACCCTGCAAAAAGTTCATCGCTTCCATCACCTGTCAGTACAACAATGCTTCCCGATTCGCGGGCCTTTTGCGAGAGGAAGTAAATCGGAATACACGTTTCATCCGCCATTGGTTCGTCGAATATATCGACAACATGAGGAAGGAATTTTTCGATATCGCTATCGTTAACGATGATCTCGCTATGATTTGTATTAAAGAGCTTAGCTACTTTCGAAGCATAGAAACGTTCATCGTAATTCTGCTGCCCTTCGAAGCCAATGGAAAATGTATTTACCGGTCGACCTGTGAGACGGGCCATGTATGCGACGATGGCACTGGAATCAACTCCACCACTGAGAAATGCTCCAACAGGAACATCGCTCATCATTCGATAGCCGACAGCTTTTTCCAATGATGAGCTCACAAGTGACTCTAAATCCTTATCTGATTTTGACTCTACCGTCTGATCATACTTCACTTCCCAAAACTCACGACGACGATACTCGCCATTTTTGGAAACAGTAAGAAGATGCCCCGGCTCCAGTTTGGCAATACCTTCGAACATTGTCTGAGGCGGTGCCAACATATTAAAAGTAAGAAAATGATAAAGCGCTTTTTCGTCGAGCTTACGCGGAACCCATGGAAGAGTCAATAACGCTTTCAGCTCAGAAGAGAATGCGAATTTACCATCGGCGAATGTATAATAGAACGGTTTCTTTCCGACACGATCACGAGCAATGAAAAGCTCCTCTTTCGAAGGATTCCAGATTGCAAACGCGAACATTCCGTTAAGATAGTCGACACAGGCTTCTCCGAATTTTTCATAGAGTAAAAGAAGAATTTCAGTATCGCTGTCGCTATTAAGTTTAACGTCTTTGAAAAAGCGATTTTTAAGTTCGAGGTAATTATATATTTCTCCATTGAAAACGATGACGGTTCCATTGGAGGTAATCATTGGCTGATGCCCGGCCGGAGAGAGATCGATGATCGAAAGACGAAGATGACCGAAATGCAATTTGCGATTCTCAGTGCTCCAATAACCCTGATCATCCGGACCGCGATGGCGGATGGCTGTATTCATGGAATTGATGAGAGCTCTGCCCTCTTCTATTCCATTTCCAAAACTAAGGATGCCATTGATTCCGCACATTTTTTTTACTTTCCTTTCATTCACGTTCAACCACTTCCACCCAACGTTTTTTAAAATACGCAGGATCGAACTGGCTAACATACGCCTGACCACGTTTTACATATTCATCGCGCTTTTGCATGACAATTTCAATTTCAGGCAGAAGACGCTCTTTAGTAGCTACGATCGGCTGACCGGCTTTCGTCAGTAATTCGTGCATACCACCTGTACCGCTGCCGACAACCGGAGTGCCACTGAGCAAAGCTTCGTGTGCAATTCGATTCCAGCCTTCGATCATGAGCGAGAAGGCTACAACGACAGATGAAATACGGAGCAAGGTAAGATACTCGGCACGGGTTAAATTCATGTACTGCACTTTCAGATCTGGAGTGCGATTTTTTGCTCCGGTCATGACTAAATGGTAATCCGTTTCCTTCAGTGCATCATATACTTCATAGACACCCTTTTCGCGAAGGGCGTTTCCGATGTATATTATTTTTTTGTTCTCGGGTATATTAAACTTTTCGCGAAAAGCCTTTTCATCGACGGGAGCATTATAAATTGAAAGATCGAAGGAATTATAAATCACTTCCACATGAGTTGCACCCATGTGTGCAAAATAATTTTTCCAGTATTCCGATACTGTAACAATTGCGTCGCAGTAGCGAGCCCGACGGAGAAGGCGATAAAAATACCAACGGTGATACCAGCCACTGTTCATTATTTCCGGATCCACGTGATGAATCATGGCGATAGACTTTTGTCCATCTCTGCGCTTTCCGTAAACAACGGGAAACGGCTCCATAATGAGTAAGTCGGCCTTCGCTTTGTAGGAAGCCATCCGAAACCAGTATTTCCATACCGGCTCATTATCACGAATCGCGACTTGATCGACATCGATTTTATAATTCTCAGACAAAGCCAAAGCCGACTGCACATCGTAGGCATTGCCGCCATTGATGAACGCCGTTACTACTCCTTTTTTGAAGGAGTCGTACACTGCTTTATTTTTGCTTTGCCAGAGTATGTTCATTTATTTAGCCGGATCGTTTCTCGGAATTTTCATTCAATCCCTTATTGTTTTTTTGATTGTCTCGAAATATAGCAGAGCAATTTTTTTACATCATCCGCAGGCTCGAAGTAAGAGGAATGAAATTTGGAATATGTTTTTTATTGTACTCTGCCATTGCAGAAGACAACTCATAACGGTTTTTCAAAACAGATGGACAATTTTTATTGACAGGCAATTTGACCATGAACGTCGTAAGCCGGCTTTCAAAATTGTAGTACTTTTTACTGAAGAAAGAAGCAGGAAATGATGGAATTCTCAATCCACGGCTTGTAATATCGAGGACGGAAGATTGTTGCCACTTTACATTTTTCGTAAAGCGTCCTGATTGAATGCCCGGTGTAAAAACCGGCGCTGCCTGTAATTCACCGGCAAGAACATCCTTCAGAAGATCAAAGAGCTTGTCGAAGGCAGGAACTAATTCCTTTTGAGCGTGAGAGTCCAGAAACCACTTTTTCCTAAGTTCAATTATTTCTTGCACCAAATTATATAACGGACCGTTCTTCAGTCCTAGAAATTCCAAATCATATTCCAGCGCTCTGGCTTCAAGTAAGAATGCTCTTACCTTTATAATGCGATACGTTTTCTGCATCATCATCACGAAAAGCATTTTTATCATGAACTCCAATGCTGTTTGACGACGAAGGATTTTATCGTCCGACTCCGGAATTTTTGTTTGAGGAAAAATATCTTCCCCTCCTATCAAACGGTAATTATGAAAATGCGTGATAGCGGCCGCCTCTTTGAAATGCGACTCTGAGGCACCGAAGAGAGGATGAACAAAAATATATTTCGATTCGTTTTCTAATTTAGCCAATGGATTGTAAGCTGTTGAAGCCTCATCTCGGAATACAACAACCATATCGAGATCACTAATTCCCGGAGCTGTAACACTGCCGATTCTATATACGCTTCGCACCTTCCCATGATTCATCAGGGCGCTGCATACAGCATTGACAGCAACTTCGTACCATTCGGGCCGAACATACGAGGGAAGATCTATCAATGTGTAGTGACCTGATTTCATACAGAAAGATTTTGAATTTTATATTTGGCCAATGCTGTAAAATTATTCATGCGAGCAAAGAGACCATTACTTATCATTGACTGTATAAATACGGGAACTTCGAGTGCAATTTTTTGACGACGTTTCCAGCTGATAAAATCGAGTCGCTGGAGAAATGCCTGTTCGGCCGGTGAAAGATCCACCACCCATGAAGATCTTATAGAGGATACTTCGTCCATGACAGCATACTCTTCATCACGGAAATCCTTTTTCATCTCCTGAAAGCTATATTTCTTAAATATCCCTTTACGATCGCGAGCCTGAACGTATGTTGCGGGCAGCATCATAAACTCGCTGAAGATAGCTTTGAGCTGATACAGATTCCAATGCCGATGTTTATCAGATAATTTTCGCTGAAGGCTTTCGCAGAAACGGAAGAATGATTTTCTAAAATCCACATCCGGCTTTTCCTGAACACGCAGCGAGAGACTCTTCTCACCAATCAGAGAACGCGAATGATTCAGCACCGCAACAGGCAGAAACCATTCCGGATAGTTGACAAGGTCATTCTCGGAAAGCACAAACCAACCATGATGCTGGAACGGATCGATGCGATGCATGATGCGACGCATGTTATGTAATGTAAAAGCTACATCGGATAATTTCTTTTCGTCAGACAAAACTTCACGACTGAGAATGACGAGTCCGTCGAAATCACTGTAAGGAATTTCTTCTCCTGTGGCAAAACTACCATGAACAAAAGCGCCGGTAAGATGCTGACGAATATTCATGAGTTCGTTTTTCATTTGCAGCATATCTTCGTTCTTCCCGGTATATGCAGGAAAATCAATTCGTACTTCCTCATGAGGAGAGACGATAATTTTCTTCGAGTACATTCGGGAAATCAACTTTGCATTGCGACGGAATAATCGCATCGGAAAAAAAACAGACAGCATTCCACCCGACGGAGTAAAGTAACCACCGTTGATGTATCTGTTTAAAAAATATGTACGGTTTTGCGCCGACCACATACGCTGTATCTCCTTCCTTCAACTGTTGACGAATGCCTGAGAGGTAAAATTCTACTTGGAGTAAAATTACATACGACTTTGCAGTTCGCCACCAAGGGGCAGGAACAATTTTATATGGGAAAAAGCCCTAAATGTTACAAAATCGAAGAATTTATGTAACTGACACGTCATGAGTACAGGAAAATTTTGCGGATACTGTAACCTACGATGAAATTGAGGGTTGAAGAAAGCTGAGTAAAACTGTACAATGAAATCGAAAGACATAAACATCGCACCCAGCGTGGTGAATCAACAGCAGTCGAATAACCGAAAGGAAATTATTGATTTGTTTAACAACAATCCGCTGCCTGATGAAGAATTGATGCGTAATCTGGGCTTGTTTTTGAATCCGGCCGATTTCAGAAAGTTTCTTTTCATCAATGATTTGTATCGTAAAAATATCGGTATCCATGGAGTTATTATGGAATTCGGTGTTCGCTGGGGACAAAATCTGAATTTATTTCAGGGCCTCCGCTCTATCTATGAACCTTTCAACTACAGTCGCCGCATTATCGGCTTCGATACCTGGGAAGGCTTCCCTTCTGTTCATGAAAAAGACGGCGCCGAACGTTACGCTATTCAAGGCGGATACAATGTGACGGCTAACTACAAGGATTATCTTGAAAAAGTTCTTAAGAATCTGGAAAACGAAAGTCCGCTTGAGCATTTGAAAAAGTTTGAACTCGTTCAGGGCGACGCCAGTGTTGAACTGGAGAAATACCTCAAAGCACATCCCGAAACAATTATCTCTCTCGCCTACTTTGATTTTGATATTTACGAGCCGACGAAAAAATGTCTCGAGCTCATTAAACCCCATATTACAAAAGGAACCATTATCGGTTTCGACGAACTAAACCAACCAAAATTCCCGGGCGAAACTGTCGCTTTACGCGAGGTGCTGGGGTTGGATAAGTTTAGTATTAGGAGGAGTGAGTTTAGTCACTATCAGTCGTACCTGGTGGTGGAGTAGATGATTAGATGATTAGCTGATTAGTTGATTAGCTAATGAAAGCTACGAAAACAAAGGAGAGTGCTTCTGTGTAGGCTACAATAATTGGACGATTTAATCTCATCAAAATTCAACGTAACGTTGCTTCAGTGCTTTTGCCACTAATTAGCTAATCAGCAAATCAGCTAATTACCGAAGGGAAGCGGCAAAGGCCATCAACTCCCTCGTCTTACTGTCAAAAGAAAGCGCTTTGATATCTTCGCGGGCTTTTTGGGAGAGAGAGTTGGCTAGTGCAGGATTATCTACTAAATGTTTGATTCCTTCGGCGAGGGCTTGGGGATTGTCGGGAGCGACGAAAAATACATTTGATTTATTGAGTACGTCTTGAGTGGCAGGGTGTCGGGGGTAATGACGACGTTGCCGGTCGACATGTATTCGTTTATCTTTTGCGGATAGTTGAATTCGATCATGTGATCTTTCGACGTGTAGTAGCTTACGAGAATATCGGCTGCCATCTGATAATTGCGGACGGCAGATGAATCGTTGAAGAAGCCGGTGAAGATGGCATTCTCTACTCCTATTTCCGCACAATACTTTTTTACGCTTTCGACTGCACTTTCACGACCACCGGTGAAGATGAACTTGTAGTCTTTGAGAATGGCCGCAGACTGAAGAATGTATTTTAATTCGTTCACGTCCATTCCCAATTTCCCGGTATAGACGATTAGAGGTTTGTTCTCATTGTAGTTGATTCTCTTCCTTGCCTCAGCTTTTGTCGGGTCATTTTCATAAACAGGAACGGGCGCTAAAGAGAGCATGAACTTCTCTTTCGGAAGCGGAACGATTTTCATGATGGCATCGCGTGTGGTTGTGACGCCGGCAAACACTCCATCGGAATTTTTAACAACCCACTTAAATAAACGACGATTGGTTACTTCGGCTGCTGCAAAGATGACTTTTGTACGTAGGAGACTTCCTGTCATTTTCCTCAATAAAAGCATAGGGAAAACCGACTTCGGATCTCGAGATAAAATGACGGCAGGGCGACGCGAAAATAATTGAGTGAGAGCAATCCGAAATGCTGTTATTGTAAATGCAAAGAGCATTATAGCAAAGGCATGCAGCGGATGTGAATTTTCTCTCATCCATGTGTACTGCATCGTCGTTTTGAACTTATTCTTAACAGCAAAGGCCCCGGGGATTTCGCTGCGACGAATATTCTCCTTCATGTAGACGTACGGATAAACGATTTCCACATCAGCACCGTTGCCTGCTAATCCATCGCACATTCGCATATCGAAAATGCGATTTGTCGTTGGGCGCAATAAACAAAACGGAGAGAGAATAAAATATCGGGGTCGCTGATGATCCTTCATACTACCGGGCAAATTTAGCGGACAGGAAATTCACGCGCCAATACGGCCATGTATAACTGATCAGAATACTTGCCTTGCTTGTACACATCTTCTCTCAGCGTTCCTTCAGTCTTGAACCCGCAATTTTCGTAAATCCTGATTGCAGCAATATTTTCTTTTCTGACTTTTAAATAAACCCTGTTCAAGCCGAGATTTTGAAAAGCGAATTGAATCGTTTTATAACAAGCTTCTTTTCCGAAGCCTTTACCTTTCTGTGCTGCATCGATGAGAATAGCAAACTCCGCCTGGCGATGAATGAGATTAATGTTTTTCAGAAATGTCATTCCAACAAGCTGATTGCCGGCAGTAGTTTCAACTCCGAACGTAGTATTCGGAAAATTGACTTTAATATTTTTCTCATACCAGTCGAGCTCTTCTTCGTAGCTCACCGGAAACGGGTGACCGGAAAAGTCGTTACGGACTTCCTCCTGATTGCGCCACTTCCAGGTATGTCGTGCATCTTCGAGCGTCAAAGCGCGAAGATGAATGGTGTCTTTTGTACTCATTTCATGTCCTCCCCTGTTAAACGGTAACGCTGAAGGATGGGCTTATATTGAACTGCGTGCTGAGGATACGTTTCTTCCCATTGCTGAATGAGCGCATCGTACACACGTTGATTATGGATTCTTTTCCCAATCGTAAACTTAACGAGTACGTCGGAGAAATTCAATTTAAATACTAAGAGCGGATCATCGGCCGATGCAGTAACGCCACCGCCGAGGTGAATTTGCTGAAGCCCTTTTCGCTTCGCCCACAAAATACCGTGATGCAACATCAGATTACTGACGGCATTTTTCTTCCCTTCTTCTGTGGCAGACGAAAGAAAGTAATGGCCAATTGTTTCTCCTTTGAGGAAAACAGTAGCGCCTAAAATTTCACCATTCAGTCGGGCCGTCATGAATGCACCGGACTGGACAGTTAGCCTTTTCATTTCAGCGAAAAATGCATCTGAAAAGAAATACATTTTTGCAGCACCGATTCGCTGCATATTCTCGAGATAAATAGAGACGAATTTGTCGAAGTCTTTGCTTCGGGATCGAACTGAATCTGCACTCCGGTTTTCTCTGCTTTGCGAATCTTATTGCGATTCTGACTGCTATAGCCGAGAAACAACTCTTCGGCAGAACGCTCCAACTTTACCGTGACATAATCACGCAGCGGAACGATCGACATTGAATTTGAGCTATGAAATAAATCGTCGTTCGACAAAAGCGGATTGAAGCGAACGAATTCCGTCACCACATTTTCTTCTGCACAGAAACGACGAAATTCTTCGTCAGCTTCGCGAACGAAATTATCGTCGCTCGTTGTGCTGATCGGGCCCGTATAGCCGTAAGCGGTTTCAATATCTTTGTAAGGAGATTCGGCACCTGCAATTAAGACAGGACGAAGCAGAAACGGATAATAATATTTTTCTCCGTCACGTTCGAAATAGAAAAGACGAATGTCGCCATCGCCGTTGGCCTGGTACATTCGATGGTAATCGTATGAAAAATTGATGTCTCGCAAATGCTCAGGGAGCGAATGAAAACACTCATCCCATCCCGCTTTATCATCGGCCTTCAAAACTCTCGACTTCTCCTTCACTGCATTCACGGTTTGGATTTATTGTGTGCGTAGGAAGTCTTTAATCTTCCTCGTAACGGTTAAGATCTGACTACGGGTCAGTTCCGGAAAGCTTGGCAGAATCAAACACTGATGATTGAGCTGATTGGCGATCGTATTATCTGATGGAATTGATTTCAGGTGTGCGTGATCGTTGATGTTGTAAAACATCGGGCGAGTTTCAATGCTGTTTTCAAAGAGGAAAAGTTCGAGCATACGCTTGCGTGTAAGATCGAATCCGTCGAAACGAACAGCGAACATCCATTGTGCATGCTCGGTATTTGGCTCGAGTTGCTGGAAGCGAATTTCATCGACACCTTCGAGCTCTTTTTTGTAGAGAGCGAAAACATCGGCTTTCTTCGAGCGAATTTCATCGAGCATTTCGAGCTGACCGTATAATAGTGCCGCCTGAATATTCGTCATGCGGTAATTGTAACCTAACTTATCGTGCACGTAACGTACACTCGACTGACCTTGTCCGCGAACAGAGTTCAGGTATTCGAATAATTGTTCGTCTTGTGTAAGCACGGCTCCACCCTCTCCGCTTGTAATCGTTTTGTTTCCGAAGAAAGAAAGCGACGACATCAAAGAAGCTGTTCCGCTATACTGACCATCGTATTTACCGAATAAACCTTCGCAATTATCTTCAACGATGAGTAAGTCCGGATGCTTTTTCTTAAGTGCCGGAACGTTGATGATATTTCCGAGATTATGAACTACGAGCAATGCCGTGTCTTTGCCCGTTCCCTGAATTTTCGAACTATCGATGTTCCAGGTCGCCAAATCAGCATCGACAACTTCAAAATCGAAACCACCGGAAAACAGGAAGCTGTTCCAGGCAGCAACGTAGACGTTATTCGGGACGATGATTTTTCGGAGATTCGGATATTTGAATTTCAAACCCAACGCCAGCATGTGAGTCGCACAAGTTCCATTGTTGACCATGATGACGTATTTGCTGCCGATGATCTCCTTCAGCTTTTCCTTAGCTTTATCGATATACACACCTTGCGATGAGATCCACGTAGAATCGAGGGCATCATGCGCATATTTCAAACAGGATGGCGGCAGGTATGGCTGGTAAATAGGGAGCATAGTATGGGTTTTACTTGGTTTGGAGGGGGTTTGTTACACCATTGCCGATTAGCTGATTGACTGATTAGCTGATTAGCTGATGGGGATTAGGTACCCAATTTAGTACGGAAAAAGTCGTTCGATCGAAAAGCTTATATAGCGCTAATTCTCAACATGTTACTTAAAGCACGAAAAAAGCAGTAAAGGCTCAAAAAAGCCACTATTCACTCCCACTCATCAGCTAATCAGCTAATTAGCTAATTAGCTAATCGCTACAGTACCGCCGCCCCACCCTTCGTCAGGAACTGAAATCCGGAGAGATTCTTCCCTGAGGTGAAATGTCGGAACGATTCGTTTTTGTGAACGTCGTCGGAGATGATGAGGGCGTTGGGATTTAAGAACGGGAAAACGGTGTTGAATTCGAACATCATGTTTTCGTACGAGTGATCGCTGTCGTGGAAGAAGACCTCGATCTTTCCCAAACGAGCCGCAAGCTTTGGAAGCAATTCCTGCGAAGAGCCTAATTGCAATTCCCAATGCTGTCGCAGAGTATCGGGAACAGCCCAGCCGCTTTGTTGAGAGAGATTCTGTGGATTGTAACTCTTAAGATCGAGATTCGGCAAATCGATTGAGTAAAGCTTTCCTTTACCGTTTTTATGAATGGCATTGAGAATTGTCCACGAAGAAACTCCGTGTGCCACTCCAGTTTCGATCATCACTTCCGGCTTTGCACAGCGAATGATGAAATAGAGAAATTTACCGAACAAATGATCGGGACGATTTCCGGGAAGTGTTACTCCTTCGATGCGATTCATTGGAATGAAATCGCCTTTATGAATTTCCTGAATATACTTTTCAGCTTCACTTCTACTGTAGCGTTCTTTCATCAGGATGTTAGCTGCTCGCAGCATCATGGCATCGTGAAGCATGTCTTTCTTTCCCATTACAAAATTAAGCATCGCTAACGGATGATCGAGGAAAGATATTATCGGCGACATAAATGAAGATTACCATATTGAGAATATTCGTTACAAGCAAGGCAAGCGACAGACCTGCACTCTGCATAGCCGGCACGAGCAGATAGGCCAGCAATGAGCCGAGGAAGATAGTCATTACGTAGATTTTTATTCGCACTGTTACTATTCCCAAACTTTGCACGAGAGGCAAGGTCCAGAATGTCGCAGCTCCGAGAACGGCTCCGATGAGGAAGTAATAAAATGCATCCGAAGCAGGAGCGTAATCGATTCCATACACGGTGACGATAATCCACTTATTAAGGAAGTATGTGACAGCAAGGAAAGCGATCCCCGGAAGCATGGCTATTCCTGTAATCTTAAACAACATCTTTCGAATTTCGCGGAAGCGACGTTCGGCAATGAGCTTGGATAATTGCGGATAGATTGATTGAGTGAGTGGATCTGTGAGCGTAAGTACAGAATATGCCAACTTCTTAGCAACGGAATAAAAGCCGACTTGAGCAGGATTCGATAAAATGCCCAGCAACAAAACATCGCCCTGACTGATGACAGTCTTCAGCGAATTTCCTACGGAGTTTCCGAAGATGAAACCGAAAATCGATTTCTTCTCTTCTTCCAGAATGCGTATCGGTGTAGACAAATATGGATTCAATTCGTGACGTAATTCGTAATACGCAAGCAGATTGCATATAAAACCATTCAGGAAACGAGTGATGATGATGGCGACAAAAAATACATTAAGATCCTTCGGATAAAAGAAAACAGCAATAGCAATGGCGCCGGTTTCGATTACATCCATAATCATCTGGATTAAAGAACTCATCCGGAATTTGTAGTACAGTCGAAGTAAACCACGACTAATCGAATTCACGTACGTAATACTTGCAGCAACTGCATACCAAATGATAAACCATTCGAGATGCGGCTCTTCGATGAAGGTGGAGTATGAAACCGTACACAAGATGGCGATAACGATAACGCTAACGAGTGCCATGATGAGACTGATGTACAAACTCGATTTCACCAAAGCCAGCAATTTATCGTTGCGCTTTTCGGTATGATAAACGGCACCGAATTTAATAACAGCTGTACCGACATTCAGATTGAGAAACTCCTGAATAAGACCGACGAAAGAAACAACGATGGCATACGTACCGAAAATTCCCGGGCCTAAGCCACGTGCGATAATCACTGAACGAATAAAAGCCAAGCCTGTACTGAAAAAATTAGAAAAGAATACCCAGCCGCTGTTTTTAATCAGCAGTTTACTCTGGCCATCTAATCTTTTTTTAAAATTCAGCATTCGCTACTCTTTCAATTTATAAATTTTCACCTGACGGATAAATTGCTTTTGTTGTCCTTCATACTTCCAGTAAGAAGGAAAGAAATCGGGACCGGGAACACGATTCCCTACGAAGTAATTGGCAGGAAACGAATCGATCACTTCTCCCCTTGTTTGTAACATCGTAAACATCGAATCCGTCCAACCGCGACCGCGATCGAGCAACGCCCGGCCGACGAAAGCATCATCGACGATAATATATTTTACATTCAGTGTATCGCAGGCCTGTTCAAACGACTGCTCTATTCTTCCTCCGTACGGATTGAACCAGGAGTTTGAATAGTACGGTTGGTCTTTAAACGGATTGTAATAAAGAGCTAAGCCGAGCACGGCAGATTGATGGTCGATTTTTTCTCGAACACGTGTTGTCATTCGGGTATATTCTTTCGCATAACGACCATCGGCCGCAAAACCCGGAAGATTTGCTGCGAAGAGAACGAGAAGTATTACGATTGGCAGTGATTTCTGCAGACTCGCTTTGAATTGATCGTTGTAAATAAATGAAACGATAGCAATGGCCATAAACGGCGCAATGATGACGTTGTAATTTCCGAAGCTACCTGAAAGAAAATACAGAACTAGCAAAGAAACGATTACGGCGACACCGGAAATAATAAAACTTCTCTGCTCGAGCATCAATTTCTTACCTCTGAATTGACGAATCAAAAACCAGAGAGCTGTCACGTAGAACAAGAACGATATTGGACGAGTAAAAAGATTTGTAGAGATGAAACGGTTGTAAAAACCATATGGCAAACCGAGAAAGAACTTCCAACCCTTAGTAAGAATCGGCGGGCCCTGGTACTGAAAATAGTTTCCTCCACCTGCTGCAACGGCAAATTCTTTAATCGCATTCATGATGAAGAGGAAAAAGAAACAACCTGCCGCTAATCCGATTCCAATCAAAACCGTATTAAGCGAAATGAAATTTTTTCGTTCGAAGATTAGATAAAGCACTCCGATAACTCCCGGAATAAGAATGGCTGACGGATGAATCCAAAGTGCCGGTGTCCACGAATAAATTCCCGTGATAAAATACCACAGATTTTTCTTTGCCGGAGTCTCGGCATCGAGTGCTTTCATAAAAAGCCACAAGCCTACCATGAGGCAGGCTCCGATAAGAATCTCCGAACGTTCGCGATGAATCTGCGCAAAGAAATCGGGCAGAAACATGATCATCGCTACAACAAGAAGCGAAGGCCATTTTTGCAAACCGAATCGTCGTGCGAGAAGATACGTCATGAATAACAACAATACACTCCACAGAAACATTCCGTAGCGCATAGCCGAGAGTTCGTCGACGGGCAGAATCGTCATCATTGCAGCAAACGTACCTGACTTCGCAAGCAGCATACACCAGCTCTTCCACCCCATATTACCGATGGAAGAATAGAATGGAGCCACCGATTCCGGAAGAAGAGGTTCTCCCGGCTTATGTTCGGCTTTCAGGTAGTAACCACGAGAAGTCTCCCACAATTCGTCGGCATTCACGACCGGATAATGCGGAAGGAATAATCCGTACAAAAAGAAAAGCACAAAAACGGTAACGATACCGGCTTTTACAGTAGGTTGAATCATTGTGCGCTTCCGTTAAAATACTTCTTAATCACTTTAACGACAGACATAACGTCCTTTTCGCTCAGGTCGTAATACATTGGCAATCGAATCAGACACTCTGAGAAATGATCGGAGTTTACAAGTTCTGCACCGTGGTGCTGGCCTTTATAAAACTCACTTTTATGCAATGAGAGATAATGGAAGACAGAATAGATTTCTTCTTTCCTCAAAGCAGCGATTACACCCTGACGATCTTCAGGAGTTTTACAAACAATGTAATAGATATGCGCATTATTCGTAGCATACGGAGGATAAAAAGGCAAGTCGAAATACCCTTTGGCAGCAAGCGGCTTTAATTGCTCGTGATAACACTCCCACGAAAATTTACGCTTCGCCTGAATCTTACTTAAGTTCTCTAATTGTGCATACAAAAAGGCAGCGATAACTTCTGACGGAAGAAAGGAAGAGCCAATATCGACCCAACCATATTTGTCGATTTCTCCTCTGAAAATGCAGAACGATTGGTTCCTTTTTCGCGAATAATTTCGGCACGCTGAATAAAGGCAGGATCGTTAATAACGAGCATCCCTCCTTCTCCGGCGATGATATTTTTTGTTTCGTGAAATGAAAAAGCCGACATATGACCGATGCTTCCGAGCGGACGACCTTTGTAATACGCATCGATACTCTGAGCGGCATCTTCGATCACATACAAGTTGTGGCGATGCGCAATATCCATGATCACATCCATATCGCAGGCAATTCCGGCGTAATGAACAGGAACGATGGCCTTTGTACGAGGAGTAATTAATGCTTCGATAGAATTTACGTCGATATTCGGACTATCCTTGCCACTATCAGCAAAAACAATTTTTGCACCTCGTAAAACGAATGCATTTACTGTAGAAACGAACGTATAACTCGGAGCAATGATTTCATCGCCGGGCTGAGTATTGATCAGAATAGCCGCCATCTCCAATGCATCGGTACACGATGTTGTGAGAAGCACTTTTTTGAATCCGTACTTTTCTTCGAAGAAAGCATGACAACGCTTTGTAAAAATACCATCACCCGAGATTTTTCCCGACTCAACAGCCTCTTTGATGTACGTTGTTTCTTTTCCTGTCAGAAACGGTTTATTGAAAGGTATCATGGATCACATTTTTTCTATATCACTCATTTGAGAATAAAACTTCCCGTCTTTCCAGTAAACTTCACCGGCCGGTTGCCAAGGCTTTGCTAACTGACGACGTAAAAAGTCGGCTTCCCAATTGTGATAATCATCTATTTTTTTCACCCGAATTTCGAAGTGAAGATCTTTTAAATTCAGTCCTCTCTCGCGAGCCCAGAATGCTGTGTAACGCAAAATACCTGCAGAGAGTTGTGTAGTGTCAGCTATGGCATTATTGACGCGGAATGTCCAATTGATGAAAACCGGACCGAGCTGGTATTCGCCGGGCTGACCGTTTTCCTGCACTATCGGAAGAAACTCTTCTCCATTTGGGCCTTTATAGACTACGGCTACGATGTGATTATACCCTTTGAAGTGATAATCCATGAAAACAGGGTGATTCGTTATTCCGAAATAAGGCTTGGCGATAGTTTTCACATGTGCCGAAAATGTAGTTACCGGTCCGTCGATAATACTTTCCTTCAAAGGACCGCTACGACGAAGGCGGCGAATCATCGCACTGTTTAAGGAAACAGAAATTTGTAGAAATGTCACCAATACGAGCAAAAATGAAACACCTGCGACTTTCAAATCGCGCAGAGAGAAGCGATGAAGAAGTTTCATCTCCGATTCAGGGCCGGGAATAACGGGAGGTGTATACCCACAGGTCTCCTCCGTGCATCTTTCCGTGACGCGATTTCTCGCAACGAAGCCATAAATATAATTCCCCAGATGAGAAACACCCGGAAGATACATTAGCCATGAAATTGGTTTCGCCCAAATCATCGCCGAAAGGGCAGCACGATACGAGTAGAATCCTTTGAACACTTTGCCATTCGCATCGATGCCGTGAATATCGTTAAGCAAATCGTCGTAGGAAATATTTTTCAATCGCTCGTCGGTTTGATAAGCCGACTGAACGGTAATAAAATTGATTCGCTTAAAAACGTCGAAATGCCCGACGATAATTTTCGTGCGGACACAGAGAGGACATTCAGCATCGTAGTAAAAGCGGAAGCTAGGCGGTGATGTTATTTTGAATTTTCTCCACCAACTTACCGGCAAGAGCAAAAGGTAGAGACCCACTACTCCAATTGCGAAATACGGAATCGGAAATTCGATAAGAATACCGATATGCAGACCGATACCAATGATGGCGAGAGGTACACGCCATTTACGATGCCAGAAAGGAAGAGGAAAATAATTTCGAAAACGAGCGGAGATAACCGATAAACTTCATCAGATATTCGTAATTCAACACAAAGTAGTGTCATGAATCGTTACCATCGGGAGCGAGGAAGGAAGCCACATGCCGAGGCCATTCATCCAGAATTCGGATACAAGCTTGAAGAAAGTTGAATCGAGATATACGAAACCGATTCCGATCATTACAGGAACGAGATAAGCAAGGGCTGTCACTTTATCGCTCGGTTGATATTGGAAACGAGTATTGGAATATTTGAGTTTTTCGAAGAGACGATCGATAGACAAGACACGACTGATTGGCAGGAAGAGAATCATCACATTCATTCCGCAATAAACGTAGTACATGTGATAGGCAAAGTAATCAGCCTTTGCCAGAATGATAATTCCAAGAATATAGTTGAGCAGACTTGCCGTTCGCGTGAAAGCTCCAAAGATGAGCATAACAGCAACGATCATCCACAGAATGAGAATGAATGAAATTGCCAGTACGTTAGCGTCCATGCCCGGAATTGAATCAAAGAGCAGATGACGAAAACGATACAGTCTGAAAATTTCGAAAAGCAGATCAATGAAGTAGGCAATGCGAAAAAGCGCAAGCCCGGTTGCATCGATTTTTTTATCGTATAACCGGGCGATAAATGAATTGTATTTGCTTACAATACCCATATTATAATTTGGTATTAAAACTATCCTTATTCAGTAATGAAGTTCCCGGAGCCGAATAAACGCCATCTTCTTCACAATCCTTTTTGATAACTGCACCGGCACCGACAATAACACGCTTTCCGACTTTTACATAATCACGAACCGTTGCATTGAGACCGATGAAGCAATTCTCCCCTATTTTCGTTCTTCCGCTGATACATGCGCCCGGAGCGAGGAATGAATGATCGCCGATTTCCGAATGATGCGCAATGAGAGCTCCCGACCATACGATGCAGTTGTTGCCTATTTTGGCAAATGGTTCAAGAACGACTCTCGGGAATATGATGGTATTTTCGCCAACTGCATTCACATCCCAAACAGAAGCTTCGGGACTGATGTATGTGGCGAACGAATAGCCTTTTGCTTTAGCTGTTTCATAAAGTCGTTGACGAACAGTATTCGATTTGTTCGGACCAACGGCGATAAAAAGAGTTGTTTCTTCCGGTGGTGCTTTGAACTCGAGTTCTTCGAAGGCAATGTTCGGCAGATTCTCCACCTTACGTTTAGCTAAGAAAGCACGTTCCTCGGCAAAACCGATGACGCGGTAACGGCCTTCTTTATTAAGAAAATGTAGAGTCAGCACTGCCAGGTCGCCGGTTCCAACTATAATGAGATTGCGCATTCGCTTTGCTTTAATATTCGGCGATTCCCGATAGTATTCAAATCCGGATAACAGAATTTAGCCGACGAGGATAAACTCGCACAACTACGACCTATTGTTAAAATCCTAATGAATTTCTTTTGAAATCGCCCTTTTTAAAGCGAATTCACTATCTGGCATCGTACTTCTTTCTAACGATTACCGTAGGGCGGTGTTTCGTTTCCGCATAGATTTTAGACATATAAATGCCCAATAATCCAATACAAAGGATGATTAATCCGCTCAAAAACCAGATTGACACGATGAGCGATGGCCAACCGGAGAGCATTCGTGTGAAGAAAAAATGTCGCACAAGAAGAATGCAAATAAAGATGAATGAAATAAAGCTTATGAATGCACCAAAGTAAAACACATAAATCAGTGGCTTATTGCTGGTCGACGTAATGGCATTTACCATCAAAGCGACTTTGCGGCTAAGATTATAGGTTGAGGAACCTTTATCCAGCTTATTAACGAAAACAGACTCCTGTCGGAATCCCACTTCCATGAAAGTAGCTCCGAGGAAAAATTCCTTTTCGTCGTACTGAATCAACTGATCGACATAATTTTTTGTCATCAGTCGTGCCATAATGATATTTTCCGGTATCGGACGCTCTGCAAAATGGTTGAAGACTTTGTAAAAAACTGAACCGAAGATTCGCTCGCTCCACTTGCCTTTCCTGTCTTTTTGAACACCGAAAACAACATCGCTTTCCGTCTTGAGCATTTGTTGGTAAAACTCACCGACTAATTCCGGCTGTTCTTCCAAATCGCAATCAATCAGAAATATATAATCGCCTTTTGCTTCACGCAAACCGGCCATGATGGCTTTATGATGTCCGAAGTTTCGAGAAAGTTCTACAACGCTCACGCAAGGATTTTCACCACGAAGCGCTAAGGCAACATCAAGCGAATTATCGGGCGATCCGTCGTTAACGAAAACAAATTCGTATTGCACCCCTACGCTTTCGAGCGAGGCCTTTGTACGATGAAAAAACTCCTGCAGGTAAGCCGCAGAATAATACATCGTGGTGACAACACTTATCTTTTTCATTTTCGTTCGAAATAATTTAATGCCGAAGGACCTGTTTGAAAGATCAAATCGATGACGCTTACTGCGTGTGTAAATGGCGGGAACGATTGCGGGTATTCGGGATAACCGCCGTATTCCATCCATCCTACTTCTATACCAGCCTCACGAAACAAATCTTCTCTGATGTACTCTTTTGCAGAAGGACCGCTTAAATAATAGTTGCCGCCTGCTTTAAGGACAAGATCGATCAAGCGTTCGTTTTTCCCTTCGATCATTTGATAATCGAGGGAATTAGACAGCTTCGTCTTTATACCCAGAATGGAATTAATAAGTTCGATTGCCGAGCGGTTAATTTCGCTCAGAGAGCTCGTTTTAATGCCGGAATAGAACGTTTCAAATCTTGTTTTGTAATCGTTGAAGAATGGCGCTTTGCAGTAATTCAACGAAATCGTTTTCCAATGCTTCTCTGCCCAGTTATCCTGCGATACATGCGTTTCGGAAATCTTCTGAGCCAAATTGAGCTGACGAACCGGAATAGTTATCCATTGCGGCCCCTGGAGGAGTTTTGATTTTGTTGCGATTCCGCCAGTCGTTTTTTGTGTACTGCACTTCATCGTAAAATATAAACTCATCGACCTGACGAATGATATCAAAGTACCCTTTCCAGGGTATATAATTCGACTGCAGTATGGCTACTTTTTTCAACGTGGAAATCAGCGTTTCTTTTTAGTCAACTTCTTATACCACGGCGTTGAAGTTTCGTCATCAACGATATCTTCGTAATACCCTTTTGTGGCTTTTAAGCCGTAACCATAGCCGTAGCCATAACCGTAGCCATAACCATAAGGCATGGTTTTCTTTTGAACGGCGTTAAGGATGATACCAATATTACGGATGCGACCTTCGCGACTGATCTTATTGAGCAATTCGAGATGCGTACGACGAGTGAAATTCTGTCGAACGATATAGATAATTGCCTGAGAATGTTTCGCCAAAATGAGCGGATCGGAGATCAATCCTAATGGCGGTGAATCCAAAACGATGTACCCGTAATTCTTTTTAAGATAATCGAAGAGCTCATCGACTTTATTTCCTAACAATAATTCCGAAGGATTCGGCGGCTTAGGGCCGGTGAGAATAATGTCGAGATTCTCGATACCTGACTTCTGAATAATTTGCTTTTCCGTGCTTGAACCAATGAGGTAATTTGTAACACCCAACTCCCCTTTCAGGTTCAGGTGCGACATTGATTTTGGCTTACGTAAGTCGAATCCTACGAGAATAGTTTTCTTTCCTCCCAGAGCGAAAATAGCTGCCAAATTCAGAGAGCAGAAACTCTTTCCTTCGCCCGAAATAGAACTTGTAACGAGGAAGGTTTTTGCTTCATTCTGATTTCGGATGAAGTATTGAAGATTTGTTCGGATAGAACGGAATGCTTCGGCAATAAACGATTTCGAATTTTCCTGAATGACAACTTCATTGTCCGATTCACTCATTCCGACCATTCCAATGACAGGTACTTTCGTCATTCGCTCAATCTCGTTTCGGTCGAGAATTTTATCGTTCAACATTGTTTTCAGGTAAATGAAACCAACAGGAAGAATCAATCCAATAAAAAACGCTATCGTATAAATCTGGCTGCGTACCGGACGAATCGGATTAAAAGTTGCGTGCGCTTTATCGATCTGACGATTATCGCTCGTTGTACTGGCAAGGATGATAGCAGTTTCCGCACGTTTCTGCATCAAATAAGTGTAGAGATTCGCCTTCACTTCCATCTGACGTTTGATATTTACGATAACGCGATCCGTTCCCGGAAGCGTCGCGATGCGACCTTCGATTCGATTCAACTGAGAAGCTGCTTCGGTTTTGGAAGCAGTAAAACCGGCTTTAATACTTTTAATATTCTCGATCAGGTCATTTTTAGTATTTAAGATCGCCAGGCTTAATTCCTGAATTTTCGGGTTCTCATCCGTTGCACCGGCTTTCATTATTTCTCGTTGCGATTCGAGATCATTCAACTGACTGATCAATTTTAACAAGAGGGCGTCGTCGATTCCAATACTTGCCGGTGACATACCGCTGATGCTTTTATCGTCCTTCACATAATTTTCGAGGTATTGAAGGAAAGATAATTTTAGGTCGATTTCAGAGAGACGAATATCGAATTCACGAGCGCTGGCAACGTAGCCCTGAGCTTCGGTACTAACATCGGTGATACCTTTTTCGGAACGGAATTGCTCGAACTCCTGCTCTACGCTATTTAAATCTTCGGAGATTAATAAAATTTGTTCATCGATAAACTTGAGTGAGTTGCTGGCAAGTTCGTTTTTCTGTTCGATACTGCTTTGCATCCAGATTTCGATGAGCTTATTGATAAAATCGACTGCTTTTGTCGGCACTTTATCTTCTATGTATATAGAGAGAATTGACGATTGCTTACTGAGGATAGAAATATTGAGCTGATTTTGGTAGCGATCGATGAGCGATTCGGTATTTAAGAAACGAACTTCGAAATTTCTTTTCTCATACTTTGGATTATTAAATGCGCGATTATTAAAAAAGCCGCGTTTTTCAACACGAAAACTTCCTAAATCATTTGTGATATTTTGTCCGAATGAATAGATCTGAGAGAACTCCTTTTTGAGACGAGAGTTCATATACGTCAATCGGAATTTTTTGTCATTAATAACATGAATCTGAATCGGGTCGGCGAGCGCCTTGAACTTAAGAGAATCATTGAGCACTTTAAATGGACAATCCTGATAAACCTCCCGGATTTTCACATTTCCTACCTGGAAATATGCGATATCAAATTCAAGTGCACGAATTGTTTTTCCGACGAGAGAACGAGATTTAAGAACTTCAATTTCATTTTGAATATTTCTATCGTCGTTAAAACTATTTAAATCCTGAAGCACATCCCCGGCAGCACCGCTACCTTTAGTTAATTTGATTAATACGGTAGCGCGAGCGCCATAAATCGGGGTAGCATACCATGAGTAGTAATACCCGATCATTAGAGAGAGAATAAGGCTCAGCACATACAAATACCAATACTTGACAAAGTAGTCAAAGAAAAGTTGCTTGATATTAATTTTCTCTGATTCTGCGTTAAATTCCGAACCGGTATATGTTTCGTCGCCTGACATGATGATTAATTTCCTTTAAATATTTGTACCAAAGAAATGATAAGAGTAATTGACGAGAGAATCAGAGGATAAACTCGATAGTAGTTTTCTCCCTGGAATCGTTTTTTCCGTGACGGCATTACATATACAATATCATTAGAGTGCAGGACATAAAATGGTGAAGAGAAAACATCGCGATTAGTAAGATCGATGTGATTATACGTTTTGAATCCGAGGCTGTCGCGGATTACGATGATGTTATCACGAACTGAATAAATACTCAAATCACCTGCCAGGGCTATCGCTTCGGGCAGTGTAATCTTTTCATTCGTTACCGTGAAGATACCGGCATGCAATACCTCGCCCATTACCGTCACTTTGAAGTTTCGGATACTTAGCTTAACTGATGGGTTCACTAAATATTTTCCTAAACGAAGGCGAATAGTATCACGCGCATCAGCCGTAGAAAGGCCGGCAACATGAACTGAGCCGATAAAAGGGATTTGAATCTCACCGCGAGCATCAACCAGATAGCCGTTGAGCATCGACATTGAATTATCGGGAGTTTCTGAATAATTGAAGTATTTGGCAGCTTCGGGGCTGGTACTAGTCACATAAATATCGACGATATCATTAGGGCGACCATCGGGCGGTACGAAGTATCAATGGCATAACTGATCGAATCTCTCTCAGTTGGCTGGAATACGGTTATCCTCCGATAAGGCGTACATGAAGTGACCAATGCCGCCAAAAGCAGCACGAGCAAGTACGACTTGTTGATTTTTTTCATTTTTTGCAATTAATAGAGCCTATTAGGGGCGATAAATATCTACTGCCTAAATGGGAAAAGGTTTCGTAAAAATGGTTTAAAAGGGCTCAGAAGGGGGCTTCGACAGGCTCAGCCGGCGGGTTGCGGGTTGCGGGTTGCGGGGTTGCGGGTTGCGGGTTGCGGGTTGCGTTGCCGGTTGCGGGTTACGGGTTACGGGTTGCGGGGTGCGGGGTGCGGGTTGCGAGTTGCGACAGACTCAGCCAACACGAAACAATAGGCTACAAAGGCAGCACTCATACTCATACTCATACTCCCACTCATACTCATACTCCCACTCATACTCATACTCATCCTCACACTGATCCTCACACTGATCCTCATTCTTTCACTCCCCCCTACCCTCAAAAGCCTACAAAAAAAAAGGGGCAATGCTGTAAAAGCATCGCCCCTGATATACCCCGTAAGTGGTTATATGTCTTATTGAACTATAATCGATTTATTTACTGTTTCCATTGATT
The DNA here is from genome assembly GCA_016721305.1 of Bacteroidota bacterium. GTDB lineage: Bacteria > Bacteroidota > Bacteroidia > AKYH767-A > 2013-40CM-41-45 > JADKIH01. Next base: position 279,552 of record JADKIH010000001.1, read on the forward strand.
CTGACTCAACTCTCAGGAAGTACATACCGGCTGAAATTCCTTCCAAATCGAATTCCTGGAGGTTTGTACCGATTGTCGCGTCTAATTCTACCTGACGAAGGATGCGTCCTGTTTGATCGAGAACTGAAATCATAAACTTACGTTCTGATTTGCTATCGATGTTCACATTGAACTTACCGTGGTTTGGATTCGGGTAAGCTACGATATCAGCAACTTCTTCGTGTGTGTTCAGATTTGTCATACGGCAAGTGATTGCTACAGGAAGAATACGTGTTCCTGATACACCGCAACCGTTCACCGCTTTGATACTCACGTTTCCGCTTGTTGAACCCCACTGGATGAGAGTGAATGTGCTAGTAGTAACCGTTCCGCTAAGGATAGTTGCGCCAACCGGAGCGAATACCTGGTATTGTGTTGCACCCGGTACCGGATTCCATGTGTACAATTCAACGCTTCCGTTACATACACTTGTGTTACCACTAAGCGCACCAGGAGTTGATGGATTTCCGTAAACAGAGATTGAACGATCGTAACCTGCTCCACAATCATTATTTCCGTGAACAGCTAAGGTTCCTGAAATAAAGTTTGAAGGGAACTGCAATGTGATACTATTGCTGTTAGACGGGCCAACTACTGTTACACCTGCAGGAATTGTCCATGTATAACCAAGAGTAGCATTTGCAAGAGCAGGAACTGAATACTGGTACAGAGCACCGCAAACACCTGCTGTAGGATCACCTGTAATGTTACCCGGAGTCGGGAGCTTACCTGTTGATACTGTCTTACAACGCTGAGCACTGTTTGAACAAGATGAACCTGCTGTTACACATACACTACCTGAAACAAAGTTAGCAGGGAATGTTACACTGATAGCTGTTCCGCTTCCTGTGAATGTACAACCTGCCGGTACGCTCCATGTATATGAAACTGCACCCGGTACGGCTACAATGCTGTATGCCTGAGTAGAAGAAGGACAAACAACTGCCGGTCCTGAAATTGCACCCGGTAATGCCGGTGCACCTGTTACCGTGATTGTACGAGCAGCTGTTGGATTTCCGCAAGCCATCGCTGCAACAACTGAAACCGTTCCTGATGTATAACCTCCAGGGAAGGTAATCGATACTGTTGAGTTACCGTTACCTGTGATAGTTGCACCACCGGTTGCCGTCCATGTATAAGATACGGCACCTGCTTGTGGAACTACTGAGTATGTAACCGTTGTGCTCGGACAAACTACAACCGGAGCTGTTACAAAAATCGGAGTGCTTAACTGACCACGTACCCATGAACATCTGCTCAATGAAGAACCGCATGCGTTTGAAGCGTATACACAGAGATTGTAGCCTGATTGACCAATTGGCAATGTACCAAATGAGATAGTTACAAATGTATCCGGTACAGCAACCGTACCTGACAAACCATTGATGAGTGTTCCTGCCGGAGCTGTCCATACATATGAAGTTGCTCCCGGTACAGTGTTCACAGTGAATACTGCTACTGTTGATGGACATGCATTTGCTACGCCACCTACGATTACCACATTTGTTGTAGGTGCATTATTTGTAACAACGATTGTAATCGATGCACAAGCTGTGTTGAAGAACGAATCTTCGGCACGTACATAATATGTAGTAGTCACTGAAGGTGTAACTGTTAATGATGGACCTGTTCCTACCGGAGTTGTACCACAACCACCTGTATACCATGCCCAATGAGCACCGGCTCCTAATGTACCTCCAACCTGACTGAGAATCGTTGTTGTACCGATACATACGTTAGCACCGGCTGAGCTGCTGATTGAGCTTGGAGCTGTTGATGGATTAAATACAGTTACAGTGAATGAACAAGTTGTCGAATTTCCTGATGGATCTACAGCTACATAGTTAACTGTTGTCGTTCCAATCGGGAATACTGAACCCGGTGCAAAGTTAGTGCTCACTGTTGCAGAACAGTTGTCTGTTGCAGTTGGAGCTGTCCAGCTTACAGTAGGATTGCTTGATGTGATATTTGAAGGACATCCTGCAAATACAGGGAACTCATTATCTGCAACTGTTACATCGAATGAACAAGATGTTGTATTACCACTTGCATCCGTTGCTACTGAAGTTACCGTTGTTGTTCCGAGTCCAAAGAATGAACCTGAAGCCGGTGTTGATACTACTGATGAAGAACAGTTGTCTGTTGAAGTAACCGAGAAGTTTATAATCGCACCGCATGAACCTGCATCAGTATTAACTTACATGTTAGCACGGCAAGCAATTGTCGGATCTTCATTATCTGTTACCGTTACGTCGAATGAGCATGTTGTTGTATTACCGCTTGCATCCGTTGCAACTGAAGTTACAGTTGTCGTTCCTACAGGGAATAATGAACCTGAAGCCGGTGTCGATACTACTGATGAAGAACAGTTGTCTGTAGTCGTAACTGAGAAGCTTACGATTGCGCCGCAAGTACCTGCGTCAGTATTTACTGACATGTTTGTAGGACAAGCAATTGTCGGGAATTCGCTATCTGTTATTGTTACATCGAATGAGCATGTTGAAGTATTACCACTTGCATCCGTTGCAACTGAAGTTACCGTTGTTGTTCCGATTGGGAATACCGAACCTGAAGCAGGCGTAGATACTACTGATGAAGAACAGTTGTCTGTAGTCGTAACAGAGAAGCTTACGATTGCACCGCATGAACCTGCGTCAGCATTTACTGACATATTCGCAGGACAAGCAATTGCAGGGTCTTCGTTATCTGTTACCGTTACATCGAATGAGCATGTTGAAGTATTACCACTTGCATCGGTTGCAACAGAAGTAACTGTTGTTGTTCCGAGTGCAAAGAATGTTCCTGAAGATGGAGTTGATACTACTGATGAAGAACAGTTGTCAGTTGTAGTAACCGAGAAGTTCACAATCGCACCACATGAACCTGCGTCAGTATTCACTGACATGTTTGCAGGACAAGCAATTGCCGGATCTTCATTATCTGTTACTGTTACATCGAATGAACATGTAGAAGTATTACCACTTGCATCGGTTGCAATTGAAGTTACTGTTGTTGTTCCGATCGGGAATAATGAACCTGAAGCAGGTGTCGATACTACTGATGAAGAACAGTTGTCAGTCGTAGTAACTGAGAAGCTTACGATTGCGCCACATGAACCGGCGTCAGTATTAACTGACATGTTCGCAGGACAAGCAATTGTTGGGTCTTCGTTATCCGTTACTGTTACATCGAATGAGCATGTTGAAGTGTTACCACTTGCATCTGTCGCAACCGAAGTTACTGTTGTTGTTCCTACCGGGAATACCGAACCTGAAGCAGGTGTTGATACTACTGATGAAGAACAGTTGTCTGTTGTAGTAACTGAGAAGCTTACAATCGCTCCGCATGAACCCGCGTCAGTATTTACTGACATGTTTGCCGGACAAGCAATTGTCGGATCTTCGTTATCTGTTACTGTTACGTCGAATGAACATGTTGAAGTATTACCACTTGCATCGGTTGCAATTGAAGTAACCGTTGTTGTTCCGATTGGGAATACTGAACCTGAAGCCGGAGTTGAAACTACTGATGAAGAACAGTTGTCTGTAGTTGTTACAGCGAAGCTTACGATTGCACCGCATGAACCAGCGTCAGCATTAACTGACATGTTCGCAGGACAAGCAATTGTAGGATCTTCGTTATCCGTTACCGTTACATCGAATGAGCATGTTGAAGTATTACCACTTGCATCGGTTGCAACAGAAGTTACTGTTGTCGTTCCGATTGGGAATACTGAACCTGAAGCCGGTGTTGATATTACTGATGAAGAACAGTTGTCTGTTGTAGTTACAGAGAATGATACGATAGCGCCACATGAACCTGCATCAGCGTTAACTGACATATTTGCAGGACAAGCGATTGTTGGATCTTCGTTATCTGTTACTGTTACATCGAATGAGCATGTAGCTGTGTTACCACTTGCATCTGTTGCTACCGATGTAACCGTTGTTGTTCCGATTGGGAATACCGTACCTGAAGCAGGTGTCGATCCTACTGATGAAGAACAGTTGTCCGTAGTTGTTACAGCGAAGTTCACAATCGCACCGCATGAACCTGCGTCAGTATTAACTGACATGTTCGCAGGACAAGCAATTGCCGGATCTTCGTTATCTGTTACCGTTACGTCGAATGAGCATGTTGTTGTATTACCGCTTGCATCAGTTGCAACTGAAGTTACTGTTGTTGTTCCTACCGGGAATACCGAACCTGAAGCAGGTGTCGATACTACTGATGAAGAACAGTTATCAGTTGTTGTAACAGAGAAGTTCACAATTGCACCACATGAACCGGCGTCAGTATTTACTGACATGTTCGCAGGGCAAGCAATTGTTGGGAATTCGCTATCTGTTACTGTTACATCGAATGAGCATGTTGAAGTGTTACCACTTGCATCCGTTGCTATTGATGTTACTGTTGTTGTTCCGATTGGGAAAACCGAACCTGAAGCAGGAGTTGTTACTACTGAAGAAGAACAGTTGTCTGTTGTAGTTACAGAGAATGTTACGATCGCACCCATAGAACCTGCGTCAGCATTCACTGACATATTCGCAGGACAAGCAATAGTTGGATCTTCGTTATCTGTTACCGTTACGTCGAATGAGCATGTTGAAGTATTACCGCCAGCATCGGTTGCAACAGAAGTAACCGTTGTTGTTCCGATTGGGAATACTGAACCTGAAGCAGGTGTCGACACTACTGATGAAGAACAGTTGTCTGTTGTAGTTACAGAGAATGTTACGATCGCACCACATGAACCTGCGTCAGCATTCACTGACATGTTCGCAGGACAAGCAATTGCCGGATCTTCGTTATCTGTTACCGTTACGTCGAATGAGCATGTTGTTGTATTACCGCTTGCATCAGTTGCAACTGAAGTTACTGTTGTTGTTCCTACCGGGAATACCGAACCTGAAGCAGGTGTCGATACTACTGATGAAGAACAGTTATCAGTTGTTGTAACAGAGAAGTTCACAATTGCACCCATGAACCGGCGTCAGTATTTACTGACATGTTCGCAGGGCAAGCAATTGTTGGAACTTCGCTATCTGTTACTGTTACATCGAATGAGCATGTTGAAGTGTTACCACTTGCATCCGTTGCTATTGAAGTTACTGTTGTTGTTCCGATTGGGAATGTTGAACCTGAAGCCGGAGTTGATACTACTGAAGAAGAACAGTTGTCTGTTGTTCCTACAGAGAATGTTACGATCGCACCACATGAACCTGCGTCAGCATTCACTGACATATTCGCAGGACAAGCAATAGTTGGATCTTCGTTATCTGTTACCGTTACGTCGAATGAGCATGTTGAAGTATTACCGCTAGCATCGGTTGCAACAGAAGTAACCGTTGTTGTTCCGATTGGGAATACTGAACCTGAAGCAGGTGTCGACACTACTGATGAAGAACAGTTGTCTGTTGTAGTTACAGAGAATGTTACGATCGCACCACATGAACCTGCGTCAGCATTCACTGACATGTTCGCAGGACAAGCAATTGCCGGATCTTCGTTATCTGTTACTGTTACATCGAATGAGCATGTAGCTGTGTTACCACTTGCATCTGTTGCTACCGATGTTACCGTTGTTGTTCCGATTGGGAATGTTGAACCTGAAGCAGGAGTTGAAACTACTGATGAAGAGCAGTTGTCTGTTGTTGTAACTGAGAAGCTCACAATCGCACCACATGAGCCTGCATCAGTATTTACTGACATATTCGCAGGACAAGCAATTGCCGGATCTTCGTTATCTGTTACTGTTACATCGAATGAGCATGTTGTTGTATTACCGCTCGCATCAGTTGCAACTGAAGTTACCATTATCGTTCCTACAGGGAATAATGATCCGGAAGCCGGTGTCGAAACTACTGATGAAGAACAGTTGTCTGTTGTTGTAACCGAGAAGCTTACAATCGCACCGCATGAACCGGCGTCAGTATTTAATGACATGTTCGCAGGACAAGCAATCGTTGGGAATTCGCTATCTGTAACTGTTACATCGAATGAACATGTAGCTGTGTTACCACTTGCATCAGTTGCAATCGAAGTTACTGTTGTTGTTCCAATTGGGAATACCGAACCTGAAGCAGGCGTAGATACTACCGAAGAAGAACAGTTGTCTGTTGTTGTTACAGAGAAGTTCACAATTGCACCACAAGAACCTGCATCTGCGTTTACAGCAATGTTTGCAGGACAAGCGATTGTTGGATCTTCGTTATCTGTTACTGTTACATCGAATGAGCATGTTGAAGTGTTTCCACTTGCATCCGTTGCTACTGAAGTAACAGTTGTTGTTCCGATTGAGAATACCGATCCGGAAGCCGGAGTTGACACAACTGATGAAGAACAGTTGTCTGTAGTCGTAACAGAGAAGCTTACGATTGCGCCACATGAACCAGCGTCAGCATTTACTGACATATTCGCAGGACAAGCAATTGCCGGGTCTTCGTTATCTGTTACCGTTACATCGAATGAGCATGTTGAAGTGTTACCACTTGCATCCGTTGCAACTGAAGTTACTGTTGTTGTTCCGAGTGCAAAGAATGTTCCTGAAGCAGGAGTTGATACGACTGATGAAGAACAGTTGTCAGTTGTAGTAACCGAGAAGTTCACAATCGCACCGCATGAACCTGCATCAGTACTTACTGACATATTTGCAGGACAAGCAATTGCAGGATTTTCGTTATCTGTTACCGTTACATCGAATGAACATGTAGAAGTGTTACCACTTGCATCGGTTGCAATTGAAGTTACTGTTGTTGTTCCGACCGGGAATAATGAACCTGAGGCAGGAGTCGATACTACCGATGAAGTACAGTTGTCAGTTGTAGTAACTGAGAAGCTTACGATTGCGCCACATGAACCCGCGTCAGTATTTACTGACATGTTCGCAGGACAAGCAATTGTTGGGTCTTCGTTATCTGTTACTATCACATCGAATGAACATGTTGAAGTGTTACCACTCGCATCGGTTGCTATTGAAGTAACCGTTGTTGTTCCGATTGGGAATAACGAACCTGAAGCAGGTGTCGATACTACTGATGAAGAACAGTTGTCAGTTGTAGTAACTGAGAAGCTTACAATCGCACCGCATGAACCTGCATCTGCGTTTACAGCAATGTTTGCAGGACAAGCGATTGTTGGATCTTCGCTATCTGTTACTATTACGTCAAACGAGCATGTTGATGTGTTACCACTTGCATCGGTTGCAACAGAAGTTACTGTTGTTGTTCCGATTGGGAATACCGAACCTGAAGCCGGAGTTGAAACAACTGATGAAGAACAGTTGTCTGTTGTTGTAACAGAGAAGCTTACGATTGCACCACATGAACCAGCGTCAGTATTTACTGACATGTTCGCAGGACAAACAATTGCCGGATCTTCGTTATCTGTTACCGTTACATCGAATGAGCAAGTTGAAGTATTACCACTTGCATCTGTTGCAACTGAAGTAACCGTTGTTGTTCCGATTGCAAAGAATGAACCTGAAGCAGGAGTTGATACTACTGAAGAAGAACAGTTGTCTGTTGAAGTAACCGAGAAGTTTATAATCGCACCGCATGAACCTGCATCAGTATTTACTGACATGTTCGCAGGACAAGCAATTGTCGGATCTTCGTTATCTGTTACCGTTACGTCGAATGAGCATGTTGTTGTATTACCGCTCGCATCCGTTGCAACTGATGTTACTGTTGTCGTTCCTACCGGGAATAATGAACCTGAAGCCGGTGTCGATACTACTGATGAAGAACAGTTGTCTGTAGTCGTAACCGAGAAGCTTACGATTGCGCCGCATGTACCCGCGTCAGTATTTACTGACATATTCGCAGGACAAGCAATTGTCGGGAATTCGCTATCTGTTACTGTTACATCGAATGAGCATGTTGAAGTGTTACCACTTGCATCCGTTGCAACTGAAGTTACCGTTGTTGTTCCGATTGGGAATACCGAACCTGAAGCAGGCGTAGATACTACCGAAGAAGAACAGTTGTCTGTAGTCGTTACAGAGAAGCTTACGATTGCACCGCATGAACCTGCGTCAGCATTTACTGACATATTCGCAGGACAAGCAATTGCAGGATCTTCGTTATCTGTTACCGTTACATCAAATGAGCATGTTGAAGTATTACCACTTGCATCGGTTGCAACTGAAGTTACTGTTGTTGTTCCGAGTGCAAAGAATGTTCCTGAAGCAGGAGTTGATACGACTGATGAAGAACAGTTGTCAGTTGTAGTAACTGAGAAGTTCACAATCGCACCACATGAACCTGCGTCAGTATTAACTGACATATTCGCAGGACAAGCAATTGCAGGATCTTCGTTATCTGTTACCGTTACATCGAATGAACATGTAGAAGTGTTACCACTTGCATCGGTTGCAACTGAAGTTACTGTTGTTGTTCCGATCGGGAATAATGAACCTGAGGCAGGAGTCGATACTACCGATGAAGTACAGTTGTCAGTTGTAGTAACTGAGAAGCTTACGATTGCGCCATGAACCCGCGTCAGTATTTACTGACATGTTCGCAGGACAAGCAATTGTTGGGTCTTCGTTATCTGTTACTATCACATCGAATGAACATGTTGCTGTGTTACCACTCGCATCGGTTGCTATTGAAGTAACCGTTGTTGTTCCGATTGGGAATAACGAACCTGAAGCAGGTGTCGATACTACTGATGAAGAACAGTTGTCAGTTGTAGTAACTGGAGAAGCTTACAATCGCACCGCATGAACCTGCATCTGCGTTTACAGCAATGTTTGCAGGACAAGCGATTGTTGGATCTTCGTTATCTGTTACTATTACGTCAAACGAGCATGTTGATGTGTTACCACTTGCATCGGTTGCAACAGAAGTTACTGTTGTTGTTCCGATTGGGAATACCGAACCTGAAGCCGGAGTTGAAACAACTGATGAAGAACAGTTGTCTGTTGTTGTAACAGAGAAGCTTACGATTGCACCCATGAACCAGCGTCAGTATTTACTGACATGTTCGCAGGACAAACAATTGCCGGATCTTCGTTATCTGTTACCGTTACATCGAATGAGCAAGTTGAAGTATTACCACTTGCATCTGTTGCAACTGAAGTTACCGTTGTTGTTCCGAGCGCAAAGAATGTTCCTGAAGCCGGAGTTGACACTACTGATGAAGAGCAGTTGTCTGTAGTTGTTACAGAGAAGCTAACGATTGCACCGCATGAACCTGCGTCAGTATTCACTGACATGTTCGCAGGACAAGCAATTGCCGGATCTTCGTTATCAGTTACCGTTACATCGAATGAGCATGTAGCTGTATTTCCTGAAGGATCAGTAGCAACGGAAGTAACAGTTGTAGTTCCGATTGCAAAGAATGAACCTGAGGCAGGAGTTGAAATTACAGAAGCAGAACAATTATCAGTTGCGCTTACCGAGAAACTTACAATTGCACCGCATGAACCTGCATCAGTGCTAACTGAGATATTTGAAGGGCAAGTAATAACAGGATCCTGATTATCTGCAATAAACACATTGAAAGAACATGTCGTAACATTACCTGAGGCATCAGTTGCAGTATATGTTACTGTTGTAGTGCCTGCAGGGAAAGCGTCGCCAGGATTAAAGTTAGAAGTCAAGGTTGGTGTACCGCAATTATCGGACGCCGTTGGAGCTGTCCAGCTTACAATACCACCACAAGAAGAAGATGGAGTAATTGACAATACAGGAGAACAACCTGAAATAGCAGGGAATTCATTATCTGTTACTGTTACATCGAATGAACAAGTACTAGTGTTTCCACTTGCATCTGTTGCAACAGAAGTAACTGTTGTTGTTCCAATCGGGAATACCGAACCTGAAGCAGGTGTCGACACTACTGATGAAGAACAATTGTCTGAAGTTGTTACTGAGAAATTCACTACCGCACCACACGTACCTGCATCAGAGCTAACAGCAATGTTTGAAGGGCAAGTGATTGCCGGGTCTTCATTATCAGTTACAGTTACATCGAATGAACATGTTGCCGTATTACCACTTGCATCGGTAGCAACCGATGTTACAGTTGTAGTTCCGATTGGGAATACTGAACCTGAAGCAGGAGTTGAAACAACTGATAAAGAACAGTTGTCAGTTGCAGTAACCGAGAAGTTCACAATAGCACCACATGAACCTGCATCAGTATTAACTGACATGTTTGCAGGACAAGCGATAGCCGGATCTTCATTATCTGTTACTGTTACGTCGAATGAGCAAGTTGCTGTGTTACCACTTGCATCGGTAGCAACCGAAGTTACAGTTGTGGTTCCGATTGGGAATAAAGAACCGGAAGCCGGAGTAGAAACAACACTAGATGAACAATTATCGGTTGTCGTAACTGAGAAGTTTACAATCGCTCCGCATGAACCTAAATCCGAGTTCACTGCAATATTTGCAGGACAAGCGATTGTAGGATCTTCATTATCTGATACTGTTACAGTAAAGCTTAAAGCTGAAATATTACCGGAAGCATCTGTAGCAGTATAAGTTACCGTTGTTATACCAACAGGGAATAAATCACCTGAATTGAAATTTGATGTCAATGCAGGAGTTCCACAATTATCTGTAGCTGATGGAGCAATCCATGTAGCAATAGCATCGCAAGAACCTGAAGTGTTAAGATTGATGTTTGCAGGAATACCTGAGATAACCGGTTGCTCATGATCTTCCACAGTTACAGTGAAAGTGCATGAAACGCTATTACCTGCAGCATCAGTAGCAGTAGATGTTACTGTTGTTGTTCCTTGAGCGAAAACCGAACCTGAGGCAGGCACAGAAACTACACTTGCAGAGCAGTTATCTGTTGCACTTGCTGAGAAGCTAACAACTGCATCACAAGAGCCAGCATCAGTGTTGATAGTGATATTCGAAGGACAAGTGATCACCGGCATCTCGGCATCTACAACTGTGACATTAAATGTACAAGTTGATTGATTACCGGAAGCGTCAGTAGCTTCGCAAGTTACAACTGTGGTTCCTATTGGGAATACCGAGCCTGAAGCCGGTGTTGATGTTAATGTGAAAGCACAATTGTCTGTTGCAATTGGACTAAACGCAACGACTGCACCGCAAGAACCGGCATCCGTATTTACGTTCATGTCAGATGGACAAACAAGGAAAGGGAATTCATTGTCAGTAACTGTTACATCGAATGAACAACTAGTCTGATTTCCTGACGCATCTGTAACCATATAATTTACGGTAGTCAGACCAATCGGGAAGAAGTCACCTGAATTGTGATTAGATGTCAACACAAAACCTGCACAGTTGTCGCTTGCTACCGGAGGAGTCCATGTAACAAACTCGCCACAACCACCTGCCGTGTTAACTGAAATATTAGTAGGACAAGCAGAAAGCGTTGGGAATGTATTATCCACTACTGCGATAGTTGAAGAGCAGCTGGTAGTACAACCCATTAAGTCGGTTACTGTGAAAGTATAAGAACCGGAAGTTAACGCCGCCTGGAGGCCGTCACCTGCATAAGGTGCTGTACCGCCGGAAGCAACTACGTCGATTGAACCATCTGAAGCACCTGCACAAGATTCATCAGACAAGATAGTACAAGCCACATTCAATACAGGATCCTTATCAACCTGAACTGAACTTGAAGCTGTACAACCGTTATTTGTATTAGTTACCGTTACTGTATAATTTGTGCTTACAGTCGGAGTCACGGCTCCCGGATTTTGAACAGAAGAAGTAAAACCGGCCGGTGAAGAAGTCCATGTATAAGAAACTCCATCAGAAATATCCATTGAAATTGACCAGTCGACTAACTGACCAACTGTAGAACCTGCATCATCCACAACCTTTAAAGTCCATGTACCATTCGGATTTCCAGTGAGTAAATTGAAGAGGTTTTCCGGTTTGAAGGTGCCTGTGAAAGGAGCAAAACCTGTTCCAACAGCTGTACCGGCACCTGCATCAGAGAACACCGTATTTATGTAGTTATTGGATGAACCACCTGCATCGGCAGAAAGACAAACTGATTCACCGCCGATGATGGTATTAAAGTAACTACCGTTGGTTGAATTAGAAATTGTTCCTAATGGGCGGATTAGATAGATTTCAACTTCATTGTCATTATTGTGATTAATATTGACTTTTACTGAGAAGTTAGTTACAGCACCCATCGTTGCCGGTGCACCTGAAATTGAAATTGTAGAAGTTAATCCGGCTGAGTTTGAACTCGGAATATTTGTATTTACTGTTTGTGTCTGTGTTTGCAAAGTTGTAACGTTCGATGAACCTGTTGATGACAGTGTAGCAGAACCATTACCACAAATTAGCGCTGTTGAAGACGTTGCACTCGCAGATGGAATTGGTTTAGTACTTACTGATACACTTCCTGTCATTGTACGAGTACAACCTGTCGAAGGATTTGTTGCAATCACTGTATACGTTCCAACAGAAGTTTGACTACCAAATGTAATTGCAGAGCCTGTTCCGGCTACTGCCGATCCTACAGGTGAGGCTGCAAGGTATAACTGGTAATCGATGCCTAAAGTTGAACCACTCAGTCCAACTGTTGAACCTGCACCACCTGCACAATAAGAACCACCACCGTTAACTGTAAACAATGATGGAAGAGCATTTACCACAACTACAGCACTACCCGACATTGAAGCGGTACAAGAACCTGTTGTAGTTGTTGCGATAACTGTATATGTGGCAGCAGTTGTTTGTGCTGCAAAAGAAATTGCAGAACCTGTTCCCGCTACCGCAGAACCAACGTTTGCTGCTCCATTTTTTAATTGATAGTTTACACCTGTTTCAGAACCTGATAAGCCAATTGCCACCCCTGCTCCACCGGAACAAAGTGAACCACCGCCTGTAACTGAGAATACTGTAGGTATGCTAACCGGATTTACAGTTACGCTAGTTGTCATTGTGCGAGTACATGTAGTTGTAGTATTCGTCGCAACTACTGTATATGTACCTGCTGCAGGCTGTGTACCAAATGAAATAGAAGTACCCGTTCCTGTTACCGGAGAACCTACGGCAGAAGCGCCGTTAAATAATTGATAACTGATACCGAAACTAGAACCACTCAAACCAAGTGTTGGAGCTGTACTTCCGATACAATATGTACCTGTACCGGTCATATTGAATGCAGTCGGCAATGAATTGACCATTACTACAGCATTACCTGTCATCGTTGCTGTACAAGAACCAACTGTATTTGTCGCTACAACAGTATATGTACCTGCTGAAGTCTGATTACCAAAAGCAAGAGCCGAACCCGTACCTGCAACTGCAGAACCGACATTCGACGCACCATTTTTTAATTGATAGTTAATTCCGGAAGCTGAACCGGAGAGGCCAATTGCAATGCCCGTACCACCCGAACAAAAAGCACCACCACCGGTTACAGAAAATGCACCCGGAGCCGTATTAACGGTGAGGACTGAAGTGTTTGTATTTGTCGAACCAATACCATTGGTGAATAATGCACGATATGAACCTGCATCTGCTAATGTTGGCGACGCAATAGTATAAGTTGTAGAAGTTGCTCCAACGATGTCAGTCCAAATACCACTGATATCCTTTTGCCATTTTACAGTGACTGTAGGTGAACCACCGGCAGCAGCTGTAAATGAAACTGAACTACCCTGGCATACAGACAAACTAGCACTTGGCTGAGTTGTGATAAAAGGAGCCGCAGATGGAATATATACGTTATCGAAGTATGCTGTTTCTGAAAAACCTGAGCCATGGCTATAATAAGCACCCACATAATTTAAAGCTGAAGATGTATAAGTCGTATTTGTAACGGCAGCTCCTGCTGATGTATAAGTTGCTGTCGAAGGATCAGGGAACGATGAACCACTGCTTGCATATGCCAATGTCCACTGATTGTTGGAAGGATTGTAAGTTACTTTAACTGCAAGATAGTCGTTACCAAAGTCAGTACCGGTTGCAGAAATAATATTTGTAATGTTTGTATTGGCATCAAGGCCACCGGCAAATCGTACGAGTCGTAATGGATCTGACGTACCGCCTTGACCAAACAAAACAGCATACCCATTTCCAGTTGTAAAATCTGTTGAAGTACACCCGAGTACATAAGCAATACCATAGTTACCAAAATCGAATCCACCCGGATCTGTTCTTGATTGACGAATATTCGCCATCCATGTCATTACTCCCGTATTACTGGCCGGAGTAGTCACGAACAATGTCGAACAATCACGATAGAGAAATTCCAAATCGCTTCCTCCACCGGTTCCTAATTGGACTCGATTAGTATTTAATGTTACCACGGTTGATCCGCTCTCATTTTCAACCCAGCTGTTACCAACAGAATTACCGTTGGAGCGAGTGAAATTATCGAGCAACACCTGCGCATTCGCATCGGGTGTTGAAACGAATCCAATCAGCAATATCGCTGATAATCGCAGTGCCTGAACTGCTAATTTTCTTTTAGAAAAAACTGTTTCCCTGAAACCGATTAGTGAAAACAAACGGCTCAAAAAAGACACGCCTTTTACTGCAGGTTGAACGCGGCCGGAAAACATAGTTCGGCCATGACATTCGTGGTGGGTAATTGTTTGCATGAGTGTAAATTGTGTATGTGACTACAAAGCTATCTCAGCACTGCTCTATATCTAAGTTTTTGGCAAATCGTGCTCCAGATTTTGGCCAACGGTCGGTTTTGCATGGTTAATCAAAAACCCCCTACCCCCTGAAACCCGCACCAATAGCGGGTTTCAGGGCACCCCTACTTGAATTTTAATTTACTGCAAATGAAGAGCTTCTGAAAAAGTGTAAGAAAAATTCGCACTTTGCTCACCAAAAATCTGCAGATATCATATGTTGTCAGATTAATTTCGCTTCATCTTTTTTCCAAAATGTGGTTTAATGAAATAGCGAAATACCGAGCACAATCAGTCATAATTAGTCTTCTCAAACACACATTAAATCAAGATTTCAATTCTTAGAAAAAACTGTTTTTGAGAAAACAAAAATGGGGCTAGCCTTACGCTCTCCCCATTTTTTTATTACCCAAGTTAATTTTTTTATAGGCTATTGAACAATAATTGTCTTGTTCAGTGTCTCCATCGTAGCTGACTCTACTCTTAATATATACATACCGGTTGCAACTCCTTCAAGATTGAACTCCTGAAGATTCATTCCGATCTCTGCATTGAGTTCGACCGATTTCATCAGACGCCCGGTTTGATCGAATACTGAAATCACGTAAGTGCGCTGAATCTTACTATCGATATTTACATTAAACAAACCATGATTCGGATTCGGATACGCTGTGATATCGGCAACTTCTTCTTTTGTATTTAAATCAGTGGTACGACAAGTAATTGCTACTGCCAGTACTCGTGTTCCTGAAACACCACAGCCATTTACCGCCTTTAGACTTATATTACCGGATGTTGTGCCCCACTGTATTAGTACATAAGTACTACTAGTGACACCGCCACCCAATATAAGTGCACCTGCAGGAGCAAATACCTGATATTGCGTTGCACCCGGAATGGGAACCCACGAATACATCTCAACACTACCTCGGCAAACACTCGTACTACCTGTGATTAATCCGGGTGTCGAAGGATTTCCATAAACAGGAATTGAACGATCATAGCCTGGTCCGCAATCATTATTTCCATGAACGGCTATCGTACCGGAAATAAAATTCGATGGGAATAACAGGGTGATACTATTGCTCGTTGAAGAACCGATTACTGTAACGCCGGCAGGAATTGTCCACGTATAGCCTAATGTCGCATTGGCAAGCGATGGAATCGAATACTGATACATTTGTCCGCAAACGCCTGCTGTCGGATCACCTGTGATATTACCCGGCGTTGGCAGTTTGCCTGTCGATACACTCTTACATCGTAAGGCGCTGTTAGAGCCACAAGAGCTCACTGCAGTAACACAAATGCTTCCCGAAACGAAAGTTGCAGGGAACGTAACACTGATTACCGTTCCTGAACCTGTGAATGTACATCCTGTCGGAACTGTCCATGTATATGAACTCGCACCGGGAACTGCTGCTATGTAAAAGTTGAGCGTTGCCCCCGGACAAACAATAGCCTGGCCGATAATTGCTCCCGGAAGTGAGGGAGCGGAATTTAAGGCGATAGAACGAGAAGGACTTGTATTGCCACACGCCATTTGAGCAGATACAGAAATTGTTCCTGAAATATAACCGACAGGGAATGTAATGGTAACGGTAGAATTTCCGTTACCGGTGATAACGGCGCCACCTGTTGCACTCCATGTATAAGTAGCAGCGCCTGACATTGGAGCTACCGAATACGTTGTTGCAACACCTGTACAAACAACTACCGGAGCGACGGAGAATACAGGAGTTCCTAAAGATCCCCTCACCCACATACATTTACTCAATGAGTTTCCGCATGAATTGCTTGCATAAACACAAATATTGTATCCGGAAATACCAGTACCTGGTAACGGGCCAAATGACACTGTGACAAAGGTATCTGTGACCGTTACATTTCCACTAAGGCCATTGATCAATGTTCCGTTTGTCGCAGACCAAACATACGTAGTTGCGCCGGGAACTGAATTTATTGCAA
This sequence comes from Bacteroidota bacterium, assembly GCA_016721305.1. Classification (GTDB taxonomy): domain Bacteria; phylum Bacteroidota; class Bacteroidia; order AKYH767-A; family 2013-40CM-41-45; genus JADKIH01. Next base: position 296,158 of record JADKIH010000001.1, read on the forward strand.
ATACGCCCGTAGTTCCTGAGCAGGCATTGGCTACTCCGCTTACAAAAAACACATCAGGAGCAGGCGCACTATCATTAACAGTTATTGTAATTGATGCACAAGCTGTAGCAAAGGCACCGTCTTCAGCTCTCACAAAATATGTAGTCGTAGCTGTTGGCGTAACCGTAAGCAATGAACCGGTACCGATTTGTGTTCCACCACAACCTCCGGTGTACCATACCCATTGTGCACCCTGCGAAAGCATCCCACCTACCGGACTAAGAATTGAAACACTGCCTGTACACATATCTGACCCCGCTGTACTATTTATTCCACTTGGCTCTATTGACGGATTAACCACTACTACATCAAATGAACATGTAGAAAGATTACCCGATGCATCGGTTGCAGTATAAGTCACCGTCGTTGTCCCAACCGGAAATAAATCGCCCGATAAATAATCGCTTGCAAAATTAATCACAGTGCAATTGTCGCCGACAGAAGGAGCCGTCCATGTGACAGCTGCCGTACCTGAGCCATCTGCTATTACGTTTATATCAGAAGGACAAGATGTGATTACCGGATATTCATTGTCTACAACGGTAACATCAAAACTAGATGTAGTCGAATTCCCTGCAACATCGGTTGCTGTATATGTTACCGTAGTTGTCCCAACCGAAAACAAATCACCTGACGAATGGCTTGAAGTGAACGATGCAACCGAACAATTATCACTCGCAAATGGCGAAACCCATATAGCCGAAGCTGAACATGAACCGGAAGTATTCAGACTGATGTTAGAAGGACAATTGCTTATAAGCGGATTCTGAGTATCGGAGACAGTAACTGTTACGGCATCGGAGGTGACAGAGGAAGCACATGTGCCGGTTATGACAACATCATAACTCCCTGCATCAGTTAATGCCGGATTTGTCAATGTCAATGTTGCAGTACCTTGTCCACTTACTACGGCATTATTCGCAACTGCTACTCCACCGATTCTCCACGAATATGAAAGACCGGTTCCTGTAGCAATAACATTAATAGTTTGCACTCCGCTTCCGGGACAAGTTGCTGCCGGGTCGACCGGCTGAGTTGTGATAAGCGGTGACGTATTTATCGTTACCGTAACTGCATCTGAAGTAACGGTACTAACGCATGAAGAAGTTCCAATTACAACATCGTAACTACCTGCGTCAGCAAGGGTCGGATTGGTAAGGGTGAGTGTGGAAGTTCCTTGCCCGCTAATGGCACCGCCATTGCCAAGTGTTACTCCTGCTTTTCTCCAGGAGTAAGTTGATCCTGTTCCCGTTGCTGTTACGCTGATAGTTTGAATTCCGCTTCCTGAGCATGTTGCTGCAGGAGTTGTTGGCTGATTGGTAATGGATGGTCCGCTTATTACAACAAAGTCCGCAGCTGCACGGCAGCCCGGAGTTGTTGAACACTCTGCATAAAATGTGGTAGTACCGGCAGTATTGGTATTCGCTAAGCCTGAACCGGAAACTCCAACAGGATTAAACGGAGAACCGGATCCGATTGTACTTCCTCCGCTTGATGCCGTATACCATTTAATCTGACCGTTATCTGAATAAGTCACAGTAACCTGAATATAATCGATGGTCGCCGTTCGTGTACCTCCTGTACTTAAGTTGGAAGCAGAAAAAACGACACCGAAGTTTGACGCATTAATATCGGCCGGCGTCCATGTCGATCCCCACAGGTCAGATGTTGAACCATAGGTGGCTGTTGCCATCGTTGTCCCCCAATTAGTACCGGTAACAGCACGATTAGTTGCCTGAATTGTTCCGCCCTTTACCAGAGACACAATGTTATCACGAAGATTTGTTGCACTGCTCGATTGACGATTAACAACAACCGTAATACCATTAATTGTTGCCGTACTTGGAATAGCAAAGCCATAAGAAGATCCTTGAAGATAACGAGAGGTTGAACTCGTCGCAATCACCGTTGTAGCATACGGTGTTCCTACTGTGGTGATGTTGCCTGGATTTGTCCATGTTGAAACTCCTGTAGCAGAGTTCTCCGCAGCGGAACCGGCATTGTTTGCACCTGCAGTTTGTCCGCTTAATACCGGACAAATCGCTGTTGCAATCAACGAACCGGAACCGCCTTGACAAACACTTGCATCGGTTATCGTTGGCGGGGTCTGAACTGTAACCGTTGTTCCAACCTGTGTCCCCCAACATCCGGCCGATGTTTGTGCAATGAAATAATACGTTCCTGATGCTGAGATATTCTGAGAAGTATTGCTGTTTGAAGTTGATATACCACCTGAAGTTGTTCCTTGAAAATAAATAGTACCTCCGGCACCACCTGTAGCAACAAGTGTGGTTGAACTACACACGACGCCTCCACCACTAACTGCCACAGCTCCGGGTAATGGATTTACCGTAATCTGAACAGCCGAAGAAACGGTTGAACAACCACCTGAGGAAACCGTTCTTCGATACCATGTTGTTGTCGTCAAAGCTACCGGTGTGTAATTTTTTGCATTGCTCGTTCCTGTAGCCGTCGCAAAACCTGCACTCGCACTTGTTGTACTGCTCTCCCATAAATACGTATATGTTCCATTACCTCCTGTTGGAGTAGAACCTGTCAATGCAACAGGAGTCGCACCGGAACAAATCGCCTGATCAGCGGTGGCTGTATTCGAAGACAAGGCAGGATAAAATGTTTGTAAGCCCCCTGCATTCGCGCTACCGGAAACTGTTCCGGTTGAAACTGTAATTGCAGTAGATGAAATATTAGACGTTACCAATGTATGAGAAACCGACAATAATGCCGACACATCTGTCGTAATCCAAAAATATCGGGTAGCACCAACTGTGAGTGCCTGAGTGAAGCCGGAAATAGTATGACTACCGACACCTAATGAAGTAGTAAGATTTGCTCCGACTTGTGTTGCAGTTGCAATCGAATTCGTAGTGTTTGTCCACAACTGAAATTTGGTAACATCAGCAGCAACGTATGTACTTGTTGCAGCAGTTGAAAACACAACGGATGTGAAGTTCGCTGCTGATGAAGTTTGTGCCAACGAAAAAGCTTGTACAACTACTTTCGTTGAGCCTGCACAACTGCCAGCAGCACTTACAGTGCTATTCGATAAAGCAGTTGCAGCATTTGAATTTTGAGAAAATCCTAAAAGCACAACAAGTACCGGAAGAATTAATCGTTGATAAGAAAAACTCATTTTCTTATTCAAACTTTGACACACACTCGGGATCATATTCACCATTTTTTATTTTTTTCCAGACATAAATATCCCTGTCAGTGACAAGCATCACTGCTAAACCGGGAAAACGAATTCGGTCAAGAGATCAATTGAGTGAACTTACTCTACTGATCAAACGATCTTTTTCGTGTACATTAAATTGTGTGGTGTGAAATAAAAGTGAACCTTTTATTGTGTTGCTGTTTGAATTAATCGTTGACATGTGTGGTGTCGGACGAAGAACAGCGAGGATTGTGTCTTGAGAAATTTCTGAACACACATGAATCGAATTATTAAATCGTGTGTACGATTTTGAGTATGATTGTCGAAAAGACAACAGACGACCGACTACCATTTCCCCTGAAATGCTTTCTCGAATCGCATTGTTTGTCCGGCCCTTCCACACACTCTTACCCATTTGTTCAGTAAATTTTGAATCGCAGACCGCAAAACTAGACTATGCGCTACCGTTAGTCTAGATTTTTGGGTAGAAACATTATGGCTTTTTGGCCAACATGATTAAAAACTTGGCCAAACAGATTAGAAACTACCTGAAGGCCCTGTCTATATTGGCATACGGCGATACTTCAGCATCGAGTCAAACGAAAAAAAACAATGAAAATGCAGCTGTAAAAGGTGATATTAGCTTTAAAAGCCCTGTCGGTTCTTCAAATAACACAAGAAAAACTTGGTCAAAATCGGTTTCCGCCAACGAAATAAATTGATTTCCTGCTTACGCCACTCTTATAGGTTAGCGATGTTTCTTTTTAAACCACCGCTTCAAAAAAAACTCCCTCTTTCCCTGATCCCACCGGCCTGAGCTGCGACGACTCTTACGCATCATTTTACGCGTATTTTTTGTCTGCAACTTCATGTGTTGCTTTTTCGCCTTTTCGACCGACTTCTCTATTTGCTTGGCCTTTTTTGCTTTCTTCTTCTCTGCCTCCGCCTGCTTACCCGATGAAACCTGAGGCTTTGGAGAACGAGCATCCACGTCCTGCCCATGGACTACTGCCGGTGCAGAAAGCAAGATCGCTATACCTAAAGCTTTGAGAAATTTCATGAGAATTCAATCAGTATAATAAAACTAAAAGCAGGCCCACAATGCCTCACCCCAAGTCAACTTACTACTTACTACTTACTACTTACTACTTTCTACTTACTAACTCCAATTAACTCTTCGCCTGCAAATCCATACCACACTGGGGGCACTGACCGGCCTTGTCTGAAATCACATCCGGATGCATCGGACAAGTATATTCGGTTTTCGGGCTATTCTGAAGGGTTTCTGTATTAGTAGAATCAACTTTCGTGGATTCCGGATTGTTTTGATTATTTTTACAAGCAGAAACACTAAGTACTGCAATTGCTGCAACGAGGAGTAAACGTTTCATCGGTTGTTTTATTTAGAAGTATCTGAATTGATTTACTAAACAATTGAATTCAGTTTGTTGTGGATTTCCGATCAGTATCGCGAACATTCACTAAAACCAATTTCGATTGACTCATACAAATATAGTATCCGACTCCTACATGAAACGTATTCCGAAAATCATATTTTCAACAATCCTCCTTCTGATTCCGATCCTTTCCTGCAAGAAGAATGATGTGAATGCCAGCTTCCCAACGGTTCCGGTGAATATCACAATTTATCTAACCACATACCCCTACACGCAATTGAATAGTATCGGTAATCACGCCTATGTTACCAATGCCGGTTACAGGGGAATCGTCATTTATCGTAAATCACTCGATGAATTTGCAGCGTTCGACCGTGCTTGCCCTTACGACCCTACTGCATCCGGGTCTCTTTTAGATGTTGAAGCTTCAGGACTGATAATGGCTGATGGAAAATGTGGCAGTAAGTTTAGTCTTTACGACGGCTCGGTAATTAATGGACCTGCAACGGCTCCGATGAAATCGTATCATGTCGATTACAACTCTACATCAGGAACCTTACTTATATACAATTAACTCTTTTTTGAAGTTAACAGAATAGCAATTGAGCTTTGGAATTAATCATCCATTTGCTCAATCAAGAGCTGTATCCCAACTTAACAAGTTTTACTGCTTTAAATAAACCGTTGTCGACGGATAGGCGAATTCTGCTCCGCGAGCTGTTACAATTGAAAGAATCTTAAAATTGATCTCTTCCTGTACTTTCAGGAACTCGTCCATTTGAGGTGTTAAGACGAAAAAAATGATTGAAATATCGAGTGAGCTGGGCGAGAATTGACGAAAACGCACTGTCGGATCAGGTTCAATCATCGAATGCTCGTGAAGCAATTGCCGGATATCCTGCAAAATATTTCGCATTGTTTCTTCACTTGTCTTATAAGACAAGCCTATCAAAAACGAGGAGCGCCTCGACAATCGAACCGTATCATTGATCAATTCAGCATCGACCATTTTCTTATTTGGAACTACAACCAGCATTCTGTCCAGGGCACGGATGCGAGTTGACCGAAATCCAATGCTTTCAACCTTGCCTTCAACGGTTCCGACTTTTACTGTATCGCCGACTATAAAAGGCTTATCCAGAAAGAGTGTAAACGACCCTAAGAGATTCTCCAATGTCTCTTTTGCTGCTAAGGCAAAGGCAAGACCTCCGATTCCCAGACCGGTAACCAAACTTACTATATCCAGATCGAAAACTATTCCTACTAAAATCAGAAAACCTACTGAAGCAACAATCACTTTAATTGCTTCCTTCACAAATGGCACAAGCTGATCGTCCATTTTCGACTCTGTCCGCTTGGCTCTCTCTAGCATTACCAAACCGATAAAGTCGATTCCTCGTACCAGGATCCAAACAAAAGAAAATAGAATCAGCGCTTCAAAGATTTTGAAGGCAACCAATCTTACTCCAAACTGATTTTCCGGAACTAAATTCCATTCATGAGGGAACTCCAATCGATCGAAGGCGACATACAGAATAACAACCATGATGAAAAATTGAAACGGACGATTCATCAGTCCGAAGAATTTTTCAACTCCTACTGTTTTTCCATACCTGTTAAACAATGCGTAAATCACTCTCGACAATAACGACGAAATCACTTTTTTCAACAAAAAGCCGCCGAGAAGAATTCCGAAAAACCATAAATAGCTTTCGAGAGTATTTCCTAAAAACGTTGAAGTAAGCATATATCGAATTTAGAATTCAAAATTATGAATTATGAATCCCCAATCGTGAATTTGGCAAGATAAATTCCTAAACAAGCTTGGCCAAAGTCATCTCCATTGCCGTCTGCGAGATATGAAGCTTGTCGGGGTTTTGCTTTTGAACCTCTGCCATTGCAGAGCCAATACAAAACGAAACATCATTAAAGATAGCCTCATCAGTAATCGCAGTATTATCGTTCATCAGATAACGGAATACGCGGGCCATACCGCAGTTCGCGATAAAATCAGGAATTACGCTTACAGCTCCATCGGCAAATTCAGCCGTTGGGCCGAAGAAAATTTCTTTGTCATCGAATGGAACGTTAGCCCCACATGAAATAACTTCCAGGCCGTTATTGATCATTCGCTTCAAATGGTCAGCTTTAACGATACGTGAAGCAGCAGCCGGAATGAAGATCTCCGCACCGCACTCCCATACCTTACTGTCCATTTCCTCATACGACAACATTCCGTCGGCTTTGAGCTGATTTCCGTTACGCTCAAGATACAGGTCACGGATCTGCTCGAATGTAAAACCATCTGTATTAATAAGACCGCCGAAACGATCGATGATGCCGGTAATCTTTACCCCCATCTTGGCCAGATAGTACCCTGCTGCCGCGCCAACATTCCCCCAACCCTGCACAATTGCACGCTTGCCTTTGATATCGCCTGAATAAAGACGGTAATAATGTCCGACTGCTTCCGCAACTCCATAACCGGTAATCATATCGGCTACGGTAATCAGACGATTCACATCAGGAGAGTAAACAGAGTTATCGAGGCGCTTTTTCACACCAACCTGAAGCTGGCGGATAATCCGCTCTTTTTGTTCATCCGAAACATTCCAATGGGCAACAACAGTTCCTTCCTGCGGATGTTTCAGACCATATTTAGCGGTAATCGGAATCACTTCATGGATTTCATCGACATTCAAATCGCCTCCTGTACCATAATAAGTCTTAAGGAGAGGCATCACAGCCTTATACCAGCGCTCAAGGACACCCTTTTTGCGGGGATCCTGTGGGTCGAAGTTAATACCCGACTTGGCACCGCCGATTGCCGGACCGCTAATTGAGAACTTAATCTCCATTGTTTTTGCCAAAGACTCAACTTCTCTCTTATCTAAGCCCTTACGCATCCGGGTTCCACCGCCGGCAGAGCCTCCGCGGAGCGAATTAATTACGATCCACCCTTCGGCTTCTGTCTCACTATCCTTCCACTCAAACACGATTTCAGGTCTTTTTCCTTCAAATTTCTGAATCAACGATCGTAAATGTGCTGTCTCGGGCGCTGTCTGATTTGCTTTCATATCCTTTTTTAAGAGTGCGCAAACCTAAGGAATTCCAAGCACATGAGGCAAGTCAAACGCATGATTCTTCGCAGGCTCCAAAAGGTCGACTTGGCCTAATCGGTGCTATCTTTTACCGATTCCAAGTCCGCATAAAAAAACCACATCTTTTTTTTGGAAGTGTGAACAATCATATTGTAATTTTGAAGGTAACACTTTAATATTGCAACCACAGTCACAAACCAGACTTCTCGCCATGGCAACTAAAAAGAAAGCACCTAAAAAATCTAAAGCTAAAAAACCAGCTAAGAAAGCTCCGGCTAAAAAGTCCGGCGCAGCCAAAAAAGCTTCCGCTAAAAAACCGGTAGCTAAAAAACCGGCTAAGAAAAAAGCTGCACCTGCCAAGAAAAAACCGGCAGCGAAAAAAGTAGCTCCTAAAAAGCCTGCAGCTAAGAAAGCTCCCGCTCCTAAAAAAGCAGTTGCTAAACCTGCGGCTCCAAAACCTGTAGCTAAAAAACCGGCTGCTAAAAAACCGGCAGCTCCTAAAGCAGCTCCTAAAGCAGTTCAGACTTCTCTTTTAATGGACGAGCCTGATCTGATGATCCGCGAAACTGAAATCATCGATATCGCCCCAATCGATAACGATAATCTCGATAACAACGACGACTCATTACCAATGGACGATCTCAAAGGCTTCGATGACGCAGGCTCTATGAGTGACTTTGATGATGATGATGATGATTTTTAAAAATCAATTTAGAATTATGAATTCAGAATTATGAATTTGAATTCTAAATTTTAAATTACTATAAGAAAAGCCAAAGGTCGGTAACTAAATCGGCCTTTGGCTTTTTTGTTTTTTCTGAATTCTAAATTCTAAATTCTAAATTTCAATTTCAATTTCAATTTCAATTTCAATTTCCGGGCCCTAGGCGATCAAAAGCCCTCCACACGAATCCCTCTCCGCTCCCGTTACCGACTTCAAACAATTTACTTCATTTCTCATTCGTAATACTCCGAGAAATGCGAAGATGATTGCTTCTTTAAAATTAATAATATTCGGCGAAGGAACGACTACATTTATCTTGCATTCTTCTTTTATACAATCGATCAGGTAAGAATTCAGCGCACCGCCACCTGAAATCAAAAGTGTATTCGAGGAGTTTCTCAGAGTAATTACATTGCTTACCTGATGAGCAATGTGTTTGCAAAACGTGGCAAGCAAATCGTTCACCGATAAAGTCGACTCTTCCAATATTGGAATTACATCGGCTTCGACATCCTCGCGTCCGAGCGATTTCGGAAAAGGCTTTGCATAATAACGAAGCGCATTCAGTTTCGACAATAAATTTTTATCTACCTTCCCGCTACGAGCCATCTCGCCGTTGGCATCGTAACTTTTCCCGACTTTGCCTGAGAGATAATTCAAAACCATATTTGCTGCGCAAATATCGAACGCAATTCGCTCTCCGTTTTTCTCAAATGAAATATTGGCAATGCCACCGAGATTCAAACAGTAATCCATTTCACTGAAGAGCAATCGGTCGCCGATCGGAACTAACGGCGCACCCTGTCCTCCCAAAGCAACATCGCCTGATCTGAAATCAAATATCACCGGTAACGAAGTCGCAGCAGCGATATGCGGACCGGAACCAATTTGCAAAGTATAGCTCTCATTCGGGCGATGAAAAATGGTGTGCCCGTGAGAAGAAATAAAATCGGGTTTCAATTTATGTCTGAAACAAAAATCGGATGCGAGCTTGCCAAGGAAAGTTCCGTATTCAGAATTCAGCCGCATGAGCGACTCAGCCGATAACGTCGGAGCGTTACGTAACTGCTCCGACCAGGCCTGACTGTATGGAATGGTTTCGCCGGCAATCAGCTGAAAATTCCATCGGTCCTTCTTTTCAAATTCACAAAAGGCCAGATCGACTCCATCGAGCGAAGTTCCCGACATGATTCCCAATACATGATATATTTGTTTCATCTCTCCCATGGTCATTCATTCACCCACTCCCCTCTTCAGACTCAATTTTCTGATTTTCAAGCTATAACGCCAAACTAATCGGATCAATTTTCCTTTGGGAATAACGATCAAATCGTGTACGTTTGTCGTCCTAAATTAAATCTTAATTCCATCACCCGAGCCCGCCTACAACGGGTTCTTTCAACAACATTATATTATGAATTTCGAACTGAGTGAAGAACATTTAATGATCCGTAATGCGGCAAGGGATTTTGCACAAAATGAATTAAAACCTGGTGTAATCGAGCGCGATGAGCACCAAAAATTCCCCGCAGAACAAATCAAGAAAATGGGCGAACTCGGTTTTCTCGGTATGATGGTTAGCCCACAGTACGGTGGCGGAGGAATGGATACAATTTCTTACGTGCTTGCCATGGAAGAAATTTCGAAAGTCGATGCTTCTGCTTCGGTAGTAATGTCGGTGAACAATTCTTTGGTTTGCTGGGGTCTCGAAAATTTCGGTACGGAAGAACAAAAACAAAAATACTTAGTTCCTCTAGCTAAAGGTGAAATCATCGGCGCTTTCTGTCTCTCTGAGCCGGAAGCCGGTTCTGATGCTACATCTCAGCACACAACGGCGATCGACATGGGCGATCACTACCTTTTAAATGGAACAAAAAACTGGATCACGAACGGCAGTACAGCTTCTGTATATTTAGTCATTGCACAAACCGATGTTGCCAAAGGCCACAAAGGCATCAATGCACTCATCGTTGAAAAAGGAGCACCCGGATTCATGGTAGGCCCGAAAGAAAATAAACTCGGTATTCGCGGAAGTGATACACACTCTCTGATGTTTACCGATGTAAAAGTTCCGAAAGCGAATCGTATCGGAGAAGATGGCTTCGGCTTCAAGTTTGCCATGAAAACTCTTACAGGTGGTCGTATCGGTATTGCTTCTCAGGCTCTCGGAATTGCTTCGGGTGCGTATGAACTTGCTCTTAACTATTCAAAAGAACGTAAAGCTTTTGGCGTTCCGATTTGTCAGCATCAGGCTATTCAATTTAAACTTGCCGATATGGCAACAGAAATTGAAGCAGCCCGTTTGCTTTGCCTGAAAGCAGCATGGATGAAAGATCAGCACCTCGACTATGGTCTGTCTTCTTCAATGGCAAAATTATTTGCTTCACGCGTAGCCATGGAAACAACGGTTGAAGCCGTTCAAATCCACGGTGGCTATGGATTCGTAAAAGAATTCCACGTTGAACGTTTCATGCGTGACGCAAAAATTACTCAGATTTACGAAGGAACAAGCGAAGTACAGAAAATCGTTATCTCTCGCTCTATCCTCGGAAAATAATTTCCCTTTCATAATTGTTTAATTGAACAAATGAAAATTCAGTTGTTCCGCTACTTCTTTCTTCTTTCCGTACTGCTCATGGCAGCATGTACGCCACAGAAAAACCTTGTTTACTTCCAGGGAGAACTTCCTTCTTTGAAAGCCGACAGCAATTCGTTGGTGCGGATTTACCCGGGCGACATCCTGAGCATTTCTGTATTTACAATCAACAATGAAGCCTATCCGTACTTAGCGGGCGGAATGGAAAAACCGGTAAGCGACAATCGTTCTCCTTACGAAAAAGGCTACGTGCTCGACGATAAAGGCAATGTAAAATTACCTCTTATCGGAGCTGTAAATCTGACCGGAATGACAATCGCCTCAGCTACATCGGTGATCGAAGACAAATTCAAAGCATACATTTCAGACCCTATCGTTACTCTGAAAAAATTAAACTTCAAGATTACTGTTCTCGGCGAAGTTAATCGCCCGGGCACTTATCAGGTGATGAATGAAAAAGCTACTTTACTCGAAGCACTTGGTCTGGCCGGCGATCTTTCAACTTTTGGCGACAGAAAAAGTATTCGAATCATTCGCACAGAAAATAACACAACAAAAGATTTAATGGTTGATCTCACTTCTGCGAAATCTCTTTCGACCGAAGTCTATTTCCTGCACCCTGACGATGTGATCTATATTTCGCCGGTACGCCGACGCGCTTTCCAGAACATCTCTCCGGCGGTGACTGTTTTCACATCAATCCTGACTACGGCCGTCGTTGTCGTTACATTCATCATTACCACTAACAAAAACTAAATGAGAACTAACGCCGATACTCAACGCCGACATGACGATGAAATTGATCTGCGTTTGCTTTTTTATAACATTCGCAAAAAATGGCACTACTTTGTAGCTTCTGCCATCATCTTCCTCATCGGATCTTTTCTGTACATCAAATTGACGCTTCCGGTTTACGAAGCCTCTTCGAGTGTTTTGATTAAAGACTCGAAGAATACTTCAAAAAACATTGAAGACATACTTACCGGCGATTTATTCGGAAATACAAAAAACGTTGCTACCGAAATCGGAATCCTTCGCTCCAGATCAGTTCTCGAAGAAACAATTAACGAACTTAATCTTGGCGTAAGCTATTTCGGAAAGTCTACCTTTTACAACTACCCTGTCTATAAGAACTCACCTTTCGTTGTTACTCCGTCATTTGTTGCCGAAGGCGCTTACGACGAAAAATTTGAGCTACGCAAAAAGGATGCTGAGCATTTCATCCTCGAAACCGACATCAGCAATCAACTGCTCAGCTATTCTTACTCTGCCACTCATCGGTATGGAGAAGAAATCCGTACTCCCCATTTTAAAATGGTAATTACAAAAAGTGAAATTCCGGATGCCGACAGTAACGACGAATTCACTTTCACAATTAATTCGATTAAGACTCTCCTCACCTACTATAACGAAAAAATGAAGGTTGAGCCTATGAATAAGGACGCAACGATCGTTACCGTTAGCGTTCAGGATAAGGTAAAAGAACGGGCAACCGACTTCCTGAACACACTTGGGAAAGTCTATATAAACCGCGATGTAAAGGATAAATCATCAGTTGCGGCATTAACATTGAAATTCGTTGACGAACAATTAGAAGAGATTTCAAAAACTCTGAACACTACCGAACTTGAGCTTCAGAAATTCAAGGAGCAAAAAGGAACGGTTGATCTGAGCGAAGAATCAAAAGCATATCTCGAACGCGTTACAGTTGTCGACGAAAATCGTGTCAAAGCAGAAATCGACCTGAAGTCACTCGACTATCTCTACAATTATGTAGTCAACAACAAAGACCTTGAGTCGCTTGCTCCTTCGAGCATCGGAACTCCGGATCCATTATTAGTCGATCTGATCTCTCAATTAAAAACCTTACAGTCGAAGAGAAAGAGTTTGTCGTACGGCTCAAATTCCGGAGGACAATCACCGGCATTGAAAGTAATTGATGAGCAGATCGAGCAAAATAAGCGAGCGTTGATTGAAAACATCAACAACATTCGCAACATGACGAAAACGAGTTTAGCGAGCATCAACTCTCAGCTGAACTCCTATGAAAACTCCATTCGGAAAATCCCGAACATCGAGCGCGAACTCTTAGGCATTCAGCGAAACTTTACCGTTAACGAAAACATTTACCTATACCTACTTCAGAAAAAAGCGGAGACAGGCATTGCCAAAGCAACGGCTGTTTCCGACAATAAAGTTCTTGATGATGCCGCGGCAAATGACATTCCGGTTATTCCCAATAAAAAGGCTGTATTCATCATTACCCTGATGCTTGCATTCATTGTTCCGGTAATCATCGTTCTTCTTCAGGGATATATCAAAAACACCATCAGCAATCGCGACGACATTGAGAAGATGACGAAGATTCCAATCATTGGGGTTGTCGGCCACTTACATGGTGATGAGAGATTTGTTGTTTCTGCAAAACCAAAATCATCGATTGCCGAAGCTTTCCGTTCGATCCGTGCCAATTTGATGTTCTTCGGACTGGCCGAACAGCACAAAATCGTTTTGATTACATCAAGTGTTGGCGGTGAAGGGAAATCGTTCTCTACGCTGAATCTTGCCACCGTACTTTCACTACAAGGCCATCGCGTCATTATCGTTGGTATGGACTTACGTAAACCACAGCTGGTTCAGGATTTGGGAGTGAGCAATGAAATCGGCGTGAGTACTTATCTCATTGGTAAAAACACTTTGGAAAGCGTTATCTGCAAAACAAATGTGCAGGGACTCGACATTATTCCGTCGGGACCAATTCCTCCGAATCCTGCCGAGTTACTGGCAAAAAAAGAGACAAAAATTTTACTCGAAGAATTACGCGGCAAATACGATTACATTTTCATCGACACACCACCGGTTGGCATTGTGAGTGACGCTATGATGCTCATGAAGCTGGCTGATGTGAATGTGTTTATCCTTCGCGAAAATTATTCTAAGAAAGATTACATTAAAACCATCAACGACTACTACTCTCAGGGAATGGTGAACAATCTTTGTATCCTTTTGAATGATGCCGGAACAAATCAGCGCTACGGTTATGGATACGGATATAGCTATGGGTATTATGGCTATGGGTACTATGATGAGGAGACGAAGAAGAGGAAGCTGTTTAAGAAGAAAAGTAAGTAGTAAGTAGTAAGTGGTAAGTGGTAAGTGGTGGGCGGAGGGGATGCTATATTCAAAGTTCAAAGTTCAAAGTTCAAAGTTCAAAGTTCAAAGTTCAAAGTTCAATAAAAAAACCGAAGTGGAAATGCTTCGGTTTATTCTTTTCTATTGAAAGAATGCGGTGACGACGGGTTTGAGTTTGTAGGTTCCGTTTCCGTTTGCTACGATGGAGGCGTTGGCGTCGAAGTCCAGCATCAAATGATAAGAAGTGTTTGGCATCAGATCAGAATGTAAATTACATTTCAGGCCGGTTTCATCTTCGCTGCTTAACTCAAGTGGATATGCCACGCTATCTACTACGACAATATTTGAATCACCCAGGATCAGTCGTATTTGCGAAATGCTCCCCGAAGGAATGCTTTGAGGTGTAACAAGAACAGTGTCGACATCATTTTGAAGAGTAAGCAAGTCGTAAATAGCCGAATCTACAGGCAAGGTCTGCCAACCATTAGTATTTGTGTGTATTTCAACTCCAACAACCTGAACAAAAACATTATTGTAATTGCCCGGGCTATCTTTAAGAGAAACACTCAGAGTTGCCACTTGGTTCACGACATCCTTATGACAAGATGCGAAAGTAGCAAGTAGCAGGAAAAGCCCTATTGACAGGCGGTTTGAGATCTTTTTCATGATTCAAAGTTCTGCTTGTATTCTGTTGCGGAGGTGAATTTTAGCTCTGCCTTGCTCCAACAATCAAAAAGGACATCACTAATTCTTACGATTCGGGCCGAAAAAAGGATAATCCGACCGAATAGTCAGTTAAATTACTCCACCCCAAACAGAATTTTAACATACTGAGATGACGATTGGAGCTTATATCCACACGCCATAACCTTAAATAGCTTCCAGCAATTTCTCCATCCTGCTGCTACGCGAGCCTTTCACAAGGAATAGGCTATCATGTTGCTGATTTGATTTCAACCACTCCGTCGCCAGTTCAGAATTCAAAAAATGAACATTCGGCAGCTCATGATTAAATTCGCCGAAATTTTTTCCGACGAGAATGAGTTGCGAATAGGATATTGTTTTCAGTAGTTGAATTATACGAGCATGTTCCGCTTTGCTTTCATCACCCAGCTCCGCCATATCACCGACGCAAATAATTTTATTGGCTCCTTCCATCTTCGAAAAATTCTTCAATGCTGCTTCCATGCTTGTCGGATTCGCATTGTATGCATCGAGAACGATGGTATTATTACCCTTTTGTACAATTTGAGAACGACTATTATCGGGGATGTAAGCGGCGATGGCTTCGCTGATATCTTCAGGCTTCACACGGAAATAATTTCCGATGGAAATTGCACTTAAAATATTTTCAAAATTATAAGCGCCGATTAGTTGTGTTTGAATTTCACCGAATGCACTTTCGCATCTCCATTTAAGATGCAACGTCGGTTCAGATGACAGCAATTCGCCACTACAATACAAATCACTTCCTGTTCCGTAATACAAAATTTTCGAAGGCTTGTATTGTGCAGCCATCTCTTTCAAATGTTGGCTATCCGAATTTACAAATGCCAATCTCCCCTCTGAAGAAAGCGCTTTGTACATTTCACCTTTACCCTTCTTCACACCTTCGAATCCGCCGAAACCCTCCAGATGTGCTTTTCCGACATTGGTAATCAAACCGAAATCAGGCGAAGCAATCGAGCAAAGCAATTCGATTTCGTGCTGATGATTCGCTCCCATTTCAATCACCGCAAAAGCAATATCGGAAGTGATCGACAACAATGTTAGTGGCACACCGATATGATTGTTCAGATTACCCTTTGTCGCCAGTGTTTTAAATTTCTTCGACAAAACAGCGCGAACTAATTCCTTCGTCGTCGTTTTGCCATTTGAGCCCGTCACTGCCAGTACCGGAATAGAAAGTTGGCTGCGATGATGAGCGGCTAATTTTTGCAGAGCCGTTAAAACATCTTCGACTAAAAAATAACGATCACCTTTTTTGAAGGCGGGCTCATCGATCACAGCGAATGAAGCACCTGATAATAAAGCTTGTTCGGCAAATGCATTACCATTAAACGAAGGGCCCTTCAATGCAAAGAAAATTGAGCCCGGAATAATGGCCCGCGTGTCCGTGCAAACAGAACGATTCGTCAGATATGCTTCGTAAATGGTTTCGATCGATGTCATGGGGCAAAAGTAAGATTATGGGCGTTGATTTTTTGTCGTGTGATGTTTGGTTATTCACGAATGGATAGGTAAAAACTCCGGCGCTGTACGTTTTATCGTCGTTTGATTTATAAATCGGAGATTTTGCAATATGCGACCGGATTGGGGCGGTCTGTCTTCAGCTTCTACAATACAGCGACCCCGTTGGGGTGCAATCCTCACCTTCAATATGCGACCCTTGCTAGGGCGGCTGCAGGCATCCTCACCTTCTACCAATATGCGACCCCGTTGGGGTCGGCTGCAGGGGCATCCTCACCGTCTACCAATATGCGACCCCGTTGGGGTCGGCTGCAGGGGTATCCTCACCGTCTATCAATATGCGACCCCGTTGGGGTCGCATATTGGTGGACGGTTGAAAAGATGCACGAGAATGGAATACCTTCAGAAGCCGATCGTTCACTCAAAATCCTGATTATCTGCCATTTAAGAAACAATTTTCTTCCATGCTTTTTTAGGGCTTTTTTACCAACACCCCCCTTATTATTTAGAGGAAAAACCTTACTTTTGCGCTCTCAAAATTAAAAACACTAAAAAACAATATAACAGATGGCGAATATTGGAAAAATCACCCAAATCATCGGCCCGGTAGTAGACGTGGCTTTTGATGATGAAGGCTCTGCATTGCCAAACATCCTTGACGCGTTGGAAATCGATCGTCCGGGCAGTACTCCACTCGTACTTGAGTGTCAACAACACATCGGTGAAGATACCGTTCGTGCAATTGCCATGGAATCGACCGATGGTCTGATGCGTGGAATGCCGGTACGTTCTATCGGTTCACCGATTCAGATGCCGGCAAGCGATGCCATCAAAGGTCGTCTGTTTAACGTCGTAGGTGATGCTATCGACGGAATCGGTGTTGTATCAAAAGAAAAAGGTGTTCCTATTCACCGTCAGGCTCCGCGCTTCGAGGACTTGTCGACTGAATCAGAAATCCTCTATACAGGTATCAAAGTTATCGACTTGATCGAGCCATACTCAAAAGGTGGTAAGATCGGTCTGTTCGGTGGTGCCGGTGTTGGCAAAACCGTATTGATCATGGAATTGATCAATAACATCGCGAAGAGTTATGCAGGTCTTTCTGTATTCGCCGGTGTAGGTGAGCGTACTCGTGAAGGAAACGATTTGCTTCGTGAAATGATCGAATCAGGCGTTATCCGTTACGGTGATGAATTCAAACATTCAATGGAAAAAGGCGGATGGGATTTATCGAAAGTCGATATGACGGAACTCGGTAAATCACAAGCGACTCTCGTGTTCGGTCAGATGAACGAACCACCGGGAGCCCGTGCTCGTGTTGCCCTCTCTGGTCTTACTGTAGCGGAATACTTCCGTGACGGTGATGAGAAATCAGGCGGTCGTGATATCCTCTTCTTCATCGACAATATCTTCCGTTTCACTCAGGCAGGTTCTGAGGTATCGGCCCTCCTCGGTCGTATGCCATCAGCCGTAGGTTACCAACCTACTCTTGCTACTGAGATGGGCCAGATGCAAGAGCGTATCACTTCTACAAAACGTGGTTCGATTACTTCGGTTCAGGCCGTTTACGTTCCTGCCGATGACTTAACAGATCCGGCTCCTGCAACAACATTCGCTCACTTGGATGCAACAACGGTATTGAACCGTAAGATCGCTGAGTTAGGTATCTACCCTGCGGTGGATCCACTCGATTCAACTTCACGTATCCTTTCTCCGCTTATCGTTGGTGACGAACATTACAACACAGCTCAGCGCGTGAAAAATATCCTTCAGCGTTACAAAGAACTTCAGGATATCATCGCCATCCTCGGTATGGATGAGTTGAGCGACGAAGATAAGCTGACAGTATCGCGTGCACGTCGTGTTCAGCGTTTCTTGTCTCAGCCATTCAACGTAGCTGAACAGTTCACCGGCTTGAAAGGTGTAATCGTTCCGATCGAAGAAACTATCAAAGGCTTCAACATGATCATGAATGGTGAAGTAGATGAGTATCCGGAAGCAGCGTTCAACCTCGTTGGTACTATCGACGATGCGATTGCAAAAGGAAAGAAAATCCTTGCTGAAAATAAATAAGGCTATAATAAACAGACTCAATGAAACTGGAAATCATCACCCCCGATAAACGAGTATATGCAGGCGACGTAACTTCTGTTTCCGTTCCCGGTAGCAAGGGTCGCTTCGAAATGCTCAACAATCACGCACCGATCATCAGCACACTGCTGAACGGTAAGGTGAAAGTGAAAGACAAGGAAGGCGTAAAAACTTTCGACGTGAAAGGCGGAGTGATTGAAAATCTGAATAACAAGATTATCATTCTGGCCGAATCGGTTTAAGGTCGATTACAACGAATAAAATAAAAAGGATGCTCCCAAGGCATCCTTTTTTATTTTCTGATCAACACAAAGTCTGCATTCGCCCTAGCTGTGCGGTGTTTAGCCAAAGAATGAATTTTCGTATACACTGTTCTTCTACCTTTAAGTATCATTCAGCAATTATTAAAAACATCCTTACTGTACACTACAATTTTTCCTGAAGCAAAAATGACTACCATCTGATTAATACCATTCACACATGCTTTACGAAATAATTGCACCAAGATCCGCTCACGCGGATATACCATCCTCTCCTGATTTTTAATTTAGGAAAGGCATATCTCTCACAATGTTATACCTCCCACTTGTATGACAGAAATTACCTACAACTTTAAGCCCGTAACACATTGCGACATGTGTGGTGCCGATGCTTCCAATTTCAAAATCCTTGGACATCGCTTAAACAGAACACAAGGTAAAAATCCCGGAAAAGTTTCCGGCATAAGTACCACTATCAAAGAATGCGTTTCGTGCGGATTGATATTCTCCGACCCTCAACCCGTTCCGGCAAATCTCCAGGACCATTACGGAATCCCTCCGGCTGAATACTGGAACGACGACTACTTTAAAGCAAATCCGGAAAGCATCAAAGCCGTAGTTGAGAAAGCTCGAAACTATGGAGGCCCTGATGGGAAAATACTTGATATCGGTATTGGCGTCGGCTTCGCGATGAAAGGAATGCTCGAAGCAGGCTTAAACGTTACGGGTATTGAACCTTCAGAACCATTTTTAAATTATGCTGTTTCCAAAATTGGCATTCCTAAAGACCGCATAGTTCAAAGCTCAATTGAAGATGCGCAGTTTCCCGACAATTATTTCGACTACATAAATTTCGGTGCTGTTCTCGAACATCTCTACTCCCCTTCTACTGCCATCGCACGTGCTTTAAAATGGGTAAAGAAAGGCGGCAAAATTGAAATTGAAATTCCAAACGCTCAATGGCTGATGAGTAAAATATTCAATCTTTACTACCGATTAACCATGCAACCATTCGTCAGCAATATTTCTCCAATGCATGCTCCATTTCACCTCTACGAATTCACGCTGGATTCATTCCTGAGAAATGGGAAACTAAACAACTACAAACTCATCCATCACCATTATTTTGTTGCTCCAACTTATCTCAACTCACTATTAGATAAACCCCTCCAATATCTCATGCAGAAAACAGGAAAAGGGATGCAACTCATTGTGGTGCTGGAAAAACAATAATGCAAAACCAAATACAATAAATTTTAAAAAACTCTAAGCAAAAATTGACAGCTCTAACTATCGGTAACCGAACTTCACGAAAAGAGCACCAGGAAAATATTTTATAAAGAATGCGGGACCTCTTTCGAAGTCCCATTACATATAACAAACTATTTAAAGACGCTTTTCCTGAATTGAAATTGCCCCACCAGCAACATCAATACACCGCCAAACAAAATCAAAGCTGTAACAAATAACATTTCATTGATGCCCGGAACGTTTATGGTCTTCATACCACATACGCCTTGGAACATCAGAAAAAATTCGTTTATGATTATCCCAACAGCAAATACCGCAATACCTCTGATCGATGTCAAATTCAAAACAATTCCATTTTCAGTGACAATCCAAGCAATCAGAAAAAGTGTAATCACTCCCAACAACACTAAATGCAAATAACCAATTACAATCGGCCTAAAACCAAAAGCTAGCTGACTCAGCGAGGGATAAGTTGAGCCGACCTGCAAGAGTAATTTTATCGTCAATGCTAACGCAGATAGTTTGAACAATCTCCCAGCTGCAAGCGAAATTTCATTTCGTAGCTGACTTTTACTTTCCATTACGACTCTAACGATCTTCCACCATCCGACAACCTGCACCAGAGCAGATATTACAATTATCAGATACATCCATACCGGTATCTTTAACCACAGCACCGAAAGAAAATAAGCAGGCATTGCTGCTAAGAAAAACAGCCAAAACGACTTTCGAAGAGAATCACTTTTTATTCCATAGGTCTCAAGCTTACTAATCCACAACCCAATCACTGCAAAGAAAAACCACCCGTTATATTGAAAATGTAAAAAGAAATAAATAGCAGCCAGATAAAACTTTTCATGCATAACATGTGTGGCCATCATATATGCCAGACTGAAGGCACCAAGCGAGGATAGGGCATTAAAAATAACGGCTACACGAAGCCATAGTTTGCTAACTAAATCACCCTTTACCTTTTTTAAATCACGACAAAACAGAATCGCAAAAGCATACGAAACGAAAATTGACAACGTAGAAAAAATGATGGAGATGGTGGCGTAGCCTTCGATTGGAAACGATATGAGCATGCCATAAGCGGTAGCCAAATTAGCAGTCAGAATCCACTTGTACTTTTTCAAAGCATTCTCCACTCCATGTCCATCAAGATAGAGAACGAGCAACGTCATTAAAACTTGTGTAATCCAACCCGCAAATGCGAAATGCGAATGCCCTTGCAATAAATTTTTTTGATCAACGAATGGTAAGGCAAAGGCAATTTTGTATCGCAAAATCACACCTAAAAAAACGACGATAACTAAATTTACAATTCCGATCCTTAACCACCTCTGAAACTCGGGCCGCATACTAGATATTTGATGCAAAGAACCGGGTTTGGCACATTATCACATTATGACCTCAATCATAATCAAAAATAAATCTTCCCTTGTTCAATTGTCAGCTCGCCACGGTCATTTAAACTTCGAATTGTACGGATAACCGTTTCCACTCGCAAACCTGTCATATTGGCGATTTGTTGTCGCGTAAGATCCACCATGAACGTTTGACCGCTCGGAATGCGCTTCTCTGCTTTCAAATAATTTAACAAGACTGTAATCCGCTTCTCCGGGCTTTCAAACGCATTTGTCTTAAGTAGTATAAACTTATAGCGAAGTCGTTTTGCCAACAACTTACTGAATTCAAAATTGATTTCGGGATTGTCTATAAGAATATGAGTAAAAACTTTCTTAGGTAAGCGGATCACCAAACTTGCTTCATAAGCAATTGCCGTAGCAACATAAAAGCCATCATCAAAAAGTGGAATCTCTCCAAAACTATCCCCCGGCTCAACAATATTTTGAATGTATTCCTTGCCTTCGTCATTTACATTTACCCATTTCACTTTACCGCTAACTAGCTGATGATAAAAATAACAATTCGAACCTTCCTCGAAAATAACTTCACCTGCTTCATACTTTTTGTATGAAGCTCCCCAGGCTAGTAACAAATCGAGATTGATCATAATCATAAGTAAATTTCAGAAAAGGCCTAATTCTAAGACTCGACAACGAATGATTTAACGCAGACTATATACTGATCTTAATCAGAATATCTTTCGCTAAGTTAATCAAATCGGCCATATTTCAAAAATATCAAGCTTCTTCTCTTTTTAGATCGACGAAAGTAAACTCTTTCCATTCCGAAAAACATGCGATTCGTCATTATGATTGCACTCATAAAGAAGCGGAGACCTCTCACTCTAATATTGCAGTGTAAAATCAAAAACACTAAACCCGATATGAAAATCTCTATCACAACACTTCTCTTTTCAGGAATTCTCCTTTTTATCGTTGCCTGTGGCGGCAACAATCCTGATGCAAGCCAGTCCGGAACAACCAATGATGCAGCAACTACCGCTAACGGAAATCCAAGTTACGACCCGGAGCGAGGCACAGGAAAATTTACTGAAGTGGAAGTCGGAACTACGCTCGACGTAACTAAAGCAACAGCAGGTGAACAAACCTTTAATGTTAAATGCTCTGCCTGTCACAAGCTCACTGCAGAAAAATTAGTCGGTCCGGGATGGTCAGGTGTTACTTCACGCCATAAAGCGCCATGGATTATGAACTTCATTACGAATACGGATGAAATGCTGAATAAAGATCCGAAGGCTCAAGCTCAGCTTGAAATCTGTCTTGTGCGAATGCCCAATCAAAGTTTGAGCGATGATGACGCCAGAAATCTCTTTGAATTCATGCGCAAGAATGACGGAGTAAAATAATCTCTCCACTACAAAACCAAGAAATTATCTAACCGCAATATCATGAAAAAAAATCTATTCAAATTAACTGCCGTCTCATTCGCAATTGCTGCTATTGCAATGACGTCGTGCAAACCCAAAAATGCCGGGAGTACCATCAGTGGTGACGCAGGCGCTAAAGCATACATAGCACCGGGGAAGTATGATGAATTCTACAATTTTGTCAGCGGTGGATTCAGCGGACAAGTCTCCGTTTACGGATTGCCATCAGGTCGCTTATTCCGCGTGATCCCGGTCTTCTCTGTTGATCCGGAAAAAGGTTGGGGCTATTCCGAAGAAACTAAACCGATGCTCAACACCTCGCATGGCTTTGTTCCTTGGGACGACTCTCACCATACAGAATTATCTCAAACCAACGGCGATGTCGATGGTCGCTGGGTCTTCATTAACGCAAATAACACTCCGCGTGTCGCTCGTATCGACCTATCCACTTTCCGTACTGCGGAAATCATAGAATTACCAAACTCTGCCGGTAACCACTCGTCTCCATTTATTACCGAGAATACTGATTACGTTGTTGCAGGTACACGCTTCAGCGTTCCACCGGATAATGTAAACGGAGATGTGGCTATTAACACTTATAAGAAAAACTTCAAAGGCACTCTCAGCTTTATCAGCGTTGATAAAACCGATGGCAAAATGGATATTGCTTTTCAAATTCAATGCCCGGGAGTAAACTTCGACTTAAGCCATGCAGGAAAAGCAAAATCGAACGGATGGTTCTTTTTCTCTTGCTACAATACCGAACAAGCGAACACATTGCTTGAAGTGAATGCATCGCAAAAAGATAAAGATTTTATCATGGCCGTAAATTGGAAGAAAGCCGAAGAATATCTGAAAGCCGGTAAAGGCAAAAAAGAAAGCGTGAAATACGCTCATAATACATATAGCGACAAAACACATTCTGCAACTTCAGAAATTAAGACATCAGTAACCGTACTCGACTCTAAAGAACTTGAAGGAATCTGCTATTTCATGCCTTGCCCAAAATCTCCTCACGGATGCGATGTTGATCCTACAGGTGAATACATCGTCGGTAGCGGAAAACTCGCTGCACTTATACCTGTATTCAGCTTCGACAAGATGGTTGCTGCGATAGAGAAAAAAGATTTCGCCGGCGATTACGATGGAATCCCTGTTTTGAAATACGAATCTGTACTTTATGGCGAAGTAAAAAAACCGGGCCTTGGACCTTTACACACTGAATTCGATGGAAAAGGAAATGCGTATACTTCCTTCTTCGTTAGCTCTGAAGTGGTAAAATGGAATATTAAAGACCTGAAAGTTTTGGATCGCGCTTCTACTTTCTATTCCGTAGGTCACATCTGTGTACCGGGTGGAGACAGTCGCAATCCGAATGCAAAATATCTTATCGCTTACAACAAAATTACGAAAGATCGATTCCTGCCTACAGGACCGGAATTGGCACAGAGTGCTCAGATCTTCGATATCAGTGGTGATAAGATGCAATTGATTCTCGACTTCCCGACGATCGGTGAACCGCACTATGCTCAAGCTATTGCAGCCGACAAAATCAAAAACAATTCTTTAAAAATATTTAAGATCGACGACAATCAAAACCCTTACGTCTCCAAAGGTGAAGGTACAGCCAAAGTTGTTCGTACAGGCAACCGCGTCGATGTATATGCTACCGCTATTCGTTCTCACTTTGCTCCTGACAATATCGAAGGTGTCAGAATGGGCGACGAGGTTTATTTTCACGTTACAAATCTTGAACAAGACTGGGATGTGCCGCACGGATTTGCAATTAAAGGCGCTTTGAATGCCGAACTACTCATCATGCCGGGCGAAACGCAAACTCTAAAATGGACTCCTGATCGCGTCGGTATTTACCCTATGTACTGTACCGATTTCTGCAGTGCTCTCCATCAGGAAATGCAAGGCTATGTTCGTGTTTCTCCTGCAGGAAGCAGTGTACCTCTCACTTTCAGTACAGGCAAAACAGCTCCTATCGCTGAAGAAGCTTCAGCAAAATAATTTTCAAAAGGTGAATTGATTTGGATACTGCATCGGATCCTTTCCGGTTAGCTTGAAATCCGACAGCAATTCAATCAATTCACCTTCTTTTTGTTCTCAGAAAATAATACCAAATGCAAAACAATTCTCTTTCAAAACCGATTCGACTCATCCTTTCACTTTGCGGAATTTTCCTCATCGCCGTGTTGTTTATTCCAATGTGGCGAATTGATCTGGACGCTCCACAGTATCCCGAAGGACTAAGGCTGCTCATTTACCCAAATAAGCTGGGAGGAAATGTTGATATCATCAACGGATTAAATCACTATATCGGCATGAAGACTCTTCATACCGAAGACTTTTTCGAATTCATAGTTCTTCCCTATATCATTTCACTTTTTGCTATCGCCTTTCTTGCTGTTGCTCTCTTCAACAAAAGAAAACTCATGTATATCTTATTTTTCTCATTTGTGACATTTGGAATAATTGCCATGACAGACTTTTGGAAATGGGAATATAATTATGGACACAATTTGAACCCCGATGCAGCCATCATCGTTCCCGGTATGGCCTATCAGCCTCCTTTAATAGGTTTTAAACAACTTTTGAATTTCGGCGCCTATTCTATTCCTGATATTGGCGGATGGCTATTTCTTAGCGCAGGTGCACTTCTTGCTTTTTGCCTGATTCTTGATCGGAGAACTGTCCGAAAATCGAAATTAAAAACTAACACAACTGTAATTGCACTTTTGATTATCTCAATGATGACATCTTGCTCGGTAGATCCTTCTCCCTTTAAACTGGGCGTTGACAATTGCAGTTACTGCAGTATGACGATTACAAATCCTCGCTTCGGTGCCGAAGTCATAACAATGAAAGGAAAAATCTTTAAATACGACGATCTCGGCTGTTTGCTTTCGCAAATCAAAGAAGGTGAATTGAAAAAGGCAGACATACGACAAATCTACAGTGCCGACTTTGCCGATAAAAACACTCTCACACCGATTGAAAAATGTCATCTTCTCGAAAGCGAAGAATTACATAGTCCAATGGGATCAAACATTGCCACTTTCACCAACGCTGATAGCCTGAAATCATTTGCTATCCGAAACAGCGGGAAAGAAATTGACTGGAAGTTACTGTACAACTAATCATAACATGCGCGGCTTTTCATTTCTCACGCTCTTATTCATATGCTCCGTTCTTGCTTTTGTCGAATCTAAGGCATCCAATTGGAATGTTGGAAAATCGTATTCACTTAAAAGCATTCACTCAGCAATAGCCTGCTCCCATGGCGGCGACACTATTTCTGTTCATCCCGGAACATATTTGGAAAAAATTTAATTATCGATAAATCCGTCGTCCTTCAAGGCATCGGCTTTCCTGTCATCGACGGAGAGGGAAAATATGAAATCGTTTCAATCAAGTCCGATCGTGTTGTTATGGACGGATTTAACATTCGGCATTCGGGCTATGCTACTTTGGAGGATCCTGCAGGTATTAAAATATACGACTCGAAGTACGTAACGATCCAAAACAATATTATCGACGACACATTCTTCGGAATCTATGCTCAATATTCCGTTTCATGC
This sequence comes from Bacteroidota bacterium, assembly GCA_016721305.1. Taxonomy (GTDB): domain Bacteria; phylum Bacteroidota; class Bacteroidia; order AKYH767-A; family 2013-40CM-41-45; genus JADKIH01. The sequence continues at coordinate 322,498 of JADKIH010000001.1, forward strand.
ATTATTAAAAACAATAAACTTAAAAGTAACGGGAAGCTTGAACAGGAAATCGGAAACGGAATCCACTGCTGGAAATCTGACAGCATGCAAATCATTGGCAATACAATTTCAGGACATCGTGACGGTATTTACTTCGAATTCGTAACCAATTCAATTATTTGGAGAAACAACTCAACAAACAACATTCGTTACGGACTTCACTTCATGTTCTCGCATAACGACTCCTATATCGCTAATGTTTTTAGCGCAAATGGCGCCGGCGTCGCGGTTATGTTCACTCATGGCGTAAAAATGTTTAATAATGTCTTCGAGAAAAACTGGGGCGATGCCGCCTTTGGGTTATTGCTCAAAGAAATCTCCGACAGCTATATCTCCGGAAACACATTTACTCAAAACACTACAGGAATTCATATGGAAGGTGCCAGCCGGATTGACATGAGAAATAATACATTCACAGCAAATGGATGGGCTATTAAAATTCAGGCCAGCTGCATGGATGTAACAGTAAGTAGAAATAATTTCATCGGCAATTCGTTTGACGTTGCTACAAACGGAACTCTTGTACTGAATACGTTTAATGGAAATTACTGGGATAAATACGAAGGCTATGATTTAAACAAAGACAATAAAGGCGATGTCCCCTACCGACCGATTTCTATGTTCTCAATGATTATTGAAACCAATCCGCAATCCATGATTCTATTCCGAAGCGTACTGGTATCTTTATTGGATAAAACAGAAAAAGTTATTCCGACTTTGACACCGGAAAACCTGAAAGACGAAACTCCTCTTATGAAACCCATTAAACTATGATTCAGATTCAGGGAGTATCAAAGTCATTCGGTAAGCTGAAAGCACTCGACAATATTTCACTCTCGTGTGAAAAAGGTCAGTGTATTGCTTTGATCGGGCCTAACGGGAGCGGAAAAACAACGCTGATCAAATCCATCCTCGGCATGGTCGTTCCTGATAGTGGGAACATTCTATTTGGCACGGCAAACATTAAACAATCATGGGAATATCGCTCACGCATCGGTTATATGCCACAGATCGGTCGTTATCCCGACAATATGACGATTGGCCAGGTATGTCACATGATGCGAGATATTCGCAAGAACGAAGCAGCATCGATCGACGAAGAACTATACCACACTTTTGAACTCGACAAGATGCAAGGCAAACGTATGCGTACTTTATCGGGCGGAACAAGACAAAAAGTGAGCGCCTCTCTGGCATTCCTATTTAATGCTGAAGTATTGATTCTTGACGAACCAACAGCGGGACTGGATCCGGTTGCTTCAGAACAATTGAAAGCAAAAATTCTGAAGGAAAAGCAGAAAGGAAAACTAATTCTTATCACTTCACATATCCTGAGCGAACTGGACGATTTGGTTACTCAGGTAATTTACATGCAAGACGGAAAGCTAGTGCTTCACAAAAATATTGATGATTTAAAAGCACAAACCGGACAAACAAAGTTGTCGAAAGTGATGGCGAATCTAATAACTGCAGAAACAGAATGAACAAGATCATAAAATACGTCACCATCGATATTTTGCGAAACAAGATTGTCCTTTTCTACACCTTGTTTCTGCTCATAATCTCATTTAGCATCTTCAGCTTCGATGATAATTCGGCAAAGGGATTATTAAGCCTGATGAATGTTATTTTACTCATTGTACCTCTTGTGTCAATCATTTTTTCAACGATCTACATTTACAACTGCTCAGAATTTATCGAATTGCTAGTGTGCCAGCCATTGAGAAGAAAGTACATTTGGCTTAGTCTGTTCACAGGCCTGTCATTGTCGCTTTGTCTGGCGTTCTTACTGGGCTGCGGCATAATTCTCCTCATCAACGAACCTAGCACAACAGGTTTGCTCCTATTACTTACAGGATGCCTTTTATCCGTCATCTTTGTGGCTATTGCCATGCTGGCTACAGTTGGCACGCGTGACAAAGCAAAAGGAATCGGCAAGGCAATCTTACTTTGGTTGTATTTCGGAATCATCTTCGACGGACTGGTACTATTCCTGCTCTTTCAATTTTCGGAATATCCATTAGAAAAGCCAATGATGGTGATTAGCGCCCTGAACCCGATCGATTTAAGTAGAATTAACGTTCTGTTGCGTCTCGACGTATCAGCTTTAATGGGCTACACAGGTGCTGTTTTCAAAGACTTCTTCGGAACCGGCTTCGGCTTTATTATTTCTATAGCGGCTTTATTGCTTTGGGTTGCCCTTCCGCTTTGGCGATCTACGGCAAAATTTAATCGTAATGATTTATAATTTATATTTACACCCCTATGAAATCCGATCTCACAAACAGAGCCGATATAGAAAAATTAGTCAATGCCTTTTACGACAAAGTTCTTGTCGATGAAAATATAGGCCATTTCTTTTTCCATGCCAGGAATGGCGACTGGCCAAAACATTTGGCTACGATGTATGACTTTTGGGAAAATGCAATATTTTACACAGGCGGGTATTTTGGAAATCCGATACTTGTACACGATAAAGTTCATCATCACATTCCATTTGAGCCAAAACACTTTGATCGTTGGCTACTTCTTTTTCGAACAACAGTTGATGAACTCTATGAAGGAAGTAATGCTGAAATGACTAAGCAACGCGCCGCGAGCATTGCAACAGTAATGCAGGTAAAGCTTTTCAAATAATTAGCTAATTAGCTGATGAGCTAATTAGCTAATTGAAAAAATAAACACAACCTACTATTGTGGAAGTAAAACGCCGTCGATCACATGGATGATGCCGTTTGAAGCGGGGATTGATGCAATGATGGTTGCCGTTCCATTGATCATTATCTTTCCGTCTTTCTTCGTAATCTTAATATTACTGCCATTCACCTGTCCGAGTGTCTGGCCATCCTGTAAAGCATCGGCCTGATATACTCCTACGGATACGTGGTATTGCAAAATATCTTGTAGAGTTTCCTTTTTATCCGGTTTTAGTAAGCCTTCTACAGTTCCTTTGGGAAGTGCATCAAAAGCGGCATTTGTTGGAGCAAAAACCGTAAACGGTCCGGCATTACTCAACACATCGACAAGTTCTGCAGCTTTCACTGCAGCTACGAGCGTAGTATGATCAGCACTTCCGGATGCAATCTGAACGATGTTCTTCGCCGAAACATCATCTTGCACTGCTGATTGCCCTTGTACTTTCTCCTGCTCTGCACTTGACGATGATGTCGCAGCTTGTTCAGTACTTCCGGAATTGCAGGATGCGGTCAATAAAATTGCACCGGAGATAAAAATAGTATGGTAGATTTTTTTCATTCGATTCGAGGTTTTGTTTACAGGAATAAAAGTAAAAAGCACCTTTCATCGCCCTCTATGATCCGAATCATAAGAGGTGTTTTCGTGGTTAAATGCAATTAGCTAATTAGCTGATTCACTTAGTCAAAAGCGACACCCACTCCACGCTGCTTAAACGAGCTACGAATTTCTTCGATAATCAAAGGATCGTCGATAGTGGATGGAATAGCAAAAGGATTTCCGTCGGCAATGTTGCGGATGGTTTTGCGTAGAATTTTTCCGCTTCGTGTTTTCGGCAAACGCTTGACAAGTATCGCATTTTTGAAAAAAGCAACGGCTCCGATTTTCTCACGGATTAAATGCACTAGCTGATCCTCTACTGCAAATTCATCGTCAGGCCTGCCATCTTTCAGAACAAACAAGGCGACCGGACGTTGCCCTCTTAGCTCATCGGCGATTCCAACAACAGCACATTCTGCAACAGCCGGATGCGAAGCAACGAGCTCTTCCATCTCGCCTGTACTTAAGCGATGACCGCTTACATTAATTACGTCATCGACTCGGCCCATGATGTAGAAATATCCTTCTTCATCCTGATAACCTCCGTCGCCGGTCTGATAAAAACCGGGGAAATGCTCGAGGTATCCTTTGAAAAAACGAACTTCATTATTCCACAAATTCGGCAAGCAGCCCGGAGGTAATGGTAATTTTACGGCAACAAATCCTTCCGCTCCTCGCTCTACTTCATGTCCGGCTTCATCTAGAATATGAATGTCGAAACCGCAAACCGGTAAGCCTGCTGAGCCAATTTTCACCGGCAATTTTTCTACGCCCATCATAATTCCCAGCATCGGCCATCCGCTTTCTGTCTGCCACCAATGATCAATCACCGGTCGATCAATTAACTGATGCAACCAACTATAGGTAGCGGGATCACAGCGTTCACCGGCGAGAAAGAAATGCTGTAATGAAGTTGTATCATACTTTTCGAATAACTTTCCTTCAGGATCTTCTTTACGAATGGCGCGAATAGCAGTAGGAGCTGTAAACATAATGCTCACTTTATGATCGGATATCACTCGCCAGAAAGCACCTGCATCCGGCGTGCGAATCGGCTTGCCTTCGTACATCACCGTCGTGCACCCGTGCATCAACGGACCATAAACAATGTAAGAGTGACCAACTACCCAACCCACATCACTCGCTGCCCAGAAAACTTCGCCGGGCTTGACGTTGTAAATATTTTCCATGCTGAATTTTAAAGCCACAGCATGACCGCCGTTGTCGCGGACAATTCCTTTTGGAGTTCCTGTAGTTCCCGAGGTGTAAAGAATGTAAAGCGGATCTGTCGCTTCAACCGGGACCGGCGGAACCGGCTCCGATAATTCGAGCTTTGAAAAATCAAACTCATTGACTCCATTTAACTGATCGTAATTCTCTTTCCGTTGAAAGAAAATTCGAAAGTCGGGTTTAAACTTCGCTTCGACAATAGCCTGATCAATCATTTCTTTATACGGAATCACGCGATCAAACTCAATTCCGTACGAAGCAGAAATAATCGCCTTCGGATTTGAATCGTCAATTCGCATCGCCAATTCATGCGGTGCGAAACCACCGAATACTACAGAGTGAATTGCCCCAAGTCTTGCACAGGCAAGCATCGCCACTACTGCTTCAGGAATCATCGGCATGTATATCACCACACGATCTCCCTTGCCGATACCAAGTGTTTGAAGTCCGCCTGCAAATCGAGCAACTCTGTCGCGCAACTCCGTGTATGTATATTTTCTCACCGTTCCGACCGACGGTGAATCGTAAATCAGAGCTAACTGATCGCCTCTGCCATTTTCAATATGCGCATCCAAACAGAGATAGCTCGTATTCATCATTCCGCCTTTGAACCAGCGATAATGATTATTCTCGTCTTGCGATAAAATCGTAGTGGGGAATTTGTACCAGGCCAGATTCTTTGCCTGCTCCGACCAGAAGTCTTCACGATTTGTGATGCTCCTCCGATAAAGATATTCGTATGACATGGGATGTATTTAAAAGCAATATACCTTGCTCTAAAACAAATGTACATGACGAATCATCGGAATACGTTAAAACTATACTTATTTAGCAGAAAATAATATCGAATCAGATTTTACTTATCCGGACATGCATCACCGAGCAATCTGGCATGGGCGCAACTCGCCCCGGGGGCAACTGACAACCACTGGGAGAGGCCTTAACTGAAGGTACAAATCATAGCAATAATGCGTGGGCGCAACTCGCCCCGGGGGCAACTGACAAACACCGGGAGAGGCCCCGGGGCAACTGCAGAAACAGCCGGGTATACCCCGGGGCAGTTGTACATTGCTCCTATGAAAGTGATTTGATTTGTGATAAATGGAATCAGGTAAATGAAAGAACATCATTTACCCGTTTTAAAATCGGGCGCTAAGCACCCCGCAAGAATATACCCCTGACTTTTCCCCGTCTTGCCAGACCAGTTGCCTGCACGAGAGATTTGCTGTCGCGCAACAGCAAGAATAAATAAACAAAGGACTTTTTTTGAAACTGCAATTCTAACTCCATAAATGAAGGATATTTTACTAGCTGCAATCACGATATTCTATTCCGATTATCTGGGGGGAATTTATCCGGAAGCATTCCTTCTCCTTACTTTAAAAGGTCTTTAATTTCTTTCATCAGGTCGCGTGTCGAAAAAGGCTTCGTAACGTAAAAAGAAGCTCCAAGATCATAACCCTTTTGAATATCGCTCTCCTTTGTTTTTGCAGAAAGGAAAACAACTTTAGTACTTTTCAATTTTGCAGTGCTTTTGATGTGTTTGCAAATAGCATAACCATCAACATCGGGCATCATAATATCCAAAAGAACCAGATCAGGAACATCTTTATTGACGATATCAAGTGCTTCCTTCCCATTTCGAGCCACACGAACTTCGTACCCGTTTTTATGCATCAGAAACTCGAGCGACATAAGAATATTCGGATCATCGTCGACTATTAGAATCTTGGCCATGGAAAATACTATTGTATTGGAAGCGTAAAGATAAAGCGTGAACCTTTACCCGGCTCACTATCGACCCATATTTTACCGCCATGCATTTCAACAATTTTGCGACAAATAGCCAGTCCAAGTCCGCTTCCCTCGGGCTTTTTCAGCGTTTGATTGCGGGCCTGGAAAAATTTATCGAAGATCAATTCCTGAAGTTCCCGGGCGATTCCTTTGCCATTATCGGAGACGGTAATCATCGCCTCCGTATCGTCGGGACGAATGGAAATCACCAACTCTCCGGTTTGATCTTCCACAAATTTCATGGCATTGGATATTAGATTCACCAAGACCTGACGAACTAAATCGCGATCGCAACGAATCAAGACCATTGAATCGGGTAATTGCAATCTCAGATTAATTTTCCGCTCCTTGATCGCATGCTCAAACGATTCCAAAACTTCATGGACAAGTGAATTGATATCGATCGAATCCAAATGTAGTTTCTGGCGGCCTGACTCGTACCGTTCCAAATTTAATACCTGCGTAATCAAATGCGAAAGTCGTTCCGTTTCGCGAATTACGGTAGCCAGATAATGCAAACGTTGCTCCTCCGAAATATCCGGATTGTCGTGAACAATTTCGCTTAAGGCACGAATGGATGTTAAAGGTGTTCTTAACTCATGCGTGACAGTATAGAGGAATTCATCCTTTACTTCATCCATGTCACGAAGCTGTTCATTTACCTTCGTCAGCTGCTCCGTAGCTTTGGTAAGCTCGGTCGATTTTTTACGCAATTCCTTATTTAACTCCAGAATGTGCTGCGACTCACGAAGAATGCGAAATACTTCATCGATGCTCAATTCTTCTTCTTTCGTAATACTACTAACCATGATACGCGCCGAGGCTGACCCGATTACTCCGGAAAGAACTCGTTCGGCAAATGCAACAATTCGTGCATCTGCTTTTCGATTATCCAAAGCAATCTTATTTCTCGACGCAAAACCCTTAATAATCCGATCAGCCTTTTCTTCTCCAAGGAAATTCGCCAGTAAAGCAATCAGCTCGGGAACATACGCAGTTCCGCGCCAGATCACATTACTTTCTCCTGTTGAAGAATGTTTAAAGATGTCGACAAATATTTCTCCCTGATAAATTTCCTGGGCAGAATGACGACTGTTAATAGAGACGATAAAAAACACTGCCGTATTTAAAAGCAAACTCCAAAATAAACCATGTGTAAGCGAATCGAATCCCTCCATTCCAAACAATGCCGAAGGACGTAACCATGCCTGACCGAATAAACCCTCATTTACCAAATCGGATTGAATCATACCCGAATCAACCATCGATGGAATCACAAGTGTAAAGACCCATAGCACAAATCCGGTTGCAATACCTGCAAGCGCACCCTTTCGACTTGCATCTTTCCAATACATACCGCCAAAGATGGCCGGAGCCAATTGCGCTACTGCTGCAAAAGATATAAGACCCAACGAAACCAGGCTATAATGTTGAGCTACCAATTTATCGTACAGGTAAGCAAGTGCCAGAATAACAAGAATGCTAAACCGACGAATATTCAAAATTGTATTCCTAAGTTTTCCGTCAGAACCGGCCTTGAAATTTTTCGCTCTCAGCAAAATTGGCGTCGCGATATTATTGCTCACCATCGTACTTAATGCAATTGTTTCAACAATGATCATACTCGTTGCACCCGAAAATCCACCAATAAAAATGATGAGACTGAGCAATTGAGCACCGTGCTGCATTGGCAATGCCAACACAAACATATCACCATCAACACCCGACCCTAACAAGAGTTTTCCTGCAAAGGCGATGGGGAGAACGAAAATATTTATCACGAAAAGATAGAGCGGAAACATCCACGATGCTGTACGAATATGTTTCTCATCCATATTCTCTACAACTCCCACCTGAAACTGGCGAGGCAGAAAATAGACGGCCAGAAATGAAAGCAAAATCAATCCGGTCCATGACGAAGACTTTACCGTGCCTTCCATCACCATCAATTTTCGAAGTTCGGGATCATTGGCTGCACGACTAAAAATATCACCAAAGCCGTCGAACAACACATAGGTGACGAAAAAACCGGCAATTAAAAACGCTACCAGTTTCACGATCGATTCAAGAGCAATAGCAGCTACCAACCCTTCATGCTTTTCTGATGCATCAATTGATCGGGTTCCGAAGAGAATGATAAATGCTGCTAATAATATGGTCAGATAAAAAGAATTATCTGCAGCCACCTGCATCAATCCACTGCCTGAAGAAGAAACTCCTGACAACAAAGAAAAACCAACAGAAATAGCTTTGAGCTGTAGCGCCACATATGGAATAATTCCAAATACACATAAAAGAGTAACTAATATTGCCAACGAGAAATTCTTCCCGTAGCGAGTCGAAACAAAATCGGCGATACTGATAATTCTTTGCGTCTTACAAATCCTGATCAGCTTACGTAGCAACGGCCAGAATAATATTGCCGCAATCGTTGGTCCGATATAAATAGCCAGGAACTCAATACCATGTTGCGAAGCCCGGCCAACACTTCCGAAATAGGTCCATGCCGTACAGTAAACTCCAAGAGACAAAGCATAAACAAGAGGATTATTAATGATGCTCTTACCTTTCTTCTGACGATTTTCGGCATAATAAGCTATTCCGAATAAAATACTCAGATAGAGGATGGCGCTAATCATGATTATCAGTGAACTCATTAGCTATCGTTCATGATTGCGCTTTCTCTTGCGATTCAGAGAAATCAGGTAAGTAAATAAAATTGCGATCAACCAAACTCCGGCGATGTACACATAGAGAACCGGTATGCCTGCAACAAATGCCGACTTATCGGCTATGGAGAGCAACGGCATCACGAGCAGAAGAAAAACTGCGAGCGCGAGAAAAATAAAATTCTGTGAACGAAGCATGGCATTAATGAATGACGGGGAAGCCGCCATTTCACTACCAAAGTAATGAAAGACATCTTCCCCGCCAAACCGGATTGCCAAATTAATCCTCCAACTCCACAGAACTTTCAGGAAGGTGATCGTACGCTCCTTTGATAGCATACCATCCGAAGATGACCAGCCCGATCATTATCGGTACGAATACGGTAATAATAATTCCCCATTGCAAATTGCCGTTCACTTTGGCCATCTGGGCAATACTTTTTGCCGACTCGGTAGTGGCCGCAGCAATCTTTGCCAGGGCTCGGTCATTGGCCTTCAAAGCTTCATTCACTGTAAAAAATACAGCGAGCGGACCAAGCAGCATCCATACGATGCCAAACATTCTTTTTATCTGATTCATGATCTTTTCTTTTTTACAATGATTAATCCATTACATCTTCATCAATCTTATTACTAAGATAGATCGCACCGATTACAAAACATACAGATGCTACGCCTATCGGATACCACAAACCGGCTAACGGATCTCCGGCTGGCTTTTCCGGTGTCTTTGTGTACTCCACAATCAACGTAGCTAAAAATGGCACCAATCCACCAAAGATTCCATTACCAATATGGTATGGCAATGACATCGATGTGTATCGTATTTTCGTCGGGAACAACTCTACCAGGAATGCGGCAATAGGTCCGTAAACCATTGTCACGAAGAGAATCTGTACGAAGACAAATAAAATCATTTTCCAGAATGTATTACTGTCGAGCGATTTTTCTGCTATCACTGCAGGTTTAACCGAAATTCTGGCAACATCGAGCATAGCTGTTTCCGTTCCTGCCGTTTTTCCGTACGGTACTTTAATCTTCACCACGAGCGAATCTACTGTACTGTCAGCTTTCGCACGCGTAAATGCTACCATTCCAGCATTCCCTTGTACAAACTCCTGACTCAAATAAATTGTATCGGTTTTTGTATAGGTAAAAATTGCCCCGTCGGTGTAGGCAGTATCTACCTTTGTTGCGAGATAACCTTTCTTTTTGTCTTTCGAATCGGGAGTGAAAACAGATTCATGTGCTTTGCAGGAAGCCAGATCGATTTTCTCGGTACGTGATGAAGCACTCGTCCACTCCATGAAACCCCGGTAAATAGGACGGTAACAAATAACACCAAGCAACATTCCACTAAGCATAACCCATTTTCTTCCTACTTTATCACTCATGGCACCAAAGACGACAAAGAATGGCGTTGCAAAGAGGATGGCGAACAGAATAATGTTTCGCGAATCAACGAAGTTTACTTTACAAACGTTTTCTATAAATGATTGTGCATAGAACTGACCCGTATACCAAATAACTCCTTGTCCCATTACAGCTCCAAACAAAGCCATCAGCACCATCTTGAAATTACCACGATGAGCAAAACTTTCTTTCAAAGGATTGGTAGAAGTCTTACCCTCCTTTTTCAAAGCTGAAAATAATGGCGACTCCTGCATCTTCAAACGAATGTAGACTGAAAGCGCTACGAGAATACTAGAGATCCAAAACGGATATCTCCATCCGCCCCACTCACTTCCAAACTGATCCACACCCTGACCCATTCGAATTAGAATGATAATGCCAAGCGCCAGGAACAAACCTAATGTCGCAGTGGTTTGAATCCAACTCGTGTAATAACCGCGACGCTTGGCCGGAGCATGCTCGGCAACATAAGTCGCAGCTCCGCCGTATTCACCACCCAGCGCTAAGCCCTGAATAAGGCGAAGTAATAAAACCAGCAGAGGCGCAGCCCAGCCGATTGATTTATAACCCGGCACTAAACCGATGGCAAAGGTAGATCCGCCCATCAGAACAAGCGTGAGCAAGAATGTGTATTTACGTCCGACGATATCACCTAAGCGTCCGAACACGAGTGCACCAAATGGTCGCACAATAAATCCGGCAGCGAAGATGGCTAACGTACTTAACAATGCCGACGCACCGGCTTCTTCCGGGAAGAAGTGCTTTGCAATGATGGTAGCCAACATACCGAAAATGTAGAAGTCGTACCACTCGATAAGCGTCCCCACCGACGAAGCGGCGATGACCTTCCCTATTCCTTTTGTTTCGTTTAAATCGTTCATGTCTTAATGTCTTTTTAAAATTAGAAAGAATAGGTTGTAGTAAACATTGCACGTGTGTAAGAAATGTCATCCGTTGTGCCGGTTACCTTTCCTGCATTGTCTGTCGTGCCGTATTTTGCCGATGTATATTCAATCTCCAATCCCATCTTTAATTTTCCGGAAATAAAATCAATACGTGGTGAAACGCGCATCACTTCTTTTACACTTCTTCCGCTGATGGCAATACCTCGTCCGTATGCTGCCGTTGCATTTGCAGCAGCACCATCGTTTGTTGTGTAACCGATAAATAAGCCCGGAACAACTTTCTTTCCTGTTCCAATCACTTCAAACCAAAATGAATTCGTTTTGGTAGGCTTATAGGTTTCTAACTGACCGGCTGTGCTGTATCCTAAGTATCCTCCGAGCATCACCTGATCTGTCATGTTCTCTCCTATTACTGCTTCTGCCTTCAGAATTACAGGCTTGGTAATGACCTTCACATATCCGAGGAGTGCCATACTTCCTACTCTTTCATCCGATACTTTTTTCAATGTTGTATTTACTAATACGGGACGAAGCGATTTGTAATCCGCCGCTGCTCCAATTACAAAATGCTCTTTCTTGTATTGTAATTGGAAATGTCCGTTTGGCATCGTTGCATTTCGCGACGGATCGGTTGCGGCATAGCCCGAAGGAGCTGTACTTGTAAAATCGCGTTCGGCAATTGCTGCCACCATGATATTGAAGCCTGAAGCAAATTTTTGAGTTAAACGAATTTGCGGACTTCGATTAAATGGCTGGAATGGCATTCCTGTATTAAAGTTAATTACGCCCGGATAACAATCAGTCACAAATAACGGGTGCCAGTATTGACCAATTGCTAGTTGTGTATGTGCCCAATCCAATTTAATAAAAGCATGACGCAATCTGAATTCGTTCAGATCGGTTTCATTGTTACCGAAAAATTCTGCCTCGAAAATTCCTGATGTCTTGGCTCCGAATGCATCAGGACCTGTAATCGCTCCGGCTAATCTTGTTGTAATTGCCAACATGTGAAATGTGGAAGCGGCATTAATGTCTTTACCATTTGTATCGAGCGACTTGTCTTTTGCATACAAAGAGAGATCGCCTTCACGAAGGCCTACGATTTGTCGTGTATCGTAGAATACATCATTTCTTAAGAATCCTGAGAATTTAATTCCGAATGCAGGCGCTTCGGTAGTCGTTGTAGTCGCCGTCGCAGTAGGCGTCTGTGCCGAATTACTTAGTGGCATCATCACCGCCATTAGCAGTGTCAGGCGGAAGTAATTGTAAACTTTTTTCATGGTGCTGAGTTTTGGTCTGTATTCGAATTTCAGATCAAATTTTGTTTTCCGGCTCAGCAAATGAAAACCGTAAGTATATCTCCGCTAAATTGTATAGCTGTCAGGCCGGATTTCGCCTAAATCGCTCCCACCGAATGACCATAAACTTATCACCCAATTCGGTGATCAGGCAACCGGTGTTCTTCAACGACTCCTTCGACGACAAAATATTCAAAAGTTCAGTGTGCGTCATCACTTTGTATGTCGGACGATATTCGTAATTCTCCGGCGCAGTTACACGATACTTTTGTACCCAATTCATGACCGATACATGCGAGATTCCAAGTATACGCTCAATTTCCCGGTAAGTGAGTCCTTCCATATACAATTGAAGGGCCTTAATAACGTAGTAGGGATCGATACTCTTCCCTTCTTTCATGACGGTAAAGAAGTAATTGCAAGGCTTGCAGCGATAACGCTGTCGGCCTTTCACAACGCCGCTTTTCACGACGTCTTCTCCTTTACAACGGGGGCAGACGAGATGCTTCATAAACGAAAGATAAGGAACGAATATACTAAATTAGCATAACTATACCATTTTAGCAGGATTTTTATATGAAAGAAAAGAAGGATTAAGCTATTTTTATCGTGTTAAACAAAACGACTATGTCATATCCATATCAGATTCATACACCCGAAGAGTATCATGCGGCGTATCGGAAAAGTGTAAACGACCCGGAAGCATTCTGGGCAGATATTGCTGCAAACTTCTATTGGCGTAAAAGATGGGATCGTGTTCTCGACTGGAATTTCACTGAGCCTTCTATTAAATGGTTTAGTGGTGCTAAATTAAACATCACAGAAAATTGCCTCGACCGTCATTTAGGTTCATTAGGAAACAAACCTGCCATCATCTGGGAGCCGAATGATCCGGAAGAACATCATCGTGTGATTACTTACCGCGATCTGCATGCTAAAGTTGTACAGTTTGCGAACGTACTTAAAAACAACGGTGTCAAAAAAGGTGATCGTGTCTGCATCTATATGGGAATGGTGCCTGAACTGGCAATTGCCGTTCTCGCTTGTGCTCGCATCGGAGCTGTTCACTCAGTAATCTTCGGCGGTTTCAGTGCTCAAAGTATCGCCGATCGTTTACAAGATGCGATGGCAACTTTCATCATCACTTGCGATGGTGCTTTCCGCGGCAATAAAGAAATTCCTCTGAAGAGTGTTATCGACGATGCATTAGTTCAATGTCGTTTTGTAAAACGAGTTATCGTTCTCACTCGTACGCGCACTCCCGTCTCTATGATCAAAGGCCGCGACGTTTGGTGGGAAGATGAAATCAAGAAAGTAGAAACGCATGGTAATCCTGATTGTCCGGCCGAAGAAATGGATGCGGAAGATGAGCTCTTCATCCTCTATACTTCGGGCTCGACAGGAAAACCGAAAGGGGTTGTACATACTTGCGCAGGCTATATGGTGTACACGACGTACTCTTTCGTTAACGTATTTCAATATCACCCGGGAGACATTCATTTCTGCACTGCAGATATCGGCTGGATTACCGGACATAGTTATATAGTATACGGACCTCTCGGCGCCGGAGCTACTACACTCATGTTCGAAGGTGTTCCAACATGGCCCGATGCCGGACGTTTCTGGGATATCGTAGATAAATACAGAGTAAACATTCTTTATACTGCTCCGACAGCGATCCGTTCGTTAATGAGTTTTGGTCTCGGCCCGATTCAGGACAAAGATCTTTCATCATTAAAAGTTCTGGGAACAGTCGGCGAACCGATCAACGAAGAAGCATGGAACTGGTATCACGAATACATCGGTAAAAATAAATGTCCAATCGTTGATACGTGGTGGCAAACCGAAACAGGCGGCATTCTCATCTCAAACATGGCCGGCGTAACTCCGGGAAAAGCATCATTTGCAACGCTCCCTTTACCGGGCGTTCAACCTATGCTTGTCGATGAAAATGGAGAAGAACTCAAAGGCAATGGTGTTTCAGGAAATCTTTGCATTCGTTATCCGTGGCCGGGCATTATTCGTACAACCTATGGCGATCACGAACGGTGCCGCCTGAACTACTTCGCTACCTATCCGAATCTCTACTTCACCGGCGATGGCTGCCTCCGCGACGAAAACGGAAATTATCGTATCACCGGTCGTGTTGACGACGTACTCAACGTAAGCGGTCACCGTATCGGAACAGCTGAAGTTGAAAACGCAATCAATATGCACGCAGGGGTTGTGGAAAGTGCCGTTGTGGGATATCCGCACGACTTGAAAGGTCAAGGCATTTATGCATATGTAATTTACAGCGGAACTCACGGCGATGAAAATCTGACACGACAAGACATTACGCTTACCGTTAGTCGTATCATCGGACCAATTGCCAAACCTGATAAGATTCAATTTGTAACAGGCCTCCCAAAAACCCGCAGCGGAAAAATCATGCGCCGCATCCTAAGAAAAATAGCCGAAGGCGAAACCGAAAATCTCGGCGATACTACCACGCTGCTGGATCCGCATGTGGTGGTGGAGATTAGGGATGGGAAAATCTGATTAGCTGATTTGACGATTAGCTGATTAGCTGATGATGGCTTCAAGGAAACCAATAGATAAATTTAAAGGGCAAAGCTGACACATGTCGCTTTGCCCTTATTCATTAATATTAGCTAATTCAAAAACTACATAGCAGCCAAAAGTGAAGAGCCATGCTCTCTAATTACTTCCGCAGCCCCATCAGCTAATCAGCTAATTGTCAAATCAGCTAATCGGCTAACTGACAAACCTTCCAAAGATAATACCCCCCCGAAAGATTGTAAACCTCCTTATACCCGCTCTGACGAAGTGTTCTTTGTGCGAGATAACCTCTCAGGCCGGCTTCGCAGTAGATGTAGACGGTTTTGTCCTTGGGAATTTCACTCATTCTTTGTCTTAATTCATCTACGGGAATATTTGTAGCGCCTTCTATTTTGCCGTTGGCGAATTCTTTTTCAGAACGAACATCCAGGAGAAAATCACCAGTAAAATACTTTCAGGCGATCGAGCATAATATTTTCGGCAACGAAGCCGGCCATGTTCACAGGGTCTTTTGCCGATGAATATGGTGGCGCATAGGCTTGTTCAAAATCTACTAAGTCGTAAATCGTTCCTTTTTCTGAACAACCATCGACAGTACATCCAATCTCTTATCGGCTCCTTCAAAACCTGCAACTTGTGCTCCCAACAATCGTCCGTCTTCCGGCGAAAAGGCAATTTGAATTACGATCTGCTTTGAGTCAGGATAATATGTCGCATGCGATGCACTTTTTGTTGTCGATACAATATGCGGTATGCCGGCAGCTTTCAAATGCTTTGACGCCATTCCGGTTGCACCTAATGTCATGTCGAATATTTTCACGATAGCAGTATTCACGGCTCCATCGTACTTCACTTTATTTCCGAAGACTAAATTGTTTGCGCAAATCCGTCCCTGCTTATTCGCCGGTCCGGCCAGATAAGTACTCATCGATACTCCACTTATCGGGTTCGTAAATTCAATGGCATCACCAACCGCATAGATGTCGGCATTCGATGTTTGCAGATATTCATTTACCTTAATTCCCTTCGCAGGACCTAAGTCAATTCCTGCCATTACTGCAAGCTTCGTATCAGGGCGAACACCTATCGACAAAATCACCATATCGGCAAGTAGTGAAGTGCCATTATTTAAATTGACATTGATCTGCTTTTCTACTTTCTCAAATCCTGCAACAGCCGTGCTCAAGCGCAAATCAACTCCTTTGCTTCGAATGTGCTCCTGCGCAATAGCTGCTATCGGAAAATCGACCGGTGCTAAAATCTGATTGCCCATTTCGATCACCGTTACTTCAAGTCCGAGATCTCTTAAATTTTCTGCCATCTCCAGACCGATGAAGCCTGCTCCGACAACTACAACTTTCTTAATCTCTTTTAACTGAACGTGCTTCTTGATGTAATCTGTATCCTTTACATTTCGCAGAGTAAAGATTCCTTCCGTATTAATTCCCGGAAGCGGTGGACGAATCGGTTCAGCACCGGGTGATAATACAAGCTTATCGTACGACTCTTCATATTTCTTTCCTGTATTCTGATCGAATGCTGTTACTGTTTTTTTATCCGGATTAATCTCTGTCACTTCCGTCATCACTCTCACATCGATGTTAAACCGATCGTGAAATGACGTCGCTGTTTGAACAAACAACTTATTTCGATCCTTAATAACATCGCCGATGTAATAAGGAAGACCACAATTGGCATAAGAAATATATTCGCCTTTTTCAAAAATGACGATCTCGGCATGCTCGTCCATTCTTCTTAATCGTGCTGCCGTACTTGCTCCGCCGGCAACGGCTCCTATTATTACGTATTTCATATCGTTTGTTTACTTAAAAGACCCGGAGATCATTTCCATCTTCGAAATCCTATGCAATAGTATAGCGATTTATTATAAATCTCCGTAACATTTATCACATAGACTAAAGAGCTTTATTCCATTTTTCTAATTAAAAAGTGACGAATATCATGGATAAATGGCCTAAATTGCATTTGCATTCAAACTCTTAACTTGCGCAACAAGTCCTTTGAAGCCGGACTATTCACGAAGCAATGCAAAAACTGAAATTAACCGATTTCCATATTAAAGCGCTACTCATTATCTGGGTGATAATAGGAAACCTGTTGGTTGAAATAAGCGGTATCGTCCCTTTCGAATTCGACAGCGGAGTTTACTGGCTTCCGGATTACGCTTTGAAGGAAAATCTCGCCCACAATCTCTGGCACCTGCATACCAATCCGCCAATGCTCAATGTATGGGCCGGACTTTTGACACAATTGCACCTGCCGTTATTATTGAGCAATCAAATTGCCTTTACTCTCTTACAAATTATTGCTGCCATAGGCTTCTTCAATTTTCTAAAAGAAAGGTCGATCAAAAACTCAGCGCTCTGGTCAGTCATCTTGCTGGCAAATCCATTACACTTCGTTTGGTTCAATTCATTTTACTATCCTGCATTATTGTTCTTTCTAAGCGTGATCGTCATGCGGATTCTGTACTCCGATCGCTCCGATACTTCTAAATATTTCTGGCTCGCGTTCATCTTTTCCATGATGGCGATGACTCGGGCTTCCTATCATCCGATTTGGATCATTGCATTGCTCTTACCCTTCCTCAAAAAAATATCTTTCAAACACTTCGCTATCGGTTTTGCCTTCCTCCTTATTCCGCTTGGATGGTATACCAAAAATTATGTGCAATACGGATTCTGGGGCAGCTCTTCTATCTCAGGCCAAAATCTTAGTGCGCATTATCCGGATCACCTGCGAAAGGAAATAAAAAACTGTAATAGCCTTGGCCGATACAAGCTTGTTCGGAATTACGATGGATTGTTTGACGAAAACGATCCGCTCATTCAGCGTTACAAAGACGACAGATTGCTTAACGATACACTCACGCTACACAACGTTCACACCGTTGTCATTTCTAAAAAATATCTCAAAGAAACGAAAGAAAATTTCGAGTTAAAATATTCTTTGGCGACTATCGCGTACGGAACATTCACATTCTTCTCCAGCCCGACAATCGACGAAAACCGAAATAAAGCCTTAACCACATTTAACTGGAATCACACCTGGCTGATCGATTATTTCGATTTACCCAATATTCGCATACACGCAAAGAATGGAAAGTACTCCGAGATCCGACTGGCCATCTACACATTCATTTATCCGCTTGTCCTCCTCTTCCTTCTCCTGAATTACCGCAAACTTGACTTCAAGGAGAAATTTCTATTTCATTGGTTGATGATCGTCACTCTCATTTACTGCACCGTTGATCCGAATGAGGCGTCGCGGATGCGATATGAAACGGAACCGGTTTTTTACTTTTTGAGTCTGTTAGTTTTAGGGAAAATAACCACTAAGACACTAAGACACTAAGGCCTTCCTTACTTAGTGATATAGTAGTAAATAATGACTCCCCTACTAAACTATTTCATACTAAGAAGTTCTGTAATAAAAAAAGGCACTAAGAAAATTTTCCTTAGTGCCTTTGTGTCTTAGTGGTAAAAAAACTAGTAGCGGTAAGAATCCGACTTAAACGGTCCTTGTTTCTGCACACCAATATAATTCGCCTGGAAATCTGTCAACTCATCGATTTCAACACCGATTTTTGAAAGGTGGAGACGAGCAACTTTTTCATCGAGGTGCTTAGGAAGTGTATACACTTTGTTTTCGTATTTCTCAGAGTGCAACCACAACTCTAACTGAGCGAGAGTTTGGTTAGTGAATGAGTTCGACATCACGAATGACGGGTGACCCATTGCGCAACCTAAGTTTACGAGACGACCTTCGGCAAGAACTAAAATGTCTTTTCCGTCGAGTGTATATTTATCAACCTGAGGTTTGATTTCTTCTTTTGTCTTACCGTAAGTTTTGTTCAACCAGTCCATATCGATTTCGTTATCGAAGTGACCGATGTTACAAACCACTGCATTGTGCTTCATCGCTTTGAAGTGTTCGCCGGTAATGATATTGCAGTTACCTGTAGCAGTAACAACGATATC
Organism: Bacteroidota bacterium; assembly: GCA_016721305.1. Taxonomy (GTDB): domain Bacteria; phylum Bacteroidota; class Bacteroidia; order AKYH767-A; family 2013-40CM-41-45; genus JADKIH01. Next base: position 341,703 of record JADKIH010000001.1, read on the forward strand.
AGCTTCCTTAATAGCTGTAGCCATTTTCTTAACTTCATAACCTTCCATCGCAGCCTGCAGAGCGCAGATCGGATCGATTTCAGTCACGATTACGCGAACTTTAGAATCACGGAGAGATTCAGCAGAACCTTTACCTACGTCGCCGAAACCTGCTACAACAGCAACCTTACCTGCGAGCATTAAGTCAGTAGCACGACGGATCGCATCTACCAATGACTCACGGCAACCGTATTTGTTATCGAATTTAGATTTCGTTACTGAATCGTTTACGTTGATCGCAGGAATTGGAAGAGTTCCATTTTGCATGCGCTCATATAAACGGTGAACACCTGTAGTCGTTTCTTCAGAAAGACCTTTGATGTTTTTAATCAACTCTGGGTATTTGTCGAATACCATATTCGTCAAATCACCACCATCGTCGAGGATCATATTTAAAGGCTTACGATCTTCACCGAAGAATAATGTCTGCTCAATACACCAGTCGAACTCTTCTGCGTTCATACCTTCCAGGCATAAACAGAGATGCCGGCAGCAGCGATTGCCGCAGCAGCGTGATCTTGTGTTGAGAAAATGTTACAAGAAGACCAGGTTACTTCTGCACCCAGCTCCACCAATGTTTCAATCAAAACTGCAGTCTGGATCGTCATATGAAGACATCCTGCAATTCTAGCTCCTTTTAAAGGTTTTTGTGCACCGTACTCTTGACGGAGCGACATCAAACCCGGCATTTCTGCCTCCGCAAGGCGGATTTCTTTACGACCCCATTCGGCCAGAGAAATGTCCTTTACCTTGTACTTCACAAATTTGTCTACTGATGTTGCTGAATTAGCCATTACTTAGTTTTTATGTTATTTCTGTTAAATATGAAAATACGAATCAACTGAAACCTGATTTCTCATCAAAGCCCAAAAGTTTGGGACTCACTGAATTTCAGGCTGCAAAGATAATTAATAGCCCTGTAAGTTCAAACCCGGTTTATGAACAATGCCATGCAATTTTGGCATTCGCAGGAAATTAAGTGATCTTGCACTACTCAACACTCTAAAATGCCAATTGTTCACCGAAAATCGAACGATTTTGAGACCTTCGCCGTTTGGGAAAGCTCTGAAGACTTGTACTTCCTGGCTACTTTGGCCCGGCTGACAGAGTCTGAAATGGCATTTTTCGATACATTTAAAAGTGTGACCAGAAAACGCGAATTCCTAACTGTTCGAGCGCTGCTCAGGGAGCTACTCCCGGAGAATGTCGATTCAATCAGCTACGACGAAAACGGCAAGCCTCATCTAAACAGTCAGGGAAGTATCTCCATCTCTCATACAGGACACTTCGTTGCGTTGATGGTAAGTCAGAAAACTCGTTGCGGAATCGATATCGAAACAGTAAGCGAACGGATACTAAAGCTTGGTAAAAAGTTTGTGAATGAAACCGAGAAAGAAACACTTCCTGAACGCTCTTTAATGGAACATCTTCAGGTTATCTGGGGTGCAAAAGAAGTGATGTTCAAAATTCACAGCCTGGGTGATCTTGATTTCAAAAAGCACTTGCATACCGAAGCGTTCCAATATTATCCGTCGGGAATTTCAAATCGCATCTGACCAAAACCGGTTTTGAAAAATCATTCGAAATCGAGTATGAACGATTTGGACATTTTATGATCACCTGGTCGTATTGCGATTAATTTAGAAGAAAGCCGTATATTCGTTAGACCTCATGAGCAGCTATCAACAAATTCTTGAAAAACGAAACAGCAGACGAAAAATGCTTGCCGTTTTAGTGGATCCTGACAAGACCTCTCCCGCTGATTGTATCGAACTGGGCACAAGAGCCACGGAGGCCGGTGTCGACTTTTTCTTTGTCGGCTCGAGCATTCTTACTTCCGGCTCTGTTGAATCTGTTGTTGAGGTTTTAAAACGGAGCACTTCTATTCCCGTCCTCCTTTTCCCCGGCAACAATATGCAAGTCACTCCTGCTGCCGATGGTCTTTTATTCCTCTCTCTCATCAGCGGGCGCAATCCCGACTTACTGATCGGCTCTCACGTATTGGCTGCACCATACCTCAAAAAATCGGGGCTGGAAGTTATTTCAACGGGCTATATGCTGATAGATAGCGGAACGCCGACATCGGTGAGCTATATGAGCTATACCTTCCCGATTCCGCACGACAAAAACGACATAGCTGTTTGCACTGCAATGGCCGGCGAAATGCTGGGGATGAAATTAATTTATATGGATGCAGGAAGTGGTGCACGACATAGCATCAGCTCTTCGATGATCGAAGACGTTCGAAAAAGTATCGATATACCGATTGTCATCGGAGGAGGTATCCGCAGTGCTGAGAAAGCAGAGGAAATCTGCCGCGCAGGAGCCGACATCGTCGTTATCGGCAACGCACTTGAAAAAAATCCGGAATTACTTTTTGATATCTCTGCCGCAGTTCACGCTATTCACGCTAACTGAGTCTGAGCTTTTCCGTGACGAATTGAATTCGCATTCGCACCGTATTTCATTTTGAAACGACGGCTGAAGTATGCAGGATCTTTGAATCCGACACGCGCTGCAATTTCCTGAATATTATCCGGAATAGTTTTAAGCAATAACAATGCTCTTTCCAAACGCTGACTCTCGATGTAATCCTGAAGATTTTTTCCGGTCAACGACTTGAAAAACTGACCAACGTAGTCTTCAGAAATGTAAGCTACATTAGCAATTGTTTTATTGGAAAGATCTTTGTCGAGATTTTCACGAATGTATTTTACGATATCTACCAATCGGCGATCAGCAAGGAAATTCAGTTTATCCATGAATGGTTTGAACGAATCATTATCGTTGATAAAACGGCAAACATTAATCAGAATTTCTTCCATGTAATTGTTTACGATTTTATCGTGACCTAAACGATTCATTTCGTTTTCAGCAACAAGGTGGCGGATATTAAACGCCAACTCTTCGCTCTCTGATATCGGGAACGGAGGAATGTCGAGTACTTCGAAGAAAGGAATTGCTTCGTACAACGTAACATCGAATGCAACGATGGAAATAAGCGCTCCTGCATTGGATTGTTCTTCCATTGCGCTTACCGTACGTAAATAGCCGGCAGGCAATTTTGCATCAACGATATTCGTGTTCGTCATTTCGTGAAAATTACCGGAACCTAATTTCAGTTGGAATGGTTGTCCGGCAGGGAAAAAGAAATACGAATGCTCAGGAACATCCATGTCGTTCTTTCCCGCTGTAACCTTGCCTCGATGATTCTTGATCAGAATGTTGTGGCGCTCCAGCTGGCCATTAAATGAAATTGGCATCAGAACCTCTTTCATCATAGTAGATGTGGTCTGTGCGTGCAGTGATTCGATGAAATTCGTTAACATAACGTTGCTTTAAACGGTTAGCTCTTTCCCTATTATTTGCATTTTACTAAAACACGATAATGTTACATTCGCCTAAGAATTTGCTCTAAGGACCATATTACTTTGGCCTCATTTAGCAGTACTATTCTCAGAGTCTATGACACTTCTAAGTTTTATGGGTGAAATTTCCGTATTCGGCCAACCAACTACAATGACGGAAGTCATGGGTATTGCAAGCGGAATCGTAGGCGTTTGGCTAACTACGCGCCGAAATATCCTATGCTTTCCCGTTGGAATACTGAACGTTATAATTTATGCTTACCTGTTTTTTTCGCCCGGAATTCGTCTTTATGCCGACGGATTACTTCAATGCATTTACGCAGGAATGCTGATTTACGGGTGGATAAACTGGAAGAAAGAGGAGAAAACGGATAATAAAGTCTACCGAATGCCGGCTTCCGACTTACTGAAATTGTCTTTCATCACATTCGTATCCGCTCTGATACTCGGACTCTTTTTCAAAAAATACACCGATGCATCACTCCCCTGGCTCGATTCGGCATTGACGATTATAAGTCTTGCCGCACAATGGATGATTGCTAAAAAATATATTGAGAATTGGATTTTGTGGATGTTTGTCAATACTATTTATGTTCCAATGTATCTTTACAAGCAATTACCGCTGACTTCCGCTTTGTATGCAGTCTTTTTGTTGCTTGCGATCAAAGGATTTATCGACTGGAAAAAAGCGCTCCCTACTTCGGAAACTAAATGATACTTCGAATTGCACTTATCGGCCCGGAATCAACGGCAAAGAGTACGCTATCAGAACAACTCGCCCGGCACTACAATACCGTATGGGTTCCTGAATATGCCCGAACTTATCTGGAAAACATGACTGCACCTTATACGAAGGATGACGTACTCGCCATCACTCGCGGACAATTGAAAAGTGAGGAAGAAAAATTAAAGCAGGCTAATAAATTACTTTTTGCCGATACGGAATTGATTATCGCTTCGGTGTGGCTGATCGATAAATTTGGCGATTGCCCGCAATGGATCAACGATAAAATTTTGAAATATGAGTACGATCTCTACTTACTCACACGACCTGACCTCCCCTTTGAAGACGATCCGCTGAGAGAAAATCCTTTACGACGCGAATTTTTCTTCCACTGGTATCGACGCGAGCTCGAAGACCGCGATTTTAATTACAGAATTGTTGAAGGAGAAAATGATGCCCGTTTGAAAAATGCGATTCGCTTTACCGATGAATTAATTAGCGGAAAACATATCTGATCGACACTCCAAAATCGACAAACTCCGGTCCCGGATTTACGAACTCATAAAAAGGCACGCATTCAATTCCCAAAGTAATTGGCACACGTGGAATTTTATACTCAATCTGTGCCGTTAAATCCGCCCCTATCGTCACTACAGATTTATCATAGTAGTTAGCATCCTTTTTCGAACGCTTGTAGTATCCCTGAGGCTCGAAAGGATAATACCCGGCATGCACTCCAAGGCCGTACACAAAGTCAAGCGGAAGCTGAACGATTGGAATTTTAAAAGGAATTTGTTTAATTAAATATCCCTTCAAAACATATCCGCCTGAAGCTACATTCGCATACATCACATCCAATTGCAGACTTGTAGCATTGTCGGTTGCAAAGACAAATTTCATAGACGCGCCTGTATAAAACTTACCGGCACGTCCGCCGATACCGAAGGTATACTTCTGTGCCATTGCAGTATTCACAACAAAAACAAATAAAATTAGGGCGAGAATTCTCTTCATATAGCAGATATTTACGGGCAAGATAAATATTAAACTCTCTTATCTTGCAGTGATTTCGCAAAATTAATAACAGCTTATTATACACCAACTTTTATTTAAAATTACTTGGACAGTCAACTATTTTGGCTAATTTTATTTCTGATTTGAATTTCTTTTCTTAGTAGATACTCATATGAAAACAAGTTATACTATTAAAGCTTGCATATTGGCTCTTGTCCTATTGATATCCAATTCAACAAGAGCACAAAACTGGGCGTTATTGAATTCCACGAGGAACTTCAATTTTGCGAAAGACAGATTGATTTACGATTCTTTACTTAGTGTTCGGGTAACAAGTTCTTCAGTCCATAACAATAGCTCGATCTTTCAATTAAATCGACTTGTTATTATACTACCGTATAATGCTGCCGTCCAAAACCAGCCGAATTTCCTTCAACGGACGGCCATCAAACACTCTAACGGCGATTATTATTTTTATGACAATTCCGCGTTTTTCATAAAAACATTAGCCAACGTTGGCGACAGCTGGATCTTCGATACGGCAAATTCCATCAATGCAACTGTGACTTTGGTCAAACTCGGAACTGTACTAGGAATAAGCGACTCATTAAAATTCATTACACTGTCATCCGGCGACGTTATTACAATCAGCAAAGAACACGGCTTGATCGAATTCTCACGATCTTATTTGAACTCCAACAAATTCACTCTTATCGGTATGGAAAACCCAAATCTGGGAGTACAAGTACCAAAATTCAACGACTTTTTCAATTACCAAGTAGGCGATATCCTGGAGTATGAAACAGTTTATGAACACAATTCCAATACAACGATTAGCGATTTTACTCAGTATCGGTATAACAGATATAAAATACTTTCTATCTCGACTATTGGGCAAACTATCCAATTGTATGTCGAAAGAAAAACGAAAACTCCGACTTCAAATGGGTATGGAAACCCATTAATTATGGTCTATACGACTGATACAATCAATATTGCATTACAGAATTATGCTGATCACCCTCTCAATGCCTATAGAAGTGAACTTGGATTAGGAGGATATACCGATCAGCTAACTTTTTTGACAAGTACCGCATCAGGCACAAAACTCTACAAACATTTTCATGAGACTTTTGTCCACCAATCTGTAACTGACACTATTTACCAGACTGTACCACCTTATCATTGGCTGACCATCTCCTATTTATCAGGAATTGGCCTCGTCTCATATCATGACGAAGATTACAACTATAACAATACTTATGATTATTACGACAGCACATTGACAGGTGGAATTATCAATGGCGTACTTTATGGATCTTTATTTTACGACCCCTTTTTCGGCGATGCAATAATAGGACTACCTCCGGGTTCCATAAATGTATTTCCAAATCCGGTTTCCGACGAATTCCTAATAGCTGCTGCAGGTATGGGCAAGCTTGAAATTTCCATCTTCTCGGAAACAGGCCAGTTTGTTTTATCTCGCACTTTCGAAAATTTGGAATCAATAAATATATCCGACCGGCCAGCCGGAAACTATATTTATGAAATCAAGAATGAGACAGGAGTACTTAAGAATGGTATCTTAGCCAAACTGTAAGCTTACCAATAAGCAGGATTTTTTCTCCACCAACCCTTTTCAGACTCAAATCGCCCAACAATCTGCTTCAGGTTGCCGTATTCAATTTTATCCCTACATTTGCCCTCAATCAATGGGGTGCTCTGAAAAGGGCTGAGATTACACCCACATAACCTGCTCAGGATAATGCCTGCGAAGGGATGAGGAAAACACTTTTTTAAATGGCCGATTACCCCGTCGGACATTCTGTTTCACCTTACTGATTAATCAACCATGATTATCTTCATTCGCAAAAATCAACTCGCCTTCTTATTGGCTTTGATTTCTATTGTCATTCCCTCTTTCGGTTCTGCTCAGAATTCGATCGAAGGAACAATCTCCTCATCCGACAATCAACCTGTTATCGGCGCCATCGTTCGGCTCGACAGTACGTTCCTTGTTACAACAAGCGACGACAAAGGTCATTTTCTTTTCTCCGGATTAAAGAAGAATGAATACTCGTTAAGTGTTTCCCACATCGCTTTTGAAACAAAAAATCTGACTGTAAAAAACGGATCGAACACAGCTGTCACTCTGGATGCAAAATCGTATTTGTCCGACGAAGTAAACATCACGGCTACGCGTGTCGATTCCAAAAACGGTTCGGCATTCACGAATATTAGCAAAGATGAAATTCGCTCAGGCAATCTGGGTCAGGACATCCCCTACCTGATCAATAATCAGCCTTCCGTCGTAGTTACCTCCGATGCAGGAACCGGAATCGGATATTCCGGAATACGCCTGAGAGGAAATGACGCAACGCGTCTCAATGTCACACTGAACGGAATTCCGGTGAACGATGCCGAATCGCATCAGGTATACTGGGTCGATCTTCCGGATTTAGCTTCATCGATCGATAACATTCAATTGCAACGCGGACTCGGAAGTTCGAGCAATGGCGCCGGCGCTTGGCGGAAGCTTAAACATTCAGACTACCTCATTTTCCGGAAAGCCATACGGCGAAGTCTATTCTTCAGCCGGATCATTCAATACATTTAAGAATACCGTTAGTTTCGGATCGGGAATGATCAGCAATCACTTTACTATCGACGGACGATTGTCGGCAATTAAATCCGATGGCTACATTGATCGCGCTACGTCGGATCTGAAATCGCTTTATCTCTCGGCAGGTTATTATCAGCAGAAGCAATCCTTGCGTTTCATTCTTATTTCCGGAAATGAAAAAACGTATCAGGCTTGGTATGGAGTAACAAAGGAGCAAATGGATGAAAATCGCACGTACAATCCGGCCGGTGAATATTACGATTCATCGGGCAACAAGCATTACTACGACAATCAAACCGACAACTACCGGCAAGATTATTATCAGCTTTTATACTCAAGAACGCTTAGCCCGAAGCTGAATGCAAATGTTGCCCTGCATTACACGAAGGGCAAAGGTTACTACGAAGAGTTTAATAATATGGATGATCTCAGCAATTATTCGCTCGGACCTGTTGTTATTGGCGATAGCACTATCAGTAATGCCGATGTCATCCGAAGAAAGTGGCTCGACAATGATTTCTACGGCGGCACATGGTCATTCAATTATGAAAACAAAAAACTCAATATCAATTTAGGCGGAGGAGCAAATCATTACAATGGACTTCACTACAACGAAGTTATCAGTGCAGGGGTTTTCCAAACCACATCCTACCCTTTTGAATATTACCGAGACGAAGCTAGCAAGAATGACGTCAATGTTTTCCTCAGAACAAGCTATAACGTTAATGCAAAATTGAATGCCACACTTGATCTTCAAGAACGAATGGTCGACTACACATTCGACGGCCTTAATGCCGATTATTCTTCAGGCAATCAAAAAATCTCTCTCAACTTTTTCAATCCGAAAATTTCATTCAGCTACTTACCGGAAACTCATCATAGAGTTTATTTGTATGCCGGCATCGGCCACAAAGAACCGGTTCGCGACGACTATCGCGCTGCAACCGCTGCGCATCGACCGGAGCCGGAGGAAATGACGGACATTGAAGGCGGATATGAATTCAAGCAGGAAAAAATTAACGCTTCCGTTAACATGTACTACATGAATTACGCAAGTCAATTAATTCTTACCGGAAAAATAAATGACGTCGGAGAATACATTCGCGAGAGTGTAAAAAACAGTCATCGCACCGGAATAGAAGTTCAACTCTCTTACAACTTCTGCAAGGAAGCGAATCTACGCATCAATGCGACTTTCAGCGAAAACAAAATTAACAAGTACACCGAATTCGTCGACAATTACGACGACGGTACACAGCAAAGCAATACATACACAAATTCCGATATCGCATTTTCTCCGTCAATAATCTCCGGCGGCGAATTGAATATAACGCTTTGCAAATACGCCTCGCTGCAAGTGAATGAAAAGTATGTAGGCAAGCAATTCCTCGACAACACTTCATCTGAACTCCGTCAACTTGACGCATACTTCCTGACAGGTCTGAGAGCCAATTGCAGCATTCCCGTAAAAGGCTTACGCAAACTTGAGTTATCTTTCCAGGTAAACAATCTCCTAGACCAAGCATACATCTCAAACGGATACACCTATTCCGGCTACATCTCAGGTGCTCGTAATGATTACAATTACTACTTCCCACAGGCAGGGAGGAGTTTTTTGGTGGGGGTGGGTGTTGGCTTTTGAAAACAATTTGCTGATTAGTTAATTAGCTAATGATGCCTCCGCCTAAGAACCCAAAAGGTAGTGAACTGACCGAGTCGCCATCAGCTAAGTAGCGAATCATGCCGCCACTTAAGAACCAAATAAGTGTGGAACTGACCGAGCCGCCATCAGCTAATTAGCTAATCAGCAAATCAGCTAATTCAATACTTACAATTACACGGCGGTGAAAAGTAAATCTTCGCCGTGCGCACTACCAACTCGTCGATGCGTTTTTGCTGCTCTTCGGTGAAAAGAATACCTCGCAATTCAATTTCTTTGAGGTTTTGAAGCTTGCTTATTTCATCGGGGATATCTTTCAGCTCATTATCCCAAAGCTCGAGCGTTTCCAGACTTTGTAAATCGCCGATGGTTGATGGAAGATCTTCTAAAATATTTCTGTTGAGGCCGAGGTATTTTAACTCGTGCAGATTTCCTATTTCGGCTGGAACATGCACTAGCTCATTGTTGGCCAGATTCAATTTTTCCAGATGAACCAGGTCGCCGATTTTTTCAGAAACCTCCTGAATTTTATTTCGGCTCAAATCCAATTCGATCAGATTTGTAAATGTGTAAATGGCTTCGGGAACGCTATCGAGTTTATGACGACTCAGATTCAAACGAAACACTTTCGTCGGATTCGCCAACGCCTCTTCCATTGAACGATAGATAAAAGTAGTATCGTTCAGAATCATCTCGCTTGTCTGAGCAAAAGCGCAATTACTCATTCCCGAAAGAAGAACAATGGAAAGAAAGAAAACGCGGAGACGGTTCATAGTTGTGTGGATACGACAAGAACGTCAGGAAAGGATTTTTGTTGCAATCGCCTGATCTTCCTTCAACTTTTCTTTCAATTCCTCGAGCCCGGTGAAATTCATATCGCCTCTGATTCGGGCTACAAAAAAGATCTGAAGCGTTTTTTCGTAAATATCTTTGTCGAAATTGAACAAATTTGCCTCTATGCGAAGGGTTTTACCGTTAACAACGGGCCGATTGCCGATATACATCATACCCTTAACACTTTCCCCGTCGACCAGCGCCGTTATGGCATAAACTCCTACAGCCGGGATGAGCTTGTAGGGTTCAGCAATTTCAATATTCGCCGTCGGGAAACCTATGGTTCGACCAAGCTTATCGCCTACGACAACTTTTCCTCGAATTGAATACCGATGACTCAGCAAATTATTCGCCGATTCAACATCGCCGTCGAGCAGAAATTTGCGCACTTTTGTGGAACTCACGGCAACCTGATTGATCATTTGTCCGGGAATCTCTTCCAGTCGGAAGCCATAAACAGGAGCCATTTCTTCCAAATCTTTGTACGAACCCTCACGGTTCCGTCCGAAATGATGGTCGTAGCCGATCACAAGCGTTTTCATACCGATCTTATTGACCAGCTCATCTCTGACAAACTCCACCGCACTCAACCGGGAAAACTCCTTGTCAAACGGCTGAATAATGAGGTGGTCAATCCCAAATGAACGAAGCAATTCCTCGCGTTCCAGCATCGTCGTGATCAGCTTCAGATCGTTGTCGTCGGGCTGCAAAACCATGCGTGGATGCGGAAAAAAAGTAAGGAGCACGGTTTCGCCATGCGTCTCAGCCGCCAGTTTCCGCAAATTTCGGATGATCTGCTGGTGGCCGATATGGACGCCGTCGAACGTGCCAATGGTTACGACTGCATTGGCCGTACCCGGAAAATTATCTATCGAATTGTAAACGTTCACAGTAAAGTGTGGCAAAAATAGAATTAAAATCGGGAGGCTAGTCACCTCCAACGGCCTATTTATGGCCTTCGGGCGTAAGTAAGGCAGTCTCACCACGAAAAATCGACGACTATGACATTTTTCAGTTCAAATCCCAACTTCTTTCCCTAATTTTGCCGCTCATAAAAATCAGGAAAACAGTATATGAATTCAAAAATCAAAGTAGCCAATCCGGTCGTTGAGCTCGATGGCGATGAAATGACTCGAATTATCTGGAAGTTTATTAAGGACAAATTCATCTTCCCTTACCTCGATCTGGATATCAAATATTTTGATCTTGGAATGGAGAATCGCGATCTGACGAACGATCAGGTTACTGTCGATTCGGCTGAAGCGATTAAAAAATACAGCGTCGGTATCAAATGCGCTACCATCACTCCTGATGAAGCTCGTGTAAAAGAATTTTCTCTGAAACAAATGTGGAAGTCGCCAAACGGCACTATCCGTAATATCCTCGACGGAACAGTTTTCCGCGAGCCAATCGTTATCAAGAACGTTCCGCGCTTAGTTCCAAACTGGACAGCTCCGATTTGCATCGGTCGTCACGCTTTCGGTGATCAGTATCGTGCAACCGATACAGTGATCAAAGGAAAAGGAAAGCTCACGATGACTTTCACTCCTGAAAGCGGCGAGCCACAGGTTTTCGAAGTGTACAATTACAAAGGCGACGGTGTGGCGCTTTGCATGTACAATACTGACGAATCGATCCGCGGTTTTGCTCACGCTTGTTTCAATCAAGCGCTGATGAAAAAATGGCCACTTTATTTGTCAACTAAGAACACCATTCTTAAAAAATACGATGGTCGTTTCAAAGATATTTTCGAAGAAATTTATCAGAACGATTACAAAGCAAAATTCGATGCTGCCGGAATCACTTACGAGCACCGTTTGATCGACGACATGGTTGCTTCTGCTCTGAAATGGAACGGAAACTTCGTATGGGCTTGTAAAAATTACGATGGCGATGTGCAGTCAGATACAGTAGCACAAGGTTTCGGTTCATTAGGCTTAATGACTTCCGTACTCGTAACTCCGGATGGCAAGACGATGGAAGCTGAAGCTGCTCACGGAACAGTGACTCGTCACTATCGTGATCATCAGGCAGGAAAACCAACATCTACGAATCCGATTGCATCCATCTTCGCATGGACACGCGGTTTGGAATTCCGCGGCAAGCTTGATAACAATCAAGAGTTGATCACATTCTGCAAAACGCTCGAACGCGCTTGTATCGAAACAGTGGAAAACGGAATTATGACGAAAGACTTAGCCGTTACTATCCATGGAAACAAAGTCACACACGGTAAAGACTATGTGTACACGGAAGAATTCCTCGATGCAATTGATAAAACGTTGAAGAAAAATTTGATGGTGACAGCGTAATTCATTCGCTTAGCATAATAAATAAAAGGCCGTGAATCCCACGGCCTTTTTTTAATTTAATACGTTATTTCGTAGCAAAGATTTTCAGGACAAGCCTTACTGATAGTTAATAGCATTCAAACTTCAGCAAATGCCTCTTAAGATTATGAGCTTATACTCTATAGCAAATTCATCCGCTATTCTTAAAGTGTTTTCATCAAAGAATATCGAATCGGTTAATCCTTATCCAAGATTGAGTCGTCCTGCGAGTATGTGATCATCAATGCTCGAAGTGCCGAGATTAACCCAAGGTATTTAGGCTCCCTCTTAATCATCACACTGGCGTCTATTGCTTCAATATTGTGTCGATAATTGAATGCCATACGTCTGGCGATTTCGTTCCCCTCTTTAATTTTTCCAATTTCGTAACATGATCGCACTAACGGCATCGTCCATTCATCATATGCTAAAAGACTATCCGGAAACAACTTTATAAACATTTCGATAATTTTCGCTGCTGATTCTTTTTTATTTGACTGCGATAAGTTCTCAGCCAGATTAAAGAAACCAATTGAATAATTTCGAAGAAGTAATTTTCCATGAAAGCTAGCTGTCGAAACCGTATTCCATTTAAAAAGATCGGTTATCTCCTTATAACAATTGTCAACATTTATGTTTTTATAATATGGTGCAAGAAAATTAGGCTCATTAGTTAAATGATAGGTGAGTGTATTTATTCCCAAATAATTATCAAACCCTTCAAAGCACGTGGATGAACAGCTGCTGGCAAAATAAATTGGCCTGTTTTTAATATTAGAGCTGATGATATCCAACACCAACAACTGGTATCTGTACAAATATTCACTTTCGCTACGCCATTCAATTGGCTTCTTCAACGAAGTAATTGTTATATGTTTAGTCGGTAAGGTGGAATAGGTGTAATCTAAATAATCGGTAGACTTAGCCGGATCTTTAAGCATCTTAAATATTTTGTCGGCCGGCCAGTTCGAATAAGTTGAATCCTCGTTAAGAAAGACATAAGCAAGTTCATTCTTATCGGCAACTACATCGCCTAGCGAAAATCGAATATCAAAATATTTTTTAGGTATAAGCAGTATCGTGGCATTGCAAGCATGCCGGCGTGAATAACTACAACATCTTTCCTTAAACCTTCCGTCTCTTGGAGACACATAAGCACGAATGTGTCAAAATCTCCATTTGTAAATAAAACTGAATTCTTCTTGCAACTTTCAAGCTGATTGACGGCATATTCCCGATAGAAAGGAGAAAAGAGATTTGCAGGCAATTCCTTTGTGGCGTCGGCTTTGGAAACATACTGTACCAAATCAAAGTACACTGAAACATACTCTAATTCCCGCTTAAGGTTTATTTCCCCAACTAAGGTTACATAAGAAGGCTTTAGCTCCGTAACTTTCGTGTAACAGGCAATTGCCTTATCAGAATAGAAACGAAATAATTCCAATTGCTCAGGAGTGAGATTTTGCTCTAGACTGTCGAATTCAAATTGCAGCTCATCGTTGACACTAAATTTATCCGACAACAGACATGTTGCCTGATATGAATACGCACGTCCGATACCATAAATCAAATCTGCATCATTACCCGAATAATTAGAATATTCCCGAATAACATCTTTATACCAATTCGAATAACCATAATATGGACACGCATCATAATGAACTTTTTCCCAATTATCTTTCGACTTTCTCATTAGATGCAAAAAAGCAACAGAAGTATCCGGCTCTATTAAAATACTGTCGGCATACTTACTCTCACTTGCATTCCATATCCAACAAAGTATCCTTATCCTCAACTTTCATTTCCGCAAACCAACCTTCAGGTTTTTTCTGAAAGGTTAAATCAATTCTCGGATCACCAATCAACGGAACCGTATTAAAAAAATGCTCTACAACTTCAGAGTAGTTCGGAAAAGTTTTTGACTGTGCCGCAACATGATCACTCATGCAAAAGCAAAGAATGAAAGCCGGAATAACAGCAAGTGAAAAATATTTACTCATAAAACGAGATTAAAATAAGGTTGAATAATCCTCAATAGGGATATGGGTGACGAATTTATAAATTAATTCAGGCTTGAATTTAGTCGATGTCAAAGTTTATTCAAAGGTGCCTTCGACAAGCTCAGGCACCGGTCGAAGGCACGTACTCTCCCAAAACTGACCGATCGGCACAATTCTGATATTAAACCAAAGCAAGCTTGTACTCTATGATGACCGGACCAGCACTTTATCAACAACCAAGCTGAATACTTCCTCCCTTCAAAACCGATTTTTATTCAAAAATCTGATTATTTTGCAGGCTCTAGAAAAGCCATGCCATTACTCGGAGCACTTATTAAGCAGGGTTTGCGTTTGAGCAGTCGTGTCAGATTACGAAACGACACGCCTGTCTCTTATCAACGTCGTGAATTGAAGAAACTGCTTAAAACTGCAGCTCATACTTCGTTCGGCAAAAAGTTCGACTTCGATGGCATTCTTCACTCGAAAGATATCGCTGCTAAATTCCGCGAGTCAGTTCCGCTGTACACCTACAACACCATTTTCGAAGAATGGTGGCATCGTTGCCTGGCTGAAGAAAACGACGTCTGTTGGCCGGGACATATCAAATACTTTGCTCTCAGTAGCGGAACTTCCGAAGCTGCGTCCAAGCACATTCCCGTTACCCGCGATATGGTGAAGGCTTTGCGTAAAGCAAGTATTCGCCAGATCATCACGCTCGGCAAATACGATCTTCCGGCAACAACTTTTGAAAAAGGCATTCTCTGGCTTGGCGGAAGCACGGATCTGAAAAAACATGGCGGCTATTACGAAGGCGATGTAAGCGGAATCTCTGCTCGTCGTACTCCTATCTGGTTTCAAAAATATTACAAACCGGGAAAGAAAATTTCTCAGGAAAAAGACTGGAACATCAAGCTCGAAGAAATTACGCGTCAGGCTCACAAGTGGGACATCGGTATCATCACCGGCGTTCCTTCATGGGTGCAGTTACTGATGGAAAAAGTCATTGTTCACTATAACTTAAAAACGATTCACGACATCTGGCCAAACTTACGCGTGTACGCTCACGGCGGTGTTTCATTTGAACCCTATCGCAAAGGCTTCGATCGTTTCTTCGCTCATAAAGTTCACTTCATCGAAATGTATCCGGCTTCGGAAGGCTTCTTCGCTTTTCAAGCAGAACCGGAAGTGCGTTTCATGAAACTGATTACCGACAATGGCATTTACTACGAATTCGTTCCGTTCAACGATGATAATTTCGACAGCAATGGCGATTTAAAAGCTGATGCGAAAGCCATCGGTCTAGATAGTGCAGAAGACGGAAAAGATTACGCTCTAATTCTCAGCACATGCGCAGGTGCATGGCGTTATATGATTGGCGATGTGATTCGATTCACCGATGTCAAACAAGGTAATCTGATAATCACCGGTCGTACTAAACACTTCCTCAGTCTGGTCGGCGAGCACTTGTCGGTCGACAATATGAATAAAGCCATTGAATACGTTTCGCAGGAACTCGATGTCGAAATTCCTGAATACACCGTTACCGGCATTCCTTTCGAAGGAACTTTCGCACATCAATGGTACCTCGGAGTCAATCACGATATCGACACTCAAAAAATCAAGACACTGCTCGACAATAAGCTGAAAGAGCTGAACGACGATTATGCCGTTGAAAGAATCTCTGCGCTGAAAGATGTCTTTGTTAAAACCGTTCCGACTGAAAAATTCTATGAGTTCATGACGAGTAAAGGCAGAATGGGCGGACAAAATAAATTTCCGCGTGTGATGAAGTCGGCACAAGCTGAAGAATGGAAAGCCTTTATCAGTAAATAATTTCTATGTTCGACCCAATACTCAGTGGTGTTACTTTTGGATTACTCCTGGCAGTCATGCTCGGGCCGGTATTCTTTACATTGCTGCAGACCAGTTTGCACGAAGGCTTCAAAGCCGGCGTTCATCTGGCCATTGGCGTTTTCATCAGCGATGCATCTCTCATTGCGCTTTGTTACATCTTCGCTTCGAGCCTCAACAAACTCGATGGTTACAAAATCACCATGGGCTGGATCGGCGGATTACTGATGATCTCATTCGGCATCTTCAATTTCTTCCGCGCCGTAAAAGTGAAAGAAGTCGACGACGATAAAAAAACCGTTCACGCCAAATTTATGCTGAAAGGATTTTTACTCAATATCATCAACCCCGCCGTCCTACTCTTCTGGCTCGGCGTCGTCAGTATGGTGACAATCAAAGAACACTATTCCAAAATGCACGAAGCCGCCTTCTTCGGCAGCATCTTACTCACTGTATTAAGCACAGACATTTTAAAAAGCTTCGTCGCCAACCGAATCAAAAGCCTCCTACGCCCCGAAGTGATGCTCTGGATCAACCGCGGCATCGGCATCATCTTAGCCGTTTTCGGAGTGAACATGATCGCAAAAGTTTTGTTTTAATTTCCCTTCATTATAATATGTCGTTCATCGTCCGGCGACACAATTATGCTACAGAGCGTACACCCCGTTCCGGACGATGAACGACATATATATAACTTTTTCCGCCCGTCATCCCCGCAGGGGACCCTGTAGGTTATCAACCACGCCCGCAAAAACTTCCCAGCAAACCACCCATCAACAACACAAACCTATTTTGTCGTTCATCGTCCGGCGACAATTATGCTACAGAGCGTACACCCGTTCCGGACGATGAACGACATATATATAACTTTTTTTGCCCGTCATCTCCGCAGGGGACTCTGTAGGTTATCAACCACGTCCGTAAAAACTTCCCAGCAAAACCATTCATCAACAACACAAACCTATTTATGTCGTTCATCGTCCGGCGACACAATTATGCTACAGAGCGTACACCCCGTTCCGGACGATGAACGACATATATATAACTTTTTTCCGCCCGTCATCCCCGCAGGGGACCCTGTAGGTTATCAACCACGCCCGCTAAAAAAACTTCCCAGCAAAACCACCCATCAACAACACAAACCTCTTTATGTCGTTCATCGTCCGGCGACACAATTATGCTACAGAGCGTACACCCCGTTCCGGACGATGAACGACATATATATAACTTTTTTCCGCCCGTCATCCCCGCAGGGACCCCGTAGGTTATCAACCACGCCCGCAAAAACCAGCAAAACCACCACACCCCCGTTCATCTCCGGCGAAAGCAAGACCCAAGCCGGAGATGAACGCAAAAAATAACTTTTAAACTCGTCATCCCCGCAGGGGACCCCGTAGGTTATTAACCACGCCCGCAAAAAAAACTCCTCACACCAAAAATCGTCATCCCCGCAGGGGACCCCGTAGGTTATTAACCACGCCCGCAAAAAAAATCATCACACCAAAAATCGTCATCCCCGCAGGGGACCCCGTAGGTTATCAACCACGCCCGCAAAAAAACTCATCACACCACAAATCGTCATCCCCGCAGGGTACCCCGTAGGTTATCAACCACGCCCGCCAAAAACAGCCCCCCACCCCCAGAATTTTATTCCATTTCTTTCGTTACATTTACACTACACACATGAAACAAATCTCCCTCTTCCTATTTTTGGGGCTGATCCTCTTTTCCTGTACAAAGGAGGAACTAGTCACCGTTTCCGGAAATATTGCTCCAAACGACACAACGGTTGAACTGGCGAAAATCGAAAACTATATTACGCGAACGTACATTCTTTCGATTGGCCGGGAACCGGATAGCAGTGAATTCGCCTGGGCAAAAGCTAATCTTGTCGATAATCAACTAAGCCCGGCTTCGCGACAAACTTTTTTGTCTGCTGTTTTTTCGAATCCCGATTATCTTCCTCATGAATACGATCTCAACAAAACCAATTTGCTGAATGCGGTCGATACATCTGAGTTTACAGGTTGGATTTTCATTTTCGACAATGCACTTCCAGGACACAACCAATCAGGCTTTCTGGCAAATCATACAATTCGAAAAAGACCGAATGGTTTTATTACGCGACGCCTACTCAGAATTTGTCGGAGGAACCATTTCTACTGCTGAATTACAAAGAAGAATGTGCAATAACTATCTGTACGATCAGATCAATATGGGCTCTGCAAACTTTGTCAACTACTCATTTCAAAATTTGATTAACCGAAATGCAACAATTTCCGAATTGGCAAACGGCATCACCATGGTCGAAGGAAATAACTCCATCCTATTTCTTCAAACCGGCTCCAGTAAAGTTGACTTCCTGAATATTCTCACCAACTCATCGAGCTACTACGAAGCTCAGGTGGTTTTCGCCTATCAACGTTATTTGCAACGAACACCGAATACATTGGAAATGGCCGACGGAACGCAAACCTTCCAAAGCACGGGGGATTTCATTCAGGTACTAAAAAGCATTTTGTCTACTAACGAATTTATCGGCATCCGATGAAAAAAATACTGCCACTCCTTCTTTGTATCGCATTCTTCGCGTCCTGTACGACGGACAAGAAGTATGAGTACGAAGTTAATCCTGTTAATGTATCGCAAAACGATGGCGATAAAACCACGGCTAAAACAACGACGGAATTTATCTCCATCGCCTACTCCGACTTATACGGCACTTCTATTTCTCAAACCAAATTAGTGAATCTCAGTGTAGCCTACGCATCTTTCGGTGATCTCAAAGTGATCGAAGAACGTATCGTCCGAAATTTCCTGAACGACCCCGTCGTTATCATACCGGCTCAGCCCTCAGTCAACGGCGACACATCGGCCTTCGTCAAAAACTGCTACCGTAAATTCTTCAACCGTGACCCGAACGAATTCGAAACATACCACTGGAAAGAACTCATCAGAACAAATTCATCCGTAACTCCGGCTACGATTTATTTTGCGATGATGACTTCGGATGAGTATCGTTTCTACTAGGTGAATTATGAATTATGAATTATGAATTATGAATTATGAATTATGAATTATGAATTTACGAAAGGAAACAAATACTAATTATGAATTCATAATTCTAAATTCAAAATTCTAAATTCAAAACCCAAACCAAGCCCCGCCAATGCACCGCCGCTCCTTCCTCAAAAAATCCGCTCTCGCTACTGCAGGTCTTTTTGCAGCTCCTTACCTTCTGCCTTCGGGGCGATTGTTTGCTGCTTCGGGATTGCGTAAAGTGAATCATGTTGTATTCTGCCTTTATGCGGGTGGTGTGCGGAATCTGGAATCGGTTCATATGAACGACGGAAATCTGATGCCGGCGATGTTCAGTGGCGGCGGCTCTATTTCTCCTGACATTATCGGCGGAATGGAAGCTTTGCCTTCTTCGCCACTTGGCTTACCTCTGCAATCGTACGGAACGCTCTTCAAAGAATTCCGTTATCGGTTCGGACCGACCGGACATTACAACGGACACACGGTTGCTGTTACGGGAAATTATGTCGACGTCGATTTGAATCTTCGCGAACACCCTCGCAATCCTACGATCTTCGAATATTATCGAAAGCATAACAGCCCTCAGCAAACAGCAATGAATTGCTGGTGGGTGGCAAATACGCTCGGACCGTATCCGGCATTGAATTACTCTACGAATAACGATTATGGTGCTGCATATGGCGCTAACTTCATTGCGCCAACTGCGCTTATCAGTCCGCAAGGATTTGATGTGCTGGGGAATCCCCGCACGTTCTCGAGTAACGAAGAGGCAGCGATCACTAACATGCGTGATTTTACAAACGGCATTTTCAATCACACATACTCCGATGGCTCAGCAGGCGTGACAAACAATCATGCCGATGCAGTTCTCTTACAGCAATTCATTACCGACTTGTACACGAAAGCGCAGTCATCGGCTTTTCTCAATTCATGGGGTGTTGGACAAAACATCATGAATAACGACATGTACAATATTCTTTTCGCCAACGAAATCATCAAAACGTTTAAGCCTGAATTACTCGTTGTGAATATGCAGGATGTTGATGTGTGTCATTTCCAGTACACCGAATACGCAACAATCTTCGCAAAGCCGATTACGCCGTGGCTCAGCTTTGGAACACGATTCAATCTACTCCGGGAATGGCGAACGACACGGTTCTCATTATTGCCCCGGAGCACGGACGAAACTTCTATCCGAATACATCTATTGATGCGTTCGGCCGTTTTGCTACCGATCACACAGCTCCGACCGATCCTGATTTCTCCGGCGATCCGAATATGCAAATGGCTCGTGAAATCTTCTGCCTCGTTGTCGGACCGCCAAATGTTGTGGTGCAAAATCAGGTGATCAATACTGTTATGGGAGAAAGTACGGACATCGTTCCGGCTATCGCCAATCTGCTCGGCTTCGACGATGCCATTCCGGGCGGACTGATTTCTAACTGGTCTAATTGCGACCTTCAAGCTGCATTCGTATGATCCGAAAATATTCTTCCCTCCTCCTACTGACTGCCGGCATTTGCCTCATAGCGCTTTCCTGCTCGAAAGACGATGAGCCCACAAATCCTTACGACAGCGTCGACTATTCCAATCATACTCCTACGCCTGCCGATCCCGATCCGAATTCTATCGTCGGGTTGCACAAAAACATTTTCCTTCCGCGATGCGCGAATCCGGGTTGTCACGACGGAACATTCGAGCCTGATTTCAGAACGGTGGAATCATCGTATGCGACGCTTGTGTATCAGCCGGTAAATAAATTTACGCTCGACTCGGCGAAGATTTACACGACCAGAGTGATTCCGCATAATCTGGTCGACTCGTGGTTGATAGAACGACTCACGACGAGCACGACTGAATACATGCCATCGAATTCTGTTCGATTAACTTCAGATCAGATTGATCACGTAAAAATTGGATAAACGCCGGCTGTCCGGATGCTAATGGAAATCTTGCCGTAAACCAAACCTGATGCCAAACATTGGCAATATCGCCGCACTCGATTCTGTCTTTCAACAAGCCGACACAAATCGCGGTTCTTATTGGGCAAATCCGTTTATCATTCCTGAAGGAACAACGTTACTGATGGTTTTCACGGCAACAGATTCTTCCGATGGCGCCGATGCAACCGATCCTGCCGATTTTACCGTGAAAGAATTTAGATTTTCTACTGACAAAAATGATTTCACGAATGCTGTTGTAATTCCGGCAACATTATACGTTCCTGCATATACAGCTTGGGTGGCCACAGTCTCTACTTCGCAATGGCCTGCAGGAAGTACGGTTTATTTCCGCGCTTATTGCAACGACGGACACCACACAACGAATACCGAATTCCGGAAATATGAATCGATGGATTATTACAAAACTTATTTCTCCTTCTATGTTCAGTAAAAAACTCTTCATCCTGTTCCTGGCGCTTTCGGCATTCTCTTGTAAGAAGGAGAAAATTACATTCGATGCCGTGCCTTCAATTGAGTATGTTTCAATTACTCCTTCTAATGCTCATCAATACACCGATGCAGTTGTTATTACCGTGAAGTACAAAGACGGAGACGGCGATTTAGGAGAAAATACCACCGGAGTAAAAAACTGCTTTGTGCGCGACAACCGCATCGGCATCGTTTACGAATATCGCATCAAACAACTCGGACCCGATGGCGCAGTAATTCCTATCTCGGGAAATCTGAATATCGAAATAGGCGGACAAGGAATCACCGATGGAAGCGCAAGTCAGTCGGCCACTTATACAGTTTATTTGAAAGACCGCGCCGGGCATCAGAGCAATTCGGCGACAACGGGGAATATTAACATTGTGCAATAAGCACGTCTTCATTTAGAAAAAGAAGTGCGCCCTACTGGACTCGAACCAGTGACCCCTACCTTGTCGAGGTAGTGCTCTAAACCAACTGAGCTAAGAGCGCCTTTTTTATGAGGCCGCAAAAATAGAAATTCTTCCGATAGCAACAAGAAGTATGACAGAAGGGCTGAATGACAGGCTTTTGTAAAGCGTTTCGACAACTCTCTTATTTTTTTTAGCTTTGTCAAATGCCGGTTTTGCCCGAAAACATGTTTACTTCCACCTCAGACTCACTGATTCTGATTTCCGATCCGTCGCTCGACAATAAAACTGCCGGCTTGTGCGATTTATTGGTGCTGATCGAAGACTCATCGATTCAGCTGGCATTGCTGGAGAAAAAATCGAATCAGTTTTTAGCTCTCGAAGTTTTTCGCGGAGCAAATAACAACGAGCCGACTTCTCCTCAAAAATTACTCGAACTTGCCGCAAGCAAAAGCAAGTTGCTTCGCAATTACGAATTCTCGAAAGCGAGAGTTTGTCTTACCACTACTCAATACACACTCGTTCCCGAAGCCTTACATCATCCGGGCGATGAAGCTTCTTACTTCCATCTGAATTTCCGAAACGTTGCCAACGCCACAATTTTTCCGGCTCATGTCAGCGCATTTCACTTATACTCGATCTACGGAATCGATGCAGAATTGCAAAAATCTATTCTTCATCTTTTTCAGGAGCCGAAAATTTTCCATCATTCAGAAAGCGTTCTCGGCGATTTAAGTCTTCGCCTCCGCACCGATGCGGGCAAACAAGCCTGGCCTCAATGTGCGGGAAAATGGAATTGATATTTCTGTCAGCGACGGACGAAAATTAATTTTACTCAATTCATTCGATCGTCATAATAACGAAGACACACTCTACTACGTCTTATTTACATTCGAACAATTAGGACTAGATCCGGAAAGTACGCCATTGCATTTATCGGGAGAAATTGAACAAGATTCTGCATTGTACAATTTGCTGTACAATTACATTCGCAATATTCAATTCACCGAACGACTGCACTTGCTGAGTTTCAGCCCTGCATTTTCACGAATTCCTTCGCATTTCTATTCATCTCTCTTTAGTCTGGCCGTGTGCGGATAATCGGAGGCAAATACAGCGGACGAATGTTTCAGGCGCCGGCTAATCTTCCCGTGCGTCCGACGACGGATTACGCAAAGTCAGCACTCTTCAATATTCTCACTAATCGCATCGATTTCACCGAATGCACTGTGCTCGATCTCTTCGCCGGCATCGGTGGCGTGAGCCTGGAATTCGCCAGCCGTGGAGCAAAATCAATCATTTCCGTCGACAGTCACGCTCCCTGCCTCAAATTCATTCGTGAAACCTCCGAAAAGCTTGGAATAAAAACTTAGAAACCATTCGCTCCGACGTCTTCAAATACCTGAAAAGCTGCGACCGAAAATTCGACCTCATCTTCGCCGATGCACCCTTCGAGATGACGGAAACCGATCAAATCCCTGAGCTCGTTTTCTCTCAAAATCTCCTGAAAGACGACGGCATCCTCATTGTCGAACACCAATCCAAACGAATCCTCCAAAGCTCACACACCCCCAAAGTCCGAACATACGGCAATTGCGCTTTTTCGTTCTTCAAAGCAATTTAAAGCAAATATTCTCCTTACCTTAGTAAGTCATTACAACCAAGCAACCCCAATGAGCAAAAAAATCGCCGTCTTCCCCGGATCCTTCGACCCGATCACCAAAGGACATGAAAATATTCTCACTCGCGGTCTTCCGCTCTTCGACGAAATCATTGTCGGCATCGGACATAACACGAACAAAAATTATTTCTTTTCACAGGAACGACGCGAGCATTTCATCAAAAAAACTTTTGAAGGCGAACCGAAAATAAAAGTGATGCGCTACTCCGGATTAACGGTCGAGTTCTGTAAAGAGATCGGCGCCACTCACATCCTCCGCGGTCTCCGCACATCAGCCGATTTCGAATTCGAACGCGCCATCGCACAAATGAATAATGCCATGGCTCCTCAAATCGAAACCATCTTCATCGTTTCTGATCCGGCATTCTCTCATATTTCTTCGACGATTGTGCGAGATATTCTGCTTTATCAAGGGGATATTGCGAAATTCGTTCCCGCCGCAGTACATGTTTAAATTTAGAATTATTAAAGAATTGAAAAAAATTAGAATTATGAATTGTGAAATTGTTACGGAGTAACAGTACGCCAATTCAAAATTCTCAATTCTAAATTCTGAATTCTAATTTCTAAATCCCGACAAGTCCTAATATCTCCCTAACAGACCCAAACGTATCCCCCACCACCTTCTCCCTAATCTCCTCCGCATTCAGCCACTTGATTTTCGTGATGTCTTCTTCGGTTTGGGGAATCAACTTTTCGGTGGAGAGTGAGTCCATTTTAAACCAATGCGTTTTCTTTAAAATGTGTTTTCCTTTTTCAGAATAGGTGTGAAAAGTTTTACAGAGTTCTTCTTTCAATTCCAATACTTTTAGTCCGCACTCTTCCTGCACTTCGCGATAGGCTGTCTCAGCGATACTTTCGTCGTATTCAGCTTTGCCTTTTGGAAGATCCCATTTGCCACGACGAAAAATAAAAAGGTATTCGCCTTTTTCGTTTTTCACCAATCCTCCGGCAGCTTCAATAAGCGTGTAGGGATAGACGAACGATTTCCAGCTTTGTTCAGGATTTTCTGAGAGGAATACAATGCCTTTGCTCTTGGAATGTTCGAGCATATGCACAACTTCTTCGAGCGAATGTGTTTCACTGCTCAACACTTCCATTCCGTCCGGAATCTTTTTATTCTTATCGTAAATGCCATTAAACCAAAGCGGTCGGTCGTTTATGTAAACTTTGTGTGCAGGAATCATCGTGTAAATTTCGTCATTTCTATTGAAAGTATTCCATTTCCCTTTCGACAGTTACGATTTCCCTGAAAAAGATATTAAAAGTCGTCGCCCATTATTTTCTTATTCGTACGTTTGCCAAATGCCTGTGAATCCCACCACTTCCAAAAAGATTGCAGAATTTCTTTTGCAAATTAAGGCCATCAAACTTCAGCCGGATAAACCGTTTACCTGGGCATCGGGTTGGAAATCGCCTATTTACTGCGACAACAGAATCTCTCTTTCATATCCGAAAGTCCGCACTTTTATCCGCCAGGCGCTGGTCACAACGATCGAAGAAACTTACGGCAAGCCTGATGTTATCGCCGGCGTTGCTACGGCAGCAATTGCACAAGGCGCTTTAGTGGCGGAAGCAATGGGACTTCCATTCGTTTACGTTCGCTCTTCTCCAAAAGATCATGGTCGCGAAAATCTGATTGAAGGTGAAGTGAAAGAAGGACAAACCGTTGTGGTGATCGAAGATCTGATCTCGACCGAAAAAGCTCACTGAAAGCTGTTCAGGCTTTGAAAGATGCAGGATGCAAAGTAAAAGGAATGATCTCCATTTTCACATACGGCTTTCCGCAGGCTTCTGAAAATTTCGAATCAGATCAATGCCCGGTTATTTCTTTATGCGAATACCCTACTCTGCTCGAGCAAGCTGTTGAAGCAAATTATATCAAAGCAAAAGATATGGACATTCTTTCCAAATGGAGAGAAGCTCCGGAAGTATGGATGACGGAAAGCAATTAATTTATTACAGAAAAATTTCTCATGACACGAATCGAAAGCGAAACAGCAACGGTACAAAAATCAGCCGAACATATTTTCAACTTCCTGAGCAATTTCAACAACTTCAAAAGCTCATGCCGGAACAGGTAACAAACTGGCAGTCGACCGAAGAAGAATGCAGTTTCACTATTTCCGGAATGGCCAGTCTTGGAATGAAGATCTTGAGGAAAACTCCAAACAGTCTGATCAAAGTTGCCAAAAACGGAAAAGCTCCATTCGATTTCACTCTCGATTGTATGATCAAAGAAGCCGGCGCCGATGCTTGTCAGGTACAACTTGCCTTCGATGCTGATCTTAATCCGATGCTGAAAATGATGGCAGTTAAACCGCTGACGAATTTCCTCAACTTATTAGTGAATCGACTGGGGCAGATCGTTTAATCTCACCACTAGTTCACAAAAACACAAAAGACCACAAGGATGTACCTTAGTGGTCTTTTGTGTTCTTGTGAACTTATGGTAAAAAATGTCTTGCCTTTCAACTTTTAAATTCTCCCGGGAAAACAAAATCACGATAGCCCAAGGAATTTTATCTCTTTCAAATCATAATAGCGAATTTCACCGTCTTCATCCTCCACTTTCAGCTGACCTTGATTGTCGACCCCGCGAATACAGCCGGGAAATTTCCCCTTCTTGTCTTCGTAAAAAGACCATTCTTCAAAACGAAACAAGGCCTTGTGGTATTCATGGTCGAGCAACGATTTTTCACCGCGCTTTAACTGAAGGTATCGGGCTTCGATACTATTGCAAAGGCGATGCATCATCTCATTGAGATCGTAGTTTCCCGGACGAACCTTGGCAATTGAAGTCGGATTGGGCAGTGTGGACGGAAAATCAATTTCGTTTACATTCAGTCCGATTCCCAATACGCTGTTATTTACCACGCCGGTGCTGATGGAGTTCTCAATGAGCAAACCGCCAAGCTTTTTCGTTTTCCAGTAAATATCGTTTGGCCATTTGATCTTTACATCGCCACCAAGCATAGTGACGGCAAAGTCATAAACTCCCAAAGCATAGGCCTTATTTAGCAAAAAAAGACTCTTTGGAACAATGAACGTAGGATAGAAAAGCAGACTCATAAGCAGGTTTTTACCCTCCTCACTATGCCAGCGAGTGCCAAGCTGTCCGCGACCGGACTGCTGGTTCTGTGTACGAACCAAAGTACCCTCCGGCACCTGTCTTTCCCGCATAAGTGCAAGAAGGTAGGAGCTGGTCGAATCGATTTCCTTTATGGAAATAATGTTCCGCCCTGTGAATAAGGTTGTTAACTCTTTATTCATGTTCTTTTCGTGCTTTCCGCAGTGAGCCCATACCTTTAAGGGAGTACAATATTTTGCTTATTTTTGCGTCAGTTATTGTTATACCCCCAAAAAGACATTGATGATTAAAAAGCCCAAATCTTCTCCGCGAAAAGTAGTCAAAAAAAGTAAAGTAAAAAAAGACGAAACCGAAGATCTTCGCGACCTCATCGTAGAAGGTATGCAGGAAAAGAAAGCTAAAGAGATTGTTTGCATTGACTTAAGGAATATTAAAAATGCCGTGACCGACTTCTTTGTGATCTGTCACGCCGATTCCAAAGCCCATATCGACGCCATTGCCAAATCGGTCGAAGAATTCGTTTACAAGAGTAATAACGAAGAACCTTTTCACCGTGAAGGAAAAAACAATTCGGAGTGGATTCTGCTTGATTACCTGAATGTCGTTGTTCACATTTTCCGTCAGGAACAAAGGGAATTTTACGGCATCGAACGTCTTTGGGCCGATGCAGAAATAAAAAGAATTGTAAGTAACTATTAATCCTGAACATTGTTAAAGATGACGAATTGTCGGGTGTAATTCAATGGCACTCTTATTGACAATCGGCCAAACATTTTATCACTATAATGAGCGAACAAAACAGACCGGGCGAGCAAAAGGATCCTTCTAAAGGAGGACCGGGCAAAAAATTCCCGAGCAACCCCCGTTTCAACTTTAATTTTTATTGGATCTATGGTATCATCATCGTCGTCCTCATCGTAACCCAGATGTTTCAGTGGGGTTCGGTTGAGACGAAGATCACCATGGACAACTTCGAGCGTAATATGCTCATGAAGCAGGATGTGCAAAGTATCATCGTCACCGATCAAACTGCTCACATCACGATCAAGAAAGACAAGCTGACTCAGCCGCAATATGAAAAAGTGCGCTATAAGAGCTGGCCGAAAGTAGATAATCCGGGGCCTCACTACATGGTGAATACCGGCCCTGTCGACTTATTCGCGAAGCGTGTGGAAGAAGTTCAAAAGGACTACCCTCCGACTGAGAAAGTGTCGATCGACTATGAACCGGAAGGTCATAGCTACTTTGAAATGATCCTGAACTGGATTCTTCCTCTCGGTATCATCATCCTATTCTGGGTTCTCATCATGCGCCGAATGGGTGGCGGCGGCGGCGGTAGCCAGATTTTCAATATCGGAAAATCAAAGGCTCAGCTCTTCGATAAGGATCTGCAGGTAAAAGTCACTTTCAGCGACGTTGCCGGCCTCGAAGAAGCAAAGCTCGAGGTTATGGAAATCGTTGACTTCCTGAAAAACCCTAAAAAATATACGACTCTCGGTGGTAAAATCCCTCGTGGTGCCTTGTTAGTAGGCCCTCCGGGAACAGGTAAGACCTTATTGGCAAAAGCCATGGCAGGTGAAGCACAGGTACCGTTCTTCTCTCTTTCGGGTTCCGATTTCGTAGAAATGTTCGTCGGTGTCGGTGCGTCTCGTGTTCGTGACCTTTTCCGTCAGGCTAAAGAAAAAGCTCCTTGTATCATCTTTATCGATGAAATTGATGCTATTGGTCGTGCTCGCGGCAAATCCCCTTCATTCAGCTCGAACGACGAACGTGAGAGCACATTGAACCAGCTCCTCACTGAAATGGATGGCTTCGGAAGCAACTCAGGTGTTATCATCATCGCTGCAACGAACCGCGCCGATATCCTCGATCGTGCCCTGCTTCGTCCGGGTCGTTTCGATCGTCAGATCTATGTTGAGCTTCCTGACTTAAACGGTCGTAAAGAAATCTTCAATGTTCACTTAAAGCCATTGAAGATTAATATCGCTCTCGATATCGATTTCCTTGCCCGTCAGACTCCCGGATTTTCAGGTGCTGATATCGCTAACGTTTGTAACGAAGCTGCTCTTATCGCTGCTCGTAAAAATAAAACGTCGATTGAGAAACAAGATTTCCTCGACGCCATCGATCGTATCATCGGCGGATTGGAAAAGAAAAACAAAATTGTTTCTCTGCACGAAAAAGAAGTTATCGCTTATCACGAAGCCGGTCACGCGTCAGTTAGCTGGTTGCTCGAACATGCTCACCCTCTCGTAAAAGTAACCATTGTACCTCGTGGTAATTCACTGGGTGCTGCTTGGTACTTGCCGGAAGAACGTCAGATTACAACGACAGAACAAATTCTCGATGAAATCTGCGCTGCATTAGGCGGAAGAGCTGCCGAAGAAATTACTTTCGGAAAAATCTCTACCGGCGCATTGAGCGATCTGGAAAAAATCACTAAGCAGGCTTATGCAATGGTGACGATTTACGGACTGAATGACAAAATCGGAAACATTAGTTTCTATGATTCCAGCGGTCAGCAGGAATATTCATTCAATAAACCGTACAGCGAAAAAACAGCGGAGCTCATCGATCAGGAAGTAAAATTAATGATCGACAAAGCATACGAACGCACTAAGAAATTATTGACTGAACACAAGGATCAGCTTACTCAGCTTGCAAAACGATTACTCGAAAAAGAAGTTCTTTTCAAAGAAGATCTTCAGCAAATTTTCGGTAAGCGTCAGTGGGCCGATAAACAAGATCAGCCGGTTTGGAGCACAAACGGAAATGGGAATGGCGATACTCCTGTATTGCCTCCGGTCGCAACCCCTCTTCCTCCGGCCGAATCAGGCCCTACTTCTATTGCTTAAAAAGGATTTCATTTATGCAAGAAGCAACATCCCGCGAAAAAATTTTAAAGAAATCAGAAAAGCGTTGATTCAAAAACGAATCAGCGCTTTACTGCTATCGATTGGGATAAAAACCTCTACGCTCAGGGCGAAGGAAGTCTCGAAGAACAATTTGCTCATGCCTTTACTAAAGTGGGCGGTACTTTCGTTTTTTGTGAAAACGAAATCGAGTTCATGGACCATGTGGTTACTCTTGCGCAGGAAAATAAATGGAAACAATTCTATTGCCGGGAAGAGCAGCTTACTAAGCTCATGGATCGCGTAGAATTTCCATACACGGGCGAAGAAAAATCTTTCCCTGAAGGCATGGTCGCTATCACATCTTGTGAAGCATTAGTTGCCCGCTTGGGAAGCGTTATCGTATCGAGCAAACAAGGAAGCGGTCGCCGCTTATTCGTTGTCCCTACCATTCATATTATCGTTGCATACACATCTCAACTTGTTCCCGAATTGAAAGATGCCATGCAGCTGATCAAATCAAAATACGGAGATCAAATTCCGTCGATGATTGCCTCGCTCACCGGACCAAGTCGTACTGCCGATATCGAGAAAACATTAGTTACTCCGGCGCACGGCCCTCGTGATATTTTCGTATTCCTCATCGACGACGCAGCCTGATATATGGAAAAAGACTGGCAATGTATTTTTACGTGCAGCATGATTTATAAAGCTGAAATTGCCAAAGCTGTTCTCCTGGATCAGAATATCGAAAGCATTATTATGGACAAACAAAGCTCGCCTTATTCTATTACAATAGGCGAAGTAGAAGTCTATGTTAAGCAGGAAGATGTTATATTAGCCAAAATTATTTTAGACGAAGCCCAACTGTGAACAATCTGACTCTCCGTTTTATTACGGCTATCATCGGAATCATTATCGTGCTTAGCGCCATTTTGTATAATGAAACAACCTGCCTGCTGCTCTTCGCTTTCATCTCTACTATGTCGCTCATCGAATTTTATCGTCTGAGCAAAAACAATAATATCACCCTCAAATTCCGATGGGAGTCCTAACCGGACTGCTTATCTTTCTTCCGCTCTTACTCGGAAGCACAATCAGCACCGTTCCGAATTTATTACCGCTGATTATTATTCTCCCCTATTTCGTTTTTATCAGAGAACTCTATACGAAATCAGAGCACCCATTCACTAACATTGGCTTCACTCTGCTCGGCGTAATTTACATCAGCGTACCACTCTTTCTTTTTTATCTGATCGCTTTCCACGGTCCTGATGAAAGCTACCGACCGCAAAATATCCTCGGCATGCTTTACTTACTTTGGGCAAGCGATACCGGCGCATATACTTTCGGTCGCATCTGGGGCAAGCATAAATTATTCGAACGTATCTCTCCGAAAAAAACATGGGAAGGATTTGTAGGCGGATTCATCTTCGCCATAATCGCTGCATTTATTATCGCTCATTTTTATACCAACTTTACGCTTATTCAATGGCTCATTATTGCCGGAATTATCTTTATCACCGGCGTGCTGGGCGATTTAGTGGAATCGATGTTCAAGAGAAGTCTGGCTATTAAAGATTCCGGATCACTTCTTCCCGGTCACGGCGGCTTCCTCGATAGATTTGACGGGCTTTTCATCGCAGCACCCTTCGTTTTCTTCTATGTGACGATGTTCTGCAATTAATAGCGTTTTTACCAATCACAACTAACTGCTTTTCAGCAATATAAGCTCTAAATTCGGCATTTTCAGGGGAAAAGCCTACCTTCACGGCCCAAATTATATTTATGGCAACAGCAGTTGAAAAAGATAAGAAGATGTCAAAAGACACAACAAATCCGTATGAGTCAATGATCCAACGCTTCGATGTTGCTGCGCACATCGTAGGCCTTGATTCCGATACGTACAATATTCTTAAAACTCCACACCGTCAATATCTGGTAAGCTTACCGGTAGAGATGGACAACGGAACAGTGAAAGTTTTCGAAGGCTATCGCATCGTTCACAATGCAAGCCGCGGACCGTCGAAAGGTGGTATCCGTTATTCTCTCGAAGTAAATTTAGATGAGGTAAAAGCACTAGCTGCTTGGATGACTTGGAAATGCGCTATCGCCGATATTCCTTACGGCGGTGCTAAAGGTGGTATCCACTGCGATCCTTCTTCTATGTCGGTTGGCGAACTAGAGCGTCTTAACACGTGCCTACACGCGCGCAATGTGTGATGTGTTCGGAGTTGATAAAGATATTCCTGCTCCCGATGTAGCTACAGGTCCACGCGAAATGGCATGGATCGTCGACGAATATTCTCGCATGAAAGGTGCTTTCACTCCGGGCGTTGTTACCGGAAAGCCTCTTCACCTGGGTGGTTCAGAAGGTCGTGTCGAAGCAACCGGTCGCGGTGTTACTGTTGCGGCTCTCGAAGCAATGAAAAAAATTAAGATGGATCCTAAGAAAGCTATCGGCGCCGTTCAGGGTTTCGGTAACGTAGGTTCTATTACAGCAAAACATATGGATGAAGCAGGTATTCGCATCGTTGCTATCAGCGATCATACCGGTGCATTCTATAATGCAAAAGGAATCAATATCGAGAAAGCAATGGAATACCGTAATGCAAATCACGGCGTTCTTAAAGGATTCACAGGTGGTAAAGAAATCGCTGCTGAAGATCTTCTTACTCTCGATGTCGATATCCTCGCTCCTTGCGCTCTCGAAAATCAAATCACTCGCGCTAATGCGGATTCAATTAAGGCTCACTTAATCGTAGAAGGTGCTAACGGACCAACTACAGCTGGTGCCGATGAAATCCTTTCTAAGAAAGGTATCGTTGTAGTTCCTGATATCCTCGCAAATGGCGGTGGTGTAACAGTTTCTTATTTCGAATGGACGCAGAACCGTTTCGGTTACTACTATCCGGAAGATGAAATCAACAAACGCGCCGACCGCTATATGATCCGTGCTTTCCAAAGTGTTTGGGCGGTATCTCAAAAATACAAAGTATCTCTCCGAATTGCAGCTTACATTTTCGCTCTCGAAAAAGTGGCCATTGCAGTTAAATCAAGAGGTAATTACTAAGCGAAACGGTTTAACAAATAAAAGGAGACCTCTTCAGTGTCTCCTTTTTTTATTTTATTTTGCACCTTTCAGTACACAAAACAAGACAAAAATGACGATTCACAAAGAAGGCTATGCCTCCTTACTTATTACTATCATAGTTCTGGCTGTTCTCAATATCGCTGCCGATGTTTTTCTAAACAGCAGCTATGTTCTTTTACAGGAAATCATTCTTGGAATCTCGATCGTTCTATTCCTCATCGTTCTCCAATTCTTCCGCCACCCGTCACGTACGATGACGCAGAACGAACGTCAGATCATTGCTCCTGCCGATGGTAAAGTTGTGGTGATCGAAGAAACTGTTGAAACAGAATTCTTCAAAGACAAACGTATCCAGGTTTCGATTTTCATGTCGCCAATCAATGTTCACGTAAATCGTTACCCGATCAGCGGAAAAGTAATTTTCTACCGTTATCACCCGGGTCTCAAATTAGTTGCATGGCACCCAAAATCATCGACAGAAAACGAACGTACAACAGTGGTGATTGAAAACGGATCCAAAACTCAAATTCTCCTCCGCCAAATCGCCGGCGCTTTAGCTCGCCGTATCGTTTGTTACCCGACAGAAGGATTAATGGTCAAACAAAATCAGGAATTAGGCTTTATTAAATTCGGTTCACGCGTTGATCTCTTTTTGCCTCTTGGAACAAAGATCAAAGTGAATATGGATCAGAAAGTAAAGGGTGGAGTTACTGCTATCGCGGAATTAAGTTAATTCTAAATTTAGAATTTAGAATTCAGAATTGTAAATTTTGAATTCTAAATTCCTTTCTATTGGTGCGCAGTACCGGAACGCGACTCAATCGTCTGCCCATCATCCACAGTGAAGTTAAACGACATCGTTCCATTGGAAAGTGATCCCGTTCCTTCATACCGATCCGACCCTACTAACGTACTTACAAAAGAAAAACTCGATCCGCTTACGGTTGCGAAGATTGAAGCATTTGTACCTGTTCCGTCGAAATTCTTGAAGATAACCTGATCGGCCGCACTATTCGATATCGTTATCGTAAAATTAAACGTCCGTGTTCCACCGGGGCCGGTAGAATTACCTAACCATGTCCCGATAAACTTGTCACGATCTGCAGTCGACGGTCCATCCGGATCTGTCTTTTCACAAGAGATAAAAAATATCGAAAGCAGAATCATTAATCCTGATAACCGAAAAACCACTTTACGACTCATTTTTGTGTCATTTAAATTTTTGAATTCCTTTTCATAATTCTGAATTCTAAATTCTGAATTCTAAATTCCCCTAAGGCGCGATTTCAAATCGAGATTATACTTACGAGCAGTATCCTTTGCGATATCGTATCCTGCGTCGGCGTGACGAATAACGCCCATGGCAGGGATCGTTATGTAAAACTCGCTTCAAACGACGTGCTGCATCTTCCGTGCCATCGGCAACGATAACCATTCCGGAGTGAATAGAATAACCCATTCCGACACCTCCGCCATGATGCAACGACACCCAGCTGGCTCCGCCTGCGGTATTGATCAATGCGTTCAATATAGGCCAGTCTGCCACTGCATCGCTGCCATCGAGCATCGCTTCGGTTTCACGGTTAGGTGATGCCACAGAGCCTGTATCGAGGTGATCACGGCCTATCACTATTGGTGCTTTTACTTTTCCTGTTCTGACAAGCTCATTGAATGCCAATCCGGCCTTTTCACGATCGCCCATGCCAATCCAGCAGATGCGCGCCGGTAAGCCCTGGAATGCGATGCGCTCACGCGCCATTTTCATCCAACGGTGCAATGATTTATTTTCAGGGAATAATTCTAAAATGACTTTATCGGTTTCGTAAATATCGTTCGGATCGCCTGAAAGTGCTGCCCAACGGAAAGGTCCTTTTCCTTCGCAGAAAAGCGGACGAATATAGGCCGGAACAAATCCCGGGAAATCAAACGCATTCTTTACTCCACGTTCTTGTGCACGTGCACGTAGATTGTTTCCGTAATCAAATGTGATCGATCCTTTCGATTGCATTTCTATCATCAGTCGAACATGCTCTGCCATCGCATCATATGCCATGTCAATATACTTCGCCGGATGCTGCTCACGCAAAACATTGGCTTCTTCATTCGACAAGCCTTCCGGTAAATATCCTACAAGCGGATCATGCGCTGATGTCTGATCGGTGAGTACATCAGGCACAATGCCACGCTCGCGTAAACGATGCAACATTTTTACCGCCGTACAAATTACTCCGATCGATTTATTTTCGCCCTTTGCTTTAAACTCAAGCGCCAGGTCAATTGCTTTGTCTAAATCTTTTTCTACAAAATCAAGATAGCGAGTGTCGACACGCTTTTGTGCTCTCCACTCTTCTACTTCGGCTGCCAGACAAACTCCGTCGGCCATCGTAATTGCTAACGGCTGTGCTCCGCCCATTCCGCCAAGTCCTGCTGTTACACACAACTTGCCTTTCAGCGATCCTCCGAAATGTTTATCGGCAACTGAATTGAATGTTTCGTATGTACCCTGAACAATTCCCTGCGAACCGATGTAGATCCATGAGCCGGCTGTCATCTGCCCGTACATCATCAGTCCTTTTTTCTGGAGCTCATCGAACACTTCCCACGTTGCCCACTTTGGCACCAATTGAGAGTTGCTGAGAATAACACGAGGCGCATCTTTATGCGAAGGAAGAATGGCAACAGGCTTTCCGCTTTGAATTAAAAGCGTTTCGTCTTCATTCAGATCTTTCAATGCTTTAACGATGAGGTGAAAGCTTTCCACATTGCGCGCTGCTTTACCACGACCGCCGTAAACGACTAAATCTTCCGGACGCTCTGCTACATCGGGATCAAGATTATTATGAAGCATACGCAATGCCGCTTCCTGAACCCAACCTTTGCAATTTAATTTTGTTCCCGTCGGCGTTTTCGTCAACGACAAATCCAATTTCTCTGAAGATGTACCTGTAATCATTCTTTCGTAGGTCTTTTTGATTTCTGATTTTCTTTCCACTTCCATGGACAATGCTTGCATCCACTCTGACAGCAGACACCTCGCTTGAGATGATATTTTTCCGTAAAGATGATATAGCCTTCCGGAGAAAAGTAATAATCTTCCGGATCAAATTTATCGCGTATCGCCATTGTACCACCAACACCGCAACCGAAGAATTGTTTCGGACGATGATGAGGCGAAGTTACCGATTCTGGGGCTAAGGACAAAAGCTTAACTTTGAGGAACAATTATGAATTCAGAATTACGAATTATGAATTCAAAAAAGTGGTTTGTCAAGAAAACATGCAATTACCTTCAATTCAACAGATTTCTTTAAAGAGCATTGATCCTTCGCTGAATATCAGCGTTTTAAGGGAGGATTTGGTACACCCTTATTTAGGGGGAAATAAATGGAGGAAACTCAAATACAATCTGATTGATTTTCAAAAATCGGGATGTACGGAGCTGTTGACTTTTGGCGGTGCGTATTCGAACCACTTAGTGGCAACGGCAACGGCCGGAAATCTGAATGGGATTCGTACCATCGGAATTGTAAGAGGTGAAGAAATATCAAATCCGTGCCTGGATTATGTTCGTTCTCAAGGCATGCATCTCCACTTTGTGACACGGAAGAATACCGACAAAAAGAGGACTCTTCTTTTGTGAATGAATTACTGATTACGCTCAAGAAGAATGGTGTGATCGAACAAGCTGAAAAAGTATTCGTCGTACCGGAAGGCGGATCAAACTTAGCTGCTACGTTTGGCGCAGCAGAAATGAACGATTACCTGGGAGATGCCGAACATATATTTTGTCCGGCAGGAACAGGTGGAACTGCTGCAGGTATCACCAAGCATATGCAAGAAGGACAGTTACTTCATGTAGTTCCTGTCCTGAAAGCTGAAGGTTTTATGGAGAAAAATATCCTGCGACTTGAAGGTTTTCCCCGACGAATCCAATTTCATTACGACTATCACTTTGGCGGCTATGCGAAAATTACAAATGAGCTGCTTCAATTTTGTACGGATTTCCGCAATGAAACAGGAATACCTGTAGAACCCGTTTATTCGGGGAAAATGTTTTTTGCTTTTGTAAGTCTGGCTAAAAGCGGGTTTTTCAAGAAAGAAAGCCATATTCGTTTAATTCATACCGGAGGAGTTTACCCTTTCTACTCCGACTTCAGAATTAATAAAAAAAAGAAAGTCCATTACTGAATCAAATTGCGGACTTTGGCCGTAATACCCCACGGGAAGCTAATATTCCCTCTAAAAAAACGTTACTACTACTATGAAACTGCGCGCCTTCATTTTCTTCTTTATCTGTTGTTTGCCCGCCATCAAAGCCGGTGATACTGCAGCGTCTCGCCAGAGATATATCGAAGAGCATAAAGACGATGCAATCCGCGAAATGCAAAAATCAGGAATCCTGCCAGTATCACGCTGGCGCAGGCTTGCCTGGAATCAAGCGACGGTCTCAGTCCACTGGCTGTGAATGCAAACAATCACTTCGGTATTAAGTGTGCCGACTGGACAGGGCCCTCTTACATTCAGGATGATGATAAGAAGGACGAATGCTTCCGTAAATACGATCATGCACTTGATTCGTACGACGATCATTCCAACTTCCTGAAAACTCGTCCGCGTTACGCCTTCCTGTTTTCACTCGATATTACCGATTACAAAGGCTGGGCGCACGGACTGAAAAAAGCAGGCTATGCAACGGATCCTTCGTATGCCAATCGCTTAATTAAGATTATCGAAGACAATCAACTTTATCTGCTCGACAAAGGACAGGAACTTCCGATGCTGGCCGATACTCAGGCAAGTCCGCCGAATGTTGTCAGCACAACTGCCTCAACGTCCAACGAGCCGACGATTGCAACAACAAAAGAAAAGAGCGAACCAAAAAGTCATCGCATCTTCGTCCCTTCGGTCGACGTTGTAGATGCTTTCGGTCGTGTCGTTCATGAAAACAACGGCGTGAAATATGTAATCGGACGAAAAGGCGATTCATACCATGAACTCTCACAAGAATTAAATCTCGGCTACTGGCAATTACCAAAGTATAACGAAACAGATGAAGATGCTCCGATTAAAGAAGGACAGTACATCTACATTCAGCCGAAGAAAAAAGAAGGACAACAAACATTTTACATCGCCAAAGACGGCGACACGGTTGAATCCATCAGTAGCGTAACTGCAGTGAAAGCAAGCTCCATCCGCAAGTTCAATAATCTTGAAGAGAAGTCAGGAATTCAGGCAGGGCAGAAGATTTTGTTGAGGAAGGAGTAGACGGGCTGCGAGTTACGAGTTACGAGTTACGGGTTACGGGTTACGAGTTACGAGTTACGAGTTACGATAACGAAAGCGACGAC
The DNA here is from genome assembly GCA_016721305.1 of Bacteroidota bacterium. Lineage (GTDB taxonomy): Bacteria > Bacteroidota > Bacteroidia > AKYH767-A > 2013-40CM-41-45 > JADKIH01. The sequence continues at coordinate 380,093 of JADKIH010000001.1, forward strand.
TTGGGTCATTCCGGGGCGTCGTTTTTTTTTGAAAGAAATTTAAGGAACACAGTGATCAGTAAGGCGCAGGTGGAAGTTTTAGTGCTCGCCCCTAGCCGATTCCGCCGCAACTCGCAACCCGCAACCCGCAACCCGCAACCCGCAACTCGTCAAAACGAAATCCTCGCAATACAAAACCGATTCTGCCTATACACCGGCATCAAAATCGTTACATCATCTATCTGACGAGCTGATCTTGGGATTACGGTGACACGCTCTGTTTCATTAAAAAGCACGTCAGTCTTTTGAGCACCACGGCCGTCGATCGTTGTCAGGAGTACCGAAGACTCGTCGCTGATATACTTGTTGTATATCGCTGTTAACTTGCCTTGTACTACCGAACCCAGATAAGAAGAAGAATAACCGCTGTCGTCGACCGAATTCTGATCTTTACTGATCACATTATTCCACAAAATATTTCCATCCGGGTTAATTGAAAGCACCATCACATTTCCATAGTGGTAGTAATAATGATAAACGAATGTCTGCATGTAATAATCCCAATACGATCGCTCTACCCTGCTGAATGATTCCGCAATGATCGCCGTTCCGCCATCTTTGCGAAGCAACAAACGATCGATTGAATAATTGACAAGCTCTTTGCTCTTTCCATCTTTGCGATCACCAATAAATTTTTGCAAATATGAATCAGGGAAAGGCGAACTAAGCGACGATAATTCCGTCAGACTGTCTTCGGAGAACGAATTATAGAATACGCCTGCTGTCGAGTAAGTCGTTTTGTCGGAATAAAAACCCGCAACTATCAGTCGCTCATTTATATTATCTGCTGAAAAACCTACGTCGGTAAGGAATTTATCCGAACTCTTTATCTCCGAATGCAAAAACCGATCACTTTGAAAATTGTAACCATAAAGCTCATAGTACATCTGACCCGGCGACTTTACTCGCTTCTCCGTTGTATAGTGAACACCTAAGACATAATAAGAACCCTTGTCTGTGGCTTGAAAGGATGCCGGAAAAAACAAATCAGGAGAAACAGGAATTACGATTTCCTTCTTATACAAGACTGTCAGCGATGTATCAAGCATAACGACGATAAAAGACTGCGAAGATTTATCTTCCGCAACTTTCCTGTAAGTAAAAGCAAGATGCGACTCATCGTGCGAATTGATAATTCCCGGCTTATTGTTTTCGTCAAGATCACTCGCATAAAACTGGTCTAACAGTACAGGAGTACCTAACCACTTACCTTCGGCATTGATCGATTGCGTATAGAAAGTAAACGACTTTGCCTTTTTATCGTTCACATAGCCGGTCACAATTATCCGTCCGTTATTCATTTCCACATCCGACACTTTGCCATTCTCATAGGACGTCACCAACTCTCTCTCCCAGAGCATGTGCAAATCTGCATTGTAGTATTCAAGCTCGTAATACCGGTTCCGAAAACCTGTGCGATCCCGGTCCGAATCGAGCGACATATTACTTCTGAGAAGAAAAAAATTCCCGTCTTCATCCGCTCCCAGTATTCGCATATAGGGAGTCTTTTTATTGTCACGCATCTGCTCCGACCATTTAATAGTCTGTGCAGAAGAAACAGTAACTGCAGAAAGTAAGACGATAAAAAATGCAGCCCAAAAGCGATTCATATACATATTGATTGATCAACGCAAATATACGAAGAGCATTTTGGAATCGCGCATTTATTCTTTACTGCAAAACCGCTCACCTGGCAAGCGAAAAATCCTTCCAAAAGATCGGCTTACAGGGCTTTACTCTGGCTTGAAGTTTTTTATCGGCGATCTCAGGATTACTTCTGACAAAGCGATGGATTTCATGTTCATTTTCTGCCTCTACCAGTGTGATAAAACCATTCCCATTTTCAAACAACGCCGCCATGAGCAATTTCCCGTCAGTGTAAGCCTGACGAATATAACTCTCATGCCGGCGCAAATCCGCATTCGTAAAAGTTTTATTCAATGGAAAATTCTCGCCCATTGTCCAAAGTATAAAATACAATTGTTTCAAGCCGCTGTTATACCGCGGCTCGTGCGAGTGGAAATCGAAATTTGTTATCATTCGTTAGTGGTTTAAGTGCAAAAAGATTAACTGCATTCCCTTGTATTCAACAACTTATCAGGTGAGGAATAAGTCATCAGGAATTTATACTCAAAACTTCAAAAATGATTTTGCTTTTTTATCAGCGTTGTGTCAGGTGTGTGTCAGGTGCAAGTCATTTTCCAAAACGTGTACGAAGGTTTGGTTGTCTCCCTGTTCCTCCCTCTGCTCCTCTCCCTGCTCCTCTCCCTCCTCTCCCTGTTCCTCTCCCTGTTCCTCTCCCTGCTCCTCTCCTGCTCTTCCTCAACCTCCTCACTCATCTCTCATCTCTCCTCACTCATCTCTCCCACTCCCACAAAATCCCGCCCTCCATCTCATGCTCCTCATATACTCTTAAAAAAAAAAGAGGCCCCCAAAAAAAGCCTCCCTAGTCTCTGTACCCTAAATATATTAATACTAATACTTCAACTCCTCATTAAACCGAGGCTTCTCTTCCTTAATTTTAGATGAGTAGAAAGTAAGCAGCGCATGCGCAATAAGTGTTATAGATAGAAATATCAGTAGCTCCTCATCCATCAGGCTCCATACAATAAAACCCATAATCCCGGATATAGCTAGCCTCTGGGGCCAGGTACTAAGTAGCCTCCTGGTGGCTCGTTTCGATAAAATCATGTGACTCGCAGTTATTTCCGTATGCAAGATATAAACTTTCCGATAATTACAAAAAAAATCTCACTTTTGAGTCGAGATTTTTTACCAGATTCCCCACTACGTGGATTACACGCAAACGCTCGACTATTTGTTTTCCCGCCTTCCGATGTTTCATAGGATAGGCTCGGCCGCCTATAAAGCCGACTTGAAAAACACCATTGCTATCAGTGAGCTGCTGGGGAAACCTGAAAAATCATTCAAATCTGTACACATTGCCGGGACAAACGGCAAAGGATCCACCTCTCATATGCTCGCCGCTATTATGCAGAAATGCGGGTATAAGACAGGTTTGTACACCTCTCCTCACCTGAAAGATTTTCGAGAACGAATCCGTATCAATGGGAAAATGATTCCTGAAAACGAAGTCGTTTCTTTTGTAGTGAATTACAAAAACGACTTTGAAGCAATAGAGCAAGCTTTTTCGAATGGACGGTCGGACTGGCATTCCACTATTTTGCGAAGGAAAAAGTTGATATCGCAATTATCGAAACGGGATTAGGCGGACGACTCGATTCGACAAATCTGGTCCAACCTGATGTCTCCGTAATCACTAACATCAGCTTCGATCACATGAATCTGCTGGGAGATACACTCGAAAAAATTGCAGGAGAAAAAGCCGGAATTATAAAATCAAAAACTCCTGTCATCGTCGGCGAAAGACAAAACGAATGTGATTTTGTATTCACAAATAAAGCACTGGAATTAAACGCACCGATTATCTTTGCTTCAGATCACACAACCGTAAAGAGAATCAGCAACAGCCTTACTTCGCAAATTTTTGAAATCAATCACGACAATGAAAAGGCTTTGCATGTCGAGCTCGATCTTCCCGGTATCTATCAGGTTAAAAATATCGCTACGGTTTTTCAAACGGTGATCGAATTGCGGAAACTGGGATGGAATATCAGTGCCGAAAATTTCTGCTCCGCGCTCGAAAGTGTGAGAGAAACAACCGGCCTGAATGGACGCTGGCAAAAATTACAGGAACAGCCGTTGGTGATTTGCGATGTCGGACACAACAAAGCCGGAATTGAAAACATTCTTTATCAAATTAAACAACATAAATACAAAACACTCCGAATGGTGATCGGAATGGTAAACGATAAAGATATTTCTACCATTCTCAAAATGCTGCCCAAAGAAGCTGTCTACTATTTTTGCAAAGCCAATATCCCCAGAGCTCTGGATCAGAAAGAGCTTAAAAATTCCGCAAATAACGTGGGACTAATGGGCGAAGAGTATGATAGCGTGCAATCTGCACTTAAAAATGCGGTTTCAGACGCCGGAGCCGACGACTTCATTTTCGTTGGCGGCAGCACCTTTGTTGTTGCTGAAGTCGTATAAAACCTTACGTTTTTTAATAAAAAACTCCTTCAACGTATATTAAAATACAAAATTCCTTCTTACCTTCACCTTTGAAACAAATAGTGATGCTAAATTGTATAAATCATCAATTTCGCATTGCCTGCTCTCGTGAATAAAGCCCTGCACATTTTTCTTGCTTTTCTGTTGATCTGCCAGTCATTCAGCAGTCTTTTCATCGTTGCCGGCTACGAGATCAACAAAGATTTTATCACTAAAAATATTTGTGTAAACAAGAACAAGCCTTTGCTGCATTGTAATGGTAAATGTCACCTGAAAAAGGAACTTTCCAAAGACAGTGAAAGCGAAACCGGAACAAAAGGGCCTCAAAAAGAAAAATCAGAAACGCTGACGTTATTTCCCTTTCAAGCACAGCGTTTTGCTCCTTTCATGACCGGTTTCGAATTCTGCTATTTTACACCTACTGAAAACATCATCCCCGGATTTAGTTACATGCCGGAAAGACCACCTGCGGCTTAATTCCCTTTTGTCTTTCTGTTTTTCCTCCTGCTCCATGCGTAATTTGCTTATTGCGCTGCTGAAGCGGAATTATTCATTATTAACTAAATCAAAACAATCCAATGAAAAAAAATATCTATTACTTCATACTCATCCTCGTTACAATTACCACTGTTTCTTCTTGTAAAAAAGACACCGAAACTCCTGCCTCTACCGAAGAAACACTTAGCTTTCACCTTCATCGAAATGTCGGTACCGCTGATGGAATATACGACAGTCTCTACCAAACTGCATCAGGAAGAAAATTCAATATCACTGATTACCGCTTTTATATCTCAAACATCGTACTTATCAAAGGCGACGGAAGCTTATACCCTCTCACAGGAAAAGTGATTCTTGCCGGACCTTCAGCGATGGAATATGAACTTCAAAAAGTACCTGTAGGTAACTACAAAGGATTTACTTTTATGATGGGACTCGACTCCATTACCAATCATTCCGACCCTACTACTTTCGGAGCCGGAAGCCCACTGGCCGTGCAAACTCCATCTATCCACTGGGATTGGAATAGCGGTTATATCTTCTTCAAAGTGGAAGGCAAAGTCGACACTACTGCTGCTGCAAATGGAAGTGCAGATTTCGACTATCTCTATCACATTGGAATGGATGACTTAAAACGTACAATTGACTTTAGTACAAATGCATTTTCTGTCGTATCCGGAAGCCCTCATGAATTGCATATCGAATTTGATTTACTAGAAGCTTTGTCAAATGTTGATATGCGTACGGAGAATATGACTCATACAATGGACAATTTCCCATTGGCAACAAAGATCGCAGACAACTGGCAAGCTGCCTGGAGTGCTGAGTAAATTCTCTAACGTTATCAAAGATTCGCTCGATGAAAAAAACATTGCTCTATATCTTCCTGATCAGCCTGACAGTTTACGCCTGCAAAAAGGATGATGATGTTCCTGCTATCGATCCGGATGCGCAGGTCTTTACACTTCAGGTTCCAAGAGGATTTCCGTATCCTTCTGTTCCGGCTGATAATCGACCGACGAATTATCGTGTTCGTCTCGGCAAGCAATTATTCAACGATCCGATTCTTTCACGCGACAGTACTATCTCATGTGCCAGCTGCCATAAGGAAAACATGAAATTCACCGATGGCCTTCCGTTCAGTGAAGGTATCGCCGGACGTCACGCTGCCAGAAACTCTCCGTCAATTCTGAATATTGCCTACCAGCCATATCTGTTTTGGGATGGAGGAAATCCGACTGTAGAGCAACAAGTTCTGGGCCCCATCGGAAATCCAAACGAAATGGATTTCGATGCCAACTTAGTCGTTGAACGATTAAAAAGAAATCCTGATTACGTGTTCAAATTTATGCAGGCTTATGGAAAAGAACCTTCTGTGTACACACTTACCAGAGCAATTGCAAATTACGAAAGAACACTGTTTACAGGAACTTCAAAATACGATCGCTACATGTACGATCACGATTCAACAGCTCTCAATGCCAGCGAAAAGAACGGAATGACATTATTCTTTAATGAAATCGGCGACTGTTTTCACTGCCATGTCGACTACAACTTCACCGATTACTCGTTTCAGAATAATGGACTGTACGTAAATTATCCTGACTCAGGAAGAGCACGTATTACTCTTAAAGCTTCCGATGTCGGTAAGTTCAAAGTGCCTACTCTTCGAAATGTTGAACTGACGGCACCTTACATGCACGACGGAAGTATGGCTACACTGGAGCAAGTGATCGATCACTACGCCAGCGGTGGTCAGGCTCACCCGAATAAATCAAACGTCGTTCGTCCCCGCCCGCTCACAGCTCAGGACAAAACGGATTTGGTTAACTTTCTAAAAGCGTTGACGGATTTGTGATCAGTGAACGTTGAATTGTTCCGGAAATAAGTAAATAAAAGGGGCTTCATGATTTTACCAAAATCGCGAAGCCCCTTTTCCTATCTTCGTAACTCGCAACCCGCAACCCGCAACCCGCAACCCGTAACCCGTAACTCGCAACCCGCAACCCGTAACTCGCAACCCGTACCCCGCAACCCGCCCAAATGAAACCCCTCCTCTCCCTCCTTATCCTCACAACACTGCTCAGCACCGAATCAAAATCGCAGAGCCACGACCTGATCGGTTATTGGCATAATTGGTATTCTGCTGCATCGCCTTACATTGAACTGGATCAGGTCGACAGTCGATATTCAATCGTTGCCGTTTCATTCGCTGAAGCAGCGGTTGGAAGTGATTACCAAATGGTATTTATTCCGGGAATGGTGAGCAGCTCAGTTTTACAGCAGCAGATTCAATCATTGAAACAGCAGGGACAAAAGGTGATAATTTCCATGGGAGGAGCAAATAGTCCTATCTCACTCGACAATGTCGTGGAACGCGACACCTTTGTCGCTTCGATGGAAAGAATCATCAACGACTACGATTTCGATGGTATCGATATCGACTTTGAAGGGAGCTCACTCTCAACAACAGGTGGCACCATTTCTACTCCGACTGATCAGAAAATCATTAATCTGATTGATGCAATTAAAACACTACAACAAAATTATTTCAATCAACATCAAAAGCACTTAATGCTGACCATGGCACCTGAAACAGCATTCGTTCAGGGCGGACAATCAACGTTTGGCGGAATCTGGGGAGCTTACCTTCCGGTGATTGAAGCCTTACGCGATTCACTCGACATTTTGAGCGTGCAATTATACAATAGTGGAAGCATGTACGGACTCGATGGAAATACGTACTCTCAAGGCACAGCCGATTTCATTGTTGCAATGACAGAAGCAACGATCCATGGCTTCATGACAAGCGGAGGCTCATTTACAGGACTACCTGAATCAAAAATCGCCGTAGGTCTTCCTGCTTGTCAGGGAGCGGCCGGTGGCGGGTATGCCGACTCGGCAACAGTTGCATCTGCAATGCGGTATTTAATCGGACAAGGTCCTCAACCTGGAAATTATCATTTATTAAATTCTTCCGGCTATCCGAATCTAAGAGGAATGATGACATGGTCGATCAACTGGGATGCAGCCTGTTCCGTTTTTTTGGAATATGCGGCAAATTATGAATCAATCTTTGGTTCAACATCAGTGATCGAAGAACATCAAACAACGGAGAAATCAATTTATCCGAATCCTGCCAATCACATTATCAATTTCACAAAAGACCCGAATGATCTGATCTTGATTACGGACGTTACCGGCAAAACAATTAGCGTTTCGTCACCTAATAGCGTTCTCGACATCAGCTTTCTTGCACAGGGTTCTTATTTCCTGAAAATCGGATCCGAAACTTTTCGACTCGTAAAAATTGAATAATAGACCATCATTGACCTAATTTTGACTAACGTTGCTTTTAAAGACGTGAATAGAGGCAAATAGGATTGGAAGTATGAAACGAGATAAATACATTTATGCATCTCTAATCTCGCCTCATGAAAAAATATTTACTCTTAACGTTAGCTGTCATTCTTTTTACTTCTCGAGCTGAAGCACAAATTACAGGATCTACTGATGTTTGTTCAGGATACGTTTACAATTACTCGATAGTTGTTGCAGGTGCCGCAAGTTACCCTGGTCACTTCCGGGAGGTTGGCTTATTTTATCCGGAACCGGAACCTCTCAAATCAATGTATTGTGCAATACAAATGTAGGACAGGTTTGTGTTGCAGCATATGACACCGCAGGACTTCCTCTTTCAACAGCTTGTCTCAGTATTCAATGGGGCGGTGGCGGATCAGGCTGGGAGGCTATTCAAACACCGGTCACACCTTGTAATTGCGCTCCTTTTGTAATCGGTGTGGGTCCTATAGCAGGCATCTGCCCGGGAACTTGTGGTAATGGCATGCCAAGCCCAAATATGTATTTCGCTGTCTACGACAACGTATGGGGTTCCGGAGTATATCAGGGACCTGCCGACAATGCGACTGTATATAGCACACCCTTTGGTACCGGAATTTATTCTTGGTATGTTTATCCAATTGACACTTCGCTTGGATTAGCAAATGCCATTCTGATCTCGGGAGGATCTTGCGGAGCACCGGTAAACAATATCGTTACCGTTTTCGGCTGCATGCCGACCATTTATCCGGTATCAATTACCCCTTCCCCTGTTTGCGTCGGTGATACTTTCACAGCTGCCGACCTATTTAGCTCCGGAACATTCGACGGATGGTTTTCTGACCCTCAAATATTAATTCTGCCAACGGCATCTTTTTATAGCACTCAGGCAGTAGCCGTTAGTGGTCCCGGATTCTTCAATATCGGTTTTTTATCAACTGACATATCCGGTTGCCCTCTTAGCGGCACAGGTATTGTAGAAGTTCAACTGTGCAGTCCGACACCTGTTGCTAATTTCATCGCCAACACTACGTCAATTTGTCCATACGCCTGCGTGAACTTTACCAATAACACTTCTAATGGAACTTCATATCATTGGCGTTTTCCGGGTGCCGTGCCTGACACAAGCTCCTCTTTAAACCCTCCTACAATTTGCTACGGCAGCAGCGGAGACTACGATGTCGAATTGATTGCCGAAAACGCAAATGGTTCCGACACGCTTTTACTGCAAAACTACATTCACGTTTATACTGTCGCTTCAACAAACAGTCATTTCCAAAACGACACGGCTTTCATCAATACCGGATTCGTTTCTTACGAATGGTATTTCAATAACCAACTTTTACAAGGTGTCAACAGCTACTATTGTCCGGTTCCGGTAAGCGGCGACTATAGTGCCATCGTAACCGATGCAAATGGTTGCAACCAAACCGTTGTTTTCCTTGGATTGGTCTCTTCCGTTTCGCAAAACGAGATTCAGTCGACAATAAATATTTTCCCTAACCCTGCATCTGACATTCTCACCATTGAAAATCTGAACAAAAATAATCCGGTAATAAGTATTGAGATCATAAATCAGACCCGCCAGAAAATCCGGTCGCACAATGGCTCGTCGGAGAATCGAATCAATCTCTCCGTAAATAATCTAGCCAACGGAATTTATACACTGAAAATCCAGTACAGGCAACGGAAACATTTTCAAAAAGGCCGTTATTCAAAATTAAATTTCAGACATATAAATAACAAAAAAGCTCTCCTTTCACAGAGAGCTTTTTTGTTATCCTGAATTCACTTAGGCTATCATTGCACAATCAGCATATTTCTCACTTGCTGCAAAGAACCATTTTGTAATCGTGCATAATAAACTCCCGGTGCATAATTTTCGTTCTCAAACCAGATTTTATATTCGCCGGCCGGATAATCTCCATCGACAGGCGTCTTCAACAACTGTCCTTCTCCATTGAATATTTGAATCGAAGTGTGACCTCCTTTGCTCGTGAAATTAATGTATGTACTTGAGGTAAACGGATTCGGGTAATTACTTATTAAATTCTCTCCGGCCGCCTGATTTAACTCGTGTACGGCGGTTCCGCTGCACGCACTACTCTGAATTATCGGAAGAGTTTGGAAATTCTGCAACAAAATTGTATTCAAATCAATGTTGGGAACACATAACCAATCCTGAAGTATCGAAGCATAGACTGACCTGAAATCATATTGCATGGCCACATTATCATTCACCGTCGTTCCCATAGGAATAACAGGGTTGGTTCCGACAATGCCGCTTTGAACCGCTTTACCAAAAACAAACAATGGCGCTGCAGCTCCATGATCTGTTCCTTCCGAAGCATTCGACATAATCCGACGACCAAACTCTGAAAATGTCATTCCCACTACTCTGTCTTCAATACTCAGATAAGCAAGATCATCCATAAATGCACTGATAGCAACCGAAAGCTTCGTTAATAAATCTGCATGCGTACCGGTCGTCGTATCATTTGCATCAACTTGTGATGAGTGATTATCGAAACCTGTCAAATTCACCATGTAAATTTTAGTCTTCATTCCTCCTGCAATCAATCGAGCTACGATTTGCAACTGATCTGCCAACGAATTTGTTCCGGCTGCCGGGTATGAAGAAGATTGTTGTGTGATATTGGCCGCAGCTGTTTGAATCACGCTCGCATAGGCATTCGATTGTTGTGCCACCGATCTTACATATGTCAACTCTTTCCCCGCAGGAGTGTTTGGCGCCGGATCCTGAATTCCATTAATTAAATTATAGAAGCTTGTCGGATCTGTTATTGCCATTCCCATGCTTGTCGACGGACCTTGCAAGGCCATCGATACCGTAGAACCGATTTGCAACGCCAGGGGATCAGGCATTGTCGTATTCGGATACCCTGTAGGAAAATTCGGATACTCGTAATTTAAATACCTTCCGGCCCAGCCTGTCGATAAAACCTGATTCGCATCCGAACCGCTCAGCCAAATATCGGTCGATCGAAAATGCGAGAAATTCTGCGATGGATATCCTACGCCCTGTACGATATTTAATCGTCCGTTATTAAAAATCTGCTGCATACCCGTCATCGAAGGATGTAATCCGGTAACCGTACTCCCGCTGAGCGGCAATACCGCCGTATCCGGAATTAATATATTCGGACGTGCGAGCGATAAGGCACTATATTGATCAAGTGGTATTACGGTATTCAATCCATCATTTCCTCCATTCAACTGAATCAGCACAAGTACATGATCAGTTAATGTAGAATTTGTTAATGCATGCATCAATGGTGATCCTGCAAATGCTTTGAACGATAACCCGTTCAACAAAGCCGGCAAAGTAACTACCGGGGTATATAATCGTTCCATGCATTCGTCCAATACGAATACGACGCTTGCCCTGAAAGCAAAATATCCATTAAGTAATTTCTCACATTTACCGATACGTCTATGGAATAGTGTAACGATAGCACTTCATCAATCAACAGAACAGGGTCAGAAGGGTTAGTAAGTGTTTCCGTATATGCTACTGTATCGAAAAGCAATGTTGCTCCATATGCGGTATATCCATTCGTTGCCATTCTGTCTGTAAAATAATTCCGCTTTGGCAATGAATCGGAATTAATCCACATTTCATGATACGCCGGCTCCTGATAGTATGCTGGCCAGCCTGCAACATTCGGCGGATCACCTGCGTCCATCTGCATACTCGAAGATTGACTCCTGATTTTATCCCATGCAGCATATTGGCCTTCTAAATTTGTTGAGTCAGGAAAAGAATTCCGAATTCACGACTGAAAGCCACTGTAAAATCAATCGGTGGTTTAATGACACAACCCTGATTCAACACATCGAAAAAATGTTCGCTTTTGAAAAGTGTTGATAATACCGGAATCAAATCATAATTATTATTTCTGAAAATTTGTGCTAACGGAACAATCACATTCGCTTCGGCCGCAGCGTCAATTTCGTAATAAACAAAAAAGCGATACAGCTTTCTGCAAATCGCTAATGCTACCTCATCTTTACTGAAAATCATATTCAGCAAATCATCGAGTTCCAAAGCGCCATTTGCTCCGCTTTGACCTGTAATTGTTGTATTGTTATAATAGGCCGAAAATAATTTATCCGTGCTGTCATGTCGTGTCGAATCAAAGTAGGAATTGAAACCGTTGGCCGAAGTTGTACCTCCCACTAAATCGTTTCTCCACCCTGTGAGCGCCCTTGCGGCAGCTTTCACATCGTCTTCGGTGTAGTACGGCGTTCCGTTAGCATCCTTCCCGACGGTAAATAACTCCTGCAATTCTCTGCCGTAATTTTCATTTGGCGCCGTTGCCGTATTTTTTTCTCCACTGAGATACTTCAGCATGGCTGAATTGATGGTAATCTCTCTCGTAAGATTTTTGAAATTCCCTAAGGCATTTGCCCTGAGCAATTCATTGTACTTATATATATAGGTAGAAACGGTAACGGTATCGAACTCAATCGCAAAATGATTTGAGTAGAAAAGCGTCATTTTTTCTCTGATGCTTCGAGGCTGGTTAATCATTTGCGAAACCCACCACGACTTCATACTCTTTTTCCGATACGAATACGTGTAGACATTGATTGTGCTCGTATCCGGTGTCCCGGGCCAGGGTTGACCTGCAGGACAATTAGGATCGGCCAGAAGCGAGTTGTAATTATTTACCGGTGGCGCCGGTGGCGTATACGCAGGATGATTGATTATCTCGAGCAGAGTGTCAACAGCGTCGCTAACGCTCATGCCCAGAAAATAATTCACGTCATCACGTGTGGCGCCAAACATCGTTCGTTTCAACAAATGTCTGACCTCATTTACCGTCCATGTACCTGCATAAGGCGCCAAGCCCGACATTGTCCGGGCTAAATGCGAAAAATCCTGATGCTTGCTTGTGGAAGGAGTCTTTAAGGTTAAAAAATCTCTTCTATCCATTGTGTTTTTGTGTGAAAGCAGATTGACCTTGACTTTTCAAAATGGTTTAAGGTCTTTGCGCTATTTATGTAATGGTAAGGAAAGTTTCTTGGCGAAAAATGAAATTCTGCCTGAAGATTTAAAATTACCCATTTGCAATCATAGCAATTTGTCAAAAAAGGCCCTCAGAGAGGGCCCAAACAGGCTTTAAATTAATTATACATTAGCTTGCAATTGACCTTTCGTTGCGGGTATCGAATCAGGAATTTGTTACAGCAAGTTTCTTATGCCATAAAAAATACGACCAGAACAAAAATCCGATTGGCAGAAGAAGAGTCAGAACCATTGGCTCAAACAATCCTCTCGCTACAATCGAGAAAAAAGCTCCGGCTAAATCGAAGAACAATCCGGCATACGCCCATTCTTTTAATCGTTTGAGGCCCGGTATGAGTACAACGATTGATCCGGCAATCTTAGCCATGCCGATGAAGGGAATAAAGTACTTAGGATATCCTAAACCTGTAATAAGCAGTACGGCTTCGGGCGACATCATCACATTCGATACGGCCGAGAAGATCATAAATGCTGCGAAGAGTCCGGTGACGACCCAGTAGAGTGTGTGTTTTTTCATTTTACAATGATAAAATATTTAACACACTCTACGTTCCTCGCCTAATTTATAATTTAACAAGTCTGTTCACACCGAGATTACCCATTTCGTCGGTAATACGGATGTAATACACACCGGCAGGTTTGTCCGTCAATTCCACTTTCGTGTTAGTTCCACGACTCATCATCGTCTCTACTAACATTCCAAGTGAATTACAAACGTCGATCTTTACGCTCCCTAATTTCGGATCCAACTGCAATTCGAAATTTCCTTGCGCCGGATTTGGAAAAATTGAAAACAGTCCTGATAATGCAGCTTCATTTATTCCTGCAGCTACACCGAGAATCGTAAATGATGCCGTAACGGTTTGATTGCAGGCACTCGTTGCCGTAACAGTATATGTTCCCGGAGTAAGACCGGTAATCGTATTCGACGTACTATCTGTTCCTACGGTATTACTTCCATTACTCCATACATAAGTGTAATTCGGCTCACCACAAGTAAGTGTTATAGTTGCGCTTCCACAACTGCAAGCTGAATCATTGACTTGCGATTGCGTATAGAGTGGTGCAATCGGTGTGAATTTCGCGAAGTATAAATCTTCATTCAGATCCGGCACCGAATCGAAGTAAACACCATTACCCGGATCAATCAATGGCCATGCGATATTTGGCTCGTACACAGCTTTAGTAACAAAAAGGTTATCGCTCTTGTCCAAAGCAACTTTAAATCCCCATCCTGCCGCAGAACCATTTCCGCCGTAATAGGTTGCCCAGGAAGCCACGCCGGCTTCTGTTAGTTTCAATAAATAAACATACGCTCCCATTGGTGTACCGGTGTGCGTGTACTGATTACATGAACTGTAGGTATACAGACTGTTCGGATTTGTAGAGAGAGATGTAAGACTCATCGTCACATTTCCACACGCATCAATGGCCGCCTCTGCTCCGCATGAATAGTTTCCGATCAGCTCACTCTCGAGACCACCATAGTAAGTTCCCCACGTTAATGCCCCTGCTGCATCAAACTCCATGATACAACAATCATAACCTCCGCCACCGTATGCAGGCTGATTATAAGCACCGGGACGATTCATAATTTGCAAAGGCCCGTCGCTCGTCGAATCAGAATATCCTGTAACATAAACATTCCCCGCTCCATCACAGAGTACGTTTGTCGTCTGCTCGGTGCCCGGATAATAACTTGCCCATGTTAACAGACCTGCATTGTCGAAGCGCATGATGTGGCCTTGTCCCATGAGACTGGTATAGGCACTGCTGTTAAATGCACCGGGACGATTCACAACCGGAAAACTGTCGTGGGCAGAACCAACGATATATACATTTCCACTTTCGTCGGTGGTAACATCAATTCCCTCTTCATAATCATAGCCTCCGATATTTGTTGCCCACGTCAACGAACCTGACGAGGTAAATCTTAAAAGCAAAACATCAAAGCCTCCGGCAAAGGTCGTATCGTTATATGCACCGGGTCTGATTACTCCCGGATAAACCATTCCGCTTCCTGTAATATATAGATTACCTACATTATCAATTGTCATAGCACGTGTTTCTCCGTCGGCAACAAATGTTCCCCAGTCTCGCACACCATTTGTGGCATCAAATCTTAAAAGGAAAGCATTCGAAGCATTTAATCGGGCTACTTGCTGATTAAATGCACCGGTTAATACTTGTGTCGGAAATGTCGAAACAAATAAACCAAATTCCATTACGGAGATTCCCGTAAAATACACGTGGTCGTTCGCATCGCAAATAACCGCATTTGGCGAATCACCTTCATTTCCTCCATAGTAGGTTGCCCAGTTTAATTTTCCATCGTTCGTAAAGCACATAAAAAAACAATCGAACAATCCGCCTCCGTAAGTAGCCTGATAATACGCAGCTCCCCATGAATGAACCGGAAAGCCTACATCAAAACTTCCACCCGACACAAAAACATTTCCGCCTTTATCACAGGCAATGCTCTGCGGCATCTCGGGAACCGGACCGCCATAATATGTTCCCCATACTAATTGCGGATCAATTACGAGCGTCTCTGAATGATTGTAATTTCCCAAAGCAATTTTGACATTGGCAGAAAATAATTTATCTGACGTGTTCACAACTTGCAGATTCGATCCAAACTTCGTTCCTGCACCTGAATAAGTCATTGTCAAATTTCTGCTTTCAACAAAATTTGATGACACGGAATTATTTTTATTGCCCTGGTAAGCATACAACTTTCCTTCAGCCAAATTACCTCCGCCATTGCGAAAACCAATTTCAGAATCTGATACGCTGAGCGAACCGGTACCTTCGTAAGTTAACTGAATTAAATTCGGATCAGCAAACGGATGTACAATGAAATCGTATTCCATTTTACCGTCAACAAAATACAATTGCCAGTCGATGCCGGGGTAAATATCTTTTACAGTTACTTTAGAATATGTGCGAATATCAAAAAGGCCATTCGGACTGTGAGCATGATAGTAATTCACTCTGCCGACTGTTATATCTTCCGCTTTAACAACATTCGAAGCATTCACATGTGCTCCTTTCAATATCATATCGACACGATACGACTCTACCTTTCTGTCGGCAAACGGCACTTCGATTTTAGTATGCGATTTAACCGGAACCGGATTTGCTTCTGAAGGACGATCATATTTTAAAAATTGATAGGTAATCCCCGTCTTCGTAATCCAGATATTCAAATTCGACACTTCGGCCTTGAAGAGGACGAAATCCACTTCAGACTTGTCCATACTTTCAAATTGCCCTTTGTTTTCCTCAAAGCCTAATCGTTTCTGACTACTAATCCATTCGCCGGTTTTTTGCGCTCCCGGGGGATTAGTCTGACTTGAATTTGCATTGGCGGAACTAAACCAAATAGTGCTAATTGAAATAAATAATTGAATTAATCGTGTGTAATTCATTTTACATTTAGTTGTTAGTAGTGTGATGAGGAATTGGAGGAGCATGTCGACCTCGCAGCGATGATCTATCCCGGCTATTAAGCCATTGATGAAAACCGTTCTTTCAAAGCTAAGAGCAAATGATTTAAAGATAAAACTTTCTTTATTTTTTCAATAGTATCGTAAAATCACTATTTTTGAACTTATCAAATATCATTTATTTGATTTTTAGACGTTTATATATACACAATCATTGAAATAAATAAGTAACGTAATGGCTATTATCGAAGAATCCCCTCTTTTCGACCTTATTAAAAATCTCTCCAAAGGTGAAAAGAGAAGCTTCCGGCAATTGGCGAATTATTCGTCCGATTCAGATAAAAAATACCTCGCCCTGTTCGACTTAATCGAAGCTCAGAAAAACTATAACGAGGAAAAAATTCGCAAGAAATTGCTGGAACTAGAAATCAAAACGCCGTTACCGGTTTTGAAAAATTATGTTCAGGAATTACTGATGCGAGTTTTACGCTTCCATCATTCCGATCGTTCAATCGATACCATTTTACGAAGTCATCTGCATGACGCAGAAATTTTGCACAATAAAGGTCTCGACAAACTTAGAGATCGCTCCTTGCGAAAAGCGAAAATGATTTCTAAAAAGCATGAGAAAAAAGAAGCCCTTCTCGAAATCCTAAACAAAGAATGGAATTACAAATCGATCTTCAATCCGAAAATAATTGAACAGGATCACGAGAAAGCAGTGGACGACTTATCCAAACTTCTTTTCGCGCGAAAGATGGTGTACAATGTCTCTCTGCTGCTCGAAAAAGGAGAAATTCGGGACGACTCTTTACGACGTGAATGGAATGAAGTGATTCAGCGCCCGATGATGCTGGGTGAAAGAACATACTCGGGATACGAAGAGAATTGTCATTTTCATCATAATTGGATGAGATACTACCATAGGATCAACGATTTTGCAAAATGCTGTTACCATCAGGAGCAATTGATTTCGCACATGGAATCAAAACCGGAACTACTTACCCAACATCTGATTCTTTACATTTTCGAATTGAACGGTCTTGTAGTTGCCTATTGCCAAAACAAAGATTACCATAACGCTCAAAAAGTAATCGACAAGTTAATTATACTTAACTCGCCTAGTCTTAACGCACCGGAGAAAACAACTCTGCTCAATACCATTTCCATCGCCTACGGAAATCTCATTCACGGGTTCTATCTATCCGATTTCGATGCAGCGATTAAAGCAAGCGAGCAGGCGGAATTATACATTCGTTCACTCGAAACCAATCATCACCACGCAGCATTCCTTTATTTGAATTTGGCTAAGACGCTCATCTATACAGGGCGCTACAAAGAAGCTCTCCGATGGACGAATACCATCCTTAACGAATCACCCGACAATCGGCGAGATGACTTTTATGTACTGGCATGGATGTTTAATCTGATCATTCATTATGAAATGGATCATATCGATCTGCTTCCTTCGCTGATTCGCTCAACCACACGCTTCTTACGAAAACGCAAACGCTTATACAAAACCGAAAACGCCATCCTTACTTTTCTTCACCGCAAGCTTCCGGAAACGAATTCACAAAAGGAAGTCCTTCAGTTCTTCAAAGAATTGAAATCGGAGCTCGATGAAATCATTAAAGATCCTTACGAAGCCAAAGCTTTTAAATACTTCGACTTTATCGCATGGCTTGAAAGCAAAATTGAGAAGAAAGCTATTTCAGAGGTTGTGAAAGCGAAGATTAACGGGTAATCGAAAGAGGCTTACAGATTACGCCTGCCTGAGTGCTTCAATGTCAAATTTCTTCATTTTTAAAAACGCTTGTACGACGCGCTGACTTCTTGCCGGATCCGACATCAGTTCACCCAAGACAGTCGGCACTACCTGCCATGATACACCAAACTTGTCTACACACCATCCGCACATCCCCTCTTTCCCGCCGTCAGTCGTTAGCTTCTCCCAGTAATAATCTATTTCTATCTGATCTTCGCAGGGAATGACAAAAGAAACCGAATCATTGAACTTAAACTTTGCGGCACCTCCATTGAGCCCCATAAATTTCCGACCATTAATCTCCCAATTCACGACAATAGGTGACTCATTCAGTATTCTCGAGTTTGGGAAAACTGAGCAGTAAAAATCTGCAGCTGCTTTGGCTTCGTTCTCAAACCATAAACAGGGATAAATGCTTTTAGCCATTGTATACGAATTTTAAATCAGTTTATGAAATAAGGTAACCAAGATCCCTGCGGGATATACCATTCTCTGTTCATGTTTTTAAGAAGGAATGGTATAGCTGAAATTTTGATTGATCAAAGTACAGCCTTTTTTTCAACTACAGTGATTTCCTCTGAAAAAATCACAACGCACAATTCGAAGATGTATGCCAATAAAAAAGCGGGCCATTCCGAAGAACAGCCCGCTTCACTATAGCTGAATTATTTTTGAATAACAACCTGACTTGTGCTATTCAACTTGTCCGAAACCAGACCTACCGTATAGACTCCGCTTTCAAGTTCTTCCAGATTAACCCGAATTAAATCAGAAGCACTTTGAACTTTTTGAGAATACACAAGCTGTCCCAGAGAAGAATACACACTTACTGTCACCTCGCCAACATATTGCTGAGCAAATTTAATATTCAACATTCCACTTGAAGGACTAGGATACACGACTACATCTCCCGGATTCATAACCGAAGAAAGTCCGGATGCAAAGTCGATATTGATATCATCTACATACAAATTGTTTTCGTAATCAGTAATATTTCGAACCATAAACACCACATTCGAAAAACTTGCATATGGAGTCAGATCAATTATCTCCTGGCGCCATTGTGCGGCAGATGGAGAAAAATTGCCTGCAGCCCAAACCGGAGAAGTAGTAGTGAGATCTGTTCCATATTTCTTGTAAATACTCGAGTAAGAAACTCCGCAATCAGTAGAAATTAGAATCTCCAAGGTGTCTGAGTAATTCGGAAGTACAGTCGGATCAGAATACAACTGATAAGCCAGATAGAAAGTCATCTGTGGATTAGCCACCGTTGTTAAATTGAAATTAGGAGTAACCATTTCATCAATTTGTCCTGAAGAATTGTAATTGTAATTATCCATCCACAACGAACCGGTTCCGGCCGAGTGGCTCACGGTCGAACGAGCCCATGTAGTAGCTCCGTCAATATTATTGACCGACCAGCCAGTTGGAGGGAATGTAGCTGCTGTAAACGCTTCAGAGAAAGGCACTGCTTGTCCGGTCGACAACACGGCAAACGACGAGGTAGCTGTATCATTAGCCGCATTAGGATCACTTAAGCCGTTTGGCAGAGTTGTATACGACTTGAATGTGTGACTGCCAATAGCTGCATATGCATTTGGCAGAGTAACATTCACTGTTGCCAAAGACGCCAGATTTCCTGTCCACGCATAAGTTAAAACTGAACCATTATCGATTTGATAATTGATCGTTGCCGAAGTAAGATTCGAAGCTCCCCAGTTTTTAATCGTCACTACCGGTGCAAGAGAGTCATTGCAACTATTTCCTATAGGGAATACCACTTCCGGAACACCTGCATCATTGGCAAGCAAATTCACCGGAACAATTCCATCAGAATTCACAATCGACGGATAGAAATTAGCAATTGCCGACTCCATACGTGCAGCCTGACCAACGGTAAACATGTTTAAGCAATTATCATAACTGTAATCCATGTAATTCATAAACATAAATCCGGGCGATGTTGTAGCACAGGCATCGGTTGCAGGGAAAACTTCGCATGTAGTAGTTGCATCAGCCTGATTAGGCGTATCGCTTACGTTGTCGCTTCCTGAACAAGCTCCGCCATCGTCGCCCCAGATATGGAACAAATTGAAACAATGACCGATTTCATGAGTAGTTGTTCTGCCTTGATCATATGGCGCAGTAACGGTTCCTACTCTACCGAATGCATCATACAAACAAACGAATCCGTAGGTATTGCTTGGTGTTCCTGTTGGAAACTCTCCATAGCCCAGTAAGCCACCGCCTAAATTACATGACCAGATATTCAGATATGTCAACACATCCCATGCATCGTCTCCGCCTTGCGAAGTAAACTTCACTGCATCATTTGTATTAAATGATGTAGATGTAGTTTGAACGTGAACAATACCGGTGGTTGGATTTCCATTCGGATCTCTTCGTGCCAATACAAAATAGTAAGGCAAACTTCCTGATATTGGTCGCCAAACTGCAGGAGTATTTACAGTATCTGCATTTGTTCGAGCAAAGTCTTCGTTGAGAACATCGATCTGAGATTCAACTTGAGCATCAGAAATGTTTTCAGTTGCCGTTCTCCAGATCACGTGCACAACAATCGGAATTGTATCAGGCGCCGTATTCGCAGTTCTTGCTTTTGGATGCGTTGCAATCCAGTTTTGTAAAATCTGTTCATTCTGCGCAAAAGAGCTTGCATAAGCAGGATCTGTCTGCATTTTCCAGGCATGGTGTTCCATCGTTCCGCAACGTTCAACAGACTGAGCATTCGAAAATGCCGTTGTAAACATCATAGCCAGGGCTAAGTAGAGAATTTTCTTCATGAGAATTTTTGATATTAAGAGGCGCTAAAAGTAACATTTATCCGCTATCCCACAGATGATTTTTGCCTCATTTCAGCGACTGGTCAGAGAATTCATTTAAGCCATCGGATGCTACCAAAAACACGGAATTTTAATTGATTCTCTCACTTTCAGAACAAAACACCTTGCTGATTTTAATGTAAGTACGTGCTAGATTTAAATGGCTGCCTCCACGAAATCAATCCCCGGCGAATGGCAAAAAGGGGAAGCTCAAATGAATGGTATTTCATCCTGTTGAGTACATTTGCGCCAATTACTCGACGTTGCACTACATAAACATCCATACCCATTCTCATGAAAATCGTCCGCATAACAGGACGATTGAAAATATTATGGAGAATTTCCAATCGATGGACGCTGCCAGAAATTACTCGGCCGGACTTCATCCCTGGTATTTGAAAGCGGAAACTGCTGAGGAGAACTACAGAATGCTTGAGTCGGTAGCAAAAGAAAACCACGTTCTTGCTATTGGCGAATGCGGGCTCGATAAGGTATGTGAGACAGATTTCCATTTACAGCTCATCTACTTCGCTAAGCAAGTTCAATTGGCCAATCAAGTAAACAAGCCACTCATCATCCATTGCGTTCGGGCATACGACGAAGTGCTTAAAACACTTAAAGACGAAGCAGTCAAAGTTCCGGTCATTTTTCATGGCTTCAACAAGAGCGTAGACCTCGCACGGCAATTAGTGAACGCCGGATTTTATTTGTCGTTCGGAAAACATTTGCTGAATGAAAATACAATGACAACATTCAAATCGGTTCCCGAAAACAGGTATTTTCTCGAAACTGATGATGCCATAGTAAAAATAGAAGACGTTTACAAAGCTGCTGCAGACGCAAGAAGTAAAAGTATAGAATCAATTATTGAACAAGTCTCCAACAACGCAATTTCTGTTTTTGGCAAAAATATTATTGAATAGAATGAATGATATTTCCTGGTTATCCAGAACCACGCTTCTCATTGGCGAAGAAAAAGTAAAATCGCTCACCCAAAAACACGTAATGGTAGTCGGCATGGGAGGCGTTGGATCTTTCGCTGCCGAATTCATTGCGCGTAGCGGTATCGGGCAGATGACGATTATCGATGGCGACGTAGTTGACCCGACCAACAGAAATCGTCAATTGCCTGCTTTAGCAACAAATCATGGTGAACCTAAGGTTGAGATAATGGCTGATCGTCTACGCGCCATCAACCCCGAATTAAAACTGAATGTGGTGAAAGAGTTTGTCAATCCCGAAATGGTGACAGAACAACTTTCCCATCACCCCGACTACATCATCGACGCCATCGACAGCATTACTCCGAAAGTCACGTTCATCCGAATGGCGTATGAAAGTAAAATTCCTCTCGTGAGCTCGATGGGCGCCGGCGCGAAAGTTGATCCGACACAATTGAAAGTAGTCGACATCTCTGAAACATACAACTGCCCGTTCGCACAACAAATCAGAAAGAATCTAAAAACTCACGGCATTTTTAAAGGCATTAAAGTAGTGTTCAGTCCCGAGATGCCAATCTGGGAAAGCCTCATGCTCACCGACGGCAAGAACTATAAAAAGTCAGCCTACGGAACGATCTCTTATATGCCGGCGACGTTTGGGGCGGTGGCGGCTTCGGTGGTGATAAGAAATTTGATGGGACGTTAGTTGGCAGTTTTCCTCCTTAACTTTCCATCGAAAACGGTTCGACTCTACTGAGTCGAGGAGCAGTTCGCTCCTTGGGAATACAAATGCGTGACCCTTCTGGTCGCGTTGTGGCATAACCCATTTTCACCTACCTCGCAAAGCAACATTACTTCTTCTTATTTTCAAAAAAAATGCCGTAACATTTACCGTTGAAAGATTCAAACATCAAATAACCACAGTTTACAGTCGCTGGCCCTGAGGGTCAAACAATTATATACCCGACTGTAAAACTATGGCCCGACTCGGAAGAGTCGCATAATTAGGACAGTTAAAAAACTTTCGTGCCTTTCCCCGTTGTTATGAGGCTGAACAAACTCTTTTGAATCAGCAGCGTCCAACCATTGGAGCAATCTTTATAGCATTCAAAATTAGGAGCCAAACCGAAATGAGTAAAACGAAGTTCGGTTTTATCGTTTGCTTTTGAAATTTCAAAACAAATTTTTGTTCCCGTCCATTCGCTCAGATGCTTTGTAAAAGTAAGTTTGCTATCGGTTACAAGCCAAACTATTTTCTTATTCGGAACCAGCTCTACAACTTCTTGTTTCGAAAAGTGAATGTCTTCCATCCGATACTCAAATTCATCATTCACTTTATCATTGTCCCCGACAATTTCCCCCTGCCACCAGGCGCTGACATTATTGATTGCGTTGAAAACCTCCGCAGCAGATTGATTAACCAAAATGCTGCATGTAAAATCTTGCTTTGCCGTCATAATTTATTTTTTTAATAGAGCTAACTGACCAACATGATACTGCATATGATTTGTACGTCCTACCAGAACATTAATTCTGTTTCGGTGCGGTTCCTTCACAAAATCCTCCTGCGATACAGAAGTATGTCTGTCAAACCATTCATCGGCACTTAATTTACTAAAGTGCTTTGCCAACTTTGAATGAACATTCTTCCAGCTTGCTCTTAACTCAGCTGCCGAAGGTATTTTCTCCACCGCCTTATCGGGGTTTTTAAGAAACGGTTCGTCTAAATGAGGGTATACCTGCTCTTCAAAACCGAGCAGTGGCAACATCTTATCATGCACTGCTGTCAGATGGCCAACTAAATAAATCCCCCTGTTCTTTCCGGGCGCTATCTCCTGCTCTAATTGATGATCCGACAAACTATCGAGCAATTTATCAGCTGATTCCATTCGTGCATTCCAGGCATCTACTACTGATCTTACTATTAAATCCTTTTGAGTATTCATGGTGTATGTTTTTTTGAGTTAGGCAAAGGTATAAAATTAAACTTGCAAAATGCAAGTTTACTACATCTGATATTTTCATACATTTGCAAAAATGAAAAAGCTCGTAAAACAATCCTTCGCCAAACGCTCGGATTGCCCTATTTCATGTACAATGGATTTTGTCGGCGATAAATGGTCGTTGCTGATCATCAGAGATATGCTATATCTCGGAAAATCCACGTATAACGAGTTTTTAAGCTCCAGAGAAGGTATCTCCACCAATATCCTGAACGATAGATTAATCAAACTCACCGAAGACGGCTTCATCACTTTTACCGGCGCAGCCAAACGAAAAAGTACGAGCTGACCAAAAAGGCAAAGATCTAAAACCCGTGCTTGAATCCATTGCACTATTTGGAATGAAGTACTCTGATGCAGATAAGGATTTTTTGAAGCATGTTAGAAAGACGATGAACATATAAGGTTTTAGGAGCTCCGTCCATACCTAAAGTTCATGCTAGATCTCGCTGAATGAATTGTATGCCAAAAATTTTAAAAGAATCTATAAGTGCTTAAGGAATTCTGAAATTATATAAATTCACAGAAATCGTTAGCCAATTTATACGTCTTTCATGTTGATTAGAACTATTAAGTCATCTAATTTTATATCGCGCTAAGCGTTTTTCCCCAATTTTAAGTATCTTAAGTTGATCAATTGCGTTCTTTAAATCTCTACTTGCAGTAGCAGTTGATATGTCTTTAAAAACATTCATATAATCCTTTCTTGAAAACTCCTTCGGACCGACAGACAAAAAGTATTCAATCCGATCAAGGCTTGTCATCACTCGGCCTTTATAGCTCAGTAACTGTGAAAGCGATTCATCAATAATCTCCAAAACAAACTCAATAAAATATGTAGAATTGCCTGCTTTGTCACTCTTAGACAAAGCATCATAATATGCCTTACCTCTTTTGCTTATCAATGTTTCAAAAGGCAGAAATTCGAAAACATGAAACCCCTTCACCAAAATTACCGTTTGCCACAATCGCCCCATTCTCCCATTCCCATCTGAAAACGGATGGATAAATTCCAACTCATAATGAAAGACACAACTTTTGATCAAAGGTAAATCTACATCTGCTTTTAAGTACAGAAAAAGGTCCTTCATCAATGCAGGCACTTTCGATGCCGGAGGAGCAACATGTTTTACCTCACTACCCTTTACAATTCCAACACCACCGGTTCGATATTTTACGGGGTTGCTAACAAGATAACCCATCAGCATTTTGTGAGCTTTCAAAAATGATTTTTCATCTGAAAAATTAAAAGAACTAAGAGCGTCATACACTGCAATAGCATTCTGCACCTCCAGAACATCCTTTTTAGTGCCAATTACACGCTTATTATCGACCATTGCAGTAATCTGATCGATCGTTAACGTATTACCTTCTATCTGCAATGAAGAATGAATCGTCTTCACCCGATTACTTTTACGAAGATGAGGTGACTGCCTCGTTAAGTAGTTTGCATTAGCTTCTCCTATTTTTATTGAGATATCGCTAATGAGCTTCAGAATCCGTGAAGAGATCGTATATGGCGGTTTCATGATAGTATCATTTGATACTATCAAAAATAAGAAAAATTAACCGGATCTACCTCTACTTGACCGGGGCCACAATTATGCTTCAGTTTGTAACGGAAAACAATGTTTAAACCATGTTTAAACCGGCCTAAAAAACGAAAGCCCTTCAGATGACTGAAGGGCTTGATTATCAAGGTGTGGGAGCTACAGGGTTCGAACCTGTGACCCTCCCGTCTGAAAAGACGGGATGCTCTGAACCAGCTTCCGTATCCGCTTGCTACTCTTCCAACCTTTTAATTCAAGCTCTCTTCGATAAGCAGCACTTTTGTCCGGATAACTTTCGGAGTATACTACTTTCCAATCTTTGAATTTTGATGTGAATCCGGAATGATCACTTAGATGTTTTCGTAATCGCTCTTCAACTGACTCGCTAGTATGACCGATGTAAAATTTTCCCGCTTCTTCGCTGTATAAAATATAGAGGTAAACCATAAAACGAAAAAATCCGCCCGAAGGCGGATTTTTGTGGGAGCTACAGGGTTCGAACCTGTGACCCTCCCGTCTGAAAAAGACGGGATGCACTGAACCAGCTTCCGTATTTTTTGATGTTTATTTTATTGAATGATTTCATAAACGACAAAACCCACCATAAGGTGGGCTTGTTTTCGTGGGAGCTACAGGGTTCGAACCTGTGACCCTCTGCTTGTAAGGCAGAAATTGATGCAAAACAAGCAACCCGACTTTATGCCTAAACCCCTTGATTATAGCGTATTTACAGGCTTTTACCTGATATCTGCTTTGTAGACTTATTCGTTTATTATGCTTAGTTTTGTGCAAATCGTGTGCAAATGGAAATCAATGCTGTAATTTCGTATTACTTAGACACCCGCCGATCTAAGTCAAATGGCCTCTACCCTGTTAAGCTGAGAGTGTATAACCCTGCCTCAAAAGTCACGAAGCAGTACACAACTAAGTTCGAGTTCAGCAAGAAGGAATATGCAAGCGTCTGGGAAACGAATAAGCCCCGCCAAGAGCATAAGGAAACGAGGTTGGACATGGCAGCCTTCGAGCGGAAAGCGAACGACGCAGCCAATTTAAAGGTGTTTACATTCCCTCAGTTCGAGCGGAGGCTTTACAGGCACGCAGGACAGGGCGCTAATGTTGCCTATCAATACGAGCAAACTATTAAGACCCTACGGAAGAACAACCAGTTCGGGACGGCAAGCAATTATGAACTTAGTTTTAAGTCATTTGCTAATTTTGAGACTACACAGCATAACAGCGACCCGAGCAAGCTAACCTTTGAAGATATTACTATGGAATGGCTAACTGCCTATGAGCTCTATATGCTCGAGGAAAAACAACTTTCCAGAACCACCATTTCAATGTACCTCCGCACTCTGCGAACAATCTACAATAACGCTATTGAAGAAAACGAAGTTGAAAAAGAGCTCTACCCTTTCGGCGCAAAGAAATATCAAATCCCCTCAGTCGGTAGCGTAAAGAAGGCACTAAACCCCTTGGAGTTAAAGAAACTCTTTGAAGCGAAGGAAATGACACCCGAACAGGAAAAGGCGAAAGACTTTTGGTTTTTCTCATTCGTGTGCAATGGCATTAACGTGAAAGATATTGCACTCCTACGCTATGAAGACATGAAAGGTGAAAGCCTTGTTTTTTACCGAGCCAAAACCATTAACACCTCCAAACAAAATCTACGACCGATTACAATTTACTTAACCGATTTCGCCAAACAGGTAATTGAGAAATACGGCAACAAAAAAGCAAACTCAAAGACTTACATTTTCCCTATCCTTTCGGAAAGTATGGCTCGAGAGGAGCAATTTACAGCTATTAAAAACTTCACTCGTTTCATAAACCAGAACCTTAAAAAATTGGCCTCCGCTCTCGAGCTTACCACAAGCATTTCTACCTATTGGGCAAGACACAGCTTTGCCACCTCCGCAATCCGCAAAGGAGCAAGTATTGAATTTGTCGGAGAGGCTTTAGACCATAAAAATCCGAAAACAACCTTGGGTTATTTCGCAGGCTTTGAAGAAAACAGCAAGAGGGATATTGCAAATAGCCTCCTTGATTTTTAAGCTACGTTAGCCAAACATAAAGCCAAAATTAATTCAGGATTGCTATAGGAAGAAACAGGACTCAGAGCTCTGAAAATACCTATTGCAGGTTAGCTGGCAAGAAGTTGATAAAGTGTAGAAACAACAAACATTAAAACCCAAAATAGTGCGCTTTTTATTTGAAGGCTAAAACAGGCTTCCGCCGCTTTTGTCTTTGCTCTTGCTTGGTTTCTGTCTTCAATGTACTCAGACAAATACACAATCAGACTGACAAAAAAAATTCCTGCAAAAGTGTATGCAGCAAGTTCGGAAAAGTCCTTTAAATTATAAAGAATAATCTCTCTCATTTATATGCAAGTTTAACAAAATCCTCAACAACCGTTATAAAAACAAATACTATTTCTGAGTATTTATTAATTATCATATCTTGGACTTTCAATTCCTCAAACATGGCTAAAGAAACTGAACTATTTAATAGATTCCAAGACAAATGGTGCAAACTGGTCTTTAACGAAACAATGATTTTGTTAAGCAAAGACGACCAAGTTTTCTTCACTCTTCCTGAGGAGCTATATAGTTGGAGCTTTAGAATCATTTTCTCTACAGGAGGCATTCCAGTTCCTTCAGACATCTTTACAGAATTCAAAGAGAAGGAAACTGTATTGACTTTAAATAACTGGTTCAGCGAAACAGGAGTCTACAATCTTGACCCATTACGTTTTTCATCAAAAGACACAAACCAAACTTTGTTCATTAAGCTAAGAACGATTGCAAACCACTATCAAGACCATCGAACGCTAACAATTTCTATATGGAAGATGATGTAAAAAGGAGGTGAATCTTGCTGATTCCTTCGGACGTAACACCAATTGAAGATAAAAAATAAGGTTGATGAAAATAAGTCAAGCACATCAAGCAGCATTGAATCAGCAATTGAAACAAGAATTTCTCAACTGAAAGAGTCGATTCAAGAATCTAAAGTTGCATTTAAAAAATCAAGCTGCAAATTATTTTGGCAAATAGTCTTACTTGTATTTGCTTGCTTTGTTATTACTTTCAAATCCTATGTATTTGCAAAGTATCTCCTTGACCCTGCTCACGTTATTTTACATGACACATGGAAATGGCAAACAATCTATTATACCGCAATTAGAATTACTGTTCTTGGCGCTATATTCTCATTGGCCACCTACTTCTTTAAACTCTAAGCTCGTACATTCAAATGTATCAAATGATACAACATAAAATAGCTGTCATTGATGCATTGCCAGGATTTGTTGAATCCGGAAGTGACCCAGAGAAAAGGAATGTTATTCTAAATAAATTAATTGAAATGGTGGTTCAGGTTGATGAAACTGGAATTTTAGGAAAAGAAAGACAATTTAAAACCAGTAATGATGAAATAATAAAATTGGCTGACCTCCTGATGAAATTAAAAAATAGCCTTCAGGTTTTGGACTATGGACTAACAATTTACTTTATTGGTAGAGTGATTTATTATCTGATTAGTTATGGCATTAAGTTGGAATGAAATAAAAGAACGAGCAGTTCAGTTTTCTAAAGAATGGGCAGATACATCAAACGAGGAAGCAGACGCAAAGCCGTTTCTCGTCGAGTTCTTCAACGTCTTTGGAATTAGTCAACGTAAGATTTCGACGTTTGAGGAACGAGTGAAAAAGCTCGACAATTCGGACGGCTATATAGACTTGTTCTGGAAAGGAACCTTGCTTGTTGAAATGAAAAGTCGAGGCAAGAACCTCGACAAAGCACATCAGCAAGCTATCGACTATCTACAGACTGTTAAACAAATTGAGCTACCGAAATACATCATTGTTTCGGACTTTGAAAACTTCAGACTTTACGACCTCGAGGAAAACACAAGGAGCGATTTCAAGCTGAAGGACTTTGTTAAGCACGTCCAACTTTTCGGATTCATTGCGGGTTACATAAAGAAAAGCTACAAAGAACAAGACCCTGTAAACATCAAAGCAGCGGAGTTAATGGGCAAACTCCATGACAAGCTCGAAGCCGTAGGATATACAGGCCACGTTTTAGAAGTGTACTTAGTTCGGATTCTGTTTTGCCTTTTCGCCGATGACACTACCATTTTCGAGAAAGATATTTTTCACGACTTCATCGGACAAAAGACCAATGAGGACGGGAGCGATTTAGCAGCCCGATTGAACGAGCTGTTCTTTGTGCTTAATACTCCAAGAGAGAAACGACTCAAAAACATCGACGAGCACTTAAACGCATTCCCGTATGTTAACGGCAAGCTATTCGAGGAAACTTTGCCAATGGCTGCTTTCAATAGCGATATGCGGAGGAATCTGATTGAGTGCTGCACACTGGATTGGGGTAAAATTTCACCCGCCATTTTCGGCTCTATGTTTCAAAGTGTAATGAATCCCGTTGAGCGGAGGAATTTGGGAGCACATTACACAAGCGAAAAGAACATTCTTAAACTTATAAAACCTCTATTCCTCGACGACCTCCACGCAGAATTTGAAGCGTGAAGGGAAACAAAAACAAGTTGAGTGAATTTCACAAAAGCTAAGCACGCTCAAATTTCTCGACCCTGCCTGTGGGTGCGGAAACTTCTTAGTAATTACTTACCGAGAGTTACGACTACTCGAAATCGAAATTCTGCGATGCCTTTACAAGTCCGGCCAAGGCGTATTAGATATTCGGGACATTATCTGGCTTGACGTGGACATGATGGCAGGAGTCGAAATAGAGGAATTTCCTGCACGAATCGCAGAGGTGGCAATGTGGTTGATAGACCACCAAATGAACATGATAATTAGTGAAGAGTTTGGCCAATATTTTATTCGATTGCCATTAAAAAAAACTGCAAATATTATCCAAGGCAATGCACTTCATTTAGATTGGAAAATATGCTTCAACGAAAAAGAATTTAACTACATCCTTGGCAACCCTCCTTTTGTTGGTTATGCTTGGCAAAACGATGAACAAAAAAAGGATATGCTCAACATATTCTCAGAGGCCAAAGGCGCAGGAGTTTTAGACTATGTTACTGCATGGTATATAAAATCTGCTCAATACATTGCGAACACAAAAACCAAAGTTGCCTTTGTTTCGACAAACTCTATTACCCAAGGGGAGCAAACAGGTATACTCTGGAATTTGCTACTAAACCAATATAAAATCAAAATTCACTTTGCTCATCGTACATTTAATTGGCGAAACGAGGCGAAAGGAAACGCAGCAGTTCATGTGGTAATAATCGGATTTGCTTGTTTTGACACTAGTGATAAAACGATATTTGAATACGAGGAAAACAGAGGCGAGCCTCATGCTGTAAAAGCTAAGAACATTAACCCTTATCTGGTTGACGCAAAAGATATACTCATTCAAAAACGAAGCTCTCCAATTTGCAAAGTTCCAGAAATAAATCGTGGAAGTGATGCAATAGACGACGGAAATTTACTATTGAATGCTGAAGAAAGAACCGAACTACTGAATAAATACCCAATAGCCGAAAAATACATTAAGCCGTTTTTGATGGGTAGAGAATTTCTTAACAATATTCCTCGCTATTGTATTTGGCTGAAAGACTCAAACTTAAAAGTAGCTAGCGAAATACCACCAATTCACGAAAGAATTAAACGTGTAAAATCCTTTAGAGAGGCAAGCAAGAGAGAGCAAACCCTTAAAGCAGCAAAATTCCCTTACCTGTTTGGCGAAGAACGCCAACCAGATACCGACTACTTAGCGATTCCAAAAGTATCTTCTCAAACTAGAGAATATATTCCTATTGGATTTTGTAGTAAGGAGATTATTTGTGGAGACAAACTTTTTAATTTGCCGAATGCCACTCCTTACCATTTCGGAATTATAACATCAAAAATGCATATGACTTGGATGAGACATACTTGCGGAAGAATGAAAAGCGATTATAGTTATTCCAACACAATCGTTTACAACAATTTTCCATGGCCTGAGAATCCAACTGAAAAGCAAATCAACCTAGTTACAGAATTAGCATCAGCGATACTTCGGATTCGCAAGAAATTCTCATCAAACTCATTAGCCGATTTATATGACCCCTTAACCATGCCTTATGAGCTAACCAAGGCACACCAAGATTTAGACAAGGCTGTAGATAATTGTTACAGAGCACAAGCATTTCCTAATGAATCGAAGAGACTAGAATTTCTTTTTGAACTTTACGAAAAATATACTGCGGGGCTTTTGCCTAAAATTAAAACTAAAAGAAAAGCCCAAAGAAAAAACTGAAGGAGGAATAACGTATGATGAAAGGTTTTGTAGAACTTAGCGCAAACCAATTTACTATTCCGCCATTTGACGTGAGAGTTCCTGATGGTTATGTTTTGCCTAAAAATTTTCCTTATTGTTGTAATCATCACAAAACACTTTTTGCAAGTGCTCAAAAATGGTTCAATGAATTTCCCGAATGTTGTGACGAACATCGTAAAATGGCTAAGGAATGGTGGTTTAAAAGAGAAAACTATGCTAACCTTCCAATTAAATTTTTAACTCAAATCGCCTATACTTCTTATCACATAGGCCAAAAGATTAACGACTCAGATTGGTATAAAGACATTACCGATTATATTACCTACATGGTTTCCAGTTATGGACACCCCCCTATCGGAACCCACCTTTACATCGGCCACCTCCGCGATATTTTTAAAGACAAGAAAAGGCCGGCATTCCAAATGAAAAGAGACTCAAATTGCAAGAGTATATGAAGGATATTATCGGGCTGATAAGAAAGTAAGCAATAATAATTTTGGCTCATTGATTGCAATTTACCATAAATGGTTAGACACTTTTCCATTTAACATTTCCTATTTCACCGAAGCTAAGGAATACTTCCGTACATTGCCAATCCTCGACGGCCCTACGGCGTTTAACAAATATACTGGATTGGCAACTGCTAAATTACAAACAGAGTCGAGCCTCATAGAAGTACTTACCAAATTCACAAAAGATTTACTCTCAAAAGTTGATTCTACAAAGCTGTTAAAAGAAGGCAAAATTACAGACACAGTAAAGCATCAAATTGACTTAATCAATGAATCACACCATATCAAGCAAGTCGAGCTTGTTTCAGATTTCTCGAAAGGCGAAAAGGGATATTTGAAAATCCTAAAAACATGGCTTGCTAACGAAAAGCAATATTTCAAAGACATTACTCCCCTAATCGCACAACACGCGGAGGCAAGAAAAACACCTGAAAAATTAGACAATCAAAAGTTGCATTCCAAGCTCCAAGAAATCAAAGCTATGGAAAACCAATTTCGCAAAGGAATCCCAATGGAGGTTGTCATTGAACACTTTAAAATTCTAACTGAAAAAAACAGCCGAAACGGAAAACCATTTTTAACGACTGAGCAACTAATCCATTTTTTGCAACGAGGTTTTTTAAAGGATAAATCCGCGCCAAAGCCAAAAGTTAATTTAAGTAATACAGAGAAAGGGTTTTTCATTAGCAGATTTTACACGTTTTATGAATTAGCAGTTACTCAGTATAGCGACCCAAACAAAAAAAGGACTATATCAGCCTTGTATCAGAAAACTTTGGCAATAGATGGGGCAAAGATTCGGTCTTTTACTACTTCAAACCGAACAAGACTAAGGAAAAATGGTGAAATCTTTTGTCTGCTTTGTCTAACTTTTTGTCTGCTTTGTCTGCTTTCAAATAAAACTTTATAGTGATATACCATTGCGTAAAATTCTTACACAATGGAAATTTCATTTGAAAATCTGCCACAGGCAGTACACAAACTAAACGAGAAACTTTCAAGCATTGAAAAGCTCCTTCTCGAAAATCGAATCGGAAAAAATTCCGACGAAGACCAACTACTAACCATTCAGCAAGCCGCGGAGGTGTTGAGCTTATCAGTTCCTACCATCTACGGGTATGTTCATGCGTCAGAAATTCCTTACAGCAAAGTAAAGAAGCGACTCTACTTTTCTAAAAAGGAATTAACCGAATGGGTCAGGACTGGTCGGAAAAAGACCCTTTCCGAAATCGAAGCCTCCGCACATACGCACCTCAAAAAGAAGGCATGAAATGCGTAATTCTCTAAGCGCTCCCGCCAATTGGCGAGAGCCCATCTATATATTAGCACAAAGTGGGACAGAGAAAACGACTCAAATTGACTTTCGGGGTGTGGTAGTCAACGGAAAAGGCGCTGAACTCAGCAATCGAAAGCGCCTACAAAGTTGGGCAAAGAAGAAACTGATTAGCCATAGCACAATCAAGCACTTAGTTGACATCGCTAAAGAAAAAGGAGACTTTGAAAGAGCCCAATCTATTGGAATACCTACCATTGCTTCAACAAAATCTTCAGCTCGGAGAACAGCCTTTTCGGCAAGTACTGCAAAAATCGTTTCTGCCCGCTATGCTGCGGAATACGGAAAGCGGAAATTCTAAACAAGTATTTGCCCGTTCTCAGCAAATGGCCTAATCCGTTCTTTCTAACCCTTACGGCAAAATCCGTCCCCGCGGAGCAATTGGAAAAACGAACCGACGAGTTCTTTGCCCTTATGAACAGAATCATTTCTAAGCAAAAGAAACGCCATCAGCGCGGCAAAGGATTTCATCCAGTCGGAATCAAATCGTTCGAGTGTAATTTCAACCCAAAGGATAAAACCTACAATCCTCACTTTCATCTTATCCTCCCCGACTTAGCCACCGCCGACTACTTTTTGACCGAGTGGCGGAAAGAAGGGCAAAAGCTCTGGGGAGAAAAGCCATAAGCAAATCCGCTCAATGCAATAAACGAGTATTGAATTTAGAGAGCTGCTTAGTGGAGGTTCTAAAGTATAGCAGCAAGATTTTCACCGAGCCCGACAAAGACAAGAAACGAAACGGCTCTGCCCTTATCTGCTTGGCTGCATACGACAACATCATTTGCGCAATGAGGCAACATCGGATTTTCGACCGATTTGGTTTTGACCTACCGAAAGCCAAGAAACGGGAAAATCAAATGAAGCTCATTCGGAATTACAAAGAATGGCGCTACCATGCGGAAAGCTCGGATTGGTTGGAATTGAATAGCGAGCTTTCGTTAACGGGGTATGAGCCTCCGCTTGGGCTTAGTTTGTTGCTTGAGCATAATATTGACTTGCAATTGCACTAAGTTAATTTGAGAGAAAAAAACGTGGAAAATATCGCTAATAAATGTTAAAATTTCATCGCAAAACATTGTTTATCATGATTTTAACTGACTGCAATTACAATTGCAACAAAATTGCAACAAATTGTACTTGCAATTGTACAAGTAACTGTACATTTGCATTAACATGCTCACCCGCTTCCCGTTAGATCAGCGCGCTCCGGGGTGGGCGTTTTGCTTCCAGGTATATGCCACCAATTCCCTATAGTAAACCACCCCTCTCTTTTAGCGACCAACTGAAGCAATTAAAGCAACGAGGTTTAATTATCAGTAACGACAAAAAAGCGCTTCATCTTTTAGAAAGAATAAGTTATTACAGACTTAGCGGTTACTGGTATCCGCTATTGGAGGGAACTACAATTGCAGATAAAGAAAAGCATATCTTTAAAAAAGGTGCTCATCTCGACACCGCTTTCAAGCTGTATTGTTTTGACAGAGAATTAAGGCAATTAGTTCAGGCAGAATTAGAAAAAATTGAAGTAGCAATTAGAGCTTCCATTATCTACCATTTATCTCACAGCTCGGGAGCAATGTGGCTTTCCGATCCTTCAAATTTCAAAAAGTTACCTGCATATACCAAGTCTCTATTCAAGTATCACTAATGAACTTGGCCGGAGTGACGAACAATTCATTGCTTCATTTAAAGCAAAATACTCGGACCCAATTCCGCCAAGTTGGATGACATTAGAAATAACTTCGTTTGGAACGGTTTCAATATTGTATGAAAATTTAAAAATAGGCAGAAGAGATATAGCAAATTCATTTGGGCTTGATGAAAACACTTTTGCCTCATGGCTCCATGCAATTGTTTATCTTAGAAATATTTGCGCTCATCATTCAAGGCTATGGAATAGAGTGTTAAGCATAAGACCACGTATTCCAACAAGTCCGCGTCAGAAATGGCTTAGTAGTACTCCGCAAACTAATAAAGTATTCATTTGCCTTTCTATGATTTCTTACTTACTAAATCAAATCAATCCTCACCATAGATTTAAGGTAAAGGTAAAAAGATTGCTACGAAAATACCCCAATGTAGATACGGCTGCAATGGGTTTTCCGTCGAACTGGCAAAGTGAAGTACTCTGGAAAACAAACCTGATAGATTTTTCGCCGAAGCCGATTAGAGAAATTTTTAAATAAGTTATTGCTCTTATAGTTGAGACAATAATTTTTAGGCCTAACAAAAATGGCTCTTCAAATCAATTTGCTTTCAATTCACTTAAGATTTTCTTATCCAAATGCACTGCAATTGCTGAGTTGAGGAACTTGGCTCTTTTAAAGAGTTGATGAAACCGATTTATATTTCCTGAGAAATAATTGGCTTCTGCAAGGTTCAAACAGATTTGGTCATCAAGCCCGTTTTCTCGAAAAGCAATGGAAAGTACTTTTAATGCCAAAGCATACTCCCCGATACCAAGGCATAAAAAGCCAAATTGATCTAAAGCCACAGCTTCAAATTTATCAATATGTTCAATAAGCAATTCCAGTACATCTTTCTGATCACACCAGCTAACGCATCTAATGCTCTGATTCAACGAATTGATTTTCATAGATTGCCAGAATCTCTTTAGCAAGATTATGTAGTCTGAAACTCTTTTCGCAGACACCGATTTGAACAATAAAATTTTTCGCCTCAATTATTTTCGGTGGTGTGCTTTTCTTGCAGTATTTGTTTTCTTCGCTTAAGTCAGCGCCTTAAATTAACATACATTAACAGATAACCAAAGACAATCCAATTCCAAATTCTGAATATCTTGAATACTATTGACTTTTTCGATGCACTCTTCATATTTCCCTTCTTCATACAACACTCTCGCTTCCGACAACGTAAACATCTCGTCGCCTACCATTGCTTTAAATGCAGGCTCTGATTCAAGAACTTGCTTCTTTGTTCCAAGTCTAAGAAAATTAAAATTTGTTTCATTATACTCAATGGAAACATGGCCACTAATAAGCCCGCTTTTAATTGACCTGTCCCAAACCAATTTTAAACTTCCATCATCTACACGTTCACAATGAAAATACTCTAATGGGTCAAAAAAACCAATGAGAAATGTATCCACATATTGTAATGCTTTAATATTGGTAAGTATGACTGGGATAGTCAATTTGTCAATAATAGAAGTTTTTAAAACGAATACATATTTTAAGATTATTTTTCGTGCAATTGATGTATTACTCTCTCCAGTTCCTTACGTTCATTGACAAGCTGAACTGAAGGACCAAATCTTATCTTAAGTTTAAATTTAACATCATACGGATCCGAAAGTATGCAAACAGAATGTCATCTGTTTCTGAGTTACCAAACCAGTCGTAATACTCTTTCTGCGTAGTGCTTTGTGCTTCCGTTCAAAGTCAATGCGGAATTTGCAACTCTTTATTTTAGCAGTCATGCCGTTTACCTCATTCACATTACGGAACTGCTCAAAACTGGAAATGTTCAGTAAGACGAGCTGACTATGCACATGACTATTTAAATTGGATTTTTTTTTTTGGGATTAGATTTGTCTTGAAAAGCTTGGATACCCTCTTTCTCAACTTGTATCTTTACCGAAATTGACAATCTTTGGGAATTGGAGTCATAGATTGGAACCTCAACACAATCACTTATAAAAAAATCCAAAAGTCGCTGTGGGTCAAAATTTAAAAGTGTTGAGAAATACGAAATTAAAACATAATCGAACAACACTCCTCTGTCCCACTGGTCTGAGACACATCA
Organism: Bacteroidota bacterium; assembly: GCA_016721305.1. Classification (GTDB taxonomy): domain Bacteria; phylum Bacteroidota; class Bacteroidia; order AKYH767-A; family 2013-40CM-41-45; genus JADKIH01. The sequence goes on from JADKIH010000001.1 coordinate 417,592, forward strand.
ATGCCCAATATCTCCAAGCCTTTCTTGAGGCTGACTCAAAGCGAATTTCTGTTCGAGTAGGATCGTATGTCTGCTCAGCCAGAAGATCTACTGACTTTATTCACTAAATGCAGTATTTACTGTATTAACGTTCATAGGAAACAGGTTTTAAAAGTTTGGAATTAGCCCCTTTTTACTAAAATAAACGATTATTTGTGCAAATTTTGTGCAAATTAAAAAAGGCTTACTCGGTTAAAACCTTGTAAGCCTTTGATTTTGAGTGTGGGAGCTACAGGGTTCGAACCTGTGACCCTCTGCTTGTAAGGCAGATGCTCTGAACCAGCTGAGCTAAGCTCCCAATTTCTTATTGCGACTCCCCAATTTTTGCTTCTTGCGAAGTTTGGATTATCTTCCCGTCGGAAAGCTGTTTTTAGAACTAAAAACGTGTTTTTTCGTATCGGGACGGCAAATATAGAGTATTTTTTATTTCAGCAAAAATTCAAGCAACTTTTTAAAGCAATTATGACGAATAAAATTCACTTCCCCGGATTGAACGGTTTGCGGTTCATTGCGGCTTTCTTAGTGTTAGTTCATCATAATGAACGGATTAAACTGCGATTAGGCCTCGAAAACTTCTGGGAATCTCAGTTTATTATCGTTGTCGGAAAATTAGGTGTCATTTTATTTTTTGTCCTTAGCGGTTTCCTTATTACCTACCTGCTGCTTAAAGAGGAGAAAAAAACCGGATCTATTCACGTCAAGCAGTTTTACATCCGTCGTATTCTCCGGATCTGGCCTCTCTATTTTCTCATCATGGGCCTTTTTTGTCCTGCCTAATATCGAATACCTGCAAAGCGGAAACGACTTTTCCGTACTCTACACCAATTTCGGTAGCAATGTGTTTCTCTTTCTCTTTTTAATGCCCAATGTTGCTTACATCTTCAACTCTGCGATTCCATTCATTTCACAGGTATGGTCGGTCGGAGTAGAAGAACAATTCTACCTGCAATGGCCTCTGCTCATGAAAAGCGTTAAACGCAAAGAGAAACTGATGTTTGGCGTAATTGCAATGTACATACTTACAAAGTTCATTATGTTCGCCGTTTGGAAATCGAATCCTGATCAACATAATGGATTAAAAGTGTTTCTAAGCTTCTGGGAAATATTTAATATCGACTGCATGGCCATCGGTGGACTGGCTGCCTTATACTACTTCCGAAACGTGCGGAAAATTCTGGACTTCGTCTACAAAAAATCAACTCAGTGGGTTGTTACAATCTCTCTGATCGTTCTGATTTCTTTAGGAATCCGTATCCCATACTTCCACTATGAATTCTATGCCATCCTGTTTGCCATCCTGATCCTCAATGTGGCTACAAATCCAAAAACGCTTTTTACACTCGAATCAAAAGGACTAAACTACCTGGGAAAAGTTTCATATGGCATTTACATGTTCCACCCGCTCATGCTCTGCGTTACAGCTAAATTTCTCTAAGTTATGGAATCACGAATTCCTTCGTCGAACTTTTCCTTGGCACGATGATGACGGTAGCCGCTTCCTCACTTTCTTACGAGCTTATGGAAAAATATTTCCTGCGGAAAAAAATCAAGTATTCTACTCTGATCACAGGGGATAATGTGGAGGAAGAGAGGGATTGAAGAGTTCGGATTGAAAATTGAAGATTGAATATTGAATATTGGGTACCTACAAGCAATATTCAATATTCAATTTTCAATCTTCAATTTTCAATAAACCGCCTACTGCACCCTAAACACAAACGTAATCGTCCCCTTCTGAATATCGGCTTTATCGGGACTTACATTAAATTTTGTTTTCATCGCTGCGTCTTTGGCGAGCTTGAAAAGATAAGAACTTGTAGTTGTTGATCCGCGGCCACCAGGTATTGCGGTTTCCACTTTTCCGTCTTTGCTTACTGTAATATCGACAACCACTTTTCCGGTTTCTTGCGAACGATCGGAAATAGTTGGCAATTGCATAATTCTTCTTCCTGTGAGTGAGAACGAAACTCCTTTGCCTCCATCGCCTCCGGGACCACCACCACTACCCGGTGATGAACCATCGCCTCCGCTGCCCGGTGCTCCACTGTACAATCCTTTCGGATCGCCGTCTGGTTTTCCCTGGTCACCCTGTCCACTGCCGTTTCCTTGCGATGTACTGTTATTATTGCTGCCATGATATAAGGCTGCACTATTAACGGTGCGTGGCTTTTCAATCGGCTTCGGATTGGTCTTTACATCGGGACGAGTTTTCTTCGGCTGAACTTTAGTCGGATCTTTTTTCTCATGAACGATTGGCGACTCTTCCGTTTCCTGAGTAGCTATCTCCTCTTCGGGAGCTGTCGTTTCAACTTTAACAGCATTCACCGGCTGAGCTGTTTCAGAGGACATCGGCTGAATATCGCCTGATGCTTCATCAACCGTTCCGATACTGATTAATGTACCGTTTCCTCCTGCCGCTTCCGGAAACGGAGGAATAGTAGTTCTCATCACGGTAAAAAGTAAAATCAGGAAAAGACCGGCATGAACTCCTACGGCAAGAATTAACGAACGGGAACGGATGTTTTCTTCCATTTAAAATCTAATTCGATTGTGCGAGAGAATTGACATGAGATCCGCTATCGCGGATTTACTATTCTCTCTCGTATTATAATTAGGAATAGTAAATTACTGCTGCTTAGAATTTTGTGTAGCAAGCACCATTTTAATCTTTAATCGGTTTCCGATATCGAGTAAGTCGACGAGATTCTGCACCTGAATTGTTTTATCCACTTTCAGGATGGCTGCAGGATCGGGCTGGCCGGCAATCATCTTTGAAAGCACAGCTTCGACTTGATCGGCCGGAATAATATTTCCATTGATATCATATTGCAAGTCTTCCGAAACAGAAATTGCAATGGGATTTTTTACGCTCTGAGTTCCGCTCTTTGCATTCGGCAACAAAAGCTTCAACACATTTGGTGTTGCCATTGTCGACGTAATGAGGAAGAAGAGAAGGAGAAAGAACATGATATCGCTGAGTGATGCGGTATACACTTCTCCTACGGCCCGGCTTCTGCGTCTTAAGTTCATGATGTTTTTGTTTAAGTGTGCAGATTAACCTTTAACCGGTTCTTCGAGTAAATCGATGAACTCAACGGCATTTACTTCCATTTTATTGATAACGCGATCGATCATGTGCATCAGATAGTGGAATCCGCCGTAAGCTATCATACCTACTAAGAGTCCGCTTGCCGATGAAATCATCTTCACATACAAACCACCGGAGATGGTATTGATGTCGAGACTATTTTGCTGAGCGATTTTGTAGAAGATCTTGATTACACCGAAGATCGTTCCCAAGAATCCGAACATCGGAGCCAAACCGGAAATTGTTCCGAGAATGTTCACGTTCTTTTCCATCTGGAATACTTCGAGCTTACCTGCGTTTTCAATCGCACTTTCAATATCCTTTACCGGTTTACCTAAGCGGGAAATACCTTTACCGATCATACGCGCCACCGGTGAGTTTGTGTTTTTGCATAATGCTTTTGCTGCATCTACATTTCCACTGTGAACGAAATCACGAATCTGATTCATGAAGTTCATATCCATTTTCGACAACTTACGAATTGTAAAATATCGTTCGAAGAAAATGTAGAATGCCATTACCGATAATAGTGCAATCGGAATCAGAATGGGACCACCTTTTACAGCCATCTCCCAGAGAGTGATGGATTGTTCGGGAAGTGGAGCCGCAGCACCTAAAGCGTTGTGAATAGAATCAGCGGCACTGCCGGAATTCATTGGGATTTGCAAGAGTATTCCTGTCATATTTGACTAATTTGAGTAGCTAACAAAAGTAGTTGCTTCAAGGGGTGCATCACTCTGAAAAGAGTGTACTTTTAAACATTGTTATGTTAGTCAAACGCTACCGGATTTCATTTATTTAAGCAGGTTGAAACTTATCGGGATTACCATAGATGTAGGAACGTGCTCGTTTTTGTAAACTCCCGGAGCCCATTTCGGCGATGATTCCAATACGTTTGCAACAGCTTTTTCCATTCCGTACCCTACTTTGTTCTTAAACTCGATTGAAGTAATTTCTCCCTGCTCGCTTACGACAAAATAAACGTACAATCGTCCTGAAACACCGATCTCCTTGGCTTCCATAGGGTATTTGAGATTGTTTTTGAGGTATTGGTAAAATTTCTCCAATCCTCCGGGAAATTCAGGTGCCTTATCAACTACGGCCATTCCCATCACCGGAATCCCCATTGCTCCTGTTGCCGGAAGTCCGGTCGTTCCGGGCTTTTCTAAAGGGCCCGACGGACCTGAGCCTGTGCCCGGCTCAATTGGAATTGCAGGAGGATTAACTGGAACTAAAGGAACGACAGGAAGAGGCCCCACAACCGGTTTGAAGATATTCGGGTCTGCAATTGGAACCGGTGGCGGTGGTGCTGTCCGGGTATGTTGTGCGGGTGGTTGTGGAGGAGTCGGTGGTACAATCTCAGGTTGCTCAAACGAAAAATCAAAAAGGGTCAAAACTTCCTTGTGATGCTCGCGTGCCGGTACCACTTCTTTTGCCATTATCCATTTAGCAAAAACAAAAGATGTGATCATTCCCGCCAGTACATACATCATCGCTTTACCCAATCTGCTCTCATAGTTTACCCTAAGCTCGTATGCTCCGTAAGCCTTGTTGCGGGACTCGAAAATCATCTCTTCCCATTGGTGGTTTTTTGATTTCATGATTGCTTTCTTTTTGCTTTAGAGTCCGACCATCGGGTTTTCCACAAACCGGTTGCTAAATCCTCATTATCTAATTAGCTAATTAGCTGATTAGCTAATCAAAGGAAGAGATTGAAGATTCAAGCATTTTTTCTAAATTGCCCCCATATTTCACCAAACCACATGAAAAAGGCGCTCTTATTTTTTACGCTTATTTTAACCATGCAAAATGCAATGGGACAACTCAAAGTAACGTTTCCTTCGAAAGACGGACTTAAAATTACGGCCGACTGGTATCCGGTTAGCACGAATATGCCGACGATCTTGCTGTGCCATCAGAATAAATTCAGTCGTGGCGAATATGTGGAAACAGCTCTTCGTCTCAATAAATTCGGCTTCAACTGTCTCGCCATTGATCAGCGTGTCGGCGATGCATGCAACAACGTGAAAAACGAAACTGCTGCCGAAGCTGTAGCCAAGAAGATGAGCCCGACTTTTGCCGATGCGGAACAAGACATTATCGCTGCAATTGAATATCTCTATGCAAAGAACCAGCATCAGATCATTTTATGGGGAAGCTCCTACTCTGCTTCTCTGGCATTAAAAATTGCAGCTGAGAATAATAAAGTGATGTCGGTAATCGTTTTCAGTCCGGGCGAGTATTTCGACGACAAAACTTTCGTCAGCTCTCACATCAAAAAATTGATCAAACCGGTCTTCGCTACTTCTTCGAAAGAAGAGTCAGCAGGCGTTACTGATTTATTGAAAGACGTTAACTCACGATTGAAAATTCAGTACATCCCTATTTCGGCGGGCAATCATGGCTCAAAAGTCCTCTGGCCTGACGCAAAAGGAAATCAAGAGTACTGGATTGCATTGATGAGCTTCCTCGACAAACTGAAGAAAATACACAATCAATAATTTTTCATGCGCATTCGTTCAGTAAGCTTATTGCTTCTTTTGTTTATCCTATGCACGAACGTTTTCGCACAGAAAAATGTCACGACGGTTGGAGTTCAGTTTAAGCCTATCTTTCCTTTTAACTTTCTTGGTACCGGAAGCCAGGCTTACGACGCAAATGGCGTTCACTTCAATACTGAATTGGCATCAGGCTTTTCGGCAGGCCTCTTTATACGTCACAACTTTTCAGACCTCGTCGGCCTGGAAGGTGGAATCAACTACGTAAAAAGAAAGTACAATCTGACAATAACAGATTCCGGATTCACAGGAAACAGCATCTTCCGAATAGTCGGCTATGAAATTCCTGTATAGGCAGTGATCTATGCTCGCATCGGCGAAAAAATATACGCCAATGGTTCACTAGGTCCCTCGCTCGATATGTTTGCAAGCGACATCATCACATTTGACTCCTATTTTAGAAACAATGCCGTTCGTCGCACCACATTTCAACCCGCAGTGAATGCTAATCTTGGCTTTGAATACCGCACTGAAAAAAGCGGAGCGTTCTATATCGGATTAAGCTACCATCGTCCTTTTTCTTACATCTTCGCCCAGGCTACAGAATACAAAAGAGCCGGTAAGCAGGAAACGGTTTATAATTCTTTAGTGGGGAATTATTTGACGATTGACTTGAGGTATTTCTTCCATGAAGACCCGAACAATAAGAAGAAAAAGTCTTAATGTTAAAATTAAACACTAAGACACTAAGAGTATCAAAGCTTAGGATTTGATTTGTGTCGGTCGGAATCACGGAGCGTTTTTTTCTCGAGATTTTTCTTAAACGCTTCTTCTAAATCGATTCCGGTTTGATTCGCTATACAAATCAGAACAAATAGCACATCGGCCAACTCATCAGGCAACTGCGCTTTCAGGTCGCTTTCTTTCGACGATTGTTCGCCATAAACTCGCGACATAATTCTTGCCACCTCTCCTACTTCTTCAGTAAGCACAGCCATATTGGTAAGCTCATTAAAATAGCGAACACCAATTGTTTTTATCCAATTATCGACTTGCTTCTGCGCATCAGTGATTGTAATACTCATTTCTATTCGCGATTTTTTGAATCAATAATTATGGTAACAGGTCCGTCGTTTACCAAAGCTACTTTCATATCGGCACCGAATTCTCCCGTAAATACTTTTTTACCTAATTGCTTTTCGAGCTCAGCTATGAATTTTTCATAGAGAGGAATTGCAACTTCCGGTCTGGCCGCCTTTATATAAGAAGGTCGATTCCCTTTTTTCGTAGACGCATGCAGCGTGAACTGAGAAATCAGCAACACATCACCACCTGATTCCTGAATAGACACATTCATAACGCCTTCTGCATCATTGAATATTCGGAGCCTGCAAATTTTTCCGCAGAGCCATTCGATATCTTCAAACGTGTCGGCGTCTTCTATCCCTATCAACACCATCAGACCGGATGCTATGGAACTTTTCACAACGCCTTCGATGGTGACGCTTGCAGATGAAACTCTTTGTATAACACTCCTCACTTGACCTGGATTTGCCTGATTAAAGGATTAAAGGAATTCTTATGTGATCTTTTGTACAATTCTGATTTCAAAAATACTTTAATTGCTTCAAACATTAGCTAATTAGCTAATCAGCTAATTAGCCAATTATTTATAAGAATCCTGTCCGCTAAGTATGCTGAGATAACTATCGTAACGACTGAAAGCAATCCTTCCTTCATCGACAGCTGTTTTGACGGCGCAATCTTTTTCAGAGAAGTGAAGACAGTTATTGAACTTACATCCTTTTGATACCGCAAAAATATCGGGGAAGAAATGAGATACTTCGTACGTATCAAAATCGATTGTTCCGAATTCGCGGATGCCGGGTGTATCGATTATGAAGCCTCCGTTTTCCATTGAGTGCATTTCGGCGAAGGTTGTGGTATGAACTCCCTTTTGATGCTGTGATGAAAGCACAGCGGTTTTTAAATTTAAGCCCGGGATTAAATAATTGATCAACGACGATTTCCCTACGCCACTATGACCGGAGAACAAATTTACTTTGCCGGCCATCTCTGCCTTCAACTCTTCGATTCCTTCACCGCTTACCGATGATGCAACAAAGACTTTATAACCTATGGGCTCGTACAATGCTTTTGTTTCTGCAATATAGGCACGAACGCTTTCGTCGTAAATATCGGCCTTGTTCCATATGATCGCTCCGGGAATTCGATACGCTTCCGCTGTGGACAAGAAACGATCGATGAAGCCTAGCGATGTCTTCGGCGAAACCGGCGTTGCCACCACAAAGGCACGGTCGATATTCGCACCAATGATCTGAACCTGACGCGACAATTTTACCGACTTACGAATGATGTAATTCTTCCGATCAATCAATTTCGAAATCCAGTGAATTCCTCCTCAACATCATTCATATCAATCTCCACCTTATCACCTACCGTAACCGGATTCGTCGCTTCAAAATCCTTCAATCGCAAATTTCCCCGAATACGACACACCAACACCTCGCCCGATTCCATTCGGACGTTGTATTGATTGCCGGTTGATTTGATGACGAGGCCTTGCATGTAGTGCGAAAGTAAGGAAAAAGCTTGGTTTAGTTGCTTGGTTGCTTAGTTGCCTGGATGCTTGGGCGCTTAGATGCTTGCTTGAACAATGGCATGGAAATTCATTGATTATTCAGAAATATTAATGGAATTGCAATCGTTTATTCCATTCAAAATAACGAAATTGCAACCCGCAACCCGCAACCTGCAACCCGCAACCTGCAACCCGCAACTCGCAACTCGCAACCCGTCACCGCAACCCGCATGATCTCCGTCCAAAACATCACCAAACTCTACGGCACTCAAAAAGCACTCGACAATGTATCCTTTGAAGTAGGAAACGGACAAGTTGTCGGCTTTCTCGGACCGAACGGTGCGGGAAAATCGACGATGATGAAGATTATCACCTGCTTTATTCCTCAGACTTCAGGCTCGGTGAGTGTTTGCGGTTTTGATGTTACGGATCAATCTCTCGACGTAAAAAGATCGTTGGTTACTTACCGGAACACAATCCATTGTATCCGGAAATGTATGTGAAGGAATATCTCGACTTCATCTGTGGTATGTACCAGTTTAAAGGCGACAAAGCAAAGAAGATAAACGAGCTGATTGAACTTACCGGTCTGACGATTGAACAGAAGAAAAAAATCGGCGCCTTGTCGAAAGGTTATCGCCAACGTGTAGGTTTGGCTCAAGCACTGATTCATGATCCGAAAGTTCTCATTCTGGATGAGCCGACATCAGGACTAGATCCAAATCAATTGGCGGAAATTCGTTCGCTGATTAAAACAATCGGCAAGGAAAAGACCGTTATTCTCTCTACGCATATCATGCAGGAAGTCGAGGCAATTTGCGATCGAGTTATCATTATCAATCGCGGGCAAATTGTTGCAAACGAAAACACTTCCGTATTACAGAAGCATCGTGGCAAAGGAGAAAGCATTTTGGCGGAATTCGACCAGACTGTTTCCCGAAACGAGTTAGAAAAAATTGAAGGCGTTATTCGCGCCGAAAATATTTCCGGAAATCACTGGAGAATTCAGGTGACCGACACGAATGTTCGCGGCACCGTTTTCAAATGGGCGGTGAGCAAAAACTACACTGTGCTTTCATTGCAAATTGAAGAACAAAAACTTGAAGACGTTTTCCATCAACTGACTCAAAAGCAATCCTGATTTTCAACTATGAAAAGAACGGTGTTACTAGCATTACTTTTTATCGCTTGCCTGACCGGTGTGTTTTCAATCACAGCTGAAGGGCAAAATTTAGCAGCATACACCGACTATCGGGGATACTTGCACGCTTTCGATAACGGCTCATTTCACCAACTCGAATATCTTCCTGTACGCAATTATAAATATGGCGGATCAGCAGTTGCTTATGTAGACAATAAAAACGATTTCAGAGTCTATTCGAATGGGCAAACGATTACCATGTTGAATGCTGCCGACTTTTCTTATTACATGACGGACTACTTAGTTGCATTCAAAGTTGGGAGCGTGCTCTACGTTTTTGACCAGGGAGAAAAACGAACATTGTGCTATTACAATACTATCCTGGCCGTCAACGATAGCGTGATGGCCTTTTTCGACGACTCCAAAAACACATTGTTTGTTTATTACAATGGAAAAATGGCCGAGCTCGAAGACTCCTTCCTCGACAAACCGAAAGCCATCAAGACAGGAAACAACACGATTGCATGGGTGAATCAATCGAATTTTTTCAATGTGTTCTATCACGGCGAAGTCCACAATCTTGATAATATTGCGCCGATGGCGTTTGAAGCAGGACAGGACATCGTAGCCTACGTTGATGATTACGATAAACGATTTCATCTCTTCTACAAAGGCGACACGGCTATGGTAGAACCATTTGCTCCCGATTCGTTCAAAGTCGGTTTTGGAATTATGGCGTATGTAGACCAAACCGGAAACTTTCGCTCATTCTACAATGGAGCAACACAACGTCTGCTTTCAGACCGACCTGATTATTTCGCTGTAAAAGGAAACACCATCGTTTATTCCTACAACAATTCGTTTAATGTTTTTTACAACGGCCAAGTCACCACCCTTCAAACAAGTTCCGTTCGTGATTATCAAATCGGCAACGACGGCGTCGCCTGGCTCGACGACAGCGGCAGATTAAAACTCTTTCTAAAAGGAAAAACATACACCGTCTCCTACGAGATCATCAACAAATATTTTCTCATCGGAAATGTCCTCAAGTATGAAGTTGGGACGAATACGGTGGGGGTGTTTTTTGAGGGGAGGAATTATTAGCTTTTGGTTTGTATGTAGTAAGTAGTAAGTAGTAAGTAGTAAGTTGACTTGTGGTGGGTGTACAGTAAATCCTGGAGTACAACTTCAATCTTAATCACAACATGAACTTGATTAACCCGATTTCTTCAAACATTTCCTTTAAATTTTACAACTCCCGACCTTATTCAATTTACTGATTTTGATACAGATATGCTTCAACGAAGCTGGTTAATTCCAAGTCAACTTACTACTTACAACTTACCACTTACGAAAACAGTTGCTAACAGCATCATTTGCGTAAGAAAATTTCCCTACTTTTGCCCGCGAAAGTGGAAGGATTTGATTGTCACATATCGACAATATTGCAACCACGGTAAAAAAAATGCTAAGGCACTTGCTTTCCGCTCGCCGATCCTTCCCCTGAATGTATTATTTAGTATTAATTCTTAATTTCTAAAAAAAGAACCATGCCTTATTTGTTCACATCTGAGTCAGTTTCCGAAGGACATCCTGACAAAGTAGCCGATCAGATTTCAGATGCACTGATTGACAATTTCCTTGCGTATGATGCGAAAGCAAAAGTTGCCTGCGAAACATTAGTAACTACCGGCCAGGTTGTACTGGGCGGTGAAGTAAAATCGAAAGCTTATCTCGACGTTCAGGAAATCGCTCGCGAAGTAATCCGTAAAATCGGCTACACTCGCAGCGAATATATGTTCGAAGCAGATTCTTGCGGTATCCTTTCTGCTATTCACGAACAGTCTGCCGATATCAACCGTGGTGTTGAGAAAACAGATCCGTGGAAACAAGGTGCAGGCGATCAGGGTATGATGTTCGGTTATGCTTGTCGTGAGACAGATAACTATATGCCACTTCCTTTGGAATTAGCTCACACTCTATTGCGTGAACTTTCTGCTATTCGTCGCGAAGGCAAGACGATGAAATATCTTCGTCCGGATGCGAAATCACAAGTAACGATTGAATACAACGATAAACACCAACCGATTCGTATCGACACCGTGGTAATCTCTACACAGCACGACGATTTCGATAAGAACGACTCTGTGATGTTGAAGAAAATCAAAGCCGATGTCATCAAAGTTTTGATGCCTCGCGTGATGAAAAAATTACCTAAACGCGTTCAGAAATTATTCAACGATAAAATTAAATACCACATCAATCCAACCGGTAAATTTGTTATCGGCGGACCACACGGTGATACAGGTTTAACAGGTCGTAAGATTATCGTTGATACTTATGGCGGAAAAGGCGCTCACGGTGGTGGTGCATTCTCCGGCAAGGATCCTTCGAAAGTGGATCGTTCTGCAGCATATGCTACACGTCACATCGCGAAGAATCTGGTTGCTGCAGGAATCTGCGACGAAGTTCTCGTCCAGGTTGCTTACGCGATTGGTGTTGCTGAGCCGGTTGGCTTGTATGTAAACACATACAATACAGCTAAGGTGACTATGAACGACGGAGCTATCGGTAAGATGGTTGAAAAAATCTTCGACATGCGTCCTTACGCTATCGAACAACGTTTCAAACTCCGCACTCCGATTTATCTGGAAACAGCAGCTTACGGACACATGGGTCGCAAGCCTGAAACGAAGATTAAAATCTTCAACAAAGGCGAGTCAAACGAAAAACGCATCAAAGTTGAATTGTTCCCTTGGGAAAAACTCGACTACGTTAATAAGCTGAAGACTGCTTTCAAGAGCAGCTTTGCGAAGTAACAATTCCTATAGATTTTGAATAAAAAGGCTCCGGAGACGGGGCCTTTTTTATTGAAGATTGAAGACGAGAATTGAAAATTGAGTATTGAAAATTGAAAATTAGGTTCGGAATACTTCCACCCTAATCCGCAATATTCAATCTTCAATCTTCAATAATATTTTGGTCGACGCTAAAGCCCATTTCGTCGGCAAAAATCCCCTGTTCGTCGGAATCGGTTAAAAAGGCCTCTTTTATGTCGGACTTTTGCCGTTCTAAAACCGAACACGTGAGAAAGATTTTTATTGCAGCAATGTGCCTAACTATGGGCGCCCTTTCGTCTTGCCACAAAGATGAAGCCGCTGTTAGCTCAGCACCAACGAACACGAATCCTTTTGATCTTGAAGAAACCAATACTCCTGCAGGATTTAACTACCGTACGACAAGCGACGTAGATTTCGAAATTCAATTGAATGCACCTGATGGAAACCCGATTACCGGAGTACCTGTTACCATCAATAAATTGGTGAACGACTCACTGATTGAAATGTATACGATGATGACGGATGAAACCGGACTTGCTTCAGGATTGTTCAATGTACCGAGCTATATCACAGAGGTAGTCATCAGTCCGAATTACATCGGAGTACCTAACGACATTATCGTTCCGATCTCCGGAAATACGGTTACGCTTTCTTTGAGCGGTGCAAGAACATCGGCTCCGACTAATTTCTATCCGACCATTGTGAGCAATAACTCACAAAAAACTCAGACAATTTTACGTTACAAGTATCTGTCGCCTTACAATTCTCAAGGTGTACCAAGTGTGCTAGCTCCAAAAGATGTTGTCACATCACAGATGCTTACCTACATCAACAACTCTTTACCTGAAAGTAAGCCATTAACGACTACACATCCCACCTTTCTTAATCAAAATATTAATACTGACTTAGACATTACGCAAGCAGCTGACGTTTGGATTACTTTCGTTCACGAAGGGGCAGGTTATACCAATACACTTTGCTATTACAAATACCAGACAAACAATCCACCGACATCGTCTACACAAATTGATACAGCATACGTTGTGTTTCCAAATGCCTCTTATTACAATAGTGGTGGTGGTATGCGTAGTGGCGATAAAGTGTACCTGGGTGCATTCCCTGCAGGAACGAGCATCGGGTTTATCTGTGTATCGAACGGCTGGACAGGCGCAGGCGTAGGCGATGGCTACTCACAATTATTCTCCGACAAAAACCTGAATGTTCAAGCCAATGCGGCTCTTAAGCAACAAAGTGTTTTGCTTTACGATAACACCAACAAAATCTACTATCTCGGTTTCGAGGATATCAATCGTAATAGCGGAAGTTGCGACAACGACTTTAACGATATCGTCTTCTATGCGAAATCAAATCCTATTACAGCCATTTCGACACAAAACATGCCGTTAGCCGATAACGGACAAGATCAGGATCACGATGGTGTTTCGGATGTGTACGACGACTTTCCTACAGATGCTAATCTTGCCTACAAGAGTATTCTTCCCTCTGCAGGAAATTACGGAACTCTTGCGTTCGAAGATCTTTGGCCGGCAAAAGGCGATTATGACTTCAACGACCTCGTTGTTGATTATCAGTTCGAGCAATGGTTGAATGCAAAAAATAAAGTGAAAGAGATGAAATGTCGATTTGCAATTCGAGCTGTTGGCGCTCACTATTCACACGGATTCGGATTCCAGATGAACATTGGGTCTTCTGACGTTGCCAATGTAACCGGAATGCAGCTGACAGAAGGCACGGTTTCATTAAACACCAACAAGACAGAAAACAGTCAAAACAACGCTACAATTATTGCATTTGACAACGACTACAAAGTTATTCACCGACCACAAGGCAACATGCTGAATACCGAAACTACAAAACCTTTCGAAACTCCTGATACAGTTAGCCTCAACATTACATTCGCCAATGAACGAACACAAGCAGAAATTGGTGCAGCACCTTTTAATCCGTTTATCATAGTTGGAGGAAATCGCGGCAAAGAAGTACACCTGGCGGGTTACTCTCCAACAAAGTTAGCCAACAAAACACTTTTCGGAACTCTTTCAGATAATACAAGTGACAGCAAAGCAGTTTTCTATAAGACAAAAAATAATCTGCCTTATGCCATTCACCTTCCTGAAAAATTTACATATCCGGTTGAAAAGGCAGCGGTAAACCAGGGAAATTTAAAATTCATTGACTGGGCATCAAGTGGTGGATCGAGCTATGCAGACTGGTACAAAGATTTGTCCGGCTACAAGAACACCAACTACTTATTCATCAAATAATACTTAAATTATTACCCCGATTACACTACCCGGCGGTGTCAGATGTTAAATTTGACGCCGCCTTTTTTTTATGTCAATTCAACAGGCTCATCGAGCAACTGGAACATTTTCGCTACATCAAACTTCTGTGCGATCTTATTTTCATTGAAAACAGACAGCAGAGAATCCATTGGCAGCATACCGGTTTTCTGCACTAAGTAGAATAAACAATACAATGAAGAATTCTTTGCTCCTCCTCTTTCACGGAATGGGAAACGAATTACTTCGGCCTTTGTCTCAGGAACAGGAAGTGAGCTGTCTATAAACAATTTCCCTCCCTTCATATTTGCAATTGCTTTGCGCGAATATTCGAGGCCTTCTGTAGATGTAATACACATCACATCCGGATTCGGAGAACCGGTATAAAGAATTTCCTCCGGCGACAAAATCACTTCAGCTGCAGAAAAGCCTACGCCCACTGTAACCGGATAGCTGCCCTTCTTTGTTCCATTCAAACCTGCTGTGATGCCGGCCTTCATCAGAAATTCGGCAGCAGCTTGCACTCCTTCTCCGGCTGAGCCGCAGAACATGAGTCGCAATGGCTGGTCTAGGTTGTTACTGAACTTCACATTTATTGCATCACTCTCGCTGAACAAGGGCTTCAAATCTGTCCGAACGCGTGTTTCATAACGCTCTTGCTCTTTATCGACGAATACTTTTAAATCCAGGCCGGCGTTTTCGATCACTTTCGAAAGCTTCATTCCCGGATTGGATTTTACTCCGTAGCTCGGGCAAATTTCCATCACTTCAATTACTGAAAATCCTTTTTTCGAAAATGCTGTTGCCAACTGCTTAGAGAAATCAGAAATACCTTCTAATCTGGCTACATATTGGAGTAAATTCGCTTGGCTGTCCACCCGTCATTCCGTACAACATATTATTGTGAATAACGACAGTCATATTAAAACCGTTGTGAGCAGCGTCAATCAGATGTTGCATTCCAATTGTCGCACCACCGTCACCGACAAATATAATCACCTTTTTATCAGGATTATTCAAGGCCGCTGAAACGCCTGTCGCTAGGGCAATCGAACGACCATGCAAGCCATTAACGGTATGTGTCAAAAACGATTTATCGATGATACCATGGCAACCGATATCGGTTACGAGAATAACATCGAGGGGATTGTAACCGAGCAATTGCAAAGCACGCTCCGTATTAACGGCAACGTGATTGTGTCCGCATCCTTTACAAAACGGCAAAGGCGCATCGGTTAAAAAATCTACGGCAGATGTATGTTGATCGGTCTGGCTCATCATGATAAAATTGAATCGATAATTCTGGATGGAGTAATCATTTCCGCAATTCCATTTACTCCTATTACATTCTTATTTCCGGCTTCACCGAAAAGAATATGACGATATTGTCCGGTTAGATTCTCTTCTGCAATCACCACCTTAGCATACTTCGAAAAGATCTCGAAGTATGCGGGTGGTACCGGTAATAATGTCTTTGGAATAAACAATGAAACTTTCTTTCCCTGACGACGAAGAAGTTTAACAGCTTCCCTACTTGCTGAAGCTGTAATTCCATAGGAAACCAAAAGTGTATCGGCTCCCTCCTGTTGATCATATTCGTAGTAAGTGTGATCTTTCAAATTACGGCGATGCTTTTCATCAAGGCGCTTTGTGTTATCAATCGCTTCTTTCGACGTATTTTGAATAATTCCTTTTTTATCGTGTGTCGATGCTGTTAAACGAACCTGATGTTTCGTATTTCCTACAGGCAAAAATTCAGGCACTAACGATTCTCCGGTTTGATATGGCACATATGTTTCATCGCCTGAATAATGTTTGCGCTCAATTTTTTTGATCTCCGGTAAATGAGCGATAGAAAAACTCGAAAGCGTCATAATCTCTTCCTTCGAAGTAAGCAGCACAACAGGAGTACGTAAATCAATGGCCATCTTCATCGCCTTGTTAGACATTTCCCAGCAATCGTCCATGCTACTCACGCTGATCACAGGTAGAGTAAAACCTCCGGATATCGTTCCGTTGAGTAATGACAAATCTCCCTGCGCTCCGCATGTTGCTGTTCCGGTTGCAGGTCCGAGTCGCTGTACGAGAATGATGAGCATTGGCAGCTCCATCATATACGCCATATTTACCGACTCAAGCATCAATGCAAATCCCGGAAATGCCGAAGCAGTGACAGGAAACTTTCCCGTGCTCGCAAAACCACACATCCATTGCAAAGTCGATATTTCATCGGGCGCTGCAAAGAACGACGGAAAGCGTTCGTGTGAATAAACGTAGAGTAAATTAGCAGGCGTAATCGGATATCCGATATACACATCTGCTCCCGATCGGGCCAACGACTCCACAATCAATTCGGAGCCATCCATGATCAGCTTTTTCTCAGCTACTTCTGCCAACATAAGCTTTAGTTTTATCAACTAAAAGTATCGGGAAATGGGCAGGGAGCGAATGACAACGATCAGTTATAATTCAGAATTTAGAATTTAAAATTCAGAAAATAGATGCCAAAAACACCGGAATTAATTCAGAATTACAGAAGAACCCCTAAAAATTACATCAAAAAGCACATAGACCCTTCTGAATTCAGAATTCTAAATTTTAAATTCCATTAGAATTCAAAGATAACCCCAATACTAGGCGTCACCGACAAATCATCATTCTCCAACAACTTCGGAACGGCATTCGAACCATCATTCTTCACCGGACTTCCATCGGTAGTCTCGAAAGCCGTATTGTCGGCATTGCGCTTGAATGTGTAGTATGGTGCTGATTGCTGCTTCGTAAGTAAAATATTTTGAATGTCGAGGAATAAATCGAGCGATGTATGCTTGAAATTAATCTTCTTATCAATTCGCAAATCAAGCTGACTGAATGTTCTCAGTCGAACGGAATTCAACTTCGTATAATCTAAAACTCCCGTTCCCAAAAGCATGTAATTTCTTTGCGATGCAGCCATATCAAATGGCGTGTACGGCACACCACCGGCCAGACGATACTTCAATCCCAATTGCCAGTTCTTACCAAACTTGTAACCAAGCGTCGCCGAGACCAAATGATTATTATCCCACGAAGACGCAATTAACTTTCCATCCGTTCCTGAAAAACGTGAACGGAAATAAGTATAACTAACAACGTAAAAAACCTTTTTGATTAATTTCTGTTGAACGAAAACTTCAAAACCTATGCATTCTCCCTTTCCGATACTATTGATTCGCTCGCTGCCCACAGATCCGAAATCCGATCCGAGATTTGCTAGAGAGATTCCGTCTTCGGCAGAGACAGGATAATTATTGTATTTCTTAAAAAACCCTTCAACAGTAAATCGCATACTTTCATTCGGCAAATATTGTGTTCCGAGAACATAATGTGTCGACTGAATGTATTTCATCGACTTGTTGACGAGATCATTGTTTGCATCACGATAACCGATTGTGGTATAGGTCGGAATTTTGTAATAACTGCCGACCGATGCTGTGAGATCAACTTTTGGCGTGAGATGATATGCAAGTGAAAACCGTGGTGACAATGTATTCAGCGGATTATTTCCATTTGTCAGAAAGCTATTCATATCGGTTCTCACTCCCAATGAAAGGAGCAATTTTTCTTCGAGAACATTTTTTGAAACCGTTGCAAACGCACCATACTTGAAAAACTCTACGCTATTTGAAAAATCTACGATCGTACCCGGAAGTAGAATGATTCCAAGTGAATCATAGAGCGTGTTCGTTGCCTTACTGTAAAGCGAGACATTATACTTTACATATTGTGCCATTACGCCGGCCGTGAACTTCCACCCGCTTTTAAACTTATTAATATCCCAGCGAAATTTATTCTCGATTTCCTGTGAACGCAATTTGTATGTGCGATTTTCTTCAACCTTATTTTCGTCAGTGAATTTGTCGAGCTCATTATTAAACATATTCCGACTCAGTGTAAAATTCATAAAGCCATCTTTGATCAGGCGTTTAACGGCAAAACCCGTTGTATAATTCCACTGATTTATATATGGCAATGAACGCAGAAAATAGATATTCTCCGGAGTCGACTCTTTAGGTGCAGCAAAATAGAATTCGTCGATGGCACCAAGACCGATTGCCGTCAATGTCGTTTTATCGTTGAATCGATGAGTCACCTTATATTGAAAATCCCAGAAGTTCGGGCGAATAGGAAGATCCAATGCTTGAAACAAATACTGCAGGTATGAACGACGAAATGAAGCCAGATAATTTGTCTTCTTCCCGGCGGGACCTTCAAGCGTAGTGGCAAACTCGGTTCCGCTCAGTCGTATGTTACCTGCAAGTTTTTCAGGATCTCCTTCACGTTGCTTGATAATGAAGGTTGATGCCAGAGCATTATCGTATCGTGCATCAAAAGCGCTTGAGCTCAATTTTACATCTTCGATGAAAGACACATTCAGAATTCCGGTGGCACCTCCGCTACTACCCTGCGTCTGAAAGTGATTAAGAACAGGAATTTCAATCCCATCGAGGTAATAAACGTTTTCGTTCGGCGCACCTCCGCGGATTAAAATATCATTTCGCGATGCTGCACTCGACGCACCGCCAACGCCGGGCAATGTTTGAATTACACGTGAGACATCGTAATTCCCACCCGGATTACTTTTAATCTCCTCTGTTGTTAATTGCTGAACAGACAAAGGCGTGACCATATCGGTTGCCACAGCAGAACGACCTTTTTCAAAAGTGATATCGACAGCTTTCAACTCTGACGATGAAGGCTCCAATTCAAAATTGATGATTTGCGCATTCCCGGAAGTCACAACGATGTTTTCTTTGATAAGAGCCGTGTATCCGAGAAAAGAAACCTTGAGACGATACGTACCAACCGGAACCGTGAGTTTATAATTACCATCGAGATCTGTGCTCACACCCTGAGTTGTTCCTTCGATCACCACTGTGGCTCCAATAATGGTGACTTGAGTATTTTTGTCCTTCACACTTCCACGGATGACGCCCGTTGATTGTGCACTCACGTATAAAGTAGCAATAATGAGGGTAATGAGGAGTGGAAGAAACTTGCGCATAGATTGGTAATAGGGTTGTAATTCGAAGAACAAACTTAAGGCAAAAAAGATTTCCGAAATTGAAAAAAAGTTGACTTGGAATTAACCAAGATTTGACTCGAAAAGCGAGAATAATGCAATTACTCTAAGGCGTGAATGAAACTTTGGGATTGCTCACTTTTTAACAGGGTGTAGAATCAGGAAAAAGCCTCCTCCCGGGGCTAATGTGACCCTCAAAATATCGGTTGAGATCACATTTTTCTCTTCGATGACATAGGCCTCCGGATTACCCTGATAATCGGCGTCAGGAGCATCTTTGCATAACCTGGCAGTGAAGCCGACTCCCTTTGGAAGAAAGCTCAAATCGATTTCCGCCTCACGTGCATGCTCGTTTGTTATTCCTGCAACATACCAGGCATCTGAACTTCGTCGGGCGATTGTTACATACTCACCTATAGCTGCTTCACGGACATGTGTCTCGTCCCAGGTTGTGGGAAGGTTCTTGATGAATTCAAAGGCAGGATGCTTCTCGTAGTTCTCCGGCAAATCAGCAGCCATTTGCAAAGGGCTATACAGCACAACCATCAATGCAAGTTGATTCGATAGCGTGCTGTGAACAGAGGTATTCCCTTTGTCGAGCGAATTCCATTTCATGCGGTCTCCCTTATGCGCCGATAAGTCGATGTCGAAAATCCCGGGTGTATAATCGATCGGCCCTGCAATTCCACGCGTAAACGGAATCGTCGCTGTGTGAGAAGGCATATTTCCTTCGCTCCACGCATTCCACTCCATTCCGCGCACTCCTTCGGCCGTCATTAAATTCGGATACGTTCGGCTTAAGCCTGACAAAACAATTGGCTCATGCACATCGAGCATAATGTGATATTTCGCTGCCAGTCGCATTACTTTGTTGTAATGACGAACCATGCATTGTCCATGATGCAATTCTCCTTCCGGCGTAACCGAACCGGCGTAACCTGTTTTGACAACATGAATTCCTAACTTTGAATACAGACTGAAAGCTGCTTCAAGATGCTTTTCGTAACTCTCCGTATCACCACCGGTTTCGTGATGACCAATTATTTCTACTCCCTTTGATCGTGCATACTCAACTACGTCTTTCAAATCGAAGTCGGCTGTCGGAGTCACAAAATCGAAAGCATCTTTCTTCCCCCATTCTTCCCAACCTGTATTCCAGCCTTCAATCAAAACTCCTTTTATTCCATTGGCTGCTGCAAAATCTATATATCGCTTTGCATTTTCCGTTGTGGCACCATGACGGTCGCCGGGTGTCCATGTGGAAATACCCAAGTGCATTTCCCACCAGATGCCGATGTAATTCATTGGCTTAATCCACGAAACGTCTTCAAGCTTACACGGCTCGTTCAGATTTAAAATAAGATTCGACTCAATTAAATCACCCGGCTTCTTCGCAAAAATAAATGCTCGCCACGGAGTCCGCAGAGAATCGACCGCTTTCACCTGAACACTAAAAGCCCATGGAACAAGATTGACCTTGTAAGAATTTGCATCACCTTCTTCTTGCTTCAACGTCATCGACGAATAATCATCGATGGCAGCTTCATGAATACTAACGTACACATCGTCATTTCGCCTCAATGTAAAGGGCACGGCAACGTGTTTCGCACTATCGAGTGATGTGTGATAATACTGCTTCTCAAGAGTGCCATAGTCAGCCCAACTCCACCAGCATGAATACTTGCCAACCAAAGCAAACCGACTTTCCTCTGAAATTACATGGATGATGTGAACATTCTCCTGCGCGGGTATCTCATAGCGAAAAGCAAAGCCATCGTTATAGGCGCGAAGAGATAAAATCAAAGTTCGGTTTTGCGTTAAATCATTCAGGCTGATTTTAAGCTCAGAATAATTCTCAACAATTTCCGATGACTGTCCCCATACAGTTTTCCATGTATTTCTTTTTTCAAAATAAGAACATGAGTTCATGGAGAATTTCGTGAGGCTGTCATTTCCTTCCAGAACGAAACCCAGACTAATTGATCGCACAACCGATTTGCCATTAAATGAAACATCGAAGCCGGCCCTTGCATTTTCAAGAGAGAAAATAACTTTAACATTCCCGGCAGGAGAAACCAGTGTTTCACTTTTCGCATAAACGAAAATACTCTTCGTCATAAAGAGAAGAATAACAAGAAATGGCTTTTTGAGAAAACTCATCGGCAGCAAGGAATCTAATGTGGACTCAAAGATGAAAAATATTTTACCACTAAGTTCACTCAGCTCACAATTAGACTACTAAGATTTTGAGAATCCAGGGTCAATGGGAAATCTTTTTTGAATTTTGAATTATGAATTATAAATTCTGAATTCAAAACAAAAGCGGTCCCACCAGGAATCGAACCTGGATCTTAGGTTCCGGAGACCTACGCACTATCCATTGTACTATGGGACCAATAAAATCTGTTTGCTAAAAAAGCGAATTAATCGTCGCTTTTGCCTTTACCCCGGAATAGGATATTTACAGGCACACCGGTGAAGTCAAACCTCGTCCGTAATTTATTTTCCAGGAAGCGGCTGTACGACTCATTCAAATACTGAGGCAGATTGCAGAAGAAAGCAAACTGCGGAGTCGGTGTCGGAAGTTGAGTGACGTATTTTACTTTAACCGTTTTTCCTTTGTATGTGGGAGGTGCAAAATTCTGAATGAGCGGTAAGAAGAAATCATTCAGCTCCGATGTTTTAATTTTCTTTTTGCGATTTTCGAAAACCTTCACCGCCAATTCAAGTGCTTTCATGACACGTTGCTTTTCGTGCACGGAAGTAAAAATCACCGGAATGTCGGAGAATGGAGCTGTCTTGGCGAGGATTTTATCGGTGTAAACTTTCGTCGACAACTGATCTTTCTCCACTAAATCCCATTTGTTAACAATGAAAACTACGCCTTTATTATTTTTTTCGATCAGGTGAAAGATTGCAAGATCCTGAGCAGTGAGCCCGTTTGTTGCATCGATCATCATCAAACATACATCACACTCTTCGATGGCGCGAATAGAACGAAGTACAGAATAAAATTCCAGATCTTCTTTTACACGAGCCTTACGACGAACACCGGCAGTATCGATCAGCAAAAAGTCGTGACCGAATTTGGAATAACGCTGGTGAACAGGATCACGAGTCGTACCGGCTAACGGATTTACGATGCTTCGCTCTTCACCGATGAGCATATTGAGTAACGACGATTTCCCAACATTTGGCTGACCGATGATGGCAAATTTCGGAAGGCCTTCGGTATCGTCAATAAATTCTTTTGGTAAAATTTTTACAAGCTCATCGAGCAACTCACCTGTACCGCTGCCATTCATAGCAGAGATGCAATATGGTTCGCCTAAGCCCAGGCTATAGAATTCAGCAGACTGAGCGATACGTTGCGGATTATCGACTTTGTTAACGACGATCATTACAGTCTTTCCACTTTTGCGGAGCATCTTCGCAACTGCATCATCGTAATCAGTAATACCGGCTTCGACATCGACGACAAAAAGTAATATGTCAGCTTCCTGAACAGCAACTTCTACCTGCTCGCGTATTTGTCCTTCGAACACGTCTTCAGAACCACGAACATAACCACCTGTATCGATGATGGAAAACTTCTTACCATTCCATTCGGCATGACCATAATGGCGATCACGCGTAACACCGCTTTGCTCATCCACAATGGCCGAACGGCTTTCCGTTAACCTGTTAAAGAGCGTCGATTTACCAACGTTTGGTCTTCCTACTATTCCTACAATTGTCGACATTCCGAATGGGGTAATTTTCTTTGATTAAATAATGAAAAAATAGACATCCGTAGATGCCTATCAGGGCGCAAAAGTAGCAAAATTTATCGATTTTCCATTGTAAGGGGCTTAATATTCCTTGAGAACGACTGTATACCAGCACTTTACAAGCCTGCCCTGCATAACTCCGGAATTCGAAATATAAAGGCAATTGGGCTATTATGGCATTATCTCGCTTATTTGAAGACTCTGCCTGGTCTAGGATTTAATCGGACAGCATCTTAGAATAGTCCTAACCCTCACTTTTTCATAAACCCTCCTGTTAGAAACAAGCTATGTCTTCCATAAAATCTTCGAAAAAAATCAAGATTTTCGCCTCACAAAATCGCACGCATGAAATACATCATACTTCCTCTTCTGGCGCTCTCAATAGTATTTAATTCTTGTAAGAAAGAAGAAACCGCCGAAGAAACACATACCCCACAAGTTAACTTACCCGATTCTATCGTTGCCGTAAATACGTCTACACTCATTACCGGATTAAACGGTTTCAAATTTGAAGCCGCATTCATTAATACCGAGCCGCAAGCTTTTCCATATTTGTGGCTGCAGTATATCGACGATTACATGGATAGCACACGGATCGTCATGAACAATCAAAATATTGCTCAGAGTATTACACACTATTTATGTTCCAATCATCACAACGGAAACGTAACGCGAGCTTTTGACCATACAACTTTTCCAAATAATGTTTCGAACAGTCTTTCTTTTTCTTTTAACCACCCGCAATTCTTGCTTCATTGGTATTGCCGTTCGACAGGAGAATTTACGACCGTAGGAAATGTATTTGGGATGGACACTCATGTATCTCAAATATTCACCGGCATGAATGCTCAATATCGCTACGAGCTTCTCGACCGATATCTGCTTCGCTATATCAGCGGAATCAGTATCTGGCCATTTCATCATCAAAATTGGACTGACCAGCCTCAATTTGTAGCAACGCAAGAATTAAGCGAACCAATTGCATGGGATCATTGGTACGATGAATCGTGGAACGCCTGGCCTTACGATGTGCAATCAAACATGTACACAGGGTTCCTGAACAGCAGTAACGACACGAGCTATGTAGGAATCGCGAAAGGATTATTGAATCTTGACACGTTGTATTTTCGCCAAGCTACCTATTCGCAATTTGTAGCGAATACGTCAAGCCTGTTTCTTGACAAATCCGGTGATACACTTTTTTTAGGTTTAAAAAACATTATCCCGGGTACAAGCAATCAGGAAGAAATCAGCTTGTATCAGTACAATGTAACAGTCGGCCAATTAACTCCGATATATGAAAAGGTTGCGCTTACCTCGCCATTAGCAGTCTACAAATTCAGCAAAGGTCGCTTCTACTGTAACATATCAGCAACGGGCGTTGAAATGAAGGACAGAGACGGAAGCATTACCACTATCCCATTCCCAACCGGCATTTATGGCGGACAGTTGAGATTCGGAAGAGATAAAATGTATTACATCGTAAGCAATCCGGATATTCCGCGCGTAGAGGTGTACTCGTCCCCTATTTAAACTTATTGCCCGAACGGAAATCAGACATCCGAGTCACAAAGGGGAAGCAATATTCCGGATCACTGAATTTCAATCCGGACAAACTATAAGTTCAGGAAATTTTCGGTAAGGAATAACGCTCTGCAGTTTTGAATCAATCTGAAATACGCATTCCTCTGCTCTGATAAATTACCTTACTCACGTCAGATACTTTAAACATATAAAATCCGGGCGCGAGATCTTCCGTCCGGATTTTTATTTCCTTCCCTGATACCGATTTTCTTAAACACACTTTTCCCTGCATATCGAGCACTTCCAAGACTCCCTTCACTTCCTGATCAAACTCTATCGTCGTCTGATCACGGAATGGATTAGGATACAATTTCGCATTTGAAATTTCCGAAGATTGAGCAACAGTGAGTGGCGCCGCAAAGTCAGCCATCCATGTTCCCCTGCCGTATGTGAAAATGAAAACCTTTTTATCGGATGGCCGGATTTTAATTTCGGTGATCTGAACATTCGGCATACTCGCTTCCTTTGTCCATGTCAATCCCCGGTTCAGCGAAACGTACAATCCACCCTCTTTTGCTCCGGCAAGAATAACCTGATTGTTTCCCGGGTAAACAGCAATAGTCAGAATTGTAAGATTCGATAAGTCGGATGTCTGAATTGTTGTCCATGCAGCGTTGGTAAACAAATTCGGACAATAACTGATTCTCGGTGGCGAATATCGATTCAAAATATACAATGCCGAATCATTGTCGGGATCGATGAAACAACGACCGGGATCAAATGGAACGGTGCGGCCGAATTCAGAATATGGAGCCGCCGTTGCTGCATTGGGCAAAACAAAAACGGTGTCGCTGTGCGTCCAATAAACAATCGGATTTGGTTTATTCGTGCAGCCGATCGTTACATCGGCATACGAATTCGTTTGGTAGTTCGAAACCTTCGTCCAGTTTGTACCGCGATCTGTAGACCTCCATAAATAATGAAACGTCGGCATGTACAATTGACTGTCGTTTGCATTGTTCATCGCATACGGCTGAACCAACATTGTACCATCGTCAACATTTCCGTCATTGTTTGCATCTAGTTGATTTAATATTGACACTGATGTCGGGTTAGCTGCATTCAAATTAACTGAACGGTAAAGGTCTCCATTGAAGGCAGTATAATATCCGACGTCGGGATTTTGTTTACTGATAAAACAATATTCGCCATCACCCGACATCACGTAGCTCGACTGAGTCATATTCCTGATAAAACGTGATCCAAGATCCTGATATCCCGATATGGTCTGATAACCGCTGCCTCCATGATCACCATAGTATGCTTCCTGTGAATACAACAAGCTATCATGACGGTATTCCTTATTAAACGAAGTTGCCGTCATTGGATCAATTTCAATCGTTGAAATTCCGAAATCACTTGTCACATATACTTTTCCCGGACGATGCGAATCAAAATTATAACTGCGAATATCATGACCTGCTATTATGATCTGCCAGGTAAGACCGCCGTCTGTACTTGCACTCGTTCCAATATTAGCAGTAAGAACAAAATCAGGATCATCGGGCTTCACTGCTATTCTGCGACCAAAAAACATCGATGGCTGGTTCGAAACGAAAGACCATGTTCGGCCGGTATCAATGCTCTTATAAAAGTCGTAGCTGCCATACAAAAAGACTGTACAATATTGAATGTCGGGTCGAGACTCGCAAAACGCTACTCTTGTATTATATCCGGTTGTATCAATACCTGTCGACTGAACAAAAGTGCCTAAGTTACCTGAATTTGATCTCCAAACGGAATGCTTGTAGGCTATTTCCAAAGTTCCATCAGGCAGTAACACTATATCATCGATTGCATTGTTGGTCTGATAGACTAACTGAAAAGTTGCACAGTTATCCGTACTGCGATACACGGCTCCAATGCTCTGCGAAATACTGGTATGCAAAACATACACGGTATTAGCATCAATCGGAGAAGGAATAATTTTGCTCACTTTTCCAAATGCAGGAGATGAAACGGCATTTACGATTGAAAATGTCTGACCATAATCAGTAGAACGATATATATCATTCAACAAATAACCATTCTCTCTGATATCAACTCCTGTGCTGTAATAAAATTCATTCGCTCTAAAACAATTCTGAGCAATTGAAGTAACGCATAAAGATCTTGCAGTGTCATTCACCGGTTGCCACGTATGTGCCGCATCGTGCGAAATCCAAACTCCTCCATTATTCGCCCCCGCAAGTACAAGATTAGAATCAGTCCGACTCACGACCAAACAATTGATAGCACCTGCCTGAGTGCCTATTCCGATATTTGTATAATTCTGCAGAACATTTGAATATGCAATAGCCGAGTTGATCGTTAACTCAGTAACAGGTATTGCTTCGGGATTTTCTTCGCATTCCGGTTCAACCCTTTTCCTTTCAGAGGTTAACATATAAAGCGAAATGCCGATGAGGAAACAAGAAAGAATGGAGAGGAGGCGAGACATGCGTGTAGATTGAAAAAGAAAGGTAATAACTTTTACCTTTATTTCAAACCAGCATCAAATTTCGGGGCGAATAATGTAACACATTAAGATAAAGACAGGCGCCGAAATCAGTAGCGTTAAGGGCTACATGTTGATTATTACTCAAATAACGGCTACCATATACCTTTTTGATCTGAGCAGGCCTAATGCCTCCAAATTTCAAATAAAATCAACTCGCCAGAATTTCAAAGCAAATTCAGGCAGAAAATATCCCGAACTGGCATAAGAAAGAACTATTCGGCCACCAATTCCCTTAACTTAACCAGCACGGCAGGATCCGCAGGTCTTTTAGCGTCAAAGTCGACAATCTTGCCTTTTTTATTCATAATCATGTAACGTGGAATACTATTGATTTGAAAAAACGAGCAAACTTTTGATTGCCAATTGCCGGGCGAAATCACCTGAATACCCTCCATTCCCATATCATGCATTGCTTTTTTCCAGCCGGCCTGATCTGCATCAATTGAAATATAAAGGAAGACAATCTGCTTCTTCTCTTTTTCAGTTAACTTTTCATGCATTTGCTTAGAAAATGGCATCATCATTCTGCATGGTCCGCACCAGCTTGCCCAGAAGTCGATATAAACGACTTTGCCTTTCAGAGAGGACATTGAAAATGATTTTCCGTTTTCGTCTTTAAGATCCAGCCCGGAATAGTCATCAGTGCTGCCTCCACCTGAGGCTTTGTCGTCGGCCTTAGTATCCGCATCGGTGCTATTCATTTTAGCTCCGCATGCATCGATCATAATCTGCGTGTAAACTTCATCTCTTTTTAATTCTTTTACTGAATTAAAAGTTTCTTCGACATATATGCGCTAAGCTTTTCGCACTCTTCAACCATAAATCGTGTCGTCCAGTAGGTATATAACTGATCGGAAAATTTCGCTCTGGCAACAGCCGACTTACGATCAGCACTGATAGAAGCATCGGTAAATTTCTTATAGCCATTTGCTTTCGAAGTTTCGTAAATCACATAGTACTTAACGAAATCCAGATAAGGCTTACAAATCATAGCATCCGGATTATCGACTTTCACCTTTTGGAATTCTTCCAACATGATTTCAGGAAGAGGGTTGACCGTCAGAATCTGCGTGCTCTTATTTGCATTAATGATCGGATATGAAATTAATCTCTGCCAGTAATTGTAGCTAATCTGATTTTGAATAAATTGTTTGAAGTCAGCAGATAAACCGGCAAATGACGGACTGCTTTTAAGGAAGTCACTCTGTGCTTTTCGTAATTTGAAAAGGGAATTTTCGAACTGATCGATAGGGGTAGAATTTAACACGGAATACGTTGTGTCCTCAAAATCATTTCCAAACTTAGAGAAGAAAACCTGCATGAAATTGTTTTCATCAGATCCTTTGCCGGTAAGATTGATTGTCGGATTCGGCTCAGTAATAAAATCAAGATTCAAACTATCGCCTGGTGAAATAAAAACCGGAAAATGAAAACTCTGGTGAATGAGTTCTACAATGGAGCTTTTTTCAATAGGAATAGTTCCTTCGAAATGCTTGTCTTTAATACTCACAAGAGTTACATCCGTATGTCGACGCAGATGTGTTTTATCGATCATTACAGAAATATCTCCTTCGATGCCGGTTGGAAGGTTTCCTGAAAGATGGAAGGTCTTTTGGGCTGTAGCTGTCAGATTGATGAAGACAAATACAAAACAAAGCAGGTATGATAAATTCAATTTCTTAATCATGCGATTTCGGGATTTTTATTAGAATTCCGGTGTTGGGTTTTACAGCCCTAAAGTTACAACAGAGAAATGAAATTAGAGTTAATCCGGCTTCTTAAAAATCAGCACATCCTTGCAAACCGTCTTAATTTCCTCTTTATTCATCAGTTCCTTGCGGAATCGGCCACTGATGTACATGCGCACCTGATCACTATAATGCTTGCTCATGACGTTTCCGGACTGACCGCTTGGATTGATGCTATATGCTGTTTCAGGTTCTCCAAAATCAATTGCCCTCCTTAAAGCGGGTCCAAGATTGACTTTGTAGACTCCGCTGCCGTTTAAGTCGAAACTCTGGTTATTGACTGTTTCAATACCGCCCATTTCAGCATAGGGGCCGATATTGAATAGATGATTGAACGGCTTTTGTTTTCCGATTGGATGCTCGTATTCGATAGAGTGAACCTTCCCCAAGTCCATTTTTCGGGATTGAAACCTAGTTGTCGGGTGAGCTGACTTATGGTTGTGTCGAAGGCAGCCATTACAATATCATGCTCTGTTTCTTTGATGTTTGGAGTTAGCTTATTATCCCACCATAAACTACTGTCGTTTCGAAATACTGACAAGCATCGCCTTTTTGAATATGTGTTTTAAGGAAGAGTTCAAAATCCTTTTCTCCAATCTCATCCGCCATCGAATTGTACAATGAATAATAAAGAAGCTTGTAGTAAATCGTCGGGCCAATATTATTCACTTGATGACTTCCCGTCCATTGTTGTAAAATTCGGTAAACTCGTTCGTGCAATTGCGATTTAACAATGTCGACTCCGTTTAATTTCGAAAGCAAAGTTTGCGCAATATCTGCTGCGACAATATTTGTGTCGTCGAGAACAATATGCTCCATATCTTCTCGATTAAACTTCGGCTTCTCCCATTAAATGCTTCAAGCGAGCGAAGCGATCTTCCGGAACATAATATCCCGGAAATAAATTCATGCTATCGAGAGAAGGAGGATTGTTACATGAAAGAACAAAACCAAGTTCAGGGTTTTCTTCCTTCGGGTTGACGGAAAAGTCATAGTAGCCCAGCCAGTCATCTTTCCCCGAACCGTCGAGTAGCATATCTGCTGAAACGCTATCAGGTCGGATCACAAATTTTGCGGCAGTATAACGGGCAATGTTGTCAAATCTATCGGCGTAAACGATGTTCAATCCCGGCGCTGCAACCATTGAAACAGCCTCTCTGAATTCAGGGAGATTATTTGCATGTGCCAGCTTCCACGTCGCATCCATCAAATTGTTATTGAAGTTGAGGAATGTCCAGCAGACCGATACCGGCGCATTCGTCATTCGCTGAAATTCCGGCATTACATCGCTGCAGATTGGTCCATGATGTGTTGACCTACAGTTGATCTTCACATCGGCACTGTCTTTCACCTTGATTGTTTCGAGACGGAAACTGATCTTGTCCCAATGATCTTTGGAGTAAACAAGCGTCGTATCATCCGGACTCACCTTCTCTTTGAAGAAGTCAATATCGTCGTTCTCCAACATTGTCAATCCCCAGCCATGATGTTCCGTATGGCCAATTGGAGCAAAAGGAAATCCTGCAAGGAAGTTTCCATAGAAGCGGAAACCGGGGCATTCAAGGTACGCTTCGTACCAAACTGCCGGTTGTTGAATTCCTATATGCGTATCGTTAGAAAGTAACGGTTTGCCGGAAATGGAGCGGGAAGATGAAATTGCCCAGGAGTTACTTCCTGACCAAATGCTAACGGGTAAGTATTTTTCCAGCTCCACGGGAATGCTCAATTCGCTGATAGTCGGAATTAGCTGAATGGAGTCTCTCTTAAGCGCTCGCGTATGGGAGTATTGAATGTCTTTAAAATACTCGTCACCCAACTTATCATGCATTCGGGTTAGAAGCGGATCCGTTTTGAATCCCATTTGAAAATTAAACGAAATGTAATCGACGATGAGAAAGAGATCTTTCACTGTAAACGTTTCCTTCGGAATTTTCAGCATCATAAATTCCAGCCGTGATCGTCCGCGAGTGATGTATTGATTAACGCCTTCCAGATAAGCGAGTACATCTTTTTTCGTTTGCGTATCGGGACCCGACATAAAGATCTGCGCCGACTTCTCCGCATGTTGTGCAATGCCTAGCGTTCTGAAGAATTTATCGACGTCGAGAGTTTTGCTTCCGAATAATTCTTTTTGGAAAAATAAAAATACACTAACGAATAAAAGTAAGCCTCCGATTAGCAGAACGAGCGACCAGAAGATTCGTTTGAGTATTTTCATAAGACCTGAATAATGTATTAGAGATTGTAACCGAAGCGACGCAATTTATTTTCATTCTTACGCCATTCCTTCTCCACCTTCACAAACAATTCAAGAAAGACTTTCTTGCCTAATAATTTTTCGATGTCGGCACGTGCTTCTGAGCCGATTCGCTTGATTCCTTCACCCTGACGACCGATGATGATTCCCTTTTGAGAATCACGCTCAACGAAAATTGTCCCGGCTATGCGGATGATTTTGTTTTCTTCTTTGAATGATTCAATCCCTACTTCTGTACTATACGGAATCTCCTGCTGATAATGCATGAAGATTTTTTCGCGGATGATTTCAGAGATAAAGAATCGTTCACTGGCATCGCTAAGGTTTTCCTTAGGAAAGAATGGAGGAGCTTCAGGTAGTAACGTAAGAATGGTCTCTACAATTTTCTCCGTGTTAAATTTTTCCAATGCAGAGATCGGAATAACGGCAACCGGATTTAATTTCTTCTTCCATGCATGGACGAGTTTATTGATTTCGTCCTGCGAAGAAGTGTCTATTTTATTAATGACAACGATAACGGGAGCTTTGATCGACTGAAGTTTTTTCAGAATCGATTTGTCCATATACGTTTCGCTGAGATCGCTGATAAAAAGAACGGCGTCGGCATCTTCGAGCGAAGCTTCAACGAAGTCCATCATTTTTTCCTGCAGTAAATAGGCAGGATCGAGCATCCCGGGAGTATCAGAGAAAACGATTTGATAATCGTCGCTATTGAGAATTCCCTTGATACGATGGCGAGTAGTTTGCGCCTTAGGCGTTACGATCGACAGTTGTTCTCCAATGAGCCTGTTCATGAGAGTCGATTTTCCCACATTTGGCTTTCCAATAATCCCTACAAACCCCGATTTGTGCCCCATAAAATTTATTTTCGTCTAATTACTTTAGTAAAAGAACGAATTATATCTTTGCAGTCCAAAATAAGAAAGAAAAAGAGCTGATTTTCTGAAAATCAGCGACTTACAAGATACAGTGCGGGGTGTGCGGTGGGGGGGGGGGGGGGGGGGGGGGGGCCCCGGGCGCCCCCCGCCCGGGCCCCGGGGCCCCCGGGCCCCGGGGGTGACGCACATTTGGCCTAATAAACTATATATCTCGTAATTATTTTATTGCCTCCTGATACAAACCAAATAAACCTGAAAATGGACCTGATTCTTCATCGTGAGTTCTCTCGAATCGCTTTTGTTCATTTAAGCTTAAAAATTGGTCATAACTTTGCGCAAAGATCAAACTATTTCTTCCCATCTTTGTTGTATGATCATGCCAAATAACATCTACATCAATATCGCCGCATTCATCATCTCCTACGTGGGAATGGAAGGCGTCGCATGGTTCACTCACAAATACATCATGCATGGATTTCTTTGGGTTTTGCATGAATCTCATCATAAGCCACGCACAGGGCGATTCGAAAAAAACGACTGGTTTTTTGCCTTTTATGCAACGATTGCGATGACGTTGATGTATTTCGGGTACGATAATCTCGACTTTCGCTTCTGGATGGGTCTTGGTGTAACCGCTTACGGTTTTACTTACTTCCTCCTCCATGATGTTTTCATTCACCGTCGTGGCCGTTTTTTCGAGAAAATTGACCACCCCTATTTCAAAGCTATGCGTAAGGCGCATAAAGTGCATCACAAAACTATGGGCAAAGATGGTTCTGAGGAATTTGGACTGTTACTCTTCAAACGAAAACATCTTTCAAATTAATACCCCAACAGCTAATCAGCTAATTGTCCAAGTCGATAAGCAGCCTAACCAAAACAATCCGACGGAAAGATTGTTAATAGGAAACAAGTCTCATGAGAAAAAAAGTACTGATTATCGGCTCCGGCTTAGGAAGTCTGGCTACGGCTCTGCGTTTGTCGAAGCTGGGATTCGATATTGATATCGTCGAAAAATTTCATCAAGCTGGTGGCAGATTGAATCTATTGGAGAAGGATGGCTTTTCATTCGACATGGGCCCTTCGTTCTTTAGCATGAGCTACGAATTCAAAGAGCTTTTCGATTCTTGCAATATTCCAATGCCTTTCGAAATCGAAGAATTGAATCCGGTTTATTCCGTCAACTTCCCGAATCGAAAGAAACCATTTTTGATTTACAAAGACATTGACAAGCTGGCTGCCGAATTCGAGGGAATTGAAACCAACTTCGCCGAGAAACTGAACAAATATATCGGTTCAGCAAAAAAGATGTTTCATGATACGGAGGACATCGTTATCCGACGCAATTTCAAAAATCGCCTCGACTACCTTCTACAACTCACAAAAGTTCCGCTTTCTCATTCACCGAAAATGTTTCGTTCCATGTGGACGGAACTCGAACGTACATTTGACTCGCAGGAAGCTAAAGTTATTTTCTCCTGTGCATTTTTCTGGGTGATACTCCGTTCAAAACGCCTGCAGTTTACAGCTTGCTCAATTACACAGAGCTCGAACACGACGGCTATTGGAATGTAAAAGGCGGAATGTATAAGATCACGGAAACCATTGTCGATATACTCAAAAAGAGAGGTGTTCGTTTTCACTTCAACACGGAAATAGTCGGCGTTGAAACTGTCGGTGAAAACATTTCTGCCTTCATCGATCAAAATGATCGTAAGTGGACGTCGGAATTATACATCTCCAATAGCGATGCCGCTTCCTTTAGAGGAATTGTCATGGGAAGAAAATCTCATACTGCTCAAAAACTGGATGCGATGAAATGGACGCTTGCTCCGTTTACAATCTACTTAGGGGTAAAAGGAAAACCAGACAATCTCATTCATCATAATTATTTCCTCGGCAGCAATTTCAAAGAATATGCCGACACCATTTTCACTTCAACTCAATCGCCGGAAAAACCATATTACTACGTAAACGTTAGCAGTAAATCAAATCCTGCCAGCGCACCGGAAGGCTGTGAAAATTTATTCATCCTCTGCCCTGTTCCTGATTTACGTCACAAGACAGACTGGAGCGATGCCAAATCATTAGCCGAAACAATTATTACCGATTTATCCGCTCGTATCGGTTACGATCTGAAAGCAAATACTCTCACGCAAACCATACTCACTCCTATTGATTGGGAGAAGCAATTTAACCTATATCGTGGCAGCGGCTTAGGCCTTGCCCATGGGTTATCGCAAGTTGGCGGATTCCGCCCTTCCAATAAAGATGAAGTATTCTCGAATCTTTATTACGTCGGCGCGTCAACTACACCGGGCACCGGCTTACCAATGGTAGTTATCTCTTCAAAGCTTGTAACTGAACGAATCCAGAAAGAACATGGAACTTTATGATCAAATAAGTTATCGCTTAAGCAAAACGATAACAAGGAAGTACAGCACTTCGTTTTCTTTGGGCATCCATATGCTCGATCGTTCTTACCATGAATCGATCTATGCCATCTATGGCTTCGTAAGACTGGCCGATGAAATCGTCGACACCTTTCACGATTACGATAAAGAAAAACTGTTTCGCAAATTCTCGGAGGATACATTTCATGCCATTGAAGACCGAATCAGCACGAATCCGGTATTAAATTCGTTTCAGGACACCGTTAACAAATACAAGATCGACCATGATCTCATTCGTGCTTTCTTAAAAAGTATGGAGATGGATTTGTCGATTGCACGTTACGACGACTCAAACTACAGTGAATACATTTACGGCTCAGCTGAAGTAGTCGGACTGATGTGCCTGAGAGTGTTCTGCGGGGATGATACAAAGCTGTACGACGAATTAGTTCCGTCGGCAAGAAGTCTCGGTTCTGCTTTTCAAAAAGTAAACTTTCTGCGAGATCTGAAAAGCGATTTCAAAGAGCGTGGAAGAGTTTATTTCCCGGGTGTCGATTTCTCGAATTTCACCGGCGAGCAAAAGAAAGAAATCGAAGCCGAGATCCAGAAAGAGTTCGACTTTGCATGGGAAGGTATTAAGCGACTTCCGAAAGGTAGTAAGCTTGGCGTAACCGTTGCTTACATTTACTACAAAGCACTTTTCCGCAAAATCAGCATAACCCCTGCGAGCCGAATCCAGAACTCGCGTATCCGCATAAATAATTTCACTAAATTTATGCTGTTGATCAGAACCTGGTTTCAGCATAAGCTGAATCTGATATAGACATCCTATCTCATTCGAAAAATAACGCTCTCGTTTATCTCACGAGAATCTCACAGGAAACTGAGCCCACTACTTTCGCAAATACAACTCAAAAAGTAATCAATGAAGACCCGGGGATTAATTTTATTATTCCTTTTTTTATTTTCTAAAACCGAGGCTGACTCTTACAATAAAATCGAGATCAGAAACGCCTTTGTTCTTGCCTGCATTGATGAAGATAAAAACGATGCATTGATTGAACGATTACAAAATATTCAGGGAAACGATCCGCTCATCGCCGCCTACGTCGGGGCTTTGACAGCAGTAAAAGCAAAATTCAGTATGATCCCCTGGAGAAAATACAATTACTGCAAAGACGGACTAAAAGCCATCAGCGAAAGCATAGCTAAGTCACCGGAAAATATTGAAATCCGCTATCTGCGCCTTGTGATCGAATACAAAACCCCGAAAATCGCCGGACTACAAGGTGACATGGAATCAGACAAGTCTAAAATAGCCGCATTATTCAGCAATGAACAAGACATTCATTTAAAAAAAATGATTGCATCCTTTATTCTTGGAAATAATTTATGCTCGGAAGCAGAAAAGCATTTATTCAGCAATCTCTAGTCAAAACCCTGAATGGAAAAATACACTTATCTGCTTATTAACTTTTTCTCCATTCTGGTTCCGCTGCTTTTCAGTTTCGGGAAAAGAATCCGTTTCTATAAGTCATATTCAGCGCTCTTTCCGGCTATGCTTATCACAACGGCCTTTTTTATCATCTGGGATCATTATATGACTATCTGGTCGGTCTGGGGATTCAACCCAAAATACGTTACCGGCATCTATCTTTGGGATCTTCCGATCGAAGAATGGCTCTTTTTCATCGCCATCCCCTATTCCTGCATGTTCGTTTACGTCTCGCTCAACTATTTCTTCAAAAAAGATCATTTACAGAGCTATTCCAAAAACATTTCTGCCGGCTTGATTGTTATCCTGTCAATCGTCGTTCTTTTCAATACAGAGAAGCTGTACACAGCAATCAAATTATCACTCTCGGCATTGATGCTTATTTACATCGTGCTGAAGAAAACCCCGTACATGGGTAAATTCTATCGTGCTTATTTGGTTTGCCTGATACCGTTTTTTATCGTCAATGGCCTGTTAACTGCAATTCCGGTAGTAACATACAACGATGCCGAAAATCTGGGCATTCGATTGGGCACAATTCCGATAGAAGACTCGATCTACATGCTGCTTATGTTATTGATGAATACGACACTTTTTGAACACTTCAAATCAAAGCAGGAGCATGTTAAACCTTCGGGTAGCCATAGACCCTAATTCGGGATTTTGTTTCGGCGTCGTTTATGCCATTCAGCTGGCAGAAGATGTACTGAACGAAACCGGCAAGTTATACTGCCTTGGCGATATCGTGCACAATGACGAGGAAATTGAACGTCTGCGAAAAAAAGGGCTCATCTCCATTACCCACGAACAACTGAAAGAAGTAAAAAACGAAACCGTTC
Source organism: Bacteroidota bacterium (assembly GCA_016721305.1). Taxonomy (GTDB): domain Bacteria; phylum Bacteroidota; class Bacteroidia; order AKYH767-A; family 2013-40CM-41-45; genus JADKIH01. The sequence continues at coordinate 454,629 of JADKIH010000001.1, forward strand.
TTCTTCGTGCACACGGAGAACCTCCCTCTACTTATCAAATTGCAATCGAAAACAATCTGACACTCGTAGATGCGAGCTGTCCGGTTGTACTTAAACTTCAAAATCGTGTTAAGCAATCATCCGACGACGAAAAAAGTATTTTCATTTACGGCAAAAGAGGACACGCCGAAGTTGAAGGACTCATCGGTCAAACCTCAAAGCCGGTAACTGTTTTCACCGATCTTTCGGAATTGGATTTTGACAATATGCCCGCTAAAATTTCGCTTTACAGTCAGACTACAAAAAGCACGGAGAAATTTTACAGCATGTATAACCAGCTACTCGATCGCGGTCTTGATGTTGAGCTAAATGACACAACCTGCCGTCAGGTTTCAAATCGTGATGTACAGATTCGCGACTTTGCTTCTTCCTTTGATGTGATTGTTTTTGTTTCAGGGCAAAAGTCTTCGAACGGGAAAGTTCTTTATGAAGTCTGCAAAAAGCATAACACCCGTTCCTATTTCATTTCTACACTCGAGGAAATTGACTCCCGCTGGTTTAAATCAGGGGATCGCGTCGGAATCAGCGGTGCTACTTCAACGCCGATGTGGCTGATGAAAGATGCAAAAGAAATCATCGAAAAAATCTGACTACCTCACCAGATTTATTTTCCCTACAAATTCGTGATTCCTTCCACCCGAATCGATAGCATGCGCTAAGTAAACATAGGTGTCGCCCTGACATTGTCGGCCATCACCTCTGAAATTTCCATCCCAGCCTTTTTCGATATTATCTGTTACGAATATTTCCATTCCCCAACGATCGAATACTGTCATTTCAAAAGAGCTCACGCCAACTCCAAAAGGCTTGAACATTTCATTGATACCATCGTTATTCGGCGTAAATGCGTTCGGGAAGTAAATCGCGAACTCATCGCGTACATGAATCATCTTCCTCAATGTATCATAACACATTTTATCGCTTCTGACGATGAGCGTAATTTCGTACGTGCCTGTATCCGGAAAAGTATGCTGCGGATTCAGTTCATTAGAAATCTGACTATCTCCGAAGTTCCAGCTGCCTGCAACAGCCAACTGACTTAAATTTGTAAAGTCGACTACAGGATTGAAAATAGAAACATCGGAATTACTTACTGCGAAGTCGGCTACCGGGTTCGGATTCACAATTACAGAAGCAGGAACGACGGCATCGGCACGACAGCCATTATCGGATATTACAATGGTGAACGAGATAAGAACCCGCTGCATTGTAAGTATGAACCGTGCTTGTGCCGGATGCAGTGGCATCATCTCCAAACTCCCAGGTCGACGACACGACAGGAATCGCATTTGGCATTGAATAAAAATGCACTTCCAATCCCGAACAACCTTGTGGCGGTGCCGGAGTAAATCCGGGATCGGGTTTTGGATTTACAATCATTGAAACAACCTGACTTACAGGAGGCGTTCCACAATTATCGGTTACAGTGACCGTATATTGTGTGTTTGCAGTAGGCGAAACCATAATCGTATTCGAAGAACTTCCTTCGCTCCACTGATAATTGTAAGGACCTCCATTGCCACCTGCTGCACCGGCATGTAACATTCCCTGATCGCCTATGCAAATTGTATCACCGCTCACAAATGGAACCATCAATGGCGGATTTACACTAACCGAAATGGTTTGCGGCGAAGAAGAGCAACCGTTTGCGTCGGTGGCAGAAACCGTATAAGATGAAGTTGTCGTTGGTGAAACAACGGCTGTACTTTCAACTGAACCGGTATTCCATTGGTAGGAATAAGATGGCGATCCACCCGATGCACTTGCATGAAGTGTTACCGATTGGCCTATACAGATCGGATCAGCTGACGTTACAGAAACAACAATCGGTGTCGGCTGTTGGATATGCATAGTCGAAGTAATGGTGCATCCATTTTGATCTGAAACGGTAACATGATACTCACCGGCACTTAGACTGAATAGCGAATTTGATTCGGCATGCTGTCCGCTCCATTCATACTGATATGGCGGCATTCCACCGCTTACAGAAGCGCGCAAAGTTCCATCAGAACTTCCGTAGCATGTCACAGGCGTTGGTGTAAGCAATGCTTGCATTGCACCAGGTTCACTACGTCATTCGATGCAGTTGCTGAACAACCGTGACTATCTGTAACAACGGCAGTGTAATTTCCAGCCGGAAGATTCATAGCCGCAGCATCATTTCCGCCGTATGGTAACCAGTTGTAATGGTAAGGTTCTGTTCCGCCAATAACATTCAGAAGCACGGAGCCATTCGTTGAACCAAAGCATGACACCGGATTTGACAATGAAGTTACTTCCACAGAAGCCGGTTCATTTACGATTACATGCGATGATGCTGAGCACCCGTTTGCATCAGTTATGATTACATCATACTGCCCCGAATTCAAAGAGCTAATTGTTGATGATGAAGAACCATCGGACCACATGAAAGTATATGGAGAAACACCTCCGCTGCATTGCACCGTTGCAAAGCCATCGGAGCCTCCAAAACAGGTAACAGGGACAACGGTTGTAGATTTCGTCAAAGCCGCCGGCTGATTTACTACTACGTACGAGGAGAGAGTGCAACCGTTCGCATCGGTGAGAATTGCGGTGTAGCTACCTGCCGATAAATTATTGGCCGTCATTAAATGGTCGCCATTGCTCCATGTGCAAGAATAAGGAGTTACACCTCCGGTGAGTGATACCGTAGCACTACCATCATTGCCTCCGAAGCAATTCACCGGCAATGAAGAAACGGTTTGCAAGAGACGGTCAGGTTGAATAATCGTCACATTAACTCCGGTAACACAACCATTCACATCCGTCACGGTTGCGGTGTGTTGTCCGGCCGACAATCCACTTACATCGGCTCCGGATGCTATTCCGGACGACCAATAGAACGTATATGGGGCATTGCCGCTGAGGACTTGAATTTGAGCCTGCCCGTCATTTCCTCCGTTACAATTCACGTTTGAAATTACAGAGACGACGGCTTGAGGTCCGTTCAGGTTTGAAATACCGACAGAAGAAGATGTCGTACAGCTATTCGCATCAGTAACGATGACAGTATATGACCCTGCCAGAACATTCGACAAAGTTGAACTCAAACCGTTTGCAGGTGCCCAGTTGTATGAATAAGGAGCTACACCTCCGGAAACTGCAACCGAAGCTGATCCGTCGGCATAACCGCATTGTGCAGGAATGGCAGAAGTGATCAATCCTAACGGTGCAGGTTCAGATACACTTGCAGTAGAAGATGCTGTGCAACCATTCGCATCAGAAACTGTAACTGTGTATTGACCGATGCCTAATGAAATTAAGGATGGTGCATTTGACGAACTTCCATTCCATGAATATGAATACGGCGCTACACCTCCGGAGACAGAAACACTCACCATACCATCGCTTCCGCCGTTGCATAATACAGGTGAGGCAACAGAAGCTGAAGCAACAACTTCCTGCGGTTCACTGACACTAACATTCAACGTTTGAACACATGAGTTCGCATCGACAATTGTACAGATATAATTTCCGGCAGATAATCCGCTTACAGAAGATGTTGTGTAATTTCCGGGCGACCAGTTATAGGTAAATGGTGCGGCACCTCCGCTCAACGAAACACTTGCCGAAGCATTATTGCCGGCATGACAACTAACAGGCGATAACGATGAAATAGATGCCGTCATTAATCCTGAGTTTCCGATATTCAATACAACCGTTGAGCTGCAACCATTGGCATCCGTTACTCGGACGCTGTACAAGCCGGCTGCTAATCCCATTTGGCTCGCGCCGACAGCTCCGTTTGAAAGCCAGCTATAAGCATAAGGTGAAGTACCACCTGATGCAAACACACTTCCGCTTCCGTTGCTTAGCCCACATGTTCCGTCTACGATTGATGTTGTGAGACTGATGGCCGATGCCTGTGCAATCGAAATACCTGATGAAGACGTACAACCATTTGCGTCGGTAATGGTAACTGAATAAGACGCTGCACTTAATCCGCTTATCATTGCCGATGTAGCACCTGTGCTCCATTGATAAGAATATGGCTGATTTCCTCCCGCTACGACTACCGAAGCATAACCGTCATTTCCTCCAAAGCAATTTACACTATGTGTGCTAGGCTGAATTGTTATCGGCAACGGCTGATTAACAATAGCGTTCAGACTCGTTGTACATCCATTGGCATCAGAGATTACAACAGAATAATTTCCTGCTGAAATTCCGCTCAATGTGCTTGCGTGACTACTATTTGACCATAGATATGTGTATGGTTGAGTGCCACCTGTGGCAGTTAAACCAATGGATCCATTCGTGCCATTGAAACAAGTAACATCGGTTGTCGACACTTGAGTTGCTAAAACAACAGGTTGTGTTATTTGCACAGGAATAGATGTAACACAATGATTAGCATCGGTCACTGTTACCGTATGCACGCCTGAAGGAAGATTGTATGCTGTACCTGAAGTTGATGATCCGCTCGACCATTGATAAACAAACGGAGGAGTTCCTCCTGTCACTGTAATTCCTGCACTGCCATTTGCGTCACCGAAACAATTTGCAGGATGAACAAAATCAAGAGCAGCCTGAGGGCCGTTCATGTTTGAAACACCGATGGAAAATGTCGAACTGCACGAATGAGCATCTGTTACAACTACGCTATACGAACCTGCTGCGAGTCCGCTGACAGACGAAGACGTTGAACCTGTACTCCATAAATATGTATAAGGAGCCACTCCTCCACCGGCGATTATTTGCGCTGAGCCATTTGACAGTCCACACGTTGCCGGAACTATGGTTGAGTTTGCCGTAATCGGCGTTGGTTGTGAAATGTTCGCTTGTGAAGAAGTCTGACAACCGTTCACATCGGTAACAACAACATTGTATGAGCCAGAGGCAAGGCCACTAACGCTCGATGAAGTTGCCGGTAAGCCCTGCCATTGATAAGTGTATGGCGTTGTACCACCACTTACCGTTACAGTTGCAGTTCCGTTTGCCTGGCCATAGCAATTTGCATTCAATGACGAAGCTGTTGATGCCAACATTCGGGCCGGTTGTGAAACCACGGCACTTGTTGCCACTGTACAATTATGAGCATCGGTTATTGTACAAGAATATGTTCCGGCTGACAGACCACTGACATTTCCGGTTGTAAATCCTCCCGGCGTCCATTGGTATGAAAACGGCGGAGTACCGCCTGTAAATGAAACCGAAGCGGTTGCATTTGCACCTCCGTAACAAGAGACAGAGGAGGTAGTAGCCGCAACCGAAGTCATCGTTCCGGAATTACTCACCGTCATTGATGATGTGCTTGTACAGCCATTCGCATCCGTTGCTCGTACCGTATAATTTCCTGAGGCGAGTGATGAAATACTCGAAGCTGTTGATGAGCCCGGTGTCCACAAATACGTGTATCCCGGCGTTCCGCCTAAACAAACGACTTGCGCTGTTCCGTTATTAAATCCACATGTTCCATCTTGGACTGTAGGTGTGAGAACTAAAGGAGATGGTTGAGAAATATTCGTTGTCGCCACGGATGTACAACCATTGGCGTCGGTGAGCTGAACGGAATACGATCCGGCTGTTAATGATGATGCTGTCGAAGAATTTCCTCCCGTTGGCGTCCAATGATAAGTGAACGGTGCAAGTCCTCCTGTTACAGCAGCTGAAGCAGAGCCATTGGATCCACCGTAGCATGTGACGGAAGAGATGGGCGCTGCCGAAATAGAAGGTGGCGGGCTGGCAACAACGGTAGCAGTTGCAGGCATCGAACATCCGTTCGCATCAATGATGATAACATTATATGTACCAGACGAAAGACCTGTACGCTGTGCTATATGTGTCGTGTCCGGCATCCAGTTGAATGAATATGGAGGATTTCCTCCGCTGACAGAAACAGAAGCGCTGCCGTTTGAATTTCCGCACGTTGTCGGCGAAGTGGTCACTGTAACACTTATTGGCGATGGCTGTGTGATAGTAGAAGTTGCCGTTGAAGTACATCCATACCGATCGGTCACAACGACGGTATAACTACCGCCTGCCAAGCCGCTTGCTGTTGAAGCTGTAGATCCTCCCGGTGACCATGAATAGGTGAAAGGTGCACTTCCCGTTGCCGTTACCGATGCCGAACCATTTGGCGGAATTGCACAAGTTGCATTTACGCCTGCCGTTACAGACGACAATGGAGGGACGAGAATAGTAAAAGAATAAGTTTGATATCCGTTCATCGGACAATTATTATCCTGAACGGTTATAAGAAATGTGTATGGCTGCGAACGGGCCTGACCTAAAGTCGGCGTCCATGTAAAAGTTCCTGTCGGAAATGGAGAACCTGCCGATGTAAACGATGCACCGGAAATGTTTCCGATATATGTCATTGTTACGGCTTGTCCGCTGTTAGGGTCGTTTGAATTAATATTGAAGGTAATTGGTTTTCCCGGACAAGCAACGATGTCGAATGTACTGCTGCCATTTACTCCCGAAGAAGTAGGGATGATGTTTGAACAATTCTGTGTCCAAACTTCCATGTCTCGTATCACGGAACCAACAAGAACTCCGTTGCGATATTCCTTTACTAGTATAGCCATTACCCCTACTTCGAGAGCTGTTGGCGTAATGGTGATATCTCCTGAATTATCCAGGGTAATTGCCGGTGAAGAAGAAATCGGACTAGAAACTGAGTAGCCGGGTTTGAAGACTACGTTTGTTCCTGCAGCTGATCGCGGAGTGACCCAGGTATAAACAAGAGAGTCACCATCGCTGTCGTAAGCACCGTGATTAAAATGAAATGTTTGTCCGATGCAAAAGAATAGGACAGGAATGTTTGTGAAAATCGGTGCAGAGTTATTGGTAACGACCAAATTGTTTAGCGTTGCCTCGATATAAGTTGCAGGGACGCCCGTACAATTTGCCGGTGTGTACTGAAGTGTGGTGATCGCGCAATTTCGGCAACAGATGCTGTAACCAAATATCCAGTCAGCACATCGATTAGGAAGAGTTACATTTCCGCGGTACTCATATTTCTGAAAACCGGGATAAGAACCACCCTGACAAGTTGTAACAGCCGTGCTACAAGTCATGGAGATTTCGTTGCCGGTGCCGGGCACTCTGCTAATCGTTACTGTTGAATTTACTCCACAAGAAATCGAAGAATAATTAATCGTTACGTTATTCGGCGCGGCAACTCCTGAACAATCGCGGTACAATTCCAGCGTAAGCTCATAAGTGTTTCCGCTAATCCAACGATAAGTGAGATCGGCCCCGCTGATGTGAGTTGCCTTTGAAGCAAATGGCAAAAATGCAAAGCCCATCAAAATCAAAGCACTCAAAAAGCGCTGAAATTGATGGAAATTAATGCCAGTTATACTTCTGAAAAAAGGGTTCATTGTCAATTTCGGCAAATTTGACTCAAAAAGCCACATTTGCCAGTGTGTGTGGGTTCTCGAAATATAGGCTAGCCACGGATGGGTGGGTGACGATTTGGGGGGATTGCTTACAAGTTGCGGGGTGCGGGTTGCTGGGTGCGGGTTGCGCGGGTTACGGGTTGCGGGTTACGGGTTGCGGGTTACGGGTTGCGGGTTACGGGTTGCGGGTTACGGGTTACGGGTTGCGGGTTGCGAGTTGCAGGGTGCGGGGCGAAACTTAAAACTTCCACTTACTCTCTTACACTTCCACTTACTTGTCACTGGGTGTTTGGGGTGCGGGTTGCGAGTTGCGAGTTGCGAGTTGCGGGTTACGGGTTGCGGGTTGCGGGTTACGGGGCGAAACTTAAAACTTCCACTTACTCTTCCACTTCCAATTACTTTGGGTCCTACTCATAAAAAAAGCCGCTCTTTTCGGAACGGCTTTATTACTTGTCATTTTATGGAGTTAGAACTCCCACATATCATGTTCGAAGTTGGTTATCTCTTCTTTGATTCTTTCTGACTCCAGAAGAGCATTCATGCCTTGTGTGTAATCGATGATTCGCCGATCGTAGACATTATCTTCCTTTACAATATAGCTTCCGAAGAAACGCTTCTGAAAAAAGTCGGCATAAGTCATTCGTGCTGCTCCATTCCCCCGATTGAAGACTTCATGTTGTGCCAATACTTTACGGGCGTCGGGAAAGTAAATCCAAAAGAGAGGAATACGAATATTCCCTTCGCGGACATTTCCTTTTTCATCGGTCATTAAAACCAGGGGTGCGATTCCGATAATTCTCACTTCCATGACCGAACGTTGTTCGTCGAAGTACCAATCTTCTTTAACTCGATAAGCCACTACTTTATCCGGATCGAAACCACTAATAATGGCTGTATCGATCATGTCATACGGAGGGTCGGGGGATGGAATCTGAACCGAATCGATCCGAGCCCCTCCTCGACTTTCCACTTCTTTGAGCGTAATGACTTTTGTGAATTCATCATCTTCATACCCATAGGCAGTGATTGCTCCTTCACGAAGTGCATCATAAATCACTTCCATTAAATTTTTCCGTTCCTGCGATGATTTAAAGACAGGAAACTTCAAAGGTAGATTCATCTTCTCTTCGAGATCGATGACACGCCAGACTCGCTTAGACCACATCATATTGGCTTCGCGGAGATAAGGCAAAGGAACTTCGCGCCGATCAGCATCCTTCGGTTTAGGAGGAATTAATACTGATTCTTGCGCGAACAACATTTGAGCATTCAAAATTGAAACGAATAACAAAACTTTGACTTTCATGTGCCCTCCGGTTTTTAAGTTTACAATGGATGATAAACGAAATCCGGATGAGGCTTCTTGAATTGAAGGACAATTATTTATCGTCTCTTCCTTTAGAATTGTATCAACAATGAGAGACGCCGGGTATTAACAAAAAAAAAGCCGCTCCCAGGGGAACGGCTCTTTCTATAGTTTTCTGTAGGATTAAAACTCCCACATATCGTGTTCAAAGTTTGTTATTTCTTCTTTGATACGTTCAGATTCTAATAAGGCGTTGATACCTTGTTTGTAATCTTCGATACGACGATCGTATACGTTTGCTTCTTTCACGATATAACTTCCGAATAAACGCTTTTGAAAGATATCGTCGAATGTTCTGCGTTCAGCATCGTTTGTACGGTTGAACACTTCACTGTTTGCAAACAATTTACGAGCCTCAGGATAGTAGATCCAGAAGAGAGGAATGCGGAAGTTACCTTCACGAACATCACCCTTTTCATCCGTCATCAATACAAGTGGAGCTATTCCGATGATACGAACTTCAATTACCGAACGCTGTTTATCGAAGAACCAGTCTTCTTTAACGCGGAAACCGATTACTTTATCCGGATCAAAGTTTTTAGCAATAACTGTATCATAAGAATCATAGGAGGATCAGGTCGAGTCATTTGAACTGTATCGACGCGAGCACCACCGTGGTTTTCCACTTCTTTCAAAGTGATCACCTTTGTGAATTCATCGTCCTCATAACCATACGCAGTGAGCGATCCTTCTTTGATGGCGTCATAAATAACATCCATTAAGTTTTTACGATCATGCGTAGATTTAGAACTAGGGAATTTCAACGGCAGGTTGATCTTCTCGTTCAAATCGATTACTCTCCAGATACGCTTAGACCACATTACATCCGCTTCGCGTAAGTAAGGGTAAGGAATTACCTGGCGTGTTATTGCTGTTTCCTTAACATAAACGTTGTCAAGAACTGTTTGCTGAGCAAAAAGTGCCGAGCTGAACAGAATACAGACGAATAACAGAAATTTAATTTTCATGAGTCCTCCTATGATAGATTACTATTGTATCGTAAACGTAATTCCGGTCAAACTTCTTGTAGGATCGGTAGCATTATTCGCCATTTTCGCCTTGATATATTCGAAGATGACACGGTCGCCGGCGCTACATTTTTCAATCGCATCGCGCATCGCACTTGTTAACTGGTTTCCTTCACCTGTAAATTCGAGTGGATCGGCACGCTTACGGATAACAGTAGCTTTAAAGCCTGTGATTTTGAAGAACATTTCGAAGTCGAAGTTTTCCAGAACCGGAACAAGTGCTCCAGCTTTCAGCGTATTCTTATTGATAGTTCCACCTTTGCTGTTAGAGATTGAAGCAACAGGATCCGGAACACGTTTCACACGGTAAACGAACTCTCCCATTGGCAATTGCTTGCCACCGATTTCAGCCGTTACTTTTACCTTACATTGTCCGGTAGTTGTAACATTAGCCATGTAGTGACCTGCGCCTGCGGTTGAATTTGGTTTTAATGAACCACCTGCTCCTTCAATTGAAACGCGAACTTGATTATTAGGAACACCCGGAACTGAAATCGCCATTGGGTTATCTACACCAATATAGAGTACATTCATTTTCTCAGCAGATACTACTGAGTTTGGTTTCTGAGCTACGTACGAAGCCTGGAAAGGATAACCATCGTAAGTACCATCCGGTTTTTTCACACGGATAACACCTGACCATTTTTGTTCACCTTCAGAACCCGGACGTGCAGAGAACTTAGCATAACCACCTTCAACAGGAAGAGGTGTAGTTGAGCCTCCGCGAACTTGCTTCGCTACTGAATCCCATGTTGCACCGATATACACTTCAGGAGCCATCGTTGAAGAAGTTGCTGAAAGGAATACGTCGGCCTGGTATTCACTACCGATTGTTACCACTGTACTGTTAGCGATAACTTTGGCATTGAGCTTATCAAGTTTAATGATATTCGCATCTACTGAAGCAAGGAGATTATCAGTTACCTGAGATTCTGCAGTACGGATATCGCTTTGGAATTTACTGAGCAACGCTACGGTTGCAACAACAGGGTTGTGATAGAAACTCATCAACTCCCATGTACGCTTTCCGTCTTCTCCCTTTTTAGGATCTTCAGTGTTCAATAAATTATCCAATTGTTTTTTATAATCAGCCTGTGTGCCATCCGGAGCGTTTTTTACAATCAGTCCTTTAAAGGCAATCAGTTTTTGTCTGAGAGAATCAGCTGCTCCGCCTTTTCCGGTGTGATCATCGGCACCAATCATAATGTGAGTCGGTGTGTCATAATCATCCTTACGCTCCATATCAGGGAGTGTAGGAGTCGGGTCTTTCGGATCAATCTGATCTGATTCACGCACGAGGCGAGTTTTCAGACCTTCGATATAATTGTTTAAATCATCGGCAGCCTTTTTCACATTCATGGCGCGATCATTTACACTTTTATATTTCACAGGATCATTCGACATAGCTTGAGCAAATGCAGCATATGTGTTCTGATTCTTTTTATCAAGGTTATTCTTTGATAATACAACAGATTCGTTAATCGTAACGAAGGCATTAATTACCTCCTTGGTTACGTTGAGGGCAAGAAGCGCAGTCAACACGAGGTACATCATGTTGATCATCTTCTGCCGAGGTGATAGTTTACCGCCAGCCATGTTTCAGTTCTAGGTTAATTGGTTAGACAATGAGAGAATTAACCGCGAACAGTCATAGCAGAAAGCATATTACCATACACCGTATTGAGTGAATTGAGGTTCTTCGCGAGAAGAGCAACTTCATCACGATATTTACGAGTATCGTCGAGAGAACTGTTCAGGTTACCCATTAACTCATTGATACCATCATAGAACTTGCTAGTCTGGTTGAGATGCTCCTTACTGTCTTGCAATTGCAATTCGTAAACAGCGTTGAGAGCTGCCAAATTCTTTCCGGCAGTTACTACCTGATCTTTATAGACACGAACCTCTTCTGTAGAAGAAGAAAGATTCTCAACTGCCGCAGCAGCTTTTGTGTAAGAGCTAGACATTTCACCAACTGACTGAGCAGCTTTAGAAACGTTTTTCACGTAATCGTTTGTAGCAACAGAAGCATCGCTCAAATCAGAAAGTTTTGAAGTGCTGTCGCCTAATGAACGAAGACCAACACCGAGACTTTCTAAAAGTTCAGGTCCGATTTTAGCTTCCGCCATCATACGATCCAATTGTTGAGCAACAGGATCAGTTTTTTTACGACGTTCTTTTTTACCATGAGCATCTTCGTCTTCCATTCCTGCTAATTCAGGATATACAAGTGACCAATCCACGTCTTCGTGTGGCGGTTCAAATGCCGAGAAGAAGAAGATCACAGCCTCAGTTCCAAGTCCCAGTACAAGGAAGAATCCAGATGCCGGCCAGTGTTGGATTTTGAAGAGTGCGCCGACGATTACGATGGCGGCTCCCCATCCGTACAGCTTAGCCATGAAATTCTTGAATTTCTTGCCTTGTGTTAATTCGGTAATTCCCATAGTGTTGTTTAGATGAAAGTTAGTTAGACAATTGTTTGGTTTATGCTTTCTACAGAGAGATTGATTTTAGTGGGAGAGGTCTCTCAAAGCAGATGACTAGTAGTCTGCCTTGTCGCGACCAAGGAAACTCTGCACACAACGGAAACCGATGTAGCATTTAGAAGTATCCTGGTATTCATAAGTACGTGTTCCTGTTTGCAGGTAATAACCTACATCTTTCCAAGAACCGCCACGAATAACTTTTCTTTTCAATGCCGGAGGATCACTAGCTTTTGCATCGTACTAATAATCGGTACTGATATCATGAGAGAAGCTATATGATGACTCATCAAATGCATTGCTTGTCCACTGCTTACGTTACCGGCCATGCAATACAGACCGTAATCGTTAGGCCAGTATGAAGTGGCTTTAACAGTGTAAACACCACCATCATCCATGTAATTACCGCGCATCGGTTTGAAGTTTCCAGAAGCAACCGCGACTGTTACGGATGTAAGGACCTCCCCAAGGATATGGGGATAAGTCCAGACCTCCACGTGCAGCATATTCCCATTCAGCTTCTGTAGGTAAACGGAAATCCTGAACATAGGCAGTTCCGCTTTCTTCTAAGTAGCTATTAATAAGCTGTGTTCTCCAAATACAAAATGCACGCGCCTGATTCCAGTTAACTCCGACTACAGGATAATCATCATATACCGAATACCAGAAATACATTTGAGTAAGAGGATCGTGGAATGAATAAGTATAATCGTGAATCCAGGCTAAAGTATCCGGATAAACATTGATAACATCTTTCTTGATGAAAACTGAACGGTCGATTAAGCCTTGCGGACGATTTTCACGTTGTGCAGCTGCTTTTAAATCGATCCAGTAATATTCAAAATTCAATTTACGAGTGTCAATTTCTTTACGGCGATAGAAACGCTCTGATTCAGGAAGGAAAAGCTCCGCAAGGGTTTCCACGTTTTGCTCATCTTCCCATTTGATTTTCGCACGCCAGTTAATACGCTCTCCGTATTCACCTTCGTCGATCAAATGTTCGCCACCAATCAAACGGTGTGCAAGTGAGTCACGAACCCAATACACAAACTGACGATATTCGTTGTTTGTGATCTCGGTGTTATCCATGTAAAATGCAGGGATCGTTACCGTCTTCGCCTGGGCTGTTACAGCGTATGGCACATCCTGATCACTGGGTCCCATGTTAAATGAGCCCGCAGGGATATACACCATGCCGTAAGGATCGGCCTGATACCACTTGTCGCGATTAAGCACTCCTGTCAATTCTCCCTTGTTACCCCCACCGCAACCGGCAAGGATCAGAAGGATGATGGCATACAGATAACCGGTCTTTCCTTTTCCTAAGTTCTTGATATTCATTTTATTTGGATGAATAATACTGATTTCGTTTTAACGGCTCATTACTAAAATCATTGAGTCCTAATGCTATTCCAACCCTTTACGGCATGGTATAACATTGGTTTCACCAAATTTAAGTAATGACCGGACTCCCCTTTGTACTAATTCTACAAGAACCTTACATTCCTGTGGAACTGACGTTTTACCACTTTCGTCGGTTTATAGCAATATCCCAACATAATCTCGTGTGTTCCGCTGCTATATGTCTTAATCTCCGAAGTAGTCATATCGTATGCATATCCCAGTTTCAGATTTGGCAGAATTTCAAGTCCCGCCATGATCACGATCGCATCCTGCAGTCGATACGAAGCGCCAATCCAATATCTGGAATTAATCGACAAGTTTGCATTGAAGTCAACCTGCGTCGAAACCGCATCTGTCTTCAATTGAATCATCGGCTTTAATGTAAGTGCCGAAGTCAGATCCACATTATAACCAGCCATCACATAGTAGTGACGCGCTAATTGTGTCTTGATATTATCGTAACTGATTTTCCCCTGTGTAAGATGTGCCGATGAGAGACCAAAGTACAACTTATCTGTATTGTAATATAATCCGAATCCTAAATCAAATGCTCCTCCACTAACGTTAGTAGTAGGAATGTTATTGTCATTGATATCGTTAAAAACAAATTTACTTCCGTTCAGCGATTTTTGGTGGTAACCGATATCAACTCCAATACCGAGTCGACCGGCACCTAAATCGGTACGGTAAGCGTAAGCACCACGAACATTGAGGTTTTTCTCTGCACCCAATCCATCGGCTGCATATACTGTTAATCCAACACCGCCATGAAGCGCATCCATCGGCATGTCAGCAGTCAATAACATCGTCTTAGGTTCACCACCAAAACCTGTCCACTGATTACGGTAAAGTAAGGTTCCGCAGATCGCATCATTTGCGCCCGCAAATCCCGGATTTACACACAACTTGGTAAACATGTTCTGGCTGAATTGAGGATCCTGCTGAGCAGAAGCCTTCAGACCGAAGAAAGTGACGATTATTACTGCAATCGTAATATTTTTGAGCATCTGTGGAGCCGTAATGGTTAGGAGATGAGTGTGTTTTCCAACTTTAGAGCGGGTAAAGTAATGAAAAATTAAATCTAAAAACAAAATTTTTTTGAAGCCCTGATTGTTAATTTCTTGAGTCTTTAACGGAGGCTTTCACGAAAGGGTTGCGCTCTTGTGTGATCAGTGATCGGAGTAACGGTGATCAGTAGGGGAATTCAGGATTTCTTGTCCGAAATTTTGTAAAAAGTGTTTCAAGTTTTCAAAGGAATTCTTCATCCAAAGACCCATATTTCGAATGAAAAGCTGCGGTGAATCAGGCCAAAATAGCGATGTTTAGGGGCATATCGAACGGAGTTCTTTGAACTTTAATGGAAATACACAAAAACCTGTCAGTCCGAAAAAGTAATCACGCAGAAAGGGTCAACCGATCACTGTCTAACCGATCACTATTTACCCCATCTTCTGAAAGGCCTGCCACCAGCGCTCCGGCATCTCTTCGCGGAGTGCTGTTTCGTAATCTTTGTACGAGCAAGGAACTAAATGATGCTTTTGGAATCTGACCTTATTATTCGGATTCGGAACTTCCATCCACCAGCGCTCGCTACGACTGCTCTTGTAAAACACAATTTCCTGATCATCTTTTTTAAGAGGCACTCGATACTTGATGAAATCGGTCTTGCTCTTCAAAGGCACGTCTTTCTTGCGATTGTAGTAGCCATCGATCAAATACCAAATCATCTGAGCTGCCAGATGCGAGGTCTGATCGTGATTGTCGAAAAAAGGATTGATTTCGTAAATTCCAAATGATGTGAGCTTGTCGCTCATGCCGGCGTAACGAACAATACGACATGCTTCTTCGCCGTAAAATCCGTTAGGTGTAGCATTACCGTTACCCGGTGCATCACTCTGACGAATTGCTGTAATATCGAAAGAAAGTATATCTGCATTTCGGACAATCGGTTCAACTTCTTCGAGGTCGGCACGTACTTGTCCGAGGCGATAGGCATCAAAATACAAGCGCTCCATCAATTCAACCTGATCGCTTCCGACAAAATAAGTCTGATAACCGATGTTGGAGAAATTGAAGAGGAAATTCGGCTCGTGCAGAACGATTTTCCCTAAAAACGAATTGGAATTGATCGGCTCTTCCGTTGTTCCTAAATCGAATGACGCATCAACGGAAACAATGTTTACTGTTTCTTCGAGCTGCTGATAGGCTGTATACTGAGCAAAAGTAAGATCCTGACTTCCTCCTAAGATAATCGGAAGAACGCCTTGTTTCAATAATTCAACGATGATAGTGGAAACGGCTGCATATGTATCGTGAAGACTTTCTCCGAGGCGAAGATTCCCTAAATCAATAATCTGATTCGGAAATTTTCCACTTTTCAAAGCGTACAATTTCTCACGAACACGATCGGGCGCATTGCAGCAACCGTCGTTTCTCACAGATCCGCGATCCTCTCCTACTCCGATAATGGCGAGATGAACTCCTTCAATCGAAGGGAAGTTTTCACCATCCAAAAACTTAGTGACCACATGACCTAAAACATTTTTTTGGTCGCGATACTGATCAAATAATTGTCGGTTGAGAGGCTCGAAATATATTGAAAGATCCATTCGTATTTATCGGCTATGCATGCCGTTATTTTTTACTCTTCTTTTTTACTACTGCTTTTTTCACGACAGCCTTTTTCTCTACCGGTTTCTTAGGAACGGCGCTCTTGAACGCTGACTTTCCAAAACCTTTTTTCTTAGCCACTACAGGAGTTTTCTCTGCTAATTCGTGAATCTCCTGCAATGTAAAGGAAGCGGGTTCGCGATCTTTCGGAATACGGATATTCCGGTCGTGATAAGCTATGTATGGACCCCAACGGCCGTTTAGAATCTGAATTTCTTTGTCTTCTTCGAATGTCTTGATGATTTTCTCAGCATTCGCCTTGCGTTTATCCAGAATCAATTCGACGGCGCGATCATATGTAATTGTATATGGATCGTCCTCTTTCTTTAATGAAACAAAGAAACTGTCGAGTCGAACATAAGGACCAAATCGTCCGATCGAAACTGCAATATCATGTCCTTCGAAATCGCCCAGATTTCTTGGAAGCTTGAATAAATCCATCGCTTCTTCGAATGTAATCTGATCGAGTCGCTGTTCAGCACGTAATTTTGCAAAGCGCGGTTTATCGGTTTCGTCCTGCGCACCAATTTGAGCCATCGGACCAAAACGACCTACACGAACAAGCAATGTCATTCCGGAAACCGGATCTTTACCAAGAATACGCTCTCCGGAAACACGTACGGCTTCTTTTTCCGTCGTCTCCACTGTAATGTGGAATGGTCCGTAGAATTCTTTAATCATTTTCTGCCACTTCAATTCGCCGTTCGCGATATCATCGAATTCGCGTTCAACGTAAGCAGTGAAATTGTAATCGAGAATATCTTTGAAATTCGCCACGAGGAAATCGTTAACCAGCATGCCGATATCTGTCGGAAACAATTTGTTCTTCTCCGCACCGGTGATTTCTGTTTTCGTTTCGTGAACGATCTTATTATTCTTTAATGAAATAACGCTGTATGCACGCTCTTTACCCTGACGTTCAGCCTTTTCGACATAACCACGCTTTTGAACGGTGCTGATCGTCGGAGCGAAAGTTGACGGACGACCGATACCCAATTCTTCGAGTTTCTTTACGAGCATCGCTTCCGTAAAACGGCTTGGCGGATATGTAAATCGCTCAGTCGCAGTCGCTTCATTGAGAATCAACGCATCGCCGATTTTCATTACCGGCAAAATTCCATCCTGCTCTTCTGAATTCTCATCATCGGTTCCTTCCATGTACACTTTCAGGAATCCGTCGAACTTGATGATCTCGCCATTAGCTACAAAATCTTCTTTCGTTTTGTCGGAAGAAATTGTCACCACCGTTTTTTCCAAAACTGCATCAGCCATTTGCGAAGCAATCGTACGTTTCCAGATCAGATTGTACAGCTTTTGTTCGCGAGCATCGTTACCTGCTTCGTCGATATTGAAATCGGTCGGACGGATGGCTTCGTGAGCTTCTTGTGCAGAGGCAATTTTGTTTTTATAAACGCGGGCTTCGTGATACTTAGCTCCGTAATTTTTTGTGATTGCAGCTTTCGACATATCCAGTGCATCCTGCGAGAGATTCACGGAGTCAGTTCTCATGTAAGTGATTTTACCACTTTCATAAAGCTTCTGTGCCAAAACCATGGTTTGAGCGACGCTGTATCCAAGCTTACGTGCAGCTTCCTGTTGCAAGGTCGATGTCGTGAAAGGCGCAGATGGCGTGCGTTTGCCGGGTTTTACTTCAAGATTTTTTACACCGAAGTCGGCACCGATACAGTTTGTCAAAAACTCTTCGGCTTCTTCTTTCGTTTTAAATTTCTTCGGAAGTTCGGCTTTGAATGTTTTACCATTCATTTCGAACATGCCGACTACTTTATAAGATGCCGTAATCGTAAACTGATCGATTTCGCGTTCGCGCTCAACGATGAGACGAACGGCAACCGATTGAACACGGCCGGCAGATAATTGCGGTTTTACTTTTTTCCAGAGAACAGGAGACAATTCAAAACCAACCAAACGATCCAAAATACGGCGAGCTTGCTGAGCATCTACCAGATTCTTATCGATCTTTCTTGGATTCTTAATCGCTTCGGTAATTGCCTTTTTTGTGATCTCATGAAATACAATTCGACGTGTAGATTCTTCATTGAGCTTCAAAGTTTCGAATAAGTGCCATGATATGGCCTCCCCTTCGCGGTCCTCATCCGTCGCTAACCAAACAACTTCTGCTTTCTTGGTTAACTTCTTCAGCTCTTCGATAACATCGTGTTTGTCGGGACTGATTTCATAAACGGGCTCGAAGTTTTTTTCAACTTTTATACCCATACCACTCTTCACCAAATCACGAACATGTCCGTAACTTGAACGTACCACGTAATCCTTTCCCAGGTATCCTTCGATGGTTTTTGCCTTGGCAGGCGACTCAACTATCACTAAATTTTTTGCCATAGATTTGAAATCAATGTGCGCAAATAAAAGAATTTATTTTTTAACAAAACCAAAGTCTTTTTTCAAAAGGCCAAAAGTAAGCCCAATTCGGAGAATCTTGAAACCCTGCAAAGCCTTGACTGGCGCGGGTTTCCAAGGGTTTGAGCTTGCGGCAAAAAAATTTTATTAAAATAAGTTCAACAAAAGCGAATCGGAATCAAAAAAAAGCCGGAAACGATTTTTTGAAATGACATTAACAGTTTTCTTTTTCACACAAAAAAAATGAAGTAGGCAGCAAAAATAGTGTGTGATTTTTTTTCAAAAACTTCCTCAGTCTATTCGGTATAAAATAAATTAATGACACCATTAGTAATGCTGAGATTTCCGGTGAGCGGGCTTCTCAATGTAACGGTGAAAGTTCCGGTTAAATGATTGGTAGATGTGTCGTTAGATGTAATAATCAATGTTCCGGGATTATCGTTTGTCGACTCCCATGCATTGCCTGATGTGTACAAAATATGATTCCGGTCTTCTCTAATTTGATATGTACCCGGTGTAAAGTCTTCGAGCTCTAAAGTGAGTGATGAAGTGCTTGAATTCACTCCGTTGATGGTCATAATAATTGCCAAATCACCAAAGCATGTTGTATTTGCACACCATTCCTGACCGGCAACTTTGCAAGAGAGCTTATTTGGAAGTACAGAAGAACAACCCACAGGAGTCGGCTCTGAAGTTACAGGTTCGTCTTTTTTACAGCCTGCAGAAATCAGAATCATGGCAAATAGAATAAAATAGAGCTTTTTCATGCTGTAAATTTAATGGGATTGTTTGAATTACAGAATACCTTTCTTCAGAGGAAGACGGACCGAATTAAGCTGAAACAATACTTATCTCCGGATCCATTTTAGACTCCCAAACAGCTATACATATATATAGTATGTATCAGATCAATCAAAATGCCTCTTTTTGAGTTAAAACTCAATTTTAGGCTTTTTTTCGATCAAAAATGCAACTTCAAATAAGCCTTCTGCCAACTTGTCACGCACCGTTAATTGGCTTATCTTTGCAGTCCAAATACTAGAAAAATGCAATTACCGGGAAATAAAGTAATCGATGAGGCGCGCCAGGGTGAAGCGGTAATGGTAGACCGACCTGCAGCCGGGAACGGAAAGAAGCTCTATATGGAGAGCTATGGCTGTGCAATGAATTTTTCGGACAGCGAAATTGTGGCTTCCATCATGACGGGCATGGGTTATGAAACGACTCGCGTAATGGAAGAAGCGAATGTTATCTTCCTCAACACGTGTTCGATTCGTGATAATGCAGAGCAGAAAATCTGGGCACGACTTCGCCAGATTCGCGGTACTAAGAAAAAAAGCGATGAGCTGATTATCGGTGTGCTCGGATGTATGGCGGAACGACTGAAAGACGAATTGATGGAGAAAGAAAAGCTCGTTGATATCGTTGTTGGTCCGGATGCTTATCGCGATTTGCCAAATCTGATCAATACAGCAGAATCGGGACAAAAAGCGGTGAACGTTTTATTGTCGCGCGAAGAAACGTATGCGGAAATTTCGCCGGTACGATTGAGCACAAATGGAATCAGTGCATTCATTTCGATCATGCGCGGTTGTGATAATATGTGTTCATTCTGCGTTGTACCATTTACGCGTGGTCGTGAACGCAGCCGTGATCCTGAATCAATTGTTGCCGAAGCAAAAAAATTGCTCGACGCAGGTTATAAAGAAATCACTTTGCTTGGACAGAATGTCGACTCCTATTTGTATTGGGGAGGCGGACAGAAAAAAGATTTACCGCAGGAAACTGTTCAGCTTGCTTTAGAGCACCGCCTTCCGGAAGAAGAACAACAAAAGTTTACCACATTCGCCGATTTGCTTGAGCATGTTGCGCAATTGAGTCCTTCGTTACGTGTTCGTTATTCGACGAGCAATCCACGCGACATGACCGATGCGGTGTTGTACATTATGGCGAAGTATGAAAATATTTGCAAGTACGTTCACCTTCCTGTTCAATCGGGCAACTCGCGCATTCTAGAGAAAATGAATCGCGGTTATACACGCGAGCAGTACATGGACCGCATTGAGGCCATTCGTCGTATTCTTCCAGATGCAGGAATTTCGACCGACATCATTACCGGATTTTGTTCGGAGACTGATGAAGAGCACAAGGAAACATTGAGCATGATGGAATATGTGGGCTACGAATATGCTTACATGTTTAAATATTCTGAGCGTCCGGGCACTCTGGCAGGAAGAAAATTTGAAGACGATGTTCCGGAAGAAGTAAAAGCCCGCCGACTCGATGAAATAATTGAGCTGCAATCACGTCTATCACATCAGAGCAACTTAAAAGACCTTGGTAAAAAGTTTGTCGTACTTGCCGAATCCATTTCAAAAAGAAGCGACGACCATTTATCAGGCAGAAATTCTCAAAACAAAGTTGTGATCTTCCCTAAAGGCAAGTATGAGCCGGGAGATTACGTTGAAGTTTTGATCACCGAGTGTACTCCGGCCACATTGATAGGAGAAACAACGGGCAATTAATATTTATTCAATTACTAAAATGACAATACAGGAAATTAAAGCACGTTTTGGAATCATCGGAAATTCTCCGTTGCTCGAGCATGCTATCAATGTAGCCAAGCAAGTAGCGGCGACCGAAATTTCCGTTCTCATTTCCGGCGAAAGCGGTGTGGGTAAAGAAGTCTTTCCACAGATTATTCATCAACTGAGTCCGCGCAAACACGGACCTTATATTGCCGTAAACTGCGGTGCGATTCCGGAAGGAACGATTGACTCCGAATTATTCGGGCACGAAAAAGGATCGTTCACAGGAGCGCATGAAGCACGAAAAGGTTATTTTGAAGTCAGTAATGGAGGAACAATTTTCCTCGACGAAGTCGAAGAATTGCCATTGAATACACAAATACGTTTATTGCGCGTACTGGAAACAGGAGAATTTATTAAAGTCGGTTCTTCAAAAGTACAGAAGACAAATGTGCGCGTTGTAGCTGCGACGAATGTAGATATGTTGCGAGCTATTGAGCATGGAAAATTCCGCGAGGATTTATATTATCGACTGAATACTGTTCCGATTCGCGTACCGCCGTTAAGAGATCGAAAAGAAGATATTCCATTAATCTTCCGAAAGTTTGCGCACGATTTGGCCGAAAGATATCGGATTCCACCACTGAATTTGCAGAGCGATGCTTTGCATTTATTGAGCGAATATCGCTGGCCGGGAAATATCCGTCAGCTTAAAAATATTACGGAGCAAATGTCTATTCTCGAAAAGAACCGAGACATTACTTCCGACACCTTGCTGAATTATCTCCCTCCTGCTCCTTTGAGCACTTTGCCGATCTTGCTGAAAGACGAGCAAAAGCATAGTCAGGAATTTTCGGAACGCGACATACTTTACAAAGTATTGTTCGAGATGAAAAGAGATATGGATGAAATGAAAATGCTGATCAACGAGATCATGCAGAACTCTCCAAATGATAGCGATTGGCAGGACAGAAAACAGCAGATCAAACACGATTTGAATCTGACACCGACTACGGCCATTACGCATCAGCCTGAGTCGCATTTCACCATTCAGCCAAGTATGCCAACACAACCATCGATAACAGTTTCTCCGATTCAGTCACATGTAGAAGTTGAAGAGTCGTTATCGTTAACAGATAAAGAAAAAGAGTTCATCGAAAAAGCACTTTCCAAACACAAAGGCCGACGGAAATTAGCAGCGAAAGAGTTGGGGATTTCGGAGAGGACGTTGTATAGGAAGATGAATGAGTATGGGATTCATTAAACGATTAGCTAATTAGCTGATTAGCTAATTAAGAACCAACATGAAAAAATTTCTCTCCCTCCTCCTTATAACCATCTTAGTAGCCGGCACAGGTTGCAAAGTAAACTACTCCATGACCGGTGCTTCGATTTCGCCGGATGTGAAGACGATTAATATCCGGTATTTTGCGAAAACGGCAGCGTTGGGGCCGGCGTCGTTGAGTCAGACTTTTACGGAGAAACTGAAGGATAAATTTCAAAATAACACCAGTCTGGCGATTGTTACGGCGAATGGGGATTTGACGCTAGAAGGTTCAATTTCAGGTTATTCAATTATTCCACAGAGCATTCAGAGCAACGAAACAGCAGCGCAGAACAGACTTACAATTACTGTTAGTGTGAAGTTTACGAATATCAAAAACGAGAAGCAGAATTTCGAAACCAATTTTTCCCGTTACGTAGATTTTGAAAGCTCGCTGAATATTTCGACTATTGAAGACAATCTGATTACTCAGATCAACGAGCAGATCATCGACGACATCTTTAACAAGGCAGTGATTAACTGGTAATGGACTACAAGCAATTTATCCAACTGATGGAACCCGAAGGTATGGGGTCGAAAGAATCGATCGGTATACTTCAGGAATTTGTCAGTGAGTTTCCGTATTTCCAGACTGCTCAGGCCTTGTTGGCTAAAGCACTTCACGAGCAGCAGCATGTATTTATTTCTCCCGGAGAAGAAACACGCATTGTACTGCCGAATGACGTTCAGGAAAATGTGGTTACAGAAACTCCTGTAATAACAGAGGAGAAACACGAAGAATGGATTCACGTCATTCCGACCGAACCGGTATTTGAAATTCCGGAAGCAGAAACAGAAGAAACACCTGTCGTTAACGAACCCGTTTCATCGGACGATCCGCATGAAATTATTCGCAAGCGATTAGAAGAAATATTAGGCAAGAAAGAAGAGAAAGCTCCGGAAGTCAAAAAAGATATTCCTGCTATTCCAACTCCTGTGATTGCAGAAGTGCCGAAGGAAGAAATCAAGAAGCAAGAAATTATCGTTCCGGAATCCAAGGCAATTATTCCGGAATCGAAACCGGAAGTTGTTCAGGCACCGGAATTGAAATCAGAAGCTGAGCAAACTCTCGATATTGCATCGAAGACGGAAGAAATAACAAACGATCCGATTGGTCGCATTGAACTTGAGTATGCGATGGAAGCGACAATTTTACAATCGATCGAAAAGCTTCCATTGATTGAGAAGACGGAACAAGTTGAAGCAAAGAAAGAAGCGGAATCAGAGCAGGCACCTCAGAACTTCTTCGACTGGCTACGCAGTAAGCACAATTCCGACTTTGGCAATGTGGAGGAAGTTCATGCCGAAGACAGCTCGGGAAGTCAGGAAAAATCGACTCCGACAGTACAAGGAAGTCCGCTAGCCGAACCTGAAAGCAGGACAGCTGAAGTGGCAGAAAACCCGGAAAGTACGCAGCTAATTGACAAATTCATTGCTACTGCGCCACGAATTGTGCCTTCAAAGGCAGAATTTTACTCCCCGGCCAATCAGGCCAAAAAGAGCATCATCGAGCACGAAGACCTTGTTTCTGAGACACTTGCAAAAATCTATGCTTTACAAGGACATTTAATGAAAGCCCGCTCGTGCTATGTTAAATTATCCTTGCTGAATCCCGAAAAAAAGGCTTACTTTGCGGCCCTTATTCAGGAAATAGACAATCATTATAATAATCCGGATAATCAAGACTTATAAATGTATACAGCGCTTACAGTTCTCATCATTCTAACCAGTGTATTACTGGTTTTAGTCGTATTGGTTCAAAACCCAAAAGGTGGTGGTATTTCATCGGGCATTATCGGTTCAAACCAGGTAATGGGCGTGAAAAAGACGACCGATTTCATTGAAAAATTAACTTGGGGATTGGTATTTGCGCTGATCATCCTTTGCCTTGGTGCAGGGTTGGCGTTACCTTCAAAAGAAGATCGCGGAGCGGGCACAAGCTTGCAAGAGCAATTGGACAAAGTTCCTGCGGGAACAACACCTGCTCAGCAACAACCGGCACAGCAACAACCGGCACAACAACAGCCGGCACAAGAGCAACCGGCGCCTCAACCGGCAACAAAATAATCACATAAAAAACCTCTTAAAAAGAGGTTTTTTTATGCCATCATGTCACCGGAATTCTGACAAGTTTTTCCTCTTTTTCCGGATAGAAGCAATGTTGGCAGAATCTGCGCCCATGGCGGTTAGTGGCATTATTTCTGACCATCGGGGTCACTCTAAAAAATCTATTCAATTCCTTAAAAATATCTAAACAAAATGGCCAAAGACATGAAATCAGTTTCAGTAAAACCACTCGCAGATCGCGTATTGGTTGAAGCGGCTCCTGCAGAAGAGAAAACAGCAGGGGGAATCATCATTCCAGACACAGCGAAGGAAAAACCACAACGCGGAAAAATTGTAGCAGTCGGAAATGGTAAAAAAGATGAACCATTAACGGTAAAAGTTGGTGATAGCGTACTTTATGGCAAATATGCAGGTACTGAAATCACAGTAGACGGAAGAGAGTATTTGATCATGCGCGAAAGCGACATTTTTGCAATTCTCTAATCCACTTTTCTTTATCAATCATTCAAAAAACTAACAACTAATAACCAATAAACCATGGCAAAAGAAATCAGCTTTAATGTTGAAGCCCGCGACCGCCTGAAAAAAGGTGTTGACGCTTTGGCGAATGCTGTAAAAGTTACACTCGGACCAAAAGGCCGTAATGTAATCATCGACAAAAAATTCGGCTCTCCTTCAATTACTAAGGACGGTGTTACCGTAGCGAAAGAAATTGAATTGAAAGACAATGTTGAAAACATGGGCGCTCAGATGGTGAAAGAAGTAGCTTCAAAGACTGCAGATGTTGCAGGTGATGGAACTACAACGGCAACTGTCCTTGCACAAGCAATCGTTACTGCAGGTTTGAAAAACGTAACTGCAGGTGCAAATCCGATGGATTTGAAACGCGGTATCGACAAAGCCGTTACGAAAGTAATTGAGTCGCTTCAGAAAATGAGCAAAAAAGTTGGTGACGATTACAACAAGATCCAACAAGTTGCTTCTATCTCTGCAAACAACGATAACGAAATCGGAAAATTGATCGCTGACGCTATGGCGAAAGTGAAAAAAGAAGGTGTTATCACTGTTGAAGAAGCTAAAGGCACTGAAACTACTGTTGAAGTTGTTGAAGGTATGCAATTCGATCGCGGTTACATTTCTCCGTACTTCGTTACGAATGCAGATAAAATGGAAACTGTTCTTGAGCATCCGCACATTCTGATCTACGACAAGAAGATCAGCAATATGAAAGAACTTCTTCCATTACTTGAAAAACAAGTTCAGACAGGAAACCCAATGCTTATCATCAGCGAAGAAGTTGATGGCGAAGCGCTGGCTACTTTAGTTGTAAATAAAATTCGTGGTTCACTCAAAGTTGCAGCTGTAAAAGCTCCGGGCTTTGGTGATCGTCGTAAAGCAATGCTCGAAGATATCGCTATCCTTACAGGTGGCACTTTGATCAGCGAAGAGCGCGGATTCAAATTAGAGAACGCAGATCTTTCTTACCTCGGCCGTGCTGAGAAAATCACTATCGACAAGGATAATACAACGATTGTTGGTGGTGCAGGAAAGAAATCTGAAATCACAGCTCGTGTAAATCAGATCAAAGCTCAGATCGAAAGCACAACTTCTGATTACGATCGCGAAAAATTGCAAGAGCGTTTGGCTAAATTAGCCGGTGGTGTAGCAGTTCTTTACGTTGGTGCTGCAACTGAAGTTGAAATGAAAGAAAAGAAAGACCGTGTTGACGATGCATTACATGCAACTCGCGCTGCGGTTGAAGAAGGAATCGTACCGGGTGGTGGCGTTGCTTACATCCGTACTATCAAGGAACTCGACAAGCTTACAGGCGATAACGAAGATGAGAACACAGGTATTGCCATCATCAAACGTGCGCTTGAAGAACCACTTCGTCAAATCGTTGCGAATGCAGGCATCGAAGGTTCTATCGTTGTACAAAAAGTACGCGAAGGAAAAGACGATTTCGGTTACAATGCACGTACCGACAAATATGAAAACCTCTTAGCTGCAGGTGTTATCGATCCTACGAAAGTAACTCGCGTAGCTTTAGAAAACGCAGCTTCGATTGCAGGTATGCTCCTCACAACTGAGTGCGTTCTTGCCGATATTAAAGAAGATAAAGCAGCTCCTGCAATGCCTCCTGGAATGGGTGGCGGTATGGATTACTAATCTGCTTAGCTTTCAAAAATGTGAAGAGGCCCTGTCGGAAACGATGGGGCTTTTTATTAGTAAGTAATGTGGTAAGTAGTAGTGGTAGGTGGTAGGTAAGTGGTAATGGTAGTAAGTAGTAAGTGGTAAAGTAAGGTGAAGCAGTAAGTAGTACTTAGTACTATAATTACTTACTAATTACTAATTACTTACTACTTACTAATTCCTTTCCACCAAAATCCGGCGTGCGACATTCCTCTTTTGTCCGGCGAAGAAGAGGAGGTACGTTCCGGGATTTACTTCGGAGATGTCGACACGGATGCGCTTTTCGTCGATGGTGTTGTAGATGACGTCGTAACGGACGCCGGAGTTGGTGAGAAGGAATATATCGACGGGCTTTTCATCGGTGTAGATATCGATGTAATCGGCGGCCGGATTTGGAGCAAGGATAAATGCGCTCAGCGGTTTGGTGAACTTTGAAAATAACGGCCCGTATACTCTGCAGGCTCCATCGCGATCGTATTGACGGATTCGGTAATATGATGCCGGCAACGGTTCAACGTCTTCGAAATCGTACTCATGCACATTGGTTGAAAAACCTTGCGCTTCTATCGCTGTGAGTTGGAGCCAGCTCAATGTATCTTCCGAACGTTCGACAGAGAAGTGACTACTATTTGTTTCTGATTGCGTGACCCAATGCAATTGAACGGTTTTGTCGGTCGATTGAATTCTGAATTCAGAAACTTCAACCGGAAGCGGAGCGGTATAATAAACTGTGACGTGAATATTATCCACGTAAGCAGTCAACGTCAAAGAAATTAATCCGGAAAACATTCGTGCAGAGAGGGCCACTCCAAAGTTCGGATCATTTATTTCCGAAGGCGTCCAGGTAGTTCCCCACATGTCGATGATACTACCATATGAGGCTGTTGCTTTACTCGTTGGCCAATTTGCAGCCCATGCTTTATTCGTTCCGACAAGTGAACCGGTCTTCAATAATTGTACTGCATTATCAGAAACCGCTGCACCAATACTGATTCCGGCTGCCCTTCGCTCAATGTCGACTTTAATCCCGCAGATGATTGCTTCGGTCGGTATCGTAAAACCGAGACCTTTCAAACATGCGTAATTGGTATTCATCGTAGAGAGAACAGCGACGGCACGACTGGCACTGGCATACGTGTTGTCGGAAGATAGTACGTTTGTAAGATTCGTCCATGTGATTGAACCTGTCGCAGAGTTATTCTGCGCAGCAGATCCGTTTCGAGGTCCTACTCCTGTACACTGAGCTTCACACACTGAAGTCAGAAGTACACACACACACGATATGTAAATTAACTTTTTCACCTTTTAACCTCAAGTGAGGTTTTACCACAATGTCAAAATACAACGACTTCAAAAAGAAAAGTGTAAAATTCGAGGCAAAACTAACCTGGATTCGGTGATGAAAAATCATCGAAGAATCAAAAAGAGTGAAAAAACAATGCGAAAACGAAGACACACACCACAGAGACATACCATTTCTAGCAAATTCACAAGTGTGAATTTTAGCATGAAAGCGACGTGCGTTGTGATAAAAAGGTAGTGGAAATACCTTTCGGATTATTCAACGACAATCTCATCGATAAAAATAAACGTCTCCCCTCCTGCTCCCGGATGCCACGAAGGCAACTTTCCGTAGTAGTCAGATCTAACACGAACGTAACGTGTAGTTATAGGCGATTGCAATTTTCCGCCGAGTTTTTGAATTGTATTCGTCAGAACAGTGTCGGCGATAGAGTTATTTGCGCGAAGAACTTCGGTGAAATTTACACCATCATCCGAAACATCGAAGACAACATTTTTCGGCATGAGAATCCATGAGCGAGTATCCTGCAGAAAATCTCCGTAGAAAGCACTCACAGAAGTTGATTTACCCATATCGATCGTTGCTTCGAATTGTTGGCCTTGAAATCCCTGCCATCCGCCTTTTCTCCAATCGACATCGGCAAATAAGCCGTCGATAATTCCTTCATCACCACCGGCAGTGTATTGTGGATTGTATTCTGATTTGATAGTTACTTTCCAATCGGGGTGCTGAATCTTATGGAAACGAGTTGTGACGGCTTGGCTTTGCAAAGTTCTTGCACCTTGTTGAAAATCTGCTGTGCCCTCTTTTTGAGCAAAACACTTCAAGGTATCAGACTTGTCAATTGTCAATTTTTCCGTATAAAGTTTAGCAGGAGATTCTCCGTTGATAGAGTAGAAAATCTTTGCGCCGGTTTCAGCTGACAATTCAACTTCGATATTGTTTTTGAAAAGATCAGATGCGTACTTGACTACAGGAACAGGGAGGAATGAATCAACTACTGCCGTATTTGCTGCGACCAACAAATCGCCACGTTCGCCATTTTTCCATTTTCCTCTTGCTGAAGTCAGATTAAACGTAAGCTGTCCGCCCTCCATCAAATCATCGTACCGCACAGAATTTACCGCTGTGCCATTGATGGTAACACTTTCGATGTACTGATTTGCTTCGTTCAATTGCGGCGAAAGAATTTTCAAGCTTTTACCATTTTCCAGATGAACAGTGATTTCAGAAAACTCAGGTGTTGTTAAGCAATATGTCGGATCTCCGGGACAAATCTGATACAAACCTAAGGAAGACAAAACATACCATGCACTCATTTGTCCGCAGTCCTCGTTGCCAATTAATCCATCGGCATTATTCCGATACATTTCGCGGCGCACTTTATTTACGAAATACTGCGTCTTCCATTTATCTTCCGTGTAGTTATATAAAAAAGCCATATGATGACTTGGTTCATTTCCGTGTGCATATTGGCCGATAAGACCGGTGATATCCGCCTGCTCCCGACCTGTGGTTTGCGAATTTTCGGAGAATAATAAATCCAGTTTCTTTTCGAACTCTTTCACTCCGCCGATGGCACGAATTAATCCCGGCACATCCTGAGGTACGAAGAATGTATACTGCCATGCGTTAGCCTCGGTGAAATTATTATTTACTTCACGCGGATTAAACGGTTCAAGGAAACGGCCATTCTTTCGAGGACGGATAAACTTCGTTTCCGAATCAAAGAGATTACGCCATGACTGACTTCTTTTGTAAAAAGCTGCAGATTCGGTACGGTGACCGGAACGATCGGCGAAGATGGCTATACACCAATCATCGTAAGCATACTCCAACGTTTTAGAAACAGACTCCGACTCATCCATTACATCTAAGAAGCCGTGATCCATGTACGCTTTTAAACCGAAGCGGGCTTCTGTTTCTGCACTTACATGCATAGCCTTCATTGCAAGATCGACATCGAAATCATTAATCCCTTTTGCATAAGCATCGGAAATTACGCTTACGGAATGATAACCAATCATGCATTCCGTTTCGTTGGATGACAACTCCCAAACAGGAAGCATTCCGCCTTGCTCAAACTGAAGAAGAAATGTTCGTACGTAATCAAGCGTTCGTTTGCGATCGATCAACGTCATTAACGGATGATAAGCACGGAATGTATCCCATAGCGAAAAGACAGTGTAATAATTTCCTGAACCTTTATGAACTTTAAAATCGCGACCAAGGTATTTTCCGTCTACATCGTTGTACAGATTCGGAACGATCATGCAATGATATAAAGCTGAATAAAATATTTTCAATTTCTCCTGATCATTGCTTATTACTTCGATTTTGCCGAGCTCTTGATTCCACTTTGATGTTGCTTCTTGTTTAACTGCCGTGAAATCCCAATCAGGCAATTCCTTCTTCATATTCTTTTTAGCGCCATCGACACTGACGGCAGATAAGGCAACTTTGATAAGAATATTTCTATCCTGATTCAATTTGAAACGAAAACCACCGACGACATTTCCTGCCCAGGCACTCAACTTTGGTTCATCAGCCGGATGAGAGATTGAATCGGCATGTACATTATCAGGAACGATTGGCTCGGAGAATTCAATATAGAAGTAAACAAGCTGATTTTTTGCCCATGCGGAAGAACGACGAAAGCCGGCTAAATGTGTTTTGTCGACTTGATACAATTGCGCATCCAGCAGCTGATCACGATGACGAAGATCTATCAACACATTTGCTGAATCAACGCCGGACCGATACGAGTAACGATGGAATCCTGTACGCTCAGTGGCTGTGAGTTCTGCTTGTGCCAGTTGATCCTTGAGAAAAACAGAATAGTAACCGGCCTTGGCAATTTCATCAGAATGAGAAAACCGAGACGAATATTCTTTCTTGAAATCAAAACGATCCCTTATTGGCAAGAGCATTATGTCGCCGTAATCGCTGCAACCCGTGCCGCTCAGATGCGTGTGCGAAAACCCGAGAATGAGCGAATCGTTGTAATAGTAACCACCACAACCGTCCCAGCTTCCGTCTTTACGAGTATCGGGGCTAAGTTGAACCATGCCATAAGGAACGGTAGCACCCGGATAAGTATGTCCATGACCTCCGGTACCGATGAACGGATTTACGTATTCTGACAAACCCGGCTGAGCGGAACAAAGTTGACTACCTGCGACAAAAAGCGCAAAGATGATTTTTTTCACGGCTGTATAATTTTTACTAATAGGTATCGACGATTGACTGAACTGAAATACCTTTTGTTTCTTCACCGAGCGGAGCATCGGGATTAACGAAGATAAGATACTTTTCACCCGGAAGCATATCGAAGTAATTTCTATTGAAGTATGAAGGATCCTGCTTATAGGTGATTTCAACAAATTTAGCTAATACCGGAGAAGAAACCTCGAAGACAACTTTACCCTCAATTCCCGGTTTGTGCTTTAATGAAAAAGATGGACGTGTAAGTTTCATATCTTTCGTTTGACAAAAATAAACGGTCGTTTCGAACAAGCTTCGGTTTGAAGCAATGAGTCGAACCGATAGAACACTTTGAGTTGTATCAACCAACCGCAATATGGAAGCCATCTTTTTAGCAAGAACACGGGACGATTGATTTGACTCAACAGTAATATCTGACATATATGTCCATTTTACATCCCCTGTAAACGTCAACAGTTTTAGTTCGAGTCGTGCACGGAATGAATTAATTGAATCCGAGACAACAGAAATGTCGAGCATTTTACTTTCTCGATTATAGTCTGTAACAAGAATGGCCGTCTTATACAGCTCTCTGACGAGATATGCTGAAGCCTTTAATCGGTGATAATAATCGACACTGCTCCAGGAAACAACCGGCCATGTATCATTCAACTGCCAGTACAGCGTCCCCATGCAATATGGCCGTGCCTTTCTTTGCGCACCGATAGCAGTTTTCATTGCATCACATTGCAATGCCATAGAGATCATGCCGAACGACTTCACATCTTTCCATGGTCGATACTCGCGATTGAGATATTCCGTAACAGTTTCGTAACCGGTCGGATGCTTTTGATGATTTTTCATCGCCGGTGAATTCAGTTGCAAGTATGGCGCTCCGCAAAACTCAGCTACTGAAATGTATGGTGGCATCGCCTGAAATCCATATTCACTCATAAAACGCGGAACCTTTTTAGCATACGTATCGAACGGTTCTTTTCCCCACCAAACTCCCCAGTAATGCGAGTCACCGTTTTTCAAACTCTCTGCATGTCCCCAGCCGATTGACGGCGATGAAGGCCAATAACGTCGTGAAGGATCCAGTTCGTCAACTAAAGACTTAATATTCGTTTCAAAAAGTTGATCGTAGAATGATTTAACGATGGCTGAATCCTTCGCAGAATAATTTTGTTCTTTTTGCCAACCCCAATTATGCCAGCCTTCATCGATTTCATTATTGCCACACCAAAGTGCCAGAGACGGATGATTACGCAATCGAGTAATTTGTTCCCTTACTTCGTGATTTACATTTTCCAAAAACATCGAGTCGCCCGGATACATAGCACAGGCAAACATAAAATCCTGCCATACGAGAATTCCTTTTCGATCGCATTCTTCGTAAAATGCATCAGGAGGATATACTCCGCCACCCCACACCCGAAGCATATTCATGTTTTGGTCGACAGCTTGCTTTACCAGATCGAGCCAGCCTTGATCGCCGGCACGCGGGAGAAAATGATCGGGAGGAATCACATTGGCGCCTTTCATAAAGATTGGTCGACCATTAATTCTGAAGAAGAATGACTGTCCGTCTTTATCCTTATCTGTTACGAGTTCAATCTTTCTCAATCCGACGGGATTCATCAACCATTGATCTGAATCACTTTCCGATTTCAGCTTGAAAGAAAAATCATATAAATAAGACTTTCCACTACCATTAGGCCACCACAAATCAGGGTTATTTATTTTCAAATCGCACTGCACATTATTCCCTCCCGGTTTTAAGTCGAACGTCTGCGGTTCGGATGCAAAGAAGCGAGAAGAAGAAACACGCAATTGCGTTTTGCAAGCTTGAAGGGCGTTTATTTTTAAGAGAAACGAAATGTCGGCAGTTTTTTCATTCAAAGAATTGCAAACAAAGTGAACGTCTTTGATTTCGATATTTCTTCCGGAATCAGTCGCACAGGCTTCCAGATTCCGCAGGTGTGCAATTCAGGTCCCCAGTCCCATCCGGAACTGATAGGCAGCTTTTCGTCCGAACACACGGTAACCACCAGGGAATTTGAGTGGAGATGTTTGTTCAATTTCTTTTAAAACTCTTCTTGGAGAATAAAAATGAACAAGAATTGCATTCATTTTTTTAAGCGAAGAATGTTTGACACTTACTTCCCATTGGCGGAACATATTATCGGAAGAAAGAATTTTTTTCCCATTCAGATATACATCGGCATAAGTATCGAGACCTTCAAACAGGAGTCGATAATTTGCCGACTGATCGGCCGGCATTGGAAATGAATCGACATATTCCCAATCGCATGTGTCAACCCAGTTAACCGTCTTTTCATTCGCAGCAATAAACGGATCAGGAATCAATTGAAGCGCGAGCAAATCGGTGTAATTTGTTCCGGGGACTTTTGCCGGAAACCACAGTGCATTTCCGCTCTGACGAAAGCGCCAATTTGCCGGCAGTTCGTTTTGCGCCGACAACAGAAGCGAAGACAACATCAAGACTAAAAAAAGAAAAAAGAACCGCTTCATTAAAATACTTCTGTCTGATTTGAATTTAATTAGTGTTTATCGTCGGCATCAAGCTGCTCGTTACTCGTACTTATTTACGAATTGAATTGCTTTGTTTCACTCTTAATCATTCTGACAATATCAGAATCAGAAACTGAATAACTTCCGTCGTCGGAAATACCCATCGAAACTTTGGACGAATGAGAGTTCTTTCGCTTTAAAGATGCCGAAAGATGAACTTCCTGCACGCCCGTATAACTTACCAGTTTTGCCACATTCGAAGGATTTACTCCGGCACCGGCCAGTATAATGAGTTGTTTGGAATAACGTTGTTGTAAATCGCGGATGACATCCTTTCCTTCGAAAGCACCTGCTTTCATACCGGACGTAAGTAAACGATGCACGCCGGCTTTGATAAGAATTTCTGCTGAGCGATGATGATCCGTCGTCCGATCGAACGCACGATGAAATGTAAACGGTAACGGATGTGACGCTTCAACGAGCTGCTTAGTCTTTTCGAAATCAATTTCCCCCTTATCATTGAGGACTCCGCTAACGATTCCGTGTACTCCTGCTTTCTTGGAAAATGCTATGTCGGTTAACATACACTTCAGCTCATCGTCGGAGTAAATGAAATCACCTTCGCGCGGACGAATCATGGCGAAGACAGGCATTTTTCCGAAAGCAACGGCATCTTCAATGAATCCTGCCGAGGGTGTTAATCCGCCTAACGGAAGCGCTGAGCAAAGTTCGATTCTGTCGGCACCTCCTTCGAAGGCATTACGGACAGATTCAATTGTTGAGACGGCGATTTCGACAATCATGCTTTTTTAGTAGTATGACTTTGAAGTAAGATACAATTTTTCACCGTTCCCCTGAGTAACGGCGTATTCAAATCCCTTTTGAAGACAGTACGCTCCGTGTTCGCCATTTTTATTGAGCGCTAAAAACCCGACCTGAATTTCTTTCGACTTTTCAGGCTGACGCTTTACAATTCGAGTAACAGCTTCTTTGCAGGCTTCTTCAGGCGAATAATTCTGGCGCATCAATTCAACAACGAGATGCGAACCACAAATACGAATCACTTCCTCACCTACTCCCGTTGACGTTGCTGCACCAACTTCGTTATCTACATACAAGCCTGCACCGATTATCGGTGAATCACCGACACGACCATGAAGTTTGAAGGCCATTCCGCTTGTAGTACAAGCACCGGAGAGATTACCTTTCTGATCGAGCGCTACCATTCCAATTGTATCGTGATTTTCCCAGTTGACAACGGGCTTGTATTCAGATTTTTTCAGCCATTCTTTCCAGGCAGCTTCTGATTCTTCCAACAATAAATTTTCTTTTTTGAAACCATTCTCCAATGCAAAGTGAAGAGCGCCTTCTCCAACAAGCATTACGTGCGGAGTTTTCTCCATCACCATTCTTGCAACAGAAATCGGGTGAACGATATGCTCGAGAAAAGCAACAGATCCGCAACCTGCACGATCATCCATGATACAGGCATCGAGCGTTACTTTTCCGTCGCGATCAGGCAATCCGCCTAAGCCGACTGATGTAACTTTCGGATCTGCCTCCGGAACTCTCACACCTGCTTCAACAGCATCGAGCGCACGACCACCGGCCGATAACACTTTCCATGCTTCGACGTTCGCTGCAACGCCATGATTCCACGTTGAAATCACAACCGGTTTCACAGGCGCAGGGCCTGCACCTTTTCCAAAAACTTTTGTCAATGGAAGCATCGCAGTCAGTGCTGCGGAGAGGCGGACGAAGTCGCGGCGGGTAGTGTGCATATCGATACAGTTTACTTTACGGCATTAGCTAATTGGCTAATTAGCTAATTAGCTAATTATTCAACCCGAATCTCATCCACAAACAACCAAGCATTATTCCCTGCACCGGGTGCTCCGTCGGGAATTTGGTGGCGGTTTATGATTTGGACTTTTATGAAACGGGCTGATTGTTTACCGATTGGTATGGTGATTAAGCGAGATGATTTTGCAATTTGTTCTTTGCTTAATGAAGCGAGCGGCTTAAATGTATTTCCATCTTCGCTGACCGAAACATTGATAGCTGTTGGAAGATAAATCCAGCTTGCGCTGTCGTTGAGTACATCGACAGCTACGCGATTGAAGGTTTTCATTTCGGCCAGATCGATCACTGCTTCGCAATCGCTTCCGTTGAATCCGAGCCAGTCTGCGCCATTCCAAGGGAGACGTCCGGTAATTCCATCGACGAGCGTGAAGGCTCCGCCACGACTGTATTCTTCATCGGGCTGATATGAGAGTGAAATTCCCTTTCCTGTTGCAAGATTGACGGTATAGCCTTTTTCAAATAATCCACCGATGGGATTCATTCCATCGAATGCGGCAGCTTTCAAAACTACGGGCTGATCGATTTGAATTTTATCGGTGTACAATGGAGAGTTTGCTGTTGGTTTGGTGCCGTCGAATGTGTAATGAATAGACACTTCCGGAAGAGCGGTAGACAAGGCAACTGAAATACCACGATTTCCATTTGGCATTACCTGATCATTCACATCGAAAACTGCCGAAGAATAATTAATGCCCAAAAATTTGAGCATCTTAAAATGGCCTTTCAGACGATGTACATAAGCAGAGTAATCACGCGATGATTTAGGTGACCATGCAACTTCAGATAACGCCGACATACGGGGCATTGTCATATACTCCACTTTCTTCCAGTTCGTAATGTACTCTGTCCATAGATTTCCCTGAGTTCCTAAAATGTATTTAGCTTCATCGGCGGTGAGTGCATCAGCAACCGGATCGAAACGATAGACCATTTGAAGCGGAAGATATCCACCGATAGCAAGTGGCTCGCCTACTGCCGACGATTGGTAGTAGTCGAAGTAGCAATAAGCTGTAGGCGTCATTACTACATCGTGTTGTTGTTTGGCAGCGGCAATACCACCGGCATAACCACGCCACGACATGATAGTTGCATCGCCGGGAATACCACCTTCCAGGATTTCGTCCCAACCAAGAAGTTTTTTGTTTTTTGTTTGAAGAAAACGGCCGATACGATTTACGAAGTACGTTTGTAATTCGGTTTCGTCTTTCAAATTTTCCTTTTTGATCAATTCCTGACAGAAAGCACTTTCTTTCCAACGATCTTTCGGACATTCATCACCTCCGATGTGAATGTAGTGTCCGGGGAAAAGCTCGCTAACTTCGGCGAGAACATTTTCGAGAAAGGTAAACGTTTCTTCTGTCGGGCAGAATACATCTTTGAAAACGCCCCATGTACGAGCAGGCTCGAACGGACCTTTTGTGCAGGCTAATTCAGGGTAAGCAGAGATGGCAGCCTGAGCATGGCCGGGCATTTCAATTTCAGGAACGATGGTAATGTGACGTGTCGATGCATAGGCTACGACATCCTTAATTTGCTCTTGAGTGTAAAATCCGCCGTAGTGAATTGTATCATATCGTTCCGGTTGCTCGCCGTAATGACCGATGAGCGTTCCATTGCGAAACGCACCTACGGAAGTGAGCTTTGGATATTTTTTTATTTCAATTCTCCAGCCCTGATCATCGGTGAGATGCCAGTGAAAGGTGTTCATTTTGTACATCACTAAATTGTCGATATATTTTTCACTTCATCGACAGAGAAAAAATGACGCGAGACATCAAGATGCATTCCTCTCCACGAAAAGCGAGGTTGATCTTCAATCTCACAAGCAGGAACAGAAATAAAATCCGATTTACCGGGAGGAATAAGTTGACGCAAGGTTTGGAACGCATAAAATACACCGGCACCTTTACCACCAACTATATTAATACCTGTTGCATCGATAGTCAAGCTATAGGCATCGGCCGCGAATAATGAATCTGCAGATTTCTGAACAGAAATCACCAACTTCTTTTTAGCTGAAGACTTCAAAGGCTTGAGTAGAGGACCATAGCTCTTATTAATCGTGTTTACAAACCACTCTACATCCGACTTCAACGATTCATCGGAGTAGATTACTAATGTATTTTCGCGCAAAGGGAATTCACCTTTGAGAGCCGTCATTTTTACCGGAAGCGGAATAAGCGGCGCAGGGCTGACTTGTGCACTTACAGAAATTGACAAAAAGATAGCAGTAAGACTCAGAAATAAGTACTTCATGGAATTGAATTGATGCTGATTATTTTTTTCTCTGCAATTCATTCCATGCAAGCGATGCTGTACCGAGTAAGGCTGCATCATTTTCAGGAAGAGCAGATGGCAAAATTGATACTTTGTTTTTGTAAATATTGAGAATGTTTTTGTCGAAGCTTAAGATCGTCGGATTAAAAAGCAATTCGCCGGCTGACGCCAATCCTCCGAATAAGAAAATTGCTTTCGGACTCGTGTATGCTACGCTGTTCGCCAGAGCAAAGCCAAGCATTTCCCCTGTATAGTTGAAAGCATAGAATGCGTCTTCATCGCCACCCATTGCTTTTTCGTAGATGAATTTTGAATCGATCAATTCTTTATTGGCAAGAATCGGATTTTCCGGATTCGCTGAAGTAAGAATTTCGAGATACGTTTTTACGAGACCTGTTGCGCTGCAATATTGTTCGAGACAACCTCTGCGGCCGCATCCGCACTGTCGTCCATGCTGAACAACGATGGTATGACCTAATTCGCCGGCAAATCCATCGTGCCCGTAAATCATTTCGCCATTGCAAACAATGCCGCTTCCGAGGCCGGTGCCCAATGTAACGAAGATGAAATCCTTTACACCTTTTGCGGCGCCGAAGAACATTTCGCCGAGCGCTGCGGCGTTGGCGTCGTTGGTTAAGTATGCAGGGACCGACATGCGGTCGCTGAAATATTTGGCGATCGGAATAATTCCTCGCCAGCTTAAGTTCGGAGCGAATTCAATTGTTCCGTTAAAGTAATTTCCATTGGGCGCACCGATTCCGATACCGACAAGGCTGTAATCATTTTTATGTGCAGAGAGTTGAGCGCTGATCTTCTCACAAACACGATCGACAAGATCTTGCGGTTGTGTTTCTTTGCCTGTCGGGATTGAATCTTTGTAAACGATTTGTCCTTTGAGGTCAACAAAAGCAAAGGCCGTATTGGTTCCGCCAATATCTATTCCTGCGCAGATTTCAACGGGCATAAGTGGTGGTTTGTGTTAATGCTGAAAGATAGGAAATATCTATGAAGCCCAAGGTGAACGCGGCTTGAAGACGGGCAAAAAAAAAGCTGCCCTTGCAGGCAGCTTTCTCGAAAAAGTTTTTCACGAGTTACGCGATCTTGCGAACGTTAACTGCGTTTTGTCCCTTTTTTCCATCAATTACTTCGAACTCAACGCTGTCATTCTCACGAATTTTTTCAGTAAGTCCGCTGTGATGAACAAAAACTTCAGCGTTATTGTCATCAGCTACAATGAATCCATATCCTTTAGATTCATTGAAAAATTTTACTTTACCGGTTTTCATTGGGTAATAAATATTGGTTTTACAAAAGCCAGCCGGTCCCGCTGTCGACTGTCAATTGTATTGAATTATTCTATTTAGCGGGAGTTAACGCTCCAAAGGTAAAATATTAATGGAAGTATCCAAATCCTTCTTCTTAGAGTCCGCTTAGTAAGTCCTTGACCATCTGCGAAACTAACCGATTATCCGCTTTTCCTGCTAACCCCTTGGAAGCCAATCCCATAACTTTACCCATATCGCCCGGCCCCTTTGCCCCTGACTGCTCGATAAAACCCTTAACTGCAGCCCGAATTTCATCTTCGCTCATCATTTTAGGCAGGTATTTTTCGATCACTTCTATCTCCTCGACTTCGGATTTCGCGAGGTCTTCGCGGTCTTGTTGCTTATAAATATCGACCGATTCCTTTCTTTGCTTCACGAGTTTTTGCAACATTTTCACTTCGTCTTCTTCTGATATACTTCCGCCGCCGGAAGTTTTAGCAAGTAAGAGCGCAGATTTCACCGCGCGAAGTCCGCGCAGAGCTGCTTCGTTTTTAGAGAGCATGGCTGCTTTGAGGTCGGTGTTGATTTTTTCTTCTAGTGACATGGGGAGTGGTGATTTAGATGGGGGCGAAGTTAGGGAATTTCTTGGAAATTTGGAAACAAGTTGCGGGTTGCGAGTTGCGGGTTGCGAGGTGCGAGTTGCGAGGTGCGAGGTGCGGGGTTTGTTTTTTTCACCACCTAGAGCACAAGTTCACGAGGAGACCACTGAGGAGGTTCTGCGTATTTCTGCGTTATTTCTGCGAATTCTGCGGGAAACAAAATACAGTGGAAGTGTAGGTGTGAGTGTGAGTGTAAGTGTAAGTGTGAGTGTGAGTGTAAGTGTAAGTGTAAGAGGAAGTGGAAGTGGAAGGATTCTATTCAGCAGCCGTTTTTCATAGGGAACAAAAAAACCCTCTCCGGGGAAGAGAGGGTCTGGAACAAAACGAAACTTAACATGGAAACTAACAAACGAAATGCCGTATGTTGACCGGCAATCGACCGGTACTACTAGTCAACGTTATCGTGGAGAAACGAGTTGTTTTGACGCAGCTCAGTTTTCTTTTCTTCTTCGTTACTTAATGTATATCGGGAAATATTTGATTCACTTGAATGAGGCACTGAGTCGAGCTTAATGTTTCTTCTTTTGAAAGCGGGCTCTTTTTCCATATCTGCAATGTTTGCATTGCCGATGCGGTAACTCAATTGCTTCAATTTATTAATACGCTCACGTGATTTACGGAGTTGTTCATCCGTTTCATCTTCCATATTGTTGTCGTACAAATCGTACACAACATTACTTTTCTCTGCGTACTCTTCTCTTCTTTCAGCTACAGGAGCTGCAACCGGTTGCTCAGCTTTCACATTGAATTCGAAAGTGATTTCGCGATTGTCGACTGCTGCTGTTGGCTCTACCGGAAGTTCTTTCTTCAAAGTCGGCTCCGTAATTTCAGGAACTACGGCTTGAGGAGCTTCAACTACCGGCTTTGGTGCAACAACAGGAGCATCGTCCAAGCGGTGAACTGTTTTTTGTGATTCTTTTGCTTTTGTTGTTTCCAGTACCTAACTCTTCACGAGTTTTGAAACCTGTAGCGATGATGGTAACGAGTAATTTCTCACCCAATGATTCGTCGGTACAGTTACCCCAGATGATATCTGCAGTAAGGCCGGCTTGCTCTTGGATGTAATCAGTGATATCACCGATTTCGTCCATTGTTACTTCTTTCGAACCTGATGCTACGTTCATCAAAATGTAACGTGCACCTTTGATATTGTTATCATTCAACAATGGAGAAGCCAATGCTTGCTCAACTGCTTTAATCGAACGATTTTCTCCTTCGGCAATTGCAGATCCCATGATGGCAACACCACTGTTTTGTACAGCTGTTTTCACATCTTCAAAATCCACGTTGATATAACCGGTAACGGTGATGATTTCAGCGATACCTTTTGCAGCTGTTGTAAGGATGTTATCTGCGTGAGCAAATGCTTCCGACAAGTTCAGATTACCAAACATCTCGCGCAACTTTTGGTTACGGATGATGAGAATAGTATCTACGCTTGCTTTCAACGCTTCAATACCTTCGTCGGCCTGAATTTTTCTTTTCTTTCCTTCAAACTCAAAAGGAATCGTAACGATACCCACAGTGAGGATACCCATTTCACGAGCAGTTTGAGCAATGATAGGAGCTGCACCTGTTCCTGTACCTCCGCCCATTCCGGCAGTGATGAACACCATGCGTGTATTTTGCAATAATAATTTGCGAATGTCTTCGATGTTTTCAATCGCAGCATTACGTCCTACTTCCGGAATGGATCCCGCACCGCGGCCATCCGTCAGACTGCTACCTAATTGAATTTTTTGCGGCACCGGCGACATTTCTAATGCCTGTGAGTCGGTGTTACACACTACGAATTCCACACCTTTGATACCCTGAAGGTACATGTGGTTTACCGCGTTGCTACCCCCGCCACCAACGCCGATGACTTTAATGATGGACCCTTTGTCCCTGTTCAGATCGAATTCCATGTTAAAAGATGTTTATGTTTTGTCTTGTTAGTTTCTTGTCTTGTTGTATTCGGTGATCGGTGCTTCAATTAGCTAATTAGCTAATCAGCTAATTGCTAAGTTCCTGATCCTTCTCTTCCTTAAAGATATCCGCAATCATTTCAAACAGCGATTGACGTTGTGTCGGCTGTGTTACTTTGCTGCTTTGAGTTTTCCGGCGTGAGCCTTTTCTTCTACCACAACTTTTGCTGCAGAAGATTTTTGCTTATCAGCATCCTGGAAGCCTTTGATCACAAGTCCTACACCGGTTGCGAACATCGGGCTCTTCAGATCGTCGGCGCCTTTTCCGAGGTGTTCGTTCGGATAACCGATGCGTGTGTCCATGCCGGTGATGAATTCCACCAACTGAACGATATGACGAAGCTGTGCACCACCACCGGTGATCACGATACCGGCAATCAGTTTCTTTTCAAAACCTGAGTTGCGGATTTCGAAGTGCACGTGCTCGATAATTTCTTCCATACGAGCCTGGATGATGTGCGCCAAATTCTTTACAGAGATCTCACGCGGCTCTCTTCCGCGCAAGCCCGGAATTGAAACGATTTCGTTCTCCTGATTTTCACTAGCCAATGCCGAACCAAATTTGATCTTCAGCAACTCAGCCTGATTGCGAATAATGGAACAACCCATCTTGATATCTTCCGTGATCACATTTCCGCCGAAAGGAATAACGGCAGTGTGACGAATGATACCATCCTGGAAAATCGCGATATCCGTTGTACCGCCACCGATATCTACTAAAACGACACCTGCTTCTTTTTCTTCTTCTGTCAATACAGCTTCAGATGAGGCAAGCGGCTCGAGGAACAAACCTTTTGTTTCGAGATGAGCGCGGTCAACGCATTTGTAAATATTTTTTGCAGCGGTGATCTGACCTGTGATGATGTGGCAATTCGCTTCTAAACGAATACCTGACATACCGATCGGATTTTTAATACCCTGTTCGTTATCGATAATATACTCCTGCGGAATCACGTGAATGATTTTCTCTCCCGGAGGCATCGCCAATTTGTACATATCGTCGACAATCGCATCGATATCTTCCTGCGAAATTTCATCGTCGAGCGAATTGCGTGTACGCATTCCGCGATGTTGTAAACTTTTGATGTGTTGTCCGGCAATACCTACGTAAACGGAACCAATCTCCACGCTTGACTCTTCTGATGCCATCTTCACAGATGTCATGATCGAATCAATCGTATTAACGATATTGGTAACTACTCCGCGCGTAACGCCGAGAGAGTCACATTTACCGTAACCGAGGATGTCAATTTTGCCAAACTCATTTCTGCGGCCTACGATTGTACAAATCTTTGTTGTACCAATGTCGAGACCAACTACAATGTCATTGTTTTCCATATTACCGTTTTGTGCAGACAACCTGATTTTCGTATTTCAGATTAATCGTACTGTATTTGTTCCAGCCTGTTTTATTTAATCCCTCTTTATAAAACAGGAATAATTTTTTGAATTTCCGATCGAGCTGATCCGCATTGCCGAGAATGATATTCTGATTCCCTACTCGCGGTATTAACTCGATTTCACTTTTTTCATTTACATAGATCTGTTCGATCTGTGCACTCCAGAATTCGTCGTGAGAAATGTAATCTGCTACGTGAAAAACTTCGTCGATTCTTGTAATCTTTAAAGAAGTATCTCTATTATCCCCGTCGTAAAGAGTCACTTTTCGTTCCGATTCTGTATCGAAAATAAAACCACTTGCTACCGGTACTCTTGCTGCATATTTGTCCGACAAAGGCATGAATACACCTTGATCGTCAATGTAGAAGCTCTCATCTCTCATATTCATGACTCGGAGAACCGGAAGCGTTGTTTTACCTCAATATTGATGCTTCCATCAATGGTTGAAAATACTTCAGCATCAGAAATAAACG
This sequence comes from Bacteroidota bacterium, assembly GCA_016721305.1. Classification (GTDB taxonomy): domain Bacteria; phylum Bacteroidota; class Bacteroidia; order AKYH767-A; family 2013-40CM-41-45; genus JADKIH01. The sequence goes on from JADKIH010000001.1 coordinate 498,421, forward strand.
GGTTTGTATTTATGATTTTTTCCAACATTGAAATGTTAATAGAACTTATCGGTTTTCCCTCTACAGGACCGACTTTATTCTCCACCATTGTACGTACATCCTGAATGTCGACGAAGTTATGTCCGAGCGTATCTTTGATCACGACATTCAATTTCGTGCAAGGCATCGCATCTTGCTTGTAAGCTGCAAAACCTAATGAAACGATGAATGCGACGCCTACAAGAATGTATAACGACACTTTACCTACGGACTTCCAGTTCACATTTAGCTTCATGACTGACTTTTTTGAAGAAGAAAATTCTTAACAGGCTCTACTAACTGATCGATATCGCCGGCACCTAAAGTGAGAACCACTTCATTTAAGTGCTCTTTTAGCACAGAAAGTGCGTTTTCTTTCGAACACATCACTTTTTCTGCTGTTACATTCTTATATATGATCTCTGACGTGACTCCCGGAATCGGTTTCTCACGTGCAGGATAGATATCCAATAAGATCAGACAATCGAGCATCGACAAACTCTTTGCAAATCCTTCGGCGAAATCTCTTGTGCGCGTAAAAAGATGCGGCTGGAAGATGCCGGTAACCTTTTTACCCGGATATCACTCCTTAACAGATGCAATGCACGCCCGTAATTCTTCGGGATGATGTGCGTAATCGTCGATATAAACGAACTTATCGTTACGAACTTGGTAATCGAAACGTCTTTTAACACCTGAGTAAGTCGATAACGCTTTCCCAATCTGCTCATCGCTCACACCTACTTTGCGTGCAATCGCAATAGCAGCCACGGCATTTTCAACATTGTGTGTTCCCGGCATGTCGGATGTTAACTTCTCCAGACTCTCTTTACCGTTGTTCCAGTCGAAGGTGTAACGATGATTGGCAATATGTATGTTCGACGGATAATAATCACTGCCTTTTTCCAAAGAGTAGTTCTTCTTATCGACTTTTAAATCTGTTAATGGCAAGCCTGTCTTATGAATGAGCAGGCCTCCTTCTTTGATTTGTCCGGCAAAAAGACGGTACGATTCAATCATGTACTTGTGATCGCCGTAGATGTCGAGATGATCGGCATCCATAGATGTGATCACAGCCAGATCAGGATACAAGGCGAGGAATGAACGATCGTATTCATCGGCTTCGACAACGGTGTACTTCTTCCCTTCCGCTCCGCCTAAAAGGAGATTGGTCTGATAGTTCTTCGTGATGCCACCGAGAAATGCTGTGCAGTTTAATCCTGCCGACTTCAAGATGTGCGCAATCATCGACGAAGTTGTCGTCTTGCCATGTGTTCCGGCTACACCGATGGTGAAACTTGAACGAGTAATTTGTCCGAGTACTTCCGAACGTTTCTTCACTTCATAGCCATTGTCTTTGAAAAAATTCAACTCCGAATGATCGGAAGGAACGGCCGGTGTGTATACTATAAGAACAGATGCTTTATTCGAAGGATTCGAAACAAAAGCAACTACCATTGAGATATCATCTGTAAAATGAACGGGAATACCTTCGTGAATCAATTCATCGGTCAATGGCGTCGGCGTTTTGTCGTAGCCCGTTACTTTCTTTCCTAACGAATGAAAATAACGCGCAATAGCCGACATACCGATACCACCGATTCCTAAAAAGAAGATATGTGACTTATTCTCGTACATTAATTTTTACTGATCAACTTATATACTTCGTTGGCAATGACCATCGATGAATCTTTTAATGCCAGAGCAGAAATCTTCGACGACAGCACTTTTTGCATTTCTGTATTTTCAACCAATGAAATGGCTTCTTTCACCAGTTTTCGATGATGCATCCTGATCTTTAACCAGAATTGCAGCCATCTTATCGACTAATGCCATCGCATTCTTTGTCTGATGATCTTCTGCCACATTCGGGGAAGGAACTAAAATCGACGGTTTCCCCACCAACGTTAACTCCGAAACCGAGCTCCTGCTCTTGAAACAACAACATCGGCTGCTGCAAAAGCTAAATCCATTCGCTGAATGAAATCAAATGCTTTGATTCCGTCGGCCGAATGAGCCAGCGTCAGTCCTCGTGCATTCTGGTAAAAGCCTTTACCGGTTTGCCAGATTAACTGAATTTTATGATGAGCGAATTCCGATAATCCGCCTGCAATGCTTTCATTGATTGTTCTGGCGCCTAAGCTTCCGCCGATCACCAAAATTGTTTTCTTTGAAGGATCGAGTTCGAAAAACTTCATCGCTTCGTCGCGTTTTCCGGCGATGTCGACCATATTCTCCCGAACCGGATTTCCCGTCATCACAATTTTCTCTGCAGGAAAATACTTCTCCATTCCTTCGTAAGCCACGCAAATTTTCTGAACGCGTTTTGCGAGAAGCTTATTGGTGATTCCGGCAAAAGAATTCTGTTCCTGAATCAACGCCGGGACTTTCATTCCCGTTGCTGCAAAAAGCAACGGACCGGAAGCATAGCCTCCTACCCCAATCGCCACATCCGGACGAAATTCGCGAATGATGTTTCTTGATTTAAGAACGCTATTGATCACTTTAAACGGAAGCAAAAAATTACTCAGACTCATTTTGCGTTGGATACCGGCAATAGCCAGTCCCGTAATTTTGTAACCTGCAGCCGGCACTTTTTCCATTTCCATTCGGCCTTGCGCTCCTACGAATAGGAATTCACTCGAAGGATTAATCTTCTTCAAGGCATTGGCAATGGCAATAGCAGGAAAGATGTGTCCACCTGTTCCGCCTCCGCTGATGATTACACGCAAACTACGCTGCTGCAAGTTCTGCTCCTCCTTCTTTCTTTTCTTTTTCGACCTGACGACTAACGCTCAGTACGATACCAAGCGCAATACTGGTAAACCAGATAGAAGTTCCTCCCATACTGAGGAATGGAAGTGGTTGTCCGGTTACCGGGAATAAGTTGACGGCAACTGCCATATTGATCAGCGCCTGGAATACGAGCATGAATGTACACCCGACGGCGAGGAGTGTTCCAAAGGCCATCGGACTATGATGAATAAATTTGATTACTCTGAAGAAAAGCAGGATGTAGAGGAATAAAATAAATGCACCGCCTAAGAATCCATACTCTTCGATAATGATCGCATAGATAAAATCGGAATACGGATGCGGAAGGAAATTTCTTTGTACGGAGTTTCCCGGGAATTTCCCAATGAAACCACCGCGAGCAATGGCAATCTTTGCCTGCTCGGTTTGATAATTGTCGGAATTGTCATCGCCCGAAAAGCGTTCGATACGCGCTTTCCAGGTTTCAATACGGCCGGTATGACCAACGGCAAGCGAAATGCCCACGAACAAGGCAAAGCCTGCAATGCCGATACCGATCATTGCAAAAATGTATTTGATGTTGATACGACCGATAAACATCAGATAGCAAGCCGAGAGAAAAACAACGGCTGCCGTCGAGAAATTGGCCGGTAAAATTAATCCACACACTAAAAATACCGGAGCGATAACGGGGAGAAATGCTCCTTTGAAGCTCTTAATATCATACTGCTTTTTCGATAACAGGCGGGCGATAAACATGATGAGTGCGAGCTTGGCAAAATCGGATGTTTGGAAAGTGATATTTGTCCCCGGTAGAGTAAGCCAGCGACTGGCTTCGTTCAGATTCGTACCCAGGATCAACGTCAATCCCAATAATGGAATTGTAATGAGTAACGCAATCAGCGAGATTTTCGAATAGTACGTGTAACGAACTAAATGTGCCAGATACATCAACCCCAGACCGAATGCCAGGATAAAGAGGTGCTTGAACAGATAATACTCAGTATTCCCGCTTTTGTATTTATACGCAAGCGTACCGGTACTACTGTAAACAGCGAGTAGCGAAAAAATTGAAAGGATAAACACGATGAGCCAGATGGTCCGGTCACCTTTGAAATGCTTATCAAGCCACGTAGCCTGCATGGAATTGGTTTTTGGGAGGAGAAATGTTTATTCGAGTATTTTATCTTATTCTGAAACTGTGAAAGAACTGTCACTAATTCCGCTATCGCGGATTTACCATTCTCTTTTTAATCTTAATATTTGAATGGTAAACTAGAGAGCCTTCACAGCTTTTTTAAACTGACGGCCACGATCTTCGTAATTTTCGAACAAATCGAAGCTGGCACAAGCAGGCGATAATAAAACGACATCACCTTTTTTACCGATACGGTAGCTTTCTTTCACAGCTTCATCTGCGCTTGAAGTCTCAACGATTTCTTCCACCATTCCACTGAAGGCTTTGATGATTTTTTTGTTGTCTTTACCCAGACAAACAATCGCTTTTACTTTCTCTTTTACGAGTTCTTCAAGCATTTCGTAATCATTTCCTTTATCGACACCGCCGAGGATGAGCACAACCGGTTTGTTAAAGCTCTCCAAAGCATACCATGTAGAATTGATATTCGTTGCTTTTGAATCGTTAACGAATTCAATACCGTGAACGGTACTTACATGTTCGAGACGGTGTTCCACATTGCGGAAATCCGACAGACTTTCGCGAATGGTTTCTTTGCGAATGTCTACCAGTTTCGATGCGATTCCGGCTGCCATGGAGTTGTACAAATTGTGTTTGCCTTGAAGGGCGAGTTCGTGTATTAGCATGTTAAGTTGGTTATTGGAGTTAAGTGTTTCTATTTTGAGTTGTTGATCTTCGAGCCATGCACCTTCCTGTAATTGGGTGCGAATGGAAAATGGATAACGATGTGCTTTTACATCCACGAGTGGGAGGTACTCGTTCGTAATCGGATCATCGGCGCAATAAATAAATGCATCGTCCGATGTCTGATTCTGCAGGATGCGAAACTTCGCCATCACATAATTTTTTAATTCGTAATCGTACCGATCCAGGTGATCGGGTGTAATGTTGGTCAGGATCGCAATGTTGCAACGGAACTTGTGCATATCGTCGAGCTGAAAGCTGCTTAACTCAAGCACGTAGTAATCGTAATCGTGTTCCGCAACCTGCAGCGCGAAGCTCTTTCCTACATTACCTGCCAGTCCTACCTTCATTCCTGCTTTTTGCAAAATGTGGTACACCAGCATCGTCGTCGTGGTTTTGCCATTGGTTCCGGTGATGCCAATCATTTTCGCATTGGTAAAACGTCCTGCGAATTCGATTTCACTCACAACAGGGATGTTCTTCTGACGAATCTTTTTCAGAATCTCTGCCTTCTCCGGAATACCCGGGCTCTTCACTACTTCATCAGCCGCCAAAATCTTTTCTTCCGAATGTGTTTCTTCTTCGAAAGGGATTCCGTGGTGCTGAAGCAGACGACGGTATTCTTCCTTAATCTTGCCTTTATCCGAAACAAATACATCGAAACCCTTCTTGTGCGCAAGCACAGCTGCTCCTACTCCGCTTTCTGCGGCGCCGAGTACAACGAGTTTTGATTTTGTTCCTGAAACTGACATGGATTAACGAAGCTTTAATGTTACTACTGTAAGAACGGCTAACATGATTCCCAGAATCCAGAAACGACTTACAATCTTCGATTCGTGGTATCCGAGTTTCTGATAGTGATGATGAAGCGGCGACATTTTGAAAATGCGTCGTCCTTCACCGTATTTTTTCTTTGTGTATTTGAAATAACTTACCTGCATCATCACGGAAAGATTTTCCACGAGGAAAATTCCGCAGAGGATGGGAATCAATAATTCTTTGCGAATGGCAATGGCGAACGTTGCGATAATTCCACCCAAAGCCAGACTGCCCGTATCGCCCATGAAGACTTGCGCCGGATAAGCATTGTACCATAAGAATCCTACACATGCTCCAACAAAGCAGGCAATGAAAATTACGAGCTCGCCTGCGTAAGGGATGTACATGATGTTGAGGTAATTCGCGAAAACGGTGTTACCGCTTACATAAGCTAAAATCCCTAGCGTCGCTCCGATGATCGCACTTGTTCCTGTTGCCAGTCCGTCGATACCGTCGGTGATGTTTGCTCCGTTAGAAACGGCAGTGATAATGAAAATCACAATCGGCACGAAAACAATCCATGCATATTTGCGGTAATTCGGTCCGATCCAGCTGATGAGCTTTGCATAATCGAATTCGTGATTTTTGTAGAATGGAATTGTTGTTGTTGTCGACTTAACAGCTTGCTTCGCATAAAGCGCTGTTTCATTCTGACGAACATCTTCAATCACATTCGAACTGCGGTGCTCTACCTGAATGCTTGATACGTTTATCTTTTCCTTTACTACGACGTATTTATTGAAGTACAGAGTAAAACCAATGATCAAACCAAGTCCGACCTGACCAAGAATTTTAAAACGTCCGGCCAACCCTTCTTTGTCTTTCTTGAAAACTTTGATGTAATCGTCGATGAAGCCTATAATTCCCAGCCAAACTGTTGTAACGATCATAATGATCACGTACACGTTTACCAAACGAGCAAACAATAATGTCGGAATGAGAATCGCCGCAAGAATAATCAGTCCTCCCATAGTCGGTGTACCTGATTTTTCTTTCTGTCCTGTCAAACCTAACTCGCGAACAGTTTCACCTACTTGCTTTTTGCGAAGCATGTTGATGATTTGTTTTCCGAATACCAAAGAAATCAGCAACGATGTGATCAATGCCAGAGCCGCACGGAAGGAAATGTATTGAAACACTCCTGCGCCGGGCATGCCGAATTCTTTATGTAAGTATCCAAAAAGGTAGTAAAGCATCTTACGCCATTATTTGAAAGAGTTCGAGAATAATTTTCTTGTCGTCGAAAGGCGTACGAACACCTTTGATCTCCTGGTATTTTTCATGCCCTTTACCTGCGATCAAAATCACATCACCGGGTTTAGAGAGAGAAACTGCAGTTTTGATGGCCTCTTTGCGATCAACAATAGAAAGCGTTTTGCGAACATCGCCCGGAGGAACACCGCGTTCCATCTGACGAATGATTTCAGCAGGATCTTCCGAACGAGGATTATCGCTCGTCAAAATCACTTTGTCACTCATTTCGCATGCAATCTTTGCCATCACCGGACGCTTAGCTGCATCACGGTCGCCGCCACAACCAACGATGGTAATCACGCTGCCATGGCCGGCATTTACATTATGAATCGTTTCCAGTACATTTTGCAATGCATCCGGTGTGTGTGCATAGTCAACAATTCCTACAACCTGATTTCCACTCGTTACATAATCGAATCGTCCTTCTACCGGACTCAGTGTACTTAAAGCTGTCAACACTTCGAGCTTTTCCTGATCGAGGAGAACAGCTACTGCATATGCCGCTGTCAGATTGTAAGCATTAAAACTTCCCACGAGCTTGCAGAGAACAGAATGTCCATCCATATTCAAGAGCAAGCCCGAGAAATGATTCTCAACGAGACGACATTTGTAATCGGCCATACTGTTGAGCGCGTATGTATATTTCTTCGCCTTTGTATTTTGTATCATGACCATACCGTTGCGATCGTCGTTATTCACGAGTGCAAAAGCTTCAGCAGGTAAATGATCGAAGAATTCTTTCTTAGCTTTGATATAATTTTCGAAAGTGAGATGATAATCGAGGTGATCGTGTGTGATATTGCTGAAAACGCCTCCGGCAAATGTGATTGCAGCTGTGCGTTTCTGAACTACGGCATGTGAGCTCACTTCCATGAATGCATACTCGCAACCATCGTCTACCATCGCCGACAAAAGGCCGTTCAATTGCATCGGATCCGGTGTTGTATGTGTCGACGGAATAATCTGATCGTTGATCTGATTTTTTACCGTTGAAAGCAATCCGGCAGGATAACCGAGTTTGCGGAACAATTGGAACAAAAGCGTTACCGTCGTTGTCTTTCCATTTGTTCCGGTAATTCCGATCAGTTTTAATTTCTCCGACGGATTTCCGTAATAGTTCGAAGCGATATAGGCAAGCGCCAAAGCACTGTCGTGAACGCGTACGTATGTTACTCCCGTATGCAAATCATCGGGCAAAGTTTCGCAGATAATGGCAACTACGCCTTTGTCGACCACCTGATCGATGTAACGGTGCCCGTCAACTTGCGTTCCCTTTACGGCTACAAACAAAGAACCTTCGCGCGCCTGACGTGAGTCGAAGCACACATCGGCAATCGTTACATCGGTACTGCCAACTACTTCGACAATACCCGTTTTATAAAGAAGGTCTTTCAGTACTTTCATAGTCCGAGTTCGATCTGAATAATTTGTCCGCGCTGAATTCTTGTGCCGGCTTCAATAGACTGGCGTGTTACCAATCCTTTGCCTCTCATTCTCACTCGCAATCCTGCATTTTCCAATACAGCAATTGCATCTTTTGCACCCATTCCATTTACATTCGGAACAATACCGGCGATTGTTTTACGCTCGCTTGTTACAACAGCATCCGAGTTGATTGTCGATGACCCCAAACGTGCATCTGCATCTTTCGAAACCATTGGAACATTCAATGCGCTGCAAACTTTTTTCAGATCTTTCTGCATGCCCACTTTTGCTAATGGCAACACATTCACATTTGTGTCTAACTGCAATGGAGCTGTATGTAATTCGAGGTGATTTGAGTACACCTTGTCTGCAATCTCTTTGAAAATCGGTGCAGCAACGGCTCCCCCGTAATACACGTCATTCGACGGAGCATAAACCACAACCATACACGAATACTTCGGAGCATCGGCAGGAAAATAACCTACGAATGATGCCTGATAACTCGGATTCTCTTTGTCGTAACCGAATTTGTTTTTCGTCATCTGCGCCGTACCGGTTTTACCGGCAATCTTGTATGGCGACTTCTTCAATTCGGACGCTGTTCCGTTTTGTACAACGCCTTCCAAAATCTGACGAGCTTTCGCCAAAGCCTGAGGCGATGCAATTGAATCACGGATAATTTCTGTCCCGAAACTGCGCAATACCTTTCCGTGATTTTGGATTTCCTTTACAAAGTGCGGACGAACCATGCGGCCGTTATTCGCAACTGTATTGTAGAAATTGAGAATCTGAAGCGGTGTCAGTTTTACTTCGTAACCGATCGACATCCACGGCAATGAAACGGGGAACCAGTCTTTGTCAGTTACATTTTTAATGCGTGGTTTTCCTTCACCCTGAATATCCAAACCAAGTGGCGTATTCAATCCAAACGACTGAAGCTTTTTCACAAACTGATCCGGACGTTTTACATAACTCTTCCAGATGGCCATTGAAATACCAACGTTCGACGATGTTTCAAAAGCGTGCTGAATCGACATCTCCGTCGTGTGAGGTGGATGTGCATCTTTCATCGGCTGCGAATAGTATGCATGATAACCGTTACCGACAAAAACTGTATCAGTTAGGATCGATCAATCCGTCGTCGAAACCTGCAAGCAAGGATGCTAATTTGAAAGTCGAACCCGGCTCCGTAGCTTCAGCAATTACATAATTGAAATCTTCGATATAAGTACCTTCATCTGTACGTTTCAAATTGGCAATGGCTTTGATTTCTCCTGTCGCCACTTCCATTAATACAGCACAACCGTGATCAGCATTATGCTCTTTCAGATGACGCTCGAGCGAATGCTCGGCAACGTCCTGGAAATTAATATCAATTGTCGAAACGATGTCGTTTCCGTCTTTTGGCTCAACTTCGTCCTTATCTGTCACCGGCATCCAAACACCACCGCTCATACGTTGCATCAGACGCTTACCGCCGATACCTTCTAAGTTTTCGTTGAATGCAGCTTCAATTCCTACCGGTTTTACATCGCGTACATAACCGATGGTACGGGAAGCGAGCATCTGGAAAGGCATTTCGCGCATTTCTTTCTTTTCGATCATCAATCCGCCTTTGTATTTTCCTAAACGGAAAAGAGGAAATTTTTTCAAATCCTGTAATTCAGCGTAACGAACATTACGACGAACGAGGAAGTAGCGATCTTTCTGAGAGCGTGCTTCTCGAAGGCTATGCTTATAATCAGCTGCGGTGTGATCAGGAATAAATTCGACAGACAAAGAAAGCGAATCGATTTGCGCATCGAAAACTTCCTGCGTCAAACCATCGGCGCGAGTGTCCATGCGGACATCATAAATAGGAACCGATGTCGACAATAATTTACCGTCGCTCGAGAAGATATTTCCGCGGTTGGCACTGATCGTTCTGATGTCGACAGTCAAGCTATCTTCGCGTTGCTTCCAGTAAGAACCCTGCAGCACCTGGATGCGGAAGATCTGGCCGAGAATCACCACGCCGAACACGCAGACGAGAATAAACGAGATGTTTATTCTCCACATGATATCTTTTTAACGTCCATCTTCCTTTTCCTTCTTATTTTCTTCCTGAACAAAAATCTTTTGAGGCGGCTGAGTAGTTTCCTTAATGCATATGCTGATAACTGATTAGCTACTTCCGACTGTTTACTTTGATACATCAGGCGCGACATCGTAGAGATGTACTCTGCATGACGTTCTTTTAATTCGTTTTTTGTGCGATCGATATCACGAATCACTCGCTCAGCATAATAGCTGTTAGCGATATAACCCATGGTGAGTACAGAGACGAAAAGAATGAAAGGCATTGCCTTTACAATTTCATTGCGATCAAAAATTCCGAAGATGCTCATGAAGCGGAACAAAACCGCGATTCGGTTTCGCCTTCCGCTTTTTAGGCTTGCTGATGACTTCTTCAACCGATCCTCCGGTTGCTTCCGTCTCCGCTGCCTCGGGAGTTTCTTTCAATTTGTTCTGCGCCATTTTAACTTTTCTCTGCAACACGCAACTTCGCACTGCGTGATCGTGGGTTTCTTTTTATTTCTTCTTCGCTTGCTTCAATCGGTTTGCGATTGACGGCGGCGAATATTTTATTCGTTGTATTTCCAAAAAGATCTTTCTCTGCTTCCCCTTCAAACATCCCCTTTGAGATCAGATTCTTTACCAACCGGTCTTCGAGTGAGTGGTACGACATCACCACTAATCTTCCTCCTTGTCCCAATACTTCTGCCGATTGCAAAAGCATTTCTTTCAGCGCCTCCAGCTCTTCGTTTACTTCGATCCGCAACGCCTGAAACACTTTAGCGTAATACTGACTTTCGTGTTGACGATCTGCTATCGGAGCGATGGCATCTTTGAATTGCTGAATCGTCTTAAACGCTTCTCCCTTGCGGGTTTCAACAATCTTTCGCGCCAGTGTCTTTGAGTTAAAAATCTCTCCGAACTCCGAGAAGATTTTTACGAGATCAAATTCCGAGTACTGATTCAGAACATTTGCCGCTGTTTTTGCCGCTTCGCGATTCATTCGCATATCTAAATCTGCATCGAATCGTATTGAAAATCCGCGAGATGCTTCATCAATCTGGTACGACGAAATCCCCAGGTCTGCCAGAATTCCGTTCACCGGAATTGCATCGTAATACCGCAGGAACTTCTTGAGAAAGCGGTAATTATGTCGAACCAAGGTGAATCGTTCGTCGTCGATGGCATTCCGGACAGCATCCTCATCCTGATCAAAAGCGATGAGTCGTCCTTTTTTGCCGAGGCGTTTGAGAATCTCTCTCGAATGTCCGCCGCCACCGAAAGTGACATCGACATACACGCCGTCGGGCTGGATGTTGAGTGCATCAAGACACTCACTCAACATTACGGGTTCATGATAAGTCGTCATCGTCGTCGCTTCTCTTCTTTCCCATCACTTCTTCGGCGAGAGCTGCAAAGTCGCCCGACTCGTCCTTCATCATTTGTTCGTACGCGGATTCAGACCATACCTCAATCCGGTTGTTATAAGCAAAGAGCACAATATCTTTTCAATGCCTGCATACTCCATGAGTGCTTTCGGGAGGAGGAGACGATTGGTAGTATCCAGATCCATCTCCGTCGCACCGCGATTGAATTTGCGGAGGAACTCACGGTTTTTGCGGACGTACATGTTCAGGCGGTTCACTTCTTCGCTGATCTTTTCCCACTCCTTCTTCGTGTAAATCACCAGGTGCTTCTCAATGCCACGGTGAACGACGTAGCTCTTCTGCTCTTTCGCCGGGATCTGTTTTTTCAAACCTCCCGGAAGCAGAAAGCGACCTTTTGCGTCAACTGTACATGGATATTCCCCGATATAACCGGCCATTCGATGAAAATTTCGTTCGGCTAATGTAAAATAATTTTTACCACTTTTTGACACTTTTTACCACTTTGTTGATAAATTCCTGAAACCCGCCATGGGTGCGGGTTTCCAAGGGTGCGATCGGCCTCCGAATGGCTGCGAAATGGCAAAAACAGGTCTAAAAGTGTTCGGAAAGAAGCCCGAAAACAGGGGGCTACAGGGGTAGGACGGAACCGATAATGAACATCGGAAACTGAAAAAGAGAAGCTCGGAAAGCATCATCACTTCTCATTTTTTCTATACATTTGGAAAAAATCGTTTATGAACTACGAAATCAAGCAGGAGAATAATTTTCAGTTCATCGAAGAAGGCAATGGTCCTACTCTTCTTCTCCTGCACGGTTTGTTTGGAGCGCTGAGTAACTGGACGGATGTGATCAATCACTTCTCTTCGCGTTACAGAGTGGTGATTCCGCTCATGCCGATCTATACGCTTCCCGTGCTGAATACAAATGTGAAAGCACTGGCTGAATTCGTGCACGACTTTATCAATTACAAGCAGTACAAAGACATTTTACTCATTGGTAATTCCCTCGGCGGACATGTGACTTTGGTGTACATCAAAAAACATCCGGAGAATATCAAAGGCATGGTGCTTACCGGCAGTAGCGGTTTGTACGAAAATGCCATGGGCGGATCGTTTCCGAAACGCGAAGACTACAATTTCATCAAGCAAAAAGTTGAATACACTTTTTACGATCCGAATACGGCGTCGAAAGAACTGGTCGACGAAGTGTTCGAAATCGTTAATGACAAAGGAAAGCTAATTCGCATTCTTTCATTGGCCAAATCAGCCATTCGTCACAACATGAGCGACGATCTTCACGCCATGACTTTACCGACGTGCCTGATCTGGGGAAAAAATGACACCATTACTCCGCCCGATGTTGCCGAAGAATTTCATCGTCTCTTGCCACACAACGAACTTCACTGGATTGACAAATGCGGGCATGCGCCGATGATGGAGCAGCCTGTGGCGTTTAATCAGCTGTTGGACGGTTGGTTGGCGCGGTACTTTCCTGCAGCTGCTTCTCCAATTAGCTAATCAGCTAATTAGCTAATTAGCTGATGGGCGAAGCCAAATTGAGAGCACTTGCTCTGAAGGTTACAAGATATAGTTTCAAATGAAAAATGTTAGTGCATTACTTCCGCTAATTAGCACATCAGCTAATTAGCTAATTAGCTAATTGAAAAAATGGACATCAAAGAAGCCGAATTCCTCGCCAGCAACACCACCTACGAAAAATGCCCGCCGGCGACGAAGGCTGAATATGCTTTTATTGGTCGTTCGAATGTGGGGAAGTCGTCGTTGATTAATATGCTGACGAATCGGAAAGGTTTAGCAAAGACATCGGCTACGCCGGGGAAAACGCAGCTCATCAATCATTTTGAAATAAATAAAGAATGGTATCTCGTCGATTTGCCGGGATATGGGTATGCTCGAACATCGAAAGATTCGAAAGCGGCATAGGACCGAATGATTCGCGATTACCTGAAATTCAGAAAGAATCTGATCTCCGTTTATGTACTCATCGATATTCGTCTCGAGGCTCAGGCTATCGACATACGATTCATCAACTGGCTCAGAGAAAAAGGAATTCCATTCTCCATCGTTTTTACAAAAGCCGATAAAATCTCAAAACAAAAAGTCTCTTCCGCTGTTGAGCAGTACAAGAAAGAGTTATTAAAATCGTGGGAAGAACTGCCCGTTATTTTCGTTACTTCTTCCGAAAAGAAATTAGGCCGTGACGAAATCCTCGACAGCATTACCGCCTTCAACAAAGAATACAAAACCCTCAATCGCTAACCTCAAATGAAATCAGAAATAAAATTCCTCGTCGGCCTCGACGAAACCCGCGTACCGGAAACAATTGAATGGGAAGCCAGCGACAGCGGCATGGAAGGCACAAAACCCGCCAATGCAGTTATGATGAGCATTTGGGATCCGAAAGAAAATACCACTCTCCGAATCGACCTCTGGACAAAGGACATGCTTGTCGATGATATGAAACGATTCTTTTTTGAAAATCTGGTAACGATGTCGGATACGTATCTGCGCGCGACGAATGATGAGGTGTTTGCGAGGAAGCTGAAGGCGTTTGCGGAAGACTTTGGTAAAACGATTAGCTGATTAGCTAATTAGCTAATTGAAGTGCGGAATAGCCGGTTACAACTTTTTTCAAAAGAAGCGTTTTCTAGTTTTCTATAGGAATACCTCCTAAAAGAGTACAAGTCACCAATGAAACGCTCACACTTACACCCATCAGCTAATCAGCTAATCAGCTAATTACCGCTAGAGGGCTTGTAGCCGGCCCCCGCGTACACCGCCTGTAAGTCCCGCATCTCCATCAACTGGCGTAAGGAAACCTCCGGATGCTTTTTCATATACGACTTCACAATTCTCCAGCCGAGGTAGCGACCGATATTGCCCGGGGATTCTTTTGGGAAACCGTTTGTCGTTGGGCCTTCTGCGGCGTACTTGGATAAAATGTTTGGATCGACACTGAAAAGAAGTTGATTGTCGACAAAGAAACTCCATACTTTTTTCTCGTTGGCTTTGCACCAGTCGAGCTGCTTTTGGCTGTAGCCGGTGCGAATGGTATCGTTGGCATCGGGGAGAACATGCTCGAGAAATACCATCATTCTTCCTTCAGAAATCATCATGTCCATGAGTTTCGCAGTGGACTCATCGATCGAATAATCGCTCATCGCCCAGCCGCGAATGGCATCGCAAACGAGATATTCTTTGCTCATGTGCGAACGGATGAAATTCGGCAATGCCGGTTCGAGCGTTGAATAATATCGGTACTCCGGACCGAGATACATATCGAGTCCGATACCGAGCGTGGTTGAATCACAAACAACAGGAAATGAAAACGCCGACAAGAGTGTTACAATACGTGGAATATTTTTCTCCGGAAAATAATATTTGTAGTATTTAAACGCCTGTGCTAATTCAGCCTTCTGACTTTCAAAGTCACCGAATTGCTTTTCGCATTCGTTGTAGATGTTGCGGAAGTTTGTATCCTTCACGAACGACAAAAGATGCTCTTGCGAGAGCAAACTGTCGCGCGTTCCGAGCGTCGTGATACGATACATGAACAATTCGTAAAACGATCCGTACGATTTACGCAGTCCTGTAATCGACACGTCGGGATGAAGTGTATCGAGCGCAAATAAATCGTTCTCGAAGCGCTGCACTTTGAATTCCACCGGAACTGTCGACACATCAGGCTTCTTAACGTCGTTCGAACATGAGGTAATGAACACGAACATGTAAATAAAGGGCAGAAACACTAACCCTTGCTGTAACTTAATTTTGCGTAACATTGTATTAATTATCACACAAAAGTACCGGAATTGAATTCCCATTCAAAGGCCGTCACAAAAAAGATCTAACATGAAAAAGCTAACAATTTTATTCTTCGCCCTCATTCTCACATCGGTGGTAAATGCTCAGGATGCGAAACTCCATTTTGGTTTGAAAGCCGCTCCATCACTGGCCTGGCTGCATTCCAGCACTAAAGGCTACGATTCGAACGGTTCTAAATTCGGATTCACTTACGGCTTGATTACGGAGTTCAAATTCTCCGATAACTATGCCTTTGCTACCGGAATTGATGTGGCTTACCGTGGCGGTAAATCAAAATACACTCAGTCGGAAACTTTGGGAAGCTCAACGGTTACGAGCTCGATCGAAGAAAACATCACTCTTCAGTATATCGAATTGCCATTGACACTGAAGCTCAAAACGAATGAAATCGGCTACCTCACCTACTATTTGCAGGCAGGTCTTGCGCCAGGTATCAATATCAGCGCTTCAGCCGATGAAAAAATGAGCATTCAGACAACTAACGGCGGTTCTACAACTACTATCACGGCCGACTCTACAGACATGGATATCAAAGATGGCACAAATAACTTCAATCTCTCCATGGTTATCGGCGGCGGTGTAGAATACACACTCAGCGGTTCAACCGTGCTTTTAGTAGGCCTCCAGTTCAACAACGGTTTCCTGGATGAACGACGATGCGGATGTGAAGGTGAATAGTAATTATTTGGCTTTAACGGTGGGCATTCTCTTCTAGTATTGGTAAGTTGTAAATAGTAAGTAGTAAGTTGACCTGTGATTTAGACCACTAAAATAAAAGGTAATCGAAGGGCTTTTTCATAATGGATCAATTAAAAAAGGGCTTTTTTGATCCAAATTCGCCAAATTACGCCCTCAGGCCCAAACTCCAAGTCAACTTACTACTTACAATTTACTACTTACAAGGATTACGTACCTTTGCCCCGATATGCGTATTGCACTTGCACAGATTAACTTCGTTGTCGGGGATTTCGATAACAACGTTCAGAAAATAATTCAAACTATCCGACATGCGAAGAACTCGAAAGTCGATCTGGTAGTCTTCTCCGAACTCAGCGTGAGTGCTTACCCGCCGCGCGATTTTTTGGAATTCAGCGATTTTATTAAGAAGTGCTACAGCTCGGCGGAGATGATTGCTGCCGAATGTAAAGGCATTGCTGCCATTATCGGCCTGCCCGTTGCCAATAAAAACCCGGAAGGAAAATCTCTTCAACGCTGCGCTCGTTTTGAAAGACGGCAAGATTGCCGACGAAGTTCACAAAGCTCTTCTCCCTACGTACGACATCTTCGACGAATACCGCTACTTCGAACCTTCGCGCGAATTTCATTGCGTGGAGATAAACGGAGTGAAAATTGCTTTGACGGTTTGCGAAGATTTATGGAATGTGGAAGACGATCCGATGTACATCAACTCCCCGATGGATACTCTCATTAAAGAGAATCCGTCGATCATGATCAATATAGCCGCTTCGCCATTTGATTATGCGCACGATGTACAACGAAAAGCCATTCTTAAGAGGAATGTAAATAAGTATAAAATTCCGCTAGTCTACGTGAATCACGTCGGTGCACAAACGGAATTGATTTTCGACGGAGGAAGCGTTGGCTTTAATTCGAAAGGCGACATTGTTCATGAGATGAATTATTTCAGCGAAGACTTTGCTGTTTTTGATTTCGATGAAAAAACGAAAGAGCTTTCTTCTCCCGAAAAGAAAAAGAATGTTCCTGAACAACGAATAGAAAAAATCTATCACGCTCTCGTTCTCGCCATTCGCGATTATTTCAATAAGCAGAATTTCAAAAAAGCTATTTTAGGATTAAGCGGAGGTGTTGACTCGGCTCTTGTAACCGTTCTCGCAGCCGATGCATTGGGAGCGAATAATGTGCATGTGATTATGATGCCGTCGGAATTCTCCTCGCAGCATTCGGTTGACGATTCTATTGCCTTGGTAAATAACACCGGCGTGAGCTACGATCTGATTGAAATCAAATCCATCTACAACGAATACCTGCAAACGCTGAAACCGATTTTCAAAGATGCGCCATTCAATGTAACGGAAGAAAATCTCCAGGCCCGTATTCGCGGCGTGCTGCTCATGGCTGAATCGAATAAGTTCGGTTACATTTTATTGAACACTTCAAATAAGAGTGAAATGGCCGTTGGCTACGGAACATTGTACGGCGATATGTGCGGGGGAATTTCGGTGATTGGCGATTTGTACAAAACACAGGTGTACGAATTATGCCGCTACATCAATCGCGACAAAGAAATTATTCCGGAAAACATTTTAACCAAAGCCCCAAGCGCCGAGCTGCGACCGAATCAAAAAGATTCCGACTCACTCCCCGACTACGATTTGCTCGACAAATTACTTTTCGAATACATCGAGAACCGCAAAGGCCCGCAGGAATTAATTGCCATGGGTTTCGAAGAAGCCCTTGTCCGCCGCGTTTTGAAAATGGTGAACTCCAACGAGTATAAGCGCCATCAAACTCCACCGATACTTCGCGTTTCGCCGAAGGCTTTTGGGAGTGGGAGGAGGATGCCGATTGTGGGGAAGTATTTGAGTTGACATTCAATATTAAATCCAATAGATAACGCCGTCAATCAATTCTGATGCTGGCTTTATTCATTCATTTCAATTTGCTATCGGCAACTTGCCTCATTCTTTCACAATCATCTTCACAAAACTTTGATTACCGAAAATGCTTTTGACGAAGTATACTCCACTTGAAAGGAAGTTGATATCGATTTTCATTTCACCATAATTTACTTCTTCCAATAACTTTTGATTTCCTAATAAATCATAAACAACCATAATTTGGCGTTCACTTATTCCACTTTTATAATTAAAATACCCATGACAAACAGTTGGGTAAATTGATATCATATTTTGCAAAAGATTTTCCGGTACACCTACTACAAAGCATGTGTCAGAATAAGATCCTCCGGTCCACCTGGCAATATGGTTGAAATTTTGTCCATCAATTTGGGTAAAATCACCTGAAAGAAGAAGTTCATTATTCATTGTTGTAATAGAATATACCGTTCCATCTAGCTCACTTCCCAAAGAACACCAACTACTACCATCCCATTTCGCAATATGACTGGCATGCATACCATTTATGGAAGTAAATTGACCTACAACGTATAATTCATTTTGAAAGACCTCCATATCCCATATTGGATCAGGGCTTGCACCCCCGACTTGCTCCCAATTCGCACCATTATAAACCAATAAATTGCGTCCTTCATTGGCTGAGAAATCTCCTCCAACATACATTTTTCCTTGAAAAGATTTAACACTGCGAATTCCGTAATTAACGCTACCCGTTGAATTCCCAACACCATTTGAAACAGGAAATAGGGAGTCACTTTTAAATAAAAAAATATTCCCTAAATAATTACTTGGATATTGCGCTCCATAATCGCCAGCAAGCACCAATGAATCATTATGAACACAAGAAGATTTAATGACACCAATCCCAATGGAGTATAAAGGAACTGAATACCATTGCCCGGATGAATATTGAATCACTTCTGTACTTGAAATTGGACCAACTTGTCTGAATACTCCTTCTACTATTAATCTATTTTCGAAAGTGTCTAAATTCCAAACCGGCATATCAGGAGAATAATTAAGAGTATCCCAATAATTTGCTTGAGCATTGAGTTTGAGTAAATAATTTCCAGGAGCTCCATTCAATTGCTGAAAAAAGCCTCCGATGAATATTGTATCCTGAAACCGAATCAATGTGTTCACATTTCCACCAATGCCGAAATCATAGCTCCCTAGTTGTTCAAAATGATCATTCATCCATAAAGCCGGAGAATTTATTGTATCACCATTAGGCTTTACAAAACCTGCAATTGCGAATAATTCACTACTGGAATTATCGTAAAAAGCATCGTGGATATAGATAACAGAGTCGTTCGCGAATCGCTGCCAGTGGGCTCCATTTGAAAAGAAAGGAATTAATAAAAACAATAGAAAAATAAGACTCTTTTTCATCTTTCAACAATAAATTTTCCTGAACAGATTTGATTTTTTGATAAGATTGAAATAAAATACATTGCTGGTGGTAAATTTGAAACATCAACTGTGTAAACTCCATCATCAGACTTTTGCTCAACATTTAAGATTGCATTACCGAGAATATCATACATTTTGATTATTACCTTTGACGCACCTTTCATACTGAATGATAAAGCTTTACTGGTTGGATTTGGATAACATTTCACTGAATTGGAGATTTCTTGATCATTTCGATTAATAGTTAGATTATTTAAATTGAATCTCCATATAAACCCATCTGTAGAACTATTTGTCGGAGGTTGTACCCAACTTGTTGTTGAAGGCAGATCTGAACCAATAATTATCGGATTAGCTCCACTACTTTGAACATTGCCTGCACAATATAAATGTTTATCATTGGTTGTTGAATTGTAATCATAACAAATGGCAGACCCCCATTCAGCTCCGTCACCACCAATATACGAGGACCAATATAGATGGTTATCTTCTCCAAAAACTCCAAAATAAGAATCATAATGATTGATAGCTGCACTTGTGTTAATATCATCAAAGTAACAACCTT
>JADKIH010000002.1 GCA_016721305.1 Bacteroidota bacterium
CGATCAGATCGGCTAGCTGCTGAGAATTGTACTTCGCTGTCCCCTCGGAAGCATTCTATTTGTCGCCGAATTTAGCAAGGGCTTTTTCGGATTGAAGTCGACATTCGGAAATAAAAACTCCACCTTCACTAAATCCTGAAATCCGGCGTTGATGGCGTACACAGGAATACCGTTATCGAGACGATAAAGCTTTGCCTGCGGTACATTGATCTTTTGTATATCGGCGCGCTGTGGCGGATTAAGACGATCTAAAATCTGATTCATTTTTTAATTCTTTCTGTTTGATAAATAATACAAAGTCGAACAATTTGTTTTGCGGAAAATCTCTGCAGCTTGCTTACGAATATCTTCCGGAGTTACTTTGCGGAACAACTCAAGCTCGGTATTCACCAATTCAACATCACCCATATATTCGGCAATGGCGAGATTGAGCGCACGGCCCGATAAATCCATTTCAGAAAACTCCATCGTTGACTCAACTTTGTTTTTCACTTTTTCCAACTCATCGGCTTTCACCAATTCCGTCATTACTTTTTGAAGCTCTTCATCAATTCCGGCTTCGGCATCTTTCATCGACACGCCTTCCACAAGCTTCCCTTCCACTACCATCAGCCCTTTGTCGAAATCTGCCGTCACGTAAGCATGCACATCGCTAAAGAAATTCCTTTCTTTCACCAAAGCATTGAATAAACGCGAAGAACGGCCACGACTCAACACATCGGATAATAAATCGACGGCATAAAATCCGGATCAAGACGAGAACAGCAATGATAGGCACGATAAACTGAATCGTAAGGAATATCGCGATGAACTGTCAGCTCCCGATATTCTTCCTGACGCGGTTCAACCGGATAAGGACTTGACGGAACAAATTTGCGTTTGATTTCTCCAAACCATTTTTCAGCCAAAGCAAAAGTTTCTTCTGATTTGACATTTCCGGCAATCGTCATGATGGCATTGTCGGGACAATAAAAACGGAAGAAGAAATCACGTACATCTTCCAATGTGGCATTTTCAATATGTGAAACTTCTTTACCAATTGTTGCCCACTGATAAGGATGGACTTTGTAAGCCAACGGACGAAGCAGCAACCACACGTCGCCGTAAGGTTGATTCAGGTAACGTTGCTTGAACTCTTCGATCACCACGCTTCGTTGCACTTCCAGACTTTTTTCCGAAAATGCCAGACTGAGCATACGATCACTTTCCAGCCAAAATCCTGTTTCGATATTCTCTGCAGGAAGGTCAGATAATAATTAGTGATATCGTTATTCGTAAAAGCATTATTATCGCCACCGGCTAATTGCAACGGTGAATCGTATTCAGGAATATTGATAGAACCGCCAAACATCAGATGTTCGAACAAGTGTGCGAAACCGGTTTTGTCGGAATGCTCGTCGCGGGCACCAACGCGGTAAAGAATATTCACAGTTACCAAAGGCGTCGTTGGATCTTCGTGAATGATCACTTTCAATCCATTGGAAAGTGTTCTGGATGTATATTGAATCATAGTTGTAAAATGGATGGTCAGATCAATGACCGATCAATTGCGGGTGTAAATTTAAGGGATAATGATGTGAAGAAACACCAAGCCTGAACGACTTTTCAATAGCTTCCTGCTCGTTTCCTTAAGAACCACTCGATAGTCAAAATAGCCAATAAAAGGAAGAAAATAAGCTTCAAATCGACCAGGTCGCGCATCTGATAATGCGAATAGCTGATGGTTTTGATGTCGTTTCGCTTGAGCAATGAGTCGGTCAGCGCTTCTAGCTGATTCGGATAAAACATATGTCCGCCATTCTTCTCGGCCATGGCAAATAGCAAACGATGATCGGCCACCGATTCGCTTTGCTCAGCCTGAAGAGCTGTGACACTGAATTCGCCACTCTGTGAGTACGCTTTGTCTCCGACTTTCACTGTTGCCTTGTACTTGTAATCACCGGCCGGCATGTAACCTGCGTTGAGCGTATATGCTTTATCTGTCTTCGAAAATGTATACGGGAAATTCTTGTTCTTCGAATTCGTTATCGTCACAGCGACATCCGGTGTGTTGATGAGCTCAAAATTGTCGTTGTAAACTTCCGCATCGAAGTTTACTGTTTCATTTTCATCGAACGCCGATTTATTCGTAATCCTGAAATGCGATTTGTTTTCGCGAACACTTAGATTCTGAACCGTTTTAATGCCCAGCTATTAAACACATCGAAATTTTCATTCGTGCTGTAGTCGCTCAATCGCCACTTCCAGATTCCTTCACCACACAATACTCCGATTCGTTGAGTAGAATTCTGATTGAATGCCTGCAACGGTTGATCTGTCGACACACTTCCGATTTGCTGCTGCAGCAATATCGCATTGTTCGCAGTCGAACGGAATTGTCCGAACGGAGTAAGCAAAGCCGGGAAGGTCGGTAAATTCTGGCTTGTAGCCTGATCAATGGTGAAGAGCGAAAAATCGTTATTCACTTTCGCCTGCACCGAATTCGATTTATCAATATTTCCCGTAATTGAAATTCCGGTCTCCAGCTTGTTGAACAATGAAGTGCTCACCTGAGTTCCCAGAATATACCAGACAGGAATGTTGGCAGTTTTGATTCGATCGATCAAATCCGTCATCGGATGTTGAGTAGAGGGAATATTATGGAAGATGATCAGATTATTTTCATTCAGCGTTCCGACTTCCTGATCGGCTGTAATCACTTTCACCGAGTAATTCTGACTGCTTTCAATAGCCAGTTTCAAAGCTCCTAAATCGGGATGCGGTGCATTGCCGATCACTAAAATTTTCTGCTTGCTTTCTATCACTTCGACAAAAACATCGCGCTCGTTGTTGATCGTCGTCATTTCTCCTGAAATAGCAGAAAGTTGAATTTTGTAATGAATGATTCCGCCTTTCTTTGCATCGAGAATAACAGGCACGAGCTGATCAAATTTGTTTCCGGATATTTTTATCTCCTTCGAAAATACGAGTGAGGAATCTTGTCTTACGGTTAATATAGTCGTTGCCCCGCTCGACTGACGAGCATCGACATGAACTTCTATTGGAAAGCTATTACCCAGATAAACCGTCTTATTGTAATTCAATCCTGAAATGAGCAAATCCTTTTGAACCGTAGTATCACCCAGAGCGATCGTGTACACAGGCACCTTACCGGCAGTTTCACGATAAAGCGGGCTGCTTCCGCGATTGTAAATTCCATCCGTCGCGATTACATAGGCACCGACATTGCGGTTTGCATAACGATTATCTGACTCATCGAAGAAGGATGAGAAATCAGTTTCTTTATCTGTAAATGAATAGTTGATTTCGTCTTTAACCTTATCACCCCAGCTCACCGGTTTCACATCATACTTTTCCTTCAGAGCCGACATCATTTTGTCGAGCGCTTGACGATAAGAAGTGCGGTACTGAGCCGAATCTTTATTTTGAACAATACTCTCCGAATTATCCTGAGCGATAATCAGCAATGGTTTTTCTTTCTCTCTCGTAAATGTTCGAATCAAAGGCGTCAACAGCAGCAAGCAAAGGAAGAATACCAAAGCCGACCGCAAGACAAAAAGCAAGCGACGAAGCCACCGGTGTACGCCATCAAACGAATGGTCGTTCCGATACAATACGAATCCCGCAGCCAATCCTGCAAGCAAGCAAACAAAAACCCACCACGTAGGTAATTCAGTCAGAAATTGGAAGTTCATAGGTTGGTGGCGAAGGTAGTGAATTTGGTAGTAAGTAGTAAGTTGGAATTCGTAAGTAGTAAGTAGTAAGTTGTAAGTTGACTTATTGTTAGGACTGTAGTTTTCTAGTTTGAGTAGGCTTATATGGAATTGCCGACAGATAAGGCTAAATGGACATTAAAAGCAGAAAACGACTTTGAATAATAATTGTTTTATTCTTATCAATAGACAAGGAAACATCCTCATTATGTGCAGATTATCGTTAACAGGCCGCAAATTGAAGAGTCATATTTAATCTCGAGTGAACATCTACTTTCATGCTTGATTCAATTTTACTATCTGAATATCAAAAGAAGAATGCACAATTTATGAACATAGTGCTTTAACGCTTAATAAAACGACGGTGGCTAAATACCTCAAGTCAACTTACTACTTACAACTTACTACTTACTACCAAATTACTACCAAATTCCTACCTTCGCCCCATCGCTGGCGTTCTATCGCCTCTTTGCAAGACAAGGGGAGGAAAGTCCGGGCAACATAGCGCATCCTGCTTCCTAACGGGAAGGGTTCTCTTCGGAGAATACAGCAAGTGCCACAGAAAATAACTGCCGGCTTCGGTCGGTCAAGGTGAAAACGTGAGGTAAGAGCTCACGGCAGCAGGTAGTAATGCAGGCTGCGGGTAAACCTCAGGAGTTGAAAAACCAAATAAGTCATGGATTAAGGGTTGCGCGCCCAAGTTCACCTGTGATGCCATGATGGGTAGGTTGATTGAGGTGACGTGCGAACGTCATCCCAGATAAATGATAGAAGTCTCTTCGGAGAAACAGAACCCGGCTTATAACCGGCGATACGAAATTCGCCTCTCGCTTTGCGGGGGGCGTTTTTTTTTATTGAAGATTGAATATTGAATAGTTTGAAGAAAGCAGATTTTAAACTCAAAACAACCAAAATTGGGTTTAAAAAGCGTGCACAATCTTCAATTTTCAATCTTCAATCATCAATAGCAACCTTAACACAATTTAATATCATTTATTCCGCTTTTCGTTGCTTAACTCAAAGTGTTTACTGTACTTTTGCACCCGCAAATCGATTACAACTCAATTACCTGTTTTATGCATCTTCGTTATCATCAGAATTTCGTAAAAAATTCTGCACTTTTCTTCGTTCTCCTACTGCTTTACTTTCCTTCTTTCGCCAAAAAAGCACTCACACCGTCAGCGGCTACGTTATCGAAAAAGCGACCGGTGAATCACTTCTTGGGGCTAATGTGTATTTGAAAGAAAATCTGAAAGGAACCACCACAAATCAGTATGGCTTCTACTCTATCACTGTTCCTGATGGAGATTATACTCTCGTCGTTGCGTATTTGGGATTCATTTCTCAGGAAGTACCGATTACTCTTAAGACGGTAGATATCACTAAGAGCTTTAGCCTTGAAAGCGCTTCTATCGAAACGAAGGAAGTAACTATCAATGGCGAAAAAGAAGATCGGAATGTTCAAAGCGCCGAAATGGGCCGACAAAAATTATCGGTGGAAAAAATCAAAACGCTTCCGGCCTTTTTAGGTGAAGTTGATATCCTCAAAACAATTCAATTACTTCCCGGCGTCTCTTCAGCCGGTGAAGGTAACAGCGGTTTCTATGTTCGAGGCGGTGGTCCTGATCAAAATCTGATTCTCCTCGACGAGGCCAATGTTTATAACGCAGCTCACCTCTTCGGCTTCTTTTCTGTCTTTAATGCTGATGCCGTACAAAACATCACTCTCACCAAAGGCAATATGCCGGCAAATTACGGCGGACGTCTTTCGTCGGTGCTCGACATTCAAATGAAAGAAGGAAACAATCAGCGCTTCGGTGTACAGGGTGGAATCGGCTTCGTATCGTCACGACTCACAATCGAAGGCCCGATCAAAAAAGACACCAGCTCGTTTATCGTTTCTGCCCGCAGAACGTTCATCGATCTTTTCATGGGAAAACCTTTCGTCAGCAGCTCATCGAATTTCAATGGGAACAAATACTACTTCTACGATTTGAATGCAAAGGTTAACTACCGTTTGAGCGATAAAGATCGTCTCTTCCTGAGTGGTTACTTCGGACGTGATGTATTCCGTTTTAAAAGCTCAAACTCTGATTTTACCGTCAATATTCCGTGGGGAAATGCAACAGCAACGGCTCGCTGGAATCACCTATTCCACAATCAGCTTTTCCTGAACACGTCTCTGATCTTTACAAACTACGATTTCTCATTCGAAGGCGGACAGGAAGAATTCAGCTTCAAACTCTTTTCAGGAATAAAAGACTACAACGTTAAAACTGACTTCACTTGGTTGCCTAATACGCAGCACACAGTGAAGTTTGGAATGAATTACATCTATCACGTCTTCATACCCAATAATGCCAGCGCACGCAGCGGTGATGTGAATTTCAATCTGGGTGATATCGTTCGTCAGTATGCTCACGATGGCGCTGTTTATTTGAACGACAATTTTGAAATCAACGATAAATGGTTGCTCGATGGCGGCGTTCGTCTAACCTTATTCGATCAGGTTGGTCCGTTCGATCGATTTGTAAACGATCCGATCACCAACACTCCTACCGATACAATTCACTACGATGCCGGTCAAAGCGTGAAAGCTTACTTTCATGTGGAGCCTCGTTTTGCTGCCAGATATTCCATCAATCACGTTTCTTCTTTGAAGGCTTCTTACTCGCAGAACTATCAAT
Organism: Bacteroidota bacterium; assembly: GCA_016721305.1. Lineage (GTDB taxonomy): Bacteria > Bacteroidota > Bacteroidia > AKYH767-A > 2013-40CM-41-45 > JADKIH01. Next base: position 6,401 of record JADKIH010000002.1, read on the forward strand.
ACATTCACCTTGCTTCTTTGTCAGGAATTTCTTTGCCTACAGATACCTGGGTACCTTCGTCTGATCGTGTTAAGCCTCAATTCGGAACTCAATACGCTCTGGGCTATTTCCGCAATTTGAAAATGAATATGTACGAAACTTCAGTCGAGGTTTATTACAAAGAGATGAAAGACCAGATTGAATACCAGGAAGGTTTTCTTCCGGAAAATCAGGTCAACGGTAATCTCGACAACTTCTTCGTATTCGGAAAAGGTTGGAGCTATGGAGCAGAATTCTTTTTCAAGAAAGCAAAAGGCGATCTCACCGGCTGGGTGGGTTACACAATAGCCTGGACTAAACGTCAATTTGCTGATTTGAATCTTGGAAATACTTTTTATCCGAAATATGATCGTCGACACGATATCTCCGTTGTATTAACATACGATCTCAACGCACGATGGACATTCGGGGCAACATGGGTTTATGCCACGGGAAATCTCAACACCTTCCCTGAACGAATTTATCTGATGAGTAACGGTGATATCGTTGAAGATTACGGTGGACAAAGAAACAATTACCGTCTGCCAGCTTATCATCGAATGGACGTTAGCGCGACATACAAAATCAAAAAACACAAACGATTCGAATCAAGCTGGAATTTCAGCATATTTAATGTGTACAATCGTTACAATCCATACATCATTTACTTCGACACAGCCTATGACCCGAACGGAAAGATCACGATTCAGGCTAAGCAAATTTCTCTTTTCCCTTTGATCCCAAGTGTCACTTACAATTTCAAATTCTAGTCATGAAAAAGAACGTCCTCAAGTATATTCTCACTTTCGCTGCAATCACTGCACTGTTTACTGCTTGCGAAAAAAACGTGACAGTCGAAGTTCCGGAAGCCAAGCCATTGATTGTGGTCGAAGGTGTCATTGAAACCGGTCAACATCCTCTGATTCTCCTTACTTCCTCCCTGCCTTTCTTTGGCGAAATCAGCACAAGCCAGATTTTAGCGAATTCGATTCAGGGAGCAACCGTCGTCATTAACGACGGAACCATCTCTGACACGCTACAGCAAATTCCGGGATTTGGCGTATACACTTCTACGATTATAACAGGGGAAGTCGGAAAAACATATAAGCTTACCGTTACTGCTAACGGGCAAACTGTTACTTCATCAACATCGATCCTTCCGGCAATTCCGCTCGATAGTTTGTGGTTCAAAGTCGATGGCAACAAAGACTCCTTAGGCTTCGCCTGGGCCCATCTTACCGATCCGGACACCTTGGGGAACTGTTACCGTTGGGTCGCTCAACGGATCAACCATTATACATATGGACCTGATTCCGGAAAGATAAAAGACTCTACCTTCATTTCACCCGTTGGTGGCTCTGTTTTCGAAGATCGTTACATCAATGGGCGTAGCTTCGACATTTCTTTCCCTCGCGGAGCCTTTTCTTTTTCGACAAAAGAGGATGATGAAAACGAAGAGAAATTTCACTTTAAAAAGGGTGACACCATTGTCGTCAAATTTTCTGCAATCGACCGGGGCTGTTTCGACTTCTGGAGAACGGAAGAATCTCAAGTTTCGAGCAATGGAAATCCGTTTGGCTCTCCACAGCCGGTACACTCCAATATCACCGGAGGATTAGGTGTTTGGGGAGGGTATTCGCCATCATTCGACACTATCATCGCTCAATAATTCCCATCGTCGACCTTATTGAAGAACCCTGTTTTCGGTATTTTTTACCGCTAACAGGGTTCTTCAGTTTTGTCAATCGTCCATTGACCAAAAAGGTGTTGTGTAATTCATCGGCATTATTTATTTTGTGGGTATATCGATACAAAAAATAACTCAAAGCGGTTGAATCTTGACAGAGCAAAGCATTTGAGCAATTTATTTTCCCAAATCACACACACCGATGAAGTCAACACTACTTACGCTTTGCCTCTTTTTTGCTCTCTCCTTTTCTTCAAAGGCGACAAATGTTCTCATTACAGAAAACACGCTTTACGTGTGCGATACGATATGGAAACATGTGGCAAACGGAATGGGAATGAACTCTATTATTCAATCCGATACATTTCTCGACAATACTTATTTTCTTACTCATGCCGATGTCGTCATCATTGCTACCTACAATGTTAATTATACTCCTACTCGAGTAAATAACATCAAGCAATTTCTCGCCAGCGGAAAAAGTGTTTACCTGCAAACGGAATACGATTGTACTAACTTCCCCAGCGATGCAATCTACGAAGACATTGTCAATTCCCTTGGTGGCTCCTTCACTAGAGGAGGTACGATTTCCGGCATGTTAAACGTTAACGTGCTTGGCAATATGGCTACAACTCCCAACACCGTGACTCAAATTACCGATTTCTGGTACGGTTGCCAGGGAATTGCCTCATGTACCAATATGGATGCCTTTCTTGAACTTTCAGGAAATTATTTCGGATTTACTTTTGTCCTCCTATCAATGGCTACGGTCGCCTGATGACAACAACAGATCAGGACTGGGTTCGCAGTGGACTAACTATGCCGTTGATTGGAAATATGCTTAATTTGTTAGCTTCTCCTCCTTCAAATTGCGGACTTCCACAAACATCTTTGAATCTGGGTAACGACACGACTCTTTGTAGCGGACAATTCATCATGCTTGGAAATGGAATTACAGGGAACAGCTATCAATGGTCGACAGGACAAACTTCGAATGTTATTCTGGTGAATTCGCCAGGTACTTATTGGCTTTCTGTCAGCAATTCAGGTTGCACACAGAGTGATACAATCACGGTGAATTTCTCGAATTGCAATTACCCCACATCGTCTTTCTCTGCATCTGTCTTGGACATCTGTACGGAGAATTGTACCGACTTTAGCGATCAGTCATCCAATAACCCAACGAGTTGGGCATGGTCATTCCCCGGCGGAAATCCAACATCATCTACTGTTCAAAATCCCACACACATTTGCTATACTGTTCCCGGAGTGTACCCTGTAACACTAATCAGCACCAATGCATCCGGATCGGATACACTAACGATGGATTCACTTATCACCGTGTATCTGGTTCCACCTCAACCAACGGTCACCGTTCACGGAGATACGCTTGTCACTACCGGCGGAGCTTCGTATCAATGGTTTTTCAATAACCAACAAATCTTAGGCGCAACGGATTCATTCTACGTTGCCACTCAACAAGGATCTTACTCAGTTGAAATCGCCGACATTGCAGGTTGTATTAATACGTCCACAGATGTAATCATGTCTGTCGATGAAGCCGGCTTCGCTTCTTCTATCCTCCTTTTCCCTAATCCTTCCAATGGAGAACTCAACATAAAAGGCTTACCTGCAAATGCAGAAAAAATTGAAGTCTTCGATGCCATCGGAAAGCTCGTTGACTCATTCACCTTAACTTCAAGCGAACTCAACGTTCCGACAAATCACTACGAAGAAGGAGTTTACTTTGTACGAATTCTATCGGGATCAAATTCGTATTCGAAGAGGTTTACGGTTTTGCATCAGTAAAGTATCAATCTTATACTTAGGCGATGAATTATGCTTGAATCGTTTAGATTTCGTGAATTGTGAAATGAAAAAGATTTTACCAAATGGTTTGCGGCGAAAACGGAAGTAGTTTGTTGTGGGGGGCCGTCCACGTGCGTGTGGCCTTCATCTCGGTGGTGAATCGAAGAAAGTAAAATAATCAAGTTTCAAATGTTGATCCGGAGAAAGATGTTACAATAAGTAAGGAGAGATGGAGGCTGCGCGTGGTCGCCTTTTTCTTTGTTTCTTTCTTTTTGTTCGCTTCAGCGAAAAAAAGAAAGAAAAATCATCGACCAGTAATATGCGTACTTCTTCAGTTAGTTCAGTGCCGGAATCGTTAACTAATATTGCCCACCCACCACTCTTTCATTAAGTGGATTTCCATCTTGAAACCTTGGCAACTTATTTGGCACAGAAGTAATATCCACCGTATCCGTCAAACTTTGCAAAAACGATATCAACTCAAATTTCTCTGTTGAAGTAAGATGCAATGAATCTTCCGACAAAGTTTGAAACGGCACGTCGTATCCTAATCCTATACCTCCTCCGTCGTTGTAAAACTCAATGACTTCATCAAGTGTCCTGAACACGCCATTGTGCATGTACGGACCTGTGATGGCCACATTACGCAAAGTCGGTGTTTTAAATGCATGTCGGAAAATATCGACGCCAATAACATTGTAACGTCCTAAATCGTCGTCCAACTCGCGTGGATTCGTAAGCTTAGCCGATGGTGTGCCGACGATCTCCCATTCTGTTTCCACATACTCCGGCGGCACAGCGCTATTGAAGAGCGGAATGAAATGGCAGGAAGCACAAGCGGCTTTTCCCATATACAAATTAAAGCCATTGATTTCATCCTGATTCATCACAAACTCCCGACCGCTAATCGTCTTATCGAACCGCGAATTCATTCCGATCAGTGTTCGCTCGTATTCCGCGATGGCTTGCAAAATAGATCTGTTCGTTATTTGTGTATCCTCCGTTCCGAAATAAGCTTCGCGAAAAAGCTTCTTATACTCTTCCGAATTCTTGAGCTTTACGGCTACGGCGGAGAAATCGTTATGCATTTCGAGCGGATTGCTCATCACCTGTCCGGCCTGATCTTCGAATGTAAATGATCGTCCGTCGTGAAATAATTTTCGTTGTAAAACAGAATTCACCAGCGTTGGTGCATTGCGCTTCAAAAATTTTCCGGGCTCGAACGACTGGCTCAATGGTAAACCATCGGTAAATGCCTTCCCAGGCTGGTGGCACGACGAGCACGCACGGAGATTGTTCGCCGATAAAGCAGGATCGAAAAACAAAACCTGTCCAAGCTCCGCTACGGCACGATCATTCCGATTAGTCTTTCCGGGAACAAAATAATGCGAGTTAAACGCATGCGCATCGAAGATCGAGCGTACCTGAAGATTGATGGCCATCAAACCATAATCGTTCGACTCCTTTACAACAGAATTTCGGGTATAACCTAACTGTCCGCTAAGCTCGTTATAATACTGCGTATAGTATTCGAAGTAATTTGCATCACCTTTCACATTGCGCAGATAAGCAACGGAACGATCGAGCAAACGATAAATATCGTTTAGCTGCATAAGCGCATCGCCTTCCGGATTCGGATACATGGCCAGCAGCATATCTTTCATCCCCTGCAGAACGGCCGCCGATTCTCTCACACCATTCTTGCTATCCGGCGTTTCTGCATTGGCAAAGCCCAGCATAAACTGACGAATGAGCTCGTATTGAAAAGCCTCCCAGATATGATTTTCCCGCATCTCCAGATTACCGAATGACTCAGGCATCCGATCTACAAGGAGAAAAACATTATCGACTACATTTTTTAATACCTTCCGCTTAAACTCCAGACTGTCGCCATACAAAATCTGCTCTGCATATTGTAAACCTTCCAAAGGCACAAGCGGCGTTATCTCATCGTCTTCCTCAATCGAAGGCACGGCAGCACGGTTAATCCTGCGCGCATTCCCCCCACTGCAGCCGCAAAGAATCACTCTCCACCGCAAGCGCAAACTTCAATCCTACCACAGGCCTACTCTCATCCGCCGGTCGAAAAGCCATGACAGCAAGCACAACAACCCAAACGATTAATACAAAAGGAATACTTTTCTTAAGTCTACTCATCTTACACCATCATTGCTTTGCGTCGTTTCTTCACATTTTCGACGGCAGTTTTGTGATTGTAAGATACGCCTTTTATTTTGGCCATAAACCACTCTTCGAAGATGATGAGTTCGGGGGAGTTGGGTTTCCAGGAAAACTTGAACACAACTTTGCAATGTGGCTATCAACAACACTTGAAGACTTTTTAAAGTCGAAACTATTTCTAACTAAAATAGACAAAATTCGATAAATCACCTTCAACCTTAGCAACTCCTTTTCATCCAATTTATAATTTTCGATTTGCTTTCTTAACGATTCTATTTGACTCTCCGCTTGTAACAATCTATCCTGTTCACATACAGTAAAATTAAAGTAAATTTTAAATATAAATTTTCCAAACTTTTGAAGAAACTTATTCAGTTCATATAGCAACTTATTGGCTTTTGAAAACTCCTTCATCAGAAACTAATAAACCGAATTATAATAGGCGATTTTTCTCCTTTGGGTTTCATTCAGAGAATTAGCTTTAGGTAACAATTTCGTTAGATAACCTTTCGCAAATCTTGATGTGCTCCTACGCAAATTGAATTCAAAAAAACAATTCATAAATCAGAAATGTTTATAGTATTTTTCGACCTAAGTGCTAGTGAATCATTTAAAAAATTAATAGAAGATTAAAACCGAAATAAACTTTTAATTCCATATTAGCAAAGTTCAAATAGCACATTAGCATATCATTTCTTGTTGAGCTTACTTTGACAAGAAATCAAATATCTATAAAGTTTTAAAAATCGCTCTCGCTTTTATCTTCAACTTGATTATTAAATGACAAACTCAAAGAACTTTAAGATAAAATATTAATTTTCAATCTTGTTGGAAGGTAGCTAGATAAGATTTCTCAATCCTGACTAAAACATTTTCAATCTCTCGACATATAAACCCGATTTTGAGCCTAGAAGCTGAAAACTGAATACTTTCTCAATAAAACTCAGTCTTATTTATTGCAGTATAATAATACAAATTTTCTTTGATCAAGAACCCTCCTGAAATCTCTCCAACTTTGATCGCAATGACAGTTTTGCTCAACTTTTATTTAAAGCAATCAATAAATATTCGTAAAACTCAAAACTTAAACACTTTTTAATTACCTTATCCAGAATGAACATTCCGCTTTCATAATTACCATGAATAGAAAGAACATCAGCCTGAGTTAAACTTTTTCTAATCAGTAAAAATCCTTTGATCGGTCATCATATATATCACTCTTAAGAATGGAATGCTTTTCGACTAATATATCAAAATCTTATCAAAAGTCTTTGAAAAAGCCGCTTTGATGCAGCAACTGAAATTTTCCCATAAATCACATTTGAAACCTTGAGCTGCAGATATTTCGTTATCCTTATCAATTAGCAAAACAACCTTTTTAGATTGGCTACCAACGCCACTTTTAATATTTAAACCCTTAAAACCTCTTTCTTTTTCACGTTGAGTTAAACTTACAACAAGTGTACTTAGCTTTTCAAACTCATTCATATCTATTTTGACTTAGCGGTTATTCTAAATATTATTTTAAACTTAATAAAATAAGTTTAATTATACAAATTTCAACGTCCAAATTTCTGCACTTTTTCCATTAGTCTCGAAAGAACTCACCTTACATTTGACTACCAATATTCTAAAACCACATAATGAGATTCTCAAACAAGTCCAAAAACGAAAAACTATTTGACATAGGAAGCACATTCCGGCAACTTAGACTACGAAAAGGTTTTAAATCAGCCGAATTATTTAGCTATGAACATGAATTAAATAGAACAGCATATTGGAGATGGGAAAATGGAGAAAATATCACAATGAAGAACTTTCTAAAGCTATGCGATATTCATAAAATTACTCCTACAGACATTTTTTAATGATTGACAAAAGAAAACTGGGATCAAAAACAGTGAACTACTAAACGAACCAGGAAGTGTTTTTAAAAAAAAAAGAAAAGAACCTAACATTTACTTAAAAACCATGCATCAAATCGAACTAATTCTGGCGACTTCAGTCTCCAACCATAAACAAGATCGCTTTGATCTTGTAATTTAAAATTGCTTACCTCTCTTCTCAAGGACAGTTTCAAAATCACAATTACTGTTTATTAATTTGATCAAAGAATTGACAATAGTTGTATACCGCGGCCTTAAGATGCTTCTGTTTGCTTAAACGCTTTAGGTACTTTTGAAGATTTTGAACTTGCAAATCGACAGATTCAAAATCCTTCATTTCAATACGATTCATAATGATTAGTATCCTACGGCAAATATTCCACCCTCTTTGTCCTTCTCTATTTCTTTTTGTTCTTCTAGTTTGTCTAAAGACAACTGAAATCTCCTTGACAAAAATCACACATGCGAGTAAAAATTAAATTTGCTAATTAGCAAATCTGCACTCAAAAATGACTTTGACTTTGAATCAAGCGTGATATACTTCTCAGATTCATCATACCTTTGCATATAGAATAGAGAATAGAAAATAGTCTCATCAACCATCTTTAATGTTAAAGGTAATTTCGTAAAATAACTTTTACTTTCCTCACTTAACTTGATGCTCCTCTCAAACTCCCTTAACAAAATCGCGTTATTTGCAAGATTAATTAAAACAGAACCAATTCTGTTTTCTGTATATTGAAAGATTCGTCTCCAGTAAATCTCTTATCTCTTCAAAATAGTAATTTGACTTTTGTAATCCCTAGCTATTTGAGCTTTCTCTGCAAGAAAGGTAAATAAATAATATCTAAGAATTGCCGAATTGAAATTTCGAGTCTGCCTTTTTAATTCAGAAATCGCTGAACTTAAATCCTCTTTGTAAGAATTTGAATCACTTGACAAACTAATTCTATTCGTAATTTCATTGAAAATATTCTGACTATGATTTATTGCCATCCAACACTTCTCAGTAGTATCTATTTCTGAATTAATCTTCCTGAGCATTTTTACTGAAGCGGCTCCTGATATGAGTCGCCTTTTTGAATACAAAGAATGCAACAGCACATCATACACCTCAATTTTTTTAGCTTTCTTTATTACAGAGTCATGAATACCTATCACCTCTTGCCTCAGGCCTTTTAATTGAAGTATATCTGCCTGAATAAGCATTTTTCTCAATTCGAAAACCTGCACATTTCTTTGCGAATAAGATCCTTTGGCTAGTGAACTATCTAGAAGTAGAACCTCAAATATTTTTCTTTCAGACGATTACACAGCTTGTTAAAAGCATGATAGTTTAAATCCCCATAAATAGTTTTTTGAATATCGGTAGATGAAAATGTTTCAGAATCTGTTAGCAAATTAATTAGCTGAACAGTTTTCCCCTCTTCATTTTGCCGAGGCTCGAATTCAAATTCACAAACCTTGAAAGATTTTTAAACTCTTCTTATTTAAGCCTATTTAGCAAATTTCTTAAAGAATCTAGATTATTCATTTTATCAATTTGTAAGAAATGGAAGGAGTTTACAAAACTCTCCCTCCATTCTGCAATAGTTTTGTTTCAACAAACACAACGACATGATAGATTTACTGATTGTAATCCTGATGAGTCTCGGTTTATCCTTTGGGCAAACAGAAAGTGGGCAAATTTCCCTCGATTCTGACTCAATGGCTAAACTTCAATCAAGCGAAAAATACCAAGCTGAAATTGGTAAAGGCGCCCTCAACGACGGTATCATCATCGTCCCCGATGTTGACCCCGTCGCAGTAAAGTAACAAAATTAAATGTCTAATTCCCAACCCCAAGGGGGTAAAAAATAAGACCCCTGAGGAAACACACGAAAATTCGCTTTTTGAGGCGAAAATTGACAAATTCTTTAAAATAGGAGGATTATTGAGTACAAACGAGCAAAGCACTACCAAACGGTAAAAAGCTAAATTTATTGAAAAAATAGACTTTCGGGTTCACCGGCCAGGGTGAGCTCGCATGTCTATTTATTTTCGTTTTGTCCCTTTTTTGGGGATGATGTCCACTCTACTTTTACATCAGCTTAACCGAAACACAATTTTAGTCTCCTCTCTGGCCATGTCTACCAAGAAAATCCAATCCCTCCCGTATCAGCCCGAACTTAAATCGGGGCCTCGCTTCGAACGTGTGGTGGTGATTGACGGTAACACGCTCGATCTTTTCATCAATGAGACCATTTTACGTGCTGCCGCCATCGCCAAATCAGTTACGGTTGCTTCAAAACCTCAAATGGTTTTACACGAATTACAAAACACCGAACGTCTGAGCGATGTTCCTGAACTCATCTTCCTCGATTTGGAAATGGAAGGTATGTCGGGCTTCGAATTCATGGATGAATTCTCGCGTCTCTCCGATTTCATCCGGAACAAATGCAAGCTCGTCATCATCACGGCTTCGATGAAAAAAGACGACAAGCAAAAAGCACTCAACAATCCAAGCGTAGTGCGCTTCCTCCGAAAACCTCTCGATGTCTACCAGCTGAAAGACTTTATCTACAGCTAAAAAAATAAACTCTCCCCCTTCTGCGCATTTAACCAAAAAAACCTCAAGACCATGGAAATCATCCACAACCAATCCAACGAACGCAAAACAGCATTCTCTACCATTCGTGGTGGCAAACGTGAGGCCGATATTTTACAGAGTGGCGAAAAAGCCCTCATCGACCAGGTTGCTCAAGCTCTTACAGTGATTGTCGGCGGCGAAATGAAACGTCGTCGTCCCGCTTCTGCCTAACAATAAACATCAGCAATTCAGTGCGAACTTAAACTTAACACGTTACACACAAATTAAGTTCTCACCTCTAATCTCCCTTGTTATGCTCAGTAAAGTATCTCGTTTCAAATATTCATTCATCGACTTCGCCTTAATATTCCTGGTAGTTCTGGTACTGTTAAAGGTGATCGTCTGATAAAAATAGTGTGGTTTCAGGTTTATGTTACCAGGAGTCGGGTAAGGTGTGGGTCCTTCCCGGCTCCCTTTTCTTTTTAAGTCAAGGCAAAGCGGATGCGAATTCTGAATTCAAAATTTAGAATTTAAAAATCAGAACGCACCTGAGTTCTACAAAATAACCCCTACCCTTTTGCAACCCGCAACCCGCAACTGCGCAACTCGCACCCACCTGGCAACTCGCAACTCGCAACCCGCAACCCAACCCCCCCACCCGCAACTTCTGTGAGGAAGTGAGTGGAAGTGGCTGAGGAGTGGAAGTTTGAAGTCCTTCGCCCGCAACCCCAACTCGCAACCCACAACCCGCACCCGTAACTCGTAACTCGCAACTCGCAACCCGCAACCCGCAACCCGTCGGCTGAGCATGTCGAAGCCCGATTTTTTCCCTACCTTCGCCCCCGAAATGATTTCGAAAGTAAAACCGGCAGTAAAAGAGGCAGGCGAATGGTTTGAAACCTGGTTCGACTCGCCTTATTACCATATTCTTTACAAAGAACGTGATCAGGATGAAGCGGAAGCTTTCCTCGATGCGCTCATCGCTTATCTTAAACCGGCCGATCATAGTCGTATTCTCGATGTGGCTTGCGGAAAAGGTCGCCACTCGATTTACCTGAACGAAAAAGGATTCGACGTTACGGGATTCGATCTCTCCGAAGAGAGCATTTTACACAATAAGGATTTCGAAAACGATACTCTGCATTTCTATCTGCATGATATGCGCGAAGTGTTTCGCGCTAATTACTTCGATATCGTAATGAATCTCTTCTCGAGCTTCGGTTACTTCCGAACGGAACGCGATAATATCCGCTGTCTGATCGCCCACTCTTCAGCTCTTAAAAAAGAAGGCATATTTGTATTCGATTATTTCAACTCGGAGAAAATTCTTGCCGGCGGTAACAGCAATTTCACCAAGACGGTCGACGGTATCGATTTTCATATCACGAAGACGATCGTCGGAAAAGAAATTATCAAGGAAATCGAATTCACTGACAACGGCCAAGCCTATCACTTCGAAGAACGAGTAAAACTATATAGCCGCGCCGATCTGGAAAAATACTTCCTCAGCGCCGGCTTGAATATCACAAATGCATTCGGAAATTATGCACTAGAAGAATTCGACAGCAAAAATTCCGACCGACTTATTTTAGTTGCACGTAAAAAACCCGTCGTACATGCCGCTAATTAGTTACTTCCTCCTCTTTATTACGATCGTTATCAGTGGCGCTTCGGTGTTTGCCTTCAAGCAAATTAATCAGAAGCAGCTGAAATTACTTTTGTCGTTCAGCGGGTCGTATCTATTTGCATTGACGGTTCTGCATCTGATCCCTGAAGTATACAAAGGATCGGATCACACGATCGGCATCTTTATCTTCGCCGGATTTTTCCTACAGATCATTCTCGAATTTTTCTCCGAAGGAATTGAGCACGGACACATACACATTCACAAACATCAGAATGCAGCTTTTCCGTACGGAGTAATGATCGGCCTTTGCCTTCACTCTTTCATGGAAGGAATGCCGCTCGTGCAAAACTTCGATGAGAGCTCAACACAAAATTCTTTGCTCGCCGGAATTATCTTTCATCACATTCCTGTCGCCATTGCCTTAATGAGCATGCTGCTTCAATCAGGAGTCACTAAAAAATCAGCCATCTTCTTTCTCGTCCTATTTGCACTCATGGCTCCTACCGGTGCTCTCACCAGTACCTTGCTCGGCAGCGGCGACTGGCAAAATCTACCTCTCTTCTACAACAGAATGATGGCCATGGTCATCGGTATCTTCCTTCACATCTCTACCACTATACTCTTCGAATCATACGGCGAACACCGATTTAATTTTTTGAAGCTGATGATTATTTTGCTTGGAGGGGGATTGGCGTTTTTGAGTTAACTTTTAGTAAGTAGTAAGTTGACTTACTGCTTACTACTTACTACTAAAACAAGCTGCAAGCGCCTCCTTCAACAACGCCATATTCGGAAAATCGCCTAGATTCGGAAGAACTTCGGCGTAGCGAAGAATTTCCTTTTGTCGATGATGAAAGTGGCGCGCTTGGCAACATCCTTATAGCCGAAGGCGAAATCGTGATGGATAATATCGAAAGCTTTAATGGCTTCTTTATTGAAATCAGACAATAACGGATAGGTGATCTTATTGTCTTCTCCAAAACGCTTCAAAGCGAAGAGAGTATCAACCGATACTCCTACCACTTCTGCATTCAAATTGGCGTAGGATGTATAATCTTCCTGAACGGCACAAACTTCCTTTGTACAAACGCCTGTCCAAGCCATTGGAAAAAAGAACATTACAAGGTTTTTGCCTTTGAAATGCTCTAATGTAATTTCTTTCTTTTCTGTGTCCACCAGCTTAAAATCCGGTGCTTTTTGTCCGATTTTTAACATATTTTATTGCTTTTTAATCATTTTTCACAAAAGTATACCATTCCAAAATGAAAATACAAATAGAGAATGGTATATCCCGCAGGGATCTTGGTTCATTTATATCGTAAACTGATGTAAGATTGGTATAAATCATTCTTTCTTAGAATCAGCTATGCTTCTATTCCGTAATTTTGCATTTCATTAATTATCAATCTAAAAAACAATTATACAAATGGCATTAGTAGGTAAAAAAGCTCCTTCATTCAAGGCTAAAGCAGTGGTATTGGGCGATCAATTCGTGAACGATTTTTCGCTCGATCAATACATCGGAAAAAACATGTGGTGTTTTTCTTTTATCCGAAAGATTTCACTTTTGTGTGTCCGACTGAATTACATGCATTCCAGGAAAAACTGGGTGAATTCGAAAAAGAAATGTAGCTGTCGTAGCATGTTCTACTGACACCGAACAATCACACTGGGGATGGCTCCAGATGCCGAAAAAACATGGTGGTATTCAGGGCATCACTTATCCGGTTGTTGCTGATACAACGAAAACAATTTCTATCAACTACGGCGTATTGTCAGGCGACTATCAATACAACGAAGAAGGTGAACTTGTTGCTACAGGACCAATGATTGCTTTCCGCGGATTGTTCCTCATCGACAAAGACGGAAAAGTTCGTCACGAACTCATCAACGATTTCCCATTAGGTCGTAACGTCGACGAAGCTCTCCGTATGGTAGACGCTTTACAATTCTTCGAAGAAAACGGCGAAGTATGTCCTGCCAACTGGACAAAAGGTGGCGAGGGTATGAAAGAATCGCATACGGCGGTGGCTGATTATATGGCGAAGAAATAAATTAGCTAATTAGCTGATTAGATAATTAGCTAATGTCGGTAGGATTCAGCTTACTTGTTGTACAAGTTGTTGACGTTTAGTTTGACACAGAATCAACTACCTTATTGGGCAAACAGTTGACTTGTTGGACTACGTAACATTAGCTGAATAACCAATGTCGGTAGGATTCAGCTTACTTGTTGTACAAGTTGTTGACGTGTAGTTTGGCACAGAATCAACTCCCTTATTGGGCAAACAGTTGACTTGTTGATCGACGCAAAATTAGCTAATTAGCTCATCAGCTAATTAGCTAATTTTTTTTCGCCTCATTCCAATAAACATCCATCTCCGCCAACGTCATATCCGATAAATTTTTTCCAAGTTTGCGGGCGGCTTCTTCGAGGTATTGAAAACGGTAAATAAATTTTTTATTGGTGCGCTCTAATGCTTCTTCGGCATTGATGTTTTTGAACCTTGCATAATTGATTAAACTAAAAAGCACATCTCCGAATTCAGACTCCATATGCTTTTGATCATTGTTGTCGGATGCTTCTTTAAATTCCGCAATCTCTTCCTGCACTTTCTCCCAAACCTGATGCGGTTCTTCCCAGTCGAAACCGACACCTCTCGCCTTCTCCTGAATGCGCATGGCTTTAATCATTGCCGGCAACGACTTAGGAACTCCGCCTAACACAGACTTATTTCCTTCTTTCAGTTTCAACTGCTCCCAATTGCGTTTTACATCTTCTTCGTTCTGCACTTTTACGTCGCCGTAAATATGGGGATGACGATAAATCAGTTTCTCACACTGTGCATTTATTACATCAGCAATATCAAATGCCTTCTTCTCCGATGCAATCTTTGCATAGAAAACTAAATGCAACATAATGTCGCCGAGTTCTTTTTTGATTTCCGGCAGATCGTTTTCAATAATACTGTCGGTTAACTCAAATGTCTCTTCGATTGTCAAATGACGTAGACTTTCCATCGTCTGCTTCATATCCCAAGGACATTGCGCACGCAATTCGTCCATAATCGTTGCGAGTCGTTCGAAGGCTTGGGCTCTGGGGGAAATTTGTGTCATGGTGGTGGGTTGCGAGTTGCGGGTTACGAGTTGCGGGTTGCGGGTTGCGAATCTGTTCACTCCCACTGTTACTCAAACTCGCACTACGGGTTGCGGGTTACGGGTTACGAGTTGCGGGTTTACGGGTTACGAGTTGCGGGTTACGAGTTGCGGGTTGCGGCCGGCTACACCAAGCAACAAAGCAAAAATGCAAATAATTCCCCTCTCTCCCTGAACTTTCATTGACCTGATATTGTTATTTATTCAACTAACTTGCATCATGAGTGTTCAAAACTTAGTCTTTCGTCAGAAGCTTGAAACAGACCTCGATACGGCCTGGGCTTTTTAGCGATCCGAAAAACCTGGCGAGGATTTGTCCTCCGGAAATGAATTTTCAAATCAAATCAGGACTTAATAATTTAGGCACTTATGCCGGACAAATTATTCGCTATTCTGTTTCTCCCGTGATGGGAATTCCGATGGAATGGATTACTGAAATCACTCATGTAGTCGATAAAAAACTCTTTGTCGATGAGCAACGCAAAGGCCCATACAAAATGTGGCATCACCAACATCACTTCGAAAAAGTCGATGGCGGTGTACTCATGACGGACATCCTCCATTACGAAGTCCCTGCAGGATTCCTTGGAAATTTGCTGAATCAGATTTTTATCCGAAAAAAAGTTCTTGAAATTTTCAAATACAGAGAACAAGTAATTCCGGAGTTACTGAAACAAAATAATAAATAACCACTAAGACACTAAGACACTAAGACACTAAGACACTAAGGCAAAACAGCAAGGCTACTTACTACTTACTACTTACTACTTACTACTCACTACTTACAATTTCCACCCGACAAGCCAAAAAAAAACCGGGCATCCGCCCGGCCTTTCCCGTAAGAATAATTCTTTCCACTTCGGTTTATTGAATAGGTATCTTAGTTCATTTTGTATGGCACCACAAGTTGAAACTCAGGGATGCGAACGTAGAATTGTTTTTTGTCGATCAGTCGTTCCATCATATATGTTCCGTACATCTTACCAACTTCAGATTCAAGATTACATCCTGAAATATACTGATAGCTTTCACCTGTACCGATGATTGGCTGTTCACCAACAACGCCTTCTCCTTCAACTTCTCGATTAGTAGAATTTGAATCGATGATAAACCAGTGGCGACGCATCAGCTGAACTGAGTATTCGCTATTGTTAGTGATCGTAATTCTATATGCGAAGATGTGATGTCCGAGAGTTGCATTACTTTGATCAGGGCGATAAAAAATCTCTACGCTGACCTTAACTCCTGATGTTACTTGTGTAATCATAACTGCCTTTGTTGATGAATCAAATATATCCAAACAACCGAAAAAAGCGAAAATAATTTGATAAACACCCAAAAAAGGGTTGCCAAGGCCTTAATTTGATGGTAAATGGCACATGGGATTAGGTGAAATTTTGTAAGAAAAAGGCAAAAAAAAACCGCTTATGAGGCGGATAGCTGAATAAAGAAGAAGATAACGACGGATAAAAACAGGGTAATTTCGAAGAAAGCCAATAGCCAGGTGAAATAAATCGCCTTTTTGCTTTCCCGATGTTGACTCAAATATGTTTTTACCAGACGTTGCGCAGTCACCATGAAGGGGCAATATAGAAATTTAATCGAGTCCCGCCAACTGTTCGAAGACTTCTTCCCACTCTTTCGTAACCAGCTTCAGTTTAGTTTCAACTTCATTGAAATTTTGAAGCGCTTTCTGAAATTTCGTCGGATCTCCGAATACAGCCGGATCGCCCAATAAGGCCTCCTGCTCTTCTTTCTGCTTTTTAAGCTTCTGAAGTTCGGTCTCGAGATTCTGAAAACGGGTATTTAACTTCTTTTTGAGCTTTTTCTCTTCTTCATTGGGTTGTGTCTTCACAACTTCAGCCTTTTTCTGCTCTTTTTCCTTCTTTTCCTGATCCTGCTTGGCCTTCTGAACGTTCTTCGCCATCTTATGACGCTCATCCATCCAGACTTCGTACTCGTCGTATGGACCGAGATATTCTTTGATCTCGTGGTTTTCGATCCACCAGATTTTATTGGCTACCTGTGATAGGAAGAATCGATCGTGAGATACGATGATGAATGAACCCTCGTAATCCTGAAGAACCTGTATGAGAATCCCCACCGATTGCATATCGAGGTGATTCGTCGGCTCATCGAGAATAAGGAAGTTAGCTTTACTCAAAATTGTTTTCGCCAAAGCAACACGCGACTTCTCTCCTCCCGACAAAACTTTGATCTTCTTAAAAACATCATCACCGCTGAACAAAATGCTCCGAGAATCGAACGAAGCTCGACGTCTTTTTATCGGGAGCAAAATGCGCCAACTCTGTAAATCAAATCGTTGTCTAATCCTAAACTCTCTAACTGATGCTGAGCATAGAAGGCCGGCACGACATTATGCGTAATTTCACTCTTACCTACATATGGTTCGCTTCCGTTAATCATACGAAGAACGGTCGACTTTCCTCGTCCGTTTGCTCCAATGAGAGCAATCTTATCGCCTCGTAAAATTTTCGCTTCTGTATTTTTCAAAATCTTCAGATCACCATAACTCTTATCAGTGATATGAAGATCGGCAATCAATTTCCCCGGAGTCTTTTCCATATTGAAACGGATATTGATTTCAGGTCCGGCTGAATCTACATCTTCGATGCGATCCATTCTGTCGAGCATCTTAATACGCGACTGGGCCATCTTCGCCTTCGAAGCTTTCGCACGGAAACGGTCAATTAATTTTTCCTGTTCCTTGATATACTTTTCCTGATTCTTGAATTGCGAACGCTGTAGATCTTCTCGTTCTTGCTTTTGCTCAAGATAGTATGAGTAATTGCCCGGGTAAACCGTAATTTTCTGATTGGCGATTTCGACCGTGCGGTTTACTACTTTATCGAGGAAATATCTATCGTGCGAAACGATTACAACAGTCGCTTTATAATCCTGCAAATAATCTTCGAGCCATTGGATAGACGGAAGATCCAGGTGATTCGTCGGCTCATCGAGCAAAAGCAAATCAGGCGCCTGAAGCATCATCTTTGCCAGCATCACCCGCATTCGCCATCCTCCTGAAAATTCGTTCAGCGGTCGTTGTAAATCGGTTGTCGTAAAACCTAATCCTTCGAGAAGGGCTTCGGCTTTTGCCTGAATATTATAACCGTCGGCTGCCTCAAAAGCTACTTGCTTGTCGTGCAGATCATGAAGTACTTCTTCGCTGTGATCATGCTCCATCTTTTCCAAAAGGGCATGAATCTCTTTTTCCAGCTTCAGAGCTTCTTCGAAAGCCTGCATGGCTACTTCCAGAATTGTATCCTGCGAAGAATAGCTCAGCAAATCCTGATTCAGGAAACCGATCGTGAGATTGCGGATTTTGCTGATGTCGCCGCTTTCTACTTGATACTCACCATTTATGATGCGCAAAAGCGTCGACTTTCCCGTTCCGTTAAGTCCTAGCAACCCGATTCTCTCCCCGGGATTTATCTGCCAGGTAGCGTCCGTGTACAGGTAGCGACTCCCAAATTCGAATGAAATGCTGTTTAATGAAAGCATGGCGCGAAAGTCGGAAATTCCTGTCAATGAACCTCAAAATTTATCCGTTTTTGAAATAAAATATATCTTGCAGGCTCAAACACACAATCATTCAAAAACGAATAAAATCATGAAAAAAGTAAGTTTAATATTAATCATGAGCCTGTTTTTCGGTTCTGCCTTCTCTCAAACGGCAGCCGTTGACACCTCATGGAAAAAAGGAGGATTTATCGGCCTGAACTTCACGCAGGTAAATTTATCTCAGTGGGCTCAGGGTGGTGAAAACTCTTTGAGTCTGGCTTCCAATATCAATCTGTTCGCCAACTACAAAACAGCAAAAGTTGACTGGCAAAACACTCTTGATCTGGGTTATGCGATTTTAAGCACAACTTCGGGCGGAGTAAAAAAGAGCGATGATAAGATCGATCTTACTTCTAAATACAGCCGTAATATGAGTGCACACTGGCTGTATGGTGCATTGTTGAACTTCAAGAGTCAGTTTACAAACGGGTATAACTACCCTGACGACAGCACCGTTGTTTCTAAATTCCTTTCGCCGGGATACATCACATTAGCCCTCGGTTTTACTTACAAGCCGGTCGACTACTTTGAGGTATTCCTCTCTCCTGCTACAGGAAAGGTCACGATGGTGAACGATAAATTGCTTTCTGATCTCGGCGCGTATGGCGTTGATCCCGGAAAAACAAGCAAGATGGAATTCGGTGCTTACTTGAACATGAAATTCAAGAAAGACATCATGCAGAATGTAACGCTTACTTCAAAGCTCGAATTGTTCAACAACTACACTGACAAAGACAAAAACAACGCAAAGAAAATTGATGTGAACTGGGAATCGTCTTTGAACATGAAAGTGAATAAATATATCACTGCGTCCATTACAACAACGGTATTCTACGATGCCAATGTTGTAGAGCGTACTCAGTTTAAAGAGTTACTCGGAATCGGCTTCGGCTATAAATTCTAAACAACAATTGCTCAACGCAATTTAATATACCTGTACAGTGAAATACATCTACCTGATGGCCGGTGGCGCCATCGGAACACTTTTAAGGTATTTGTCATCTTTGTGGATAGCGGAAACGATCTTTCATTTCCGCTTTCCATGGGGGACATTTTTTGTGAATCTGGTTGGCTCCTTCGTGATCGGACTTTTAGCCGGCATGAATCAAAACAATCAATGGAATATGGAGCTAAAAACTTTTTTGTTCGCCGGATTGTTAGGCGGTTTTACGACATACTCCAGTTACGCGCTCGAATCACTAAATTTAATTCGTGCCGGTGAATTCGGATTAACAATTATCTACATTACATCAACCACACTCATCGGATTGCTGATGGCTGCAGCCGGTTTCTGGCTCGGCTCACAATTAGTAAAAAACTAAGCTATGGAAAATTCAAGCCGACTCATCTCGATTAAATCATCGGAAGATATTCTTCCCGTTTACCGCAACACTGCAATTGGAAATCTCTTAGAGTACCACAATCTTGATCGTCCTTTCGACACGTACAGTGCTGCTCAAATGCTCATTGGTATGTGTATGGACAATCGTAAACATCTTCACATTCCCGATAACTTCGCCTATATCATTCGTTCAGGTGGCGGTAATCTTCGCTACTCCGAATTTCGTGTGAGCTATGCTATCTCAGTTGGAAATGTAAAAGCCATTGCGATTATCGGACACAATAATTGCGGAATGGTGAATCTCATGGCACGTCGTGAACTATTCATAAAAGGCTTAGTCGAAAATGCCGGATGGCCTCGCGAAGAAGCTGAAGATCATTTTTATCATTTCGAACCAATGCATGAAATCGGAAACGAAGTCGATTTTGCTTGCAGCGAAGCAAAGCGAATGAGATTACGTTACCCGAAAATCTTAGTCGCTCCTATGCTCTACCGCGTAGAAGACAACTTACTTTATTTGATCAAAGAAGATTAAATCATTTCAAAGGCGCAATTCGGATGAAGCCGCAATGAAGAATGAGCATGCGTTATCTGAATTAACTTTTCTTCACTCTTTTCGGCTCACTACTTCATACTCGCATCATTGATGTTCGGGTAAACTTGCATCATAATTTTAACAAACCAATCTTAACAATCATGAAAAAAGTTATGGTATTGGCAGTAGCTGCACTTTTCGCACTATCTGTTTCAGCGCAAACTGCTTCGAAGGCAGAAGTAAAACCGGCAGCAAAAACTGAGGCGCCTAAGGCCCATGTAAAGAAGGCGAAAAAAGAAGCCAAAGTTGAAAAAGTTACTGCAACTGCTAAAAAAGCAGAGCCTAAAAAAGTTGAGCCTAAAAAGACTGAAATGAAAAAAGGTGACGAGAAAAAATAATCTTCGTTTCCCTGATGGTTAAAGGCTGAAAGCACTTCGCTCTCAGCCTTTTTTTGTTAACAATATTTTTAAAAAAGTATGCATTTTCCCCTCTGAGCGGTCGAATTGAATGTAACTTCGCAAGAGTGAAAAAGGTCTCCAAATTCCTTCTTTATTTCATATTGCTTTGCGGCTTCTCTTCTGTTGCAACTGGCCAACTCTATGAGGCAGTAAAATATTTTAACGGACTCGAAAGTGGGATAACGGTCATGACAACCGATCCGACTCTCAAAACGCTCATTGCCGGCGATCAAAAAGGAAATCTTTATTTCTATGATCTCTCAACAAATGAATTCGTTCGAAAAATTCAAGCTCATGGTGCTGCTGTTTGTCAGCTTCGATTTAATTCGACCGGCAGATTACTCATTTCCTCAACTGCCGACGGAGAGATAAAAATCTACGACTTCGATAAAGAAAAAATCATTCAGGCTATTTACTCTCCTGACTATTCAGGTATTCATTTCGTACTCTTCTCCATAGCGGACGGATTTATTTACTTCAATGGGAATAATCGCTTATATAAAACCCGATCCGACTTAACTCAAACTGTCAATAAAATTTATGATGAAACGGATACGCTGTATGACGCAGTTATTACATCTGATCGCTCTTCATTGATCTACTCTACGGGCAACAAAATTAAAGTTCTGAATACTCGAACTGATGCGTTAAGACAAGAAATATCCTTCGGCAATTTTCCTATCAGCCGTCTTGCATTAGTTAAGGACACGCTACTTGCAACCTGGAGCAACGACGGCACTCTTGCTTTTTGGCATTACACTTTAAATCAGGTCGAAGCTAAACCAATCTTCTTCCTGAAGGCGGGCAATACATCGGCTATGGCATTTAGTGAAGATGGCCAAATGATGTGCTCGGGGAACATCGGCAACTGGGCTCGCATTTGGGTTCCGATGAAGAAAGAAATTTATCAGGAACTATTTAAACACAAAGAAACCGTTACCTGCGCAGCCTTTGGTCGTGAAACCGACTTCCTATTTACCGGCAGCCTCGACAAGTCTATTATTCTATGGCAAAAAGGTGCAAAGCCAATCACTCCACCAGTAATCGTGCAGCCACCAAGCCCACCTATCGTAAAAGAAACACCGTCTCCCGTTGTGGCTCAGGTTGAGAATGTCGTCATGGCCGAAAGCAATATCCCTAAAATCATCTCCGGCAGAAAAGTGCTTTCTACCGAACAGGTAGAAGTCGAAAGCGATAAGGTTTCCATTTTCGTGTACGACAATTCCTATCTCGATGGCGATACCATGTCCCTCTTCTTCAATGGGAAATGGATTCTTGATCATTACGGAGTCACGAAGAAAAAGTACCTGGTATCTCTGGATCTCATTCCGAATACGAATAACTACCTGGTTCTTTTCGCCAATAATTTGGGCAAAAGTCCGCCCAATACAGCTGCGATTGAAATCAATCAGGGAAAAACGAAAAGAATCTTCAAATTATCGTCCGATTTAAAGTCGTGCAGTGCTATTAACTTTTATTATAAAAAGTAGAAAATTCGCTCTGAGAACTACAAAATTGTAGTATTTTAACCACCCTAAATCAACAAACAATCAAGCCCCAAACAATGAAAAAAATTTACCTGCTCTCCCTGATCGTCCTCTTCGCTTTAACAAAAACCGACGCACAGGTCTGGACTTCTCTTGGAACGAATGCTCTTGGAACTTCCAGTTTAAATGTAAAAGCTTTAGCGGTTAGTCCGGTCGACGGCTCCATTTATGCCGGCGGAACTTTTAACGGTACCATCAATTACATCGCAAAAAGAAATTCGGCTTCCGGTGTGTGGGAAGCAATCGGCAGCAGCGTAAATGGCCCTGTGTATGCTCTTACATTTTACAATAACGAACTTTATGTCGGTGGCGTATTTACTACAGCCGGAGGAAATGCAGCAAAAAATATTGCTAAACTATCCAGCTCAGGTACATGGTCTGCTGTCGGTAACGGCGTTGACGATCAAGTGAACTGCCTGTTTGTTTCTACCAATAATACATTGTATGCCGGTGGCAAATTCAATAATAACGGAACAGCAACTGCAGCTTTGGCGCATATCGCAAAATGGAATGGCTCCGATTGGGCAGCGGTAGGAAATGGCTTATCGTCCTCCATCATACGTACAATTGCTGAATACAACAGCACTATTTACGTAGGTACAGAAAATACTGCAACACCGATTTACTCATTTAACGGATCATCTTTTTCTGCTGTAACTTCTGTTACCGGTGGTAAGGTTTACGCTTTGGCTACTTATGGAAACTACCTCTATGCCGGTGGTGATTTCAGTCAGCCTACGTTTGCAGCCACACGTTTCAATGGATCAACTTGGGGAACAATCTCTACAACATTCCTTGCTTCGGAACACATCAGTTCTTTGTATGTCCGTGCAGGTGTTCTTTACATCGGCGGTGTATTCACGAACAAAGGCGTAACCAACAATGCAAATTATATCGCAAAAGTATTGTTACAAGGATCGAACCCTACGCCCCTTCAAACCATCCTTTCCGGAAATTCACTCGGTGGTGACGTATTCGCAATCAATAACAGCAATGGTAAAGTACTTGCCGGCGGAAATTTCACAACTTGGAATAATGCAGCCATTACTTCAACTACAATTGGAGTAGATGAAATAACAAATGTTGTGTCTGACTTGAAATTTTATCCAAACCCTGTTCAATCATCTGCTACGCTCGAAATTTCATTTAATGAATTCGTCGGATCTACTTCTATTTCATTTTATGATATGCAGTCACGATTAATCACACTTCCGGTTGAAACACAAAATGATGGTACTCATTCACGTTTCAGCATCGACTGTTCAACTCTTCCTGAAGGAAATTACTTCTATATGGTTAGCTCCGAAGGAAAAGCAGTTGCTAACGGAATGTTTGTAAAATAGAAAACGGTTGCGAGTTGCGGGTTTCGAGTTACGCAACCCGCAACCCATCTCGCAACCCGTACCATGAAATTCGCCATTGTCGATATCGAAACAACGGGTGGTAATGCCGGTCAAAACAGGATTACTGAAATTGCCATATATATACACGACGGAACGAAAGTTATCGACGAGTTTACATCACTCGTAAATCCCGAATGTCCGATCCCTCCTTTTATAGAAAACCTCACAGGGATCTCGAATGATATGGTGGAAAGCGCTCCACGATTTTTTGAAATTGCAAAAGATATCGTTCAAATAACCGATGGTGCTACTTTTGTCGCACATAACGTCCAATTCGATTATGGCTTTGTCCAGAAAGAATTTAAATCGCTAGGATATAACTTTACCCGCGACCAGCTCTGCACTATTAAGCTAAGCCGAAAACTGATTCCGGGTTTTGCATCTTACAGTCTGGGAAATTTGTGCCAATATTTGGAATTGAAATTGAAAACCGCCACCGCGCAGCTGGCGATGCTTTAGCCACTGTACGTCTTTTTGAGTTGCTCCTGCACAAGGACTCTGAAATGAAAACTATTTCAGACTTTACGAAGAATGATTACTTACACCTCCGATTCCCTCCCGGATTTGACCACAAGATTCTCGACAAGCTGCCTGAAACTTCAGGAGTCTACTATATGCATAATGTTGCCGGCGATGTTATCTATGTTGGAAAAAGCACTAATATCAGAAAACGAATTCTCAGCCATTTTAACAACAAAGGGACGAAGAAAGGCATCGAATTAAGAAACGCCATACATGATATTTCATTCGAAGAAACGGGCAATGAATTAATCGCACTCCTTCTCGAATCAGAAGAAATCAAAAAACTGCAACCGATATTCAACCGACTGCAACGAAAAACCATTTTCAATCACGGAATTTTACCGATATCAATGAGAATGGCTATATTGAGTTGTCGATTGCCAGAGTCAATGCTAAAAAGAACCGCTGATAACGGCAACATCACACGATGAAGCTGAAGCCATTTTAGAGAAACTTCTCCAGAAACATCAGCTCTGCCATAAACTTTGTGGCGGGAAAAATATTTCGCATGCGTGCTTCAACTACTCAGTCCGATTATGCAAAGGCGCATGTGTGGGCAAAGAACCGGTGGAAGAATATAATCTACGAGCACAAAAAGCAGTTGACAGTATTCTATTCCAGTACCCTAATTTCATGATCATCGGAAAAGGCCGCACTCCTACTGAGAAGACTGTTACGCATGTTGAAGCAGGCAAGTACATTGGTTTTGGCTTCTTCGATACTGAGTTCACTGATATCAATCCAGAAACGCTTCGTGATTTCGTCAAAACTAGAGATGATAATCGCGATGTGCATAGAATCATTCGGCATTTTCTGAATACGGGGGCGGCGGGGAATATATTAACGTACTGATGGGGGCTTGCTGAGATAGAAATTAGGAATTAGGAATTAGGAATTAGAATTAGAAATTAGAAATTAGTAATTAGTAATTAGTAATTGGAAATGACAGGATTTAGAATAATTTTGATTTGGGTAATGAGTTTTGTTTTATTTTCGGGCTTTGTTGCTGATGATTTTTATTCGGTACAGTTGAAGGACGTAAAGGGTGTATATCATAAATTAAATGAATATAAAGGATCGGAAGGAACGGCTGTTGTGTTTTTATTGGCTGACTGTCCGGCATCCCAGTATTACTCGCTGACGTTAAATCAACTTTCTCAAAAATACATTTCCAAAAAGATTCAACTAATTGGAGTTTTTGCCGGGAAGTACACGAAAGCAACTGAAGTCGCAAAATTTGTGAAAGATTATAAAATCAATTTTCCTGTTCTCACAGATAAAGAAATGATTCTTGCAGGAAAACTAAAAGCGACAACGGCTCCTGAGGTTTTCCTTCTCGATAAAAATGCAAACGTTGTCTATTCAGGAAGAATCGACGATACATATTATGCTCCGGGAAGGAAGAAAAGTAATACGGCCGTTCATGATTTACAAAATGCCATGGAAGCGTGCCTTAAGGGAAAAACTCCTTCCGTTTCCAAAACAAAAGCTATAGGCTGCATTCTCGAATACTAACGAATGAATTCAAAAATCAGAATACTCGGTTTTCTAATTTGTAGCACTACTCTGCTCTTCTTTGCATGCTCCGGTGGAAAGAAATCGGAATCAGAGAAGGCTGTTACTTTCTCCGACATTGCTCCTATCGTCTATAAAATTGCACCATGCCACCGCCATGGCTCCGGAGCTCCGTTTAATCTCATCTCCTATGACGATGTTCGTTCTCATTTGAAAACGATTGAACTTACTGTCAATTCTCGGTTGATGCCTCCTTGGCCGGCCGACACGGCTTACTCTCATTTCAGAGACGAGAAAGTAATGAGCAAAGCTGATATCTCACTTTTAAATGAGTGGATTAAAAGCGGAGCACCTGAAGGCGATATCAAAAATATCCCTGCACCTCCTGCCTTCCAGGAAGGAAGCTCATTCGGAAAACCGGATCTCGTTGTAAAAATGCGACAACCATTTTTAATCAAAGGAAATAATAAGGACAATTTCATCATGCTCAAAGTTCCATACGAGCTTCCTTCTGATACAAATGTCAGAGCTATAGAAATCGTTCCGGGAAACAAAAAGCTTGCTCATCACATCAATGCTCATTTGGTGCAATACGAAGAAGGCACAAAAACTAATTTCCGGGGCGGAGCACCTTTTGTCGACACAGAAAAAGCAAACAAACTGAAAGCCTTTCAAATGCTTGATCTGCAAAATGACGACGGTACTTATCCCCGACTGACTCCTTCTGTCACGAATTATTTACCGGGCGTTGAAGTTGCCATTTATCCAAAAGGTATTGGTGGTTATCGCGTAAAAAAACACGGTGCGATATTGCTTGACAATATTCATTACGGACCATCACCTGTTGACACTAGCGACGTCACAACTTTCAATTTCTTCTTCAGCCCTAAAAAGCCGGAGAGGCCAACGATTGAAATGATCATCGGTACAAGCGGCATTTCGCCTGTCGAACCGCCTTTAGTTATTCCACCAAATGAAATTAAAACCTTTATCTCGAAATATACCTTGCCGCAAAGTATTTCCTTGTTGACAGTGAATCCACATATGCACTTATTGGGAGCATCTTTCAAAGCATTCGCCGTTACACCAATGGGTGACACCATTCGAATAATTAATATTCCTAAATGGGATTTCAGATGGCAGTACTTCTATACCTACGAGCATATGCTGAAGATTCCACAAGGATCAACGATCTATTCTGTTGGCACTTACGACAACACAGTAAACAACCCCCTAAATCCTTTCAATCCGCCTCAAACAGTTTCGGAACGCGAAGGAAGTATGAGGACAACAGATGAAATGTTCCAGCTCATCTGCACCTTTGTCCCTTATCAGGAAGGCGATGAAAACGTCTCTTTGTTAAATGAAAAACTATCTGACCGATGAACTCAGTCGTTGTTCGTGAACCGAAAACTCAGGAAGAATGGGATGCGTATTATTTGATTCGCTACGAAGTCCTGCGCAAACCATGGAATCAACCTCGCCAATCTACAAAAGATGAATTCGAGACTATCTCCTACCATGCTATTTTAATTCTTGACGATAAAGAAATCGTTGGCACCGGACGATTGCAATTCAACACTCCTACAGAATTCGCTATACGTTCAATGGCAGTAAAAGAAGGATATCGAAGCAAAGATTACGGAAGTCATATCATCAAACATCTTGAAAGCATAGCACTCTCGAAAAATTGCAAAAGAATCACACTCGACGCCCGCGAACCCGCATTAAAATTTTACGAAAGAAACGGCTACCGAATTTTTGCACCATCGTATTTGCTGTTCGGTGTTATTCCGCATTTTAAGATGGAGAAGGTTCTTTCGACTTCCACTGATTAAGTAAGTTGTAAGTTGTAAGTTGTAAGTTGTAAGTTGTAAGTTGTAAGTTGGTAATTAGCTCTAAGTTAAGTCTACTTACTACTTACAACTTACTACTTACCTTTTCATCCTCAGCGAGCTTTCCTCAACGTAAACGTAAACGTCGTCCCTACTCCCAGCGTCGATCTGACATTGATAGTTTGATGATGGGCCTCAATGATGTGTTTAACAATAGAAAGTCCTAAGCCTGTACCGCCTTGTTCTCGCGAACGGCTTTTATCGACACGGAAAAATCTTTCAAAAAGACGAGGTAAATATTTAGTGTCGATTCCAATTCCGGTATCGGTTACTTCTACAAGAATATTTTGATCCATATCATAAAAGCCGACAACAGTTGAACCACCCTTTTTGCCGTACTTAATTGAATTGATCATTAAGTTTACCAGCACTTGTCGAATACGATCTTTATCTCCGTAGACATAGAACTGACGATCGCTTCCCTCTTTGAAGGAAAGCGAAATCTCCATTTCCTTTGCCTTTAATTCACTCGATTCAAAAACGTCTTTTGTCAATTCATGAATATCGAAAGTGCGCTGATCAAGCATCATTTCGCCACTCTCCATTTTAGAAATGGCTTCGAGATCATCAACGATCAAACAAAGCCTGTCAACGGAACGAGAAGCACGCTGCAAATAATTGACATTAACCTCAGGATCATCCAATGCTCCTTCCAAAAGTGTGTGAATGTATCCTTGAATATTAAACAATGGAGTTTTTAATTCGTGCGAAACATTACCAAGAAATTCCTTCCGGAAATTTTCCATTCGTTTCAACTCTGCAATTTCATCGGAACGATTCTGATCCCACTCCATAACTTCTTTGCTTACGTTTGCTAAAATATCTACATCAAGATCAATCTTCTCAAGTGCTTTTTCCTTTGAGTTTTTTGAAGTGGTAATCGTCTTGTAGATGAGCTTAATCTTCCTGTAAATAAATACCTCCAGAAGATATTTAAAGATGATATACGTTACAACGAAAGCAACCAGAAAGACCATTGTCTGAGCCAGCCATTCGCGTCGTATATACGACGAAGATGAAATCAGGATCTCGGAAATTACAACGATAATTGAGGCTGTCAGAGCAGCCAGAATAGCTAGTATTCGGGGGTTGGGTTCTTCAATTTGTTCAACTTTGGGTGTCGGATCAGAAATCGAATTTGTAGCCGATACCTTTTACCGTCTTAATTCGTTCTTCTCCTATTTTCTCACGCAATTTACGAATATGAACATCAATTGTACGATCTCCAACAATAACATCATTTCCCCAAACTCGCTCTAAAATCTCTTCTCGTGTAAAAACCTTTCCGGGCTTGTTCGCAAGAAGTGCCAGCAATTCGAATTCCTTTCTCGGCAATTCAATCTTTTCTTCTCCGCGAAAAATCAAATACTGTTCGCGATCGATTTTAATATCCGCTACCGTAAAAACATTTCCTTTTTCCTGCTTGACATTGGGTTCAGAATGATAGCGTCTGAACAATGCATTTATTCTACTGACAAGAACTCTCGGTTTAATAGGCTTGGTAATATAATCGTCGGCCCCTACATCAAATCCGGCAATCTGTGAATAGTCTTCGTTACGTGCAGTTAAAAATGCAATAAGTGTCTTTTTGAAATCAGGCAAATCTCGCAGTGCCCGGCAAGCTTCAATTCCATCCATCTCCGGCATCATAATGTCGAGGATGATCAGATCCGGATGAATTTGCTTTGCCTTTTGAATGGCTTCTTTTCCATTACCCGCCTTAAACACCTCATAATTCTCCTTTTTGAGATTATATTCCATGAATTCCAGAATATCCGGTTCATCATCAACAAGGAGAATTTTCAATTTTTTATCTTTCATATGATGTTGTGAAAGTACCGATGACGTCTGTGTTGCATGTTAAGCAAATGTAAAGAAAAGGTTATGTGCATGAACCATGAATGCCTCTATTTATGCAGTTTCTTCATTAAATTTAAGACTATCTGATTTTTGGGCTCCAGCTTCAACACCCGATTCAAATAAACTATGGCTTCCGAATTCTTGCCGAGATAGAGTTCCAGTCCTGCCATATTGATCATCGCTTGTATATGATCGGGATCTAATGCCAGGGCTTCATCATACATCGCCTTTGAATTTTCAACATCTTGTTTTACTGAAAGCAGCAGAAAACCCAAACTTACATAGGCTGAAATGTACCGTGGATTTTCCTTGAGAATGAAACGGTAGTTCTTTTCCGCTTCCTCATAAATCCCTGCATCCATCTGCCAGCCTGCTAATTTATTCCTGAAGTCTAATTCATATGGCGCCAGTTCACTCGCCAATTTCATATACTGAATGGCATTTCCTAAACCTCCCTTTTCATGAAACGCTTCACCGATGCGATAGGCTGTCCAAGCATCATCGTTAGTAATCGATTTATGATTTAATGCCTGAATCGGCGAATGATGTACAGCTACATATCTTAAGAGGATATCGTAATCCTTTTTGAGAAATGACCAACGAATGAGCTGACGAAAACTGCTTTCAATTGCCGCCGGGTTGCTATCGTCGAAATACGTTTTGGCTGAGTCAAGAAAAGCAGGATCGGAAACAAATTTTTCGTAGTAAGAAAGATAGGCCTCTCCTTTAGTACGACGATCTACATTCGGATTATTTATGCATGCCAGGCCTACAAACTGCCTGATCTTTTCCTTCTCTGTCATCGTGACCGGCTTGCGTATCCAATGATCAGTGGTCGTCACGTGCGGAATATCTATTGTACCGTTTTTCGGCATGTGACAGGCAACACAATTATTTCCTGTCTTATTTCTTTCATTAATTGAGATACTGCACGACTTAACCGATACCGCTGGATTTGGCAGTGTTGCCCCGCCTTCACTTTGATGACAATTTCTGCAAGCAGCATCGAAAACTGATTTATCGGTCGAACGTACGCTGATATGCGGATTATGACACGTGACACACGTCATCGCATGCTGATATGGCTTCAATGTCGGATGCGTCTTATTGTAATTTTCAGCCAGCACGATCGATTGCAAATAACACTTCGACCGTTTCATTCTTTCAGCATGCGAAGCCATGATATGCTCGTCTTCTGCGCCTTTGTACACAGGCATAAAAACATTCATGACACTTTCCAATTTCATTCCGGGCTTGAAATCATACCATGATTTTCCTTCGCCTAAAATCGCATTGCCCTGAATGTGGCAGCGCTGACAAATATCTAATTGTAATTGAACAGGTAATTTCGCCGGATTCACAATGGTATAATCAATTTCCTTCTGTGCGTCGATAACATGCCCTGCTTTCATTTCTTCTATGTGCCTGCTTGCAGGGCCATGGCAGCGTTCACAATCTATACCGCGGGGAATGAAATCGTATTTATTCGTCGAACCTTCTGCCAGCTTCGGATATGCATTGTGGCACGACATGCACTCTAATTCGATTTTACGAGAGAAACGACTGTTAAAACCATGCTCAAAACCGGGTGGTAAATCCCATGTTCCTTTTTGAGTGTAATAAGTGGCCGGTGCCTGATATACATACCCATTCACGTTGATCATATGCGAATTGGTATGCTGTCCCGAACCAACTATATACGAAACGACTTCGTCTCTTTTAAAGATAGTATCCCTTCCCTTAAGACGGAATTCGGTCAGAACCATTTTTCCATCTCTCCAATGGGGATAATACGATAGATCCTTTTCCGAATCATGAATTACATCGTGAACAGAAAAGCGAGCTGCCGATTTTTTTTCAGTCGCTGAATCGAACGACATCCCCATTCCGGTGTTCATGTACGACTCGTATTTGTCGGCATGACACTCTTTGCAGGCTTCCTTGCCTACATATCGTGTGCTGTCATTCAGAGACGCATACACAGAATCTCGCTTCCCTGAATCCTGAGAAGTAGTACAAGAGTAAATTAAGAGATAAATAAAGGCGAACGGAACAAAGATCCGAAGGAAAAAAGTGTTCCGCATGTGACGGATTATTTTTTGATCAATTGCATCGTGTATTCATCGTAATACTTGCCCTGCTCATACATCCAATCCTGCTTCAAGCCGGTTACTTCGAATCCTACTCGCTTGAAAAGCGCGACACTGCTTTCATTTTCTACACGAACATTTGCATAAATTTGGTGGAGATCCAATACTTCAAATCCATAATCGACCATCAAGTGCAATGCCTCGGTAGCAAAACCTCTTCCGCGATCATTTCTGTCGGCAATCAAAATTCCAACACCGGCGCGATTATTTTTAGGATCGAAATCAAATAAGTCAACACAACCAATACTTCTAATGCCATCGTTATCCCCGTCTTCATTGAAGTATTTCAGATCAATCATCAATCGCAACTGCTTGTTGGTGTAAATATCCTGATGCACCTGATTCACGAACTCTTCGAGGACGAATTTCGAGAAAGGAACTAAGGTTCCACTCACACTCCAAATCGTGCTGTCGTTTTCCCATTTGTAAAGTAATTTGAGATCCGCAGGCTCAAGAGCGCGTAATTGAATTAACTCACCAACTAATTGCATATGCTAATTTTATTTGGCCGAAGTTACGAAGAGAAAGTCAATATTCATCATGCCTTCAGAGGTAGTTCTATCAACACAGGAATGTGAACTATGTGTCGCCAAAGAGTGAGCTGAATACAAGAAATTATCCAAAGAATCGCTGTGAAAAGTAACGTAAAATGTCGCTGAAAGATTAAAAAACTCCTGAAATCACTTAGTCTAGCGCTATCTGGCCGCTGAAAACTGCCTCGGCCGGACCTTCGAGCCAGACATCAGTATACGTATCGTTGAACTCTGTAAAATACACACGGAGCTTCCCTCCCGGCGTTATAACAGCACATGGCGAACCATCAGTCCATTTTTCCAATTCCACAGCTGCAATAACTGAAGCTGTAACACCTGTTCCGCATGACAGTGTCTCGTCTTCGACACCTCGCTCGTATGTTCTTACAAAAAGACCATTCTCTTCTACCTCTACAAAATTGACGTTTACACCCTTCTCTCTGTAAGAGTTCGAGTATCGGATTTCCTTTCCAAAGGAATAAACGTCAAGTTTCTTTACGTTCTCATCAAACCGAACATAATGTGGAGAGCCCGTATCGAGCAACGTAAAACCGGAATGAATCCGAATCTTAGCGACATCCGACATTTTTAATTTCACGATATATGGAGAGGAAGAAATAATATCGGCATCATGCAAGCCATCGAAAGCTTTGAATCTTGTAGTGGTTTTAATCATTCCTAAAAAATGCGCGAAAGCTACTGTACATCGCCCGCCATTTCCGCACATCGAACCAAGCTTGCCATCGGAATTATAATAAACCATTTCAAAATCTGCTTCCTTCGATTTGAGAATCCGGATTAGCCCATCACCTCCGATTCCGAAATGACGATCGCAAATGAGACGCACTTGCTCTTCCGACAGACGTAACAAATTCTCTCTGTCGTCGATCATAATAAAATCGTTTCCCGTTCCGTGATATTTATAAAAATTGATTCTCATCTCAATGCTGCAGGCAGCTCATTATCCTTCAATGGTGCAAAAGAAAGAAAGTCGCCTGAAGGGACGAGCAAGTAAATTTCCTTTCCATATTTCATCAGTAACTGATTGTCGGAATTAAATAATCTGACGGCATCAGGCTCTTCGACGCCAAAAAGAATTAGCTTATTGGAAATAAGCTTGTATCCCTTATAGTTGACAGGAGAAACCCAAAACTCAACTTCGTATTTCTCCTCCTTCGAATCTTTTGACTCAACTAAACCGGCAGCCGGATTGAGCTTATCGGTAGCCGATTGTGCTAGGGTTCCGCTTTCGCCGGATTTCTTCGACTGATTCAATTCTGACGCCATCAAAGTAACGGAAACGAGCAATTGATCCTTCTTTACAACCATATCCTCGCCGGCTAAAGCCGATGAGTCTGAAACTGCTGTTTCTTCGGTGCTTATGGCTTTTTCATCCGTAGCTTCGGAATTCTCATCTGAAACAGTGGTGTCCGCACTTTCTTCTTTTAGAACAACAGCGGGCTTATTTTTAATAGGCTTCTCCTTTGCTTTCTTGAAAATGTCAAACATGGCGAAATTAGTGATGTGCCTCTTTGGTCCATTCCCAATGTATTCAAAAAGTAAGATCCCGCTCAGAGTAACAAAGAGGAATATTAAAATCATTTTAAGCCCAAATGGAATCAATGGCTTTTTATAATTCAATGACTCTTCCAATGCATTTTCGAGACGAGCATCTTCAGCATGTTGAATCGACTCGATCAACAAGTTTTGCAAACTGACAGACTGACGAAACTCTTCATCACTCTCCAAACGATCCATAAACTTCTTCAACTCTACTCCACTGAGAGAATTGTCGAGATACCTTTCGATTAAATTTTTATCGTCCTGTATCATTAGTTCACGGTTGGATTTAAACGTGCAATGGCAATTGTGCGAAACTGATTCAAAGCTTTTTCAACTTCAAATTGTGCAATCACAGGATTGCCGAATTCAAATCGTGCGGCTATTTCCTCATAGCTCATTTTGCTTACATATCGTGCACTGAGGAGATTTCTGAAATTTTCGTCTAAAATTCCAAAACAAGATGCAACAATTGTCTTATCACGATCCGATGTTTCGGAAATGGATTGATTCTTTTTCCTGCGGAAATCTTCACCGGAATTTTCAAGAAATTCACCCATCGTATTAAACAAAAATGGTTCGAATTCCACAGTCGGCAAAATTCGTTTGTGCTGAATGAGCCTGTAAATACGAACAAGTACTTTCGAAAAAACCTGAGGCGTCGACGAATCAGGCACACCTTTTCTACGAAGCCATCTTCGGGAGGTCTGGAAATATTTCTTGTTCAGATAAAA
This sequence comes from Bacteroidota bacterium, assembly GCA_016721305.1. Classification (GTDB taxonomy): domain Bacteria; phylum Bacteroidota; class Bacteroidia; order AKYH767-A; family 2013-40CM-41-45; genus JADKIH01. Next base: position 40,973 of record JADKIH010000002.1, read on the forward strand.
CAAAGTTTCTTCCTGACCGTTTTGTAAAGAGGTGATTAGTTCCTGATTCGATTTACCTGCATTCATGCGGACGTAAAAGTACGATAAAAGAGCTTCCCTAATTGACAAAAATGGCACTTTTACACGATAAATATTGACATCGAAACTGTAAAAGTGACAGAGTCGATGGTTCAATCTTAAAGAATTCTTAACGGACACTTAACGATTTTTAACCCTGTCATTCATTTTTGCTTCATTGATTCTAAGTGAATTTTGACGGCATAAAATTTGAAATTCAGGAATCCCAAAAAACCTTATTACTATGTACAACACAATGAAAAAAGCATTCGGAATCCTGGTACTTGGTTGCCTCGGTGGATTTGGCGGCTCTTACCTCTTCTCGAATTTCGGACCGGGCAGTTACTCTGCTCTTCGAACAGTTTCAGACAAACAAAATGTCCACTTTGCAAGCATGCCAATGAGTGCTGTTGAAAACGCACCAATTGATTTTACCAAAGCCGCCGACCTTACCGTCCATGCTGTTGTTCACGTAAAAACTTTTTATACTAATCAAGCCAAGTACAATCCTTTTGGAATGAATCCTTTTGACTTCTTCGGACGTCCTCAGCAAATGCAACCTCAGGAAGCCAGCGGATCAGGAGTTATTATTACCGACGACGGTTACATCGTTACAAACAACCACGTAGTTGAAAACGCAGATAAGGTTGAAGTGACGCTGAACGACAACCAAACTTATACAGCCAAGGTAATTGGTACGGATCCTTCAACGGATCTTGCTCTTTTGAAAATTTCAGAAAAAAATCTACCCTTCATTGCCTATGGAAATTCAGACGACCTGAAAGTCGGAGAATGGGTTCTGGCAGTCGGAAATCCATTTAACCTGACAAGCACGGTAACAGCAGGAATCGTTAGTGCTAAAGCCCGAAACATCAATATCCTTCCCGATCAATATAAGATCGAATCTTTTATTCAAACCGATGCAGCCGTTAATCCGGGCAACAGCGGTGGCGCTCTGGTAAATAATCAAGGCCAACTTATTGGAATCAACTCTGCGATTGCCTCAAACACAGGTTCATTTACCGGCTACTCATTCGCCATCCCTTCCAACCTGGTAAGAAAAGTAATTGATGATCTCGTCGAATTCGGAAGCGTACAGCGTGGTTTCATTGGAATCAGTATTCGCGATATTGATTCAAAACTGATCGACGAAAAAGGCCTTAAAGGAACTCAAGGTGTTTATGTAGCCGGCTTAACTGAAGGAGGTGCTGCTGAAGAAGGTGGATTAAAAGAAGGTGATGTCATTACGAAAGTAGGTTCGGTTGACGTAAACAGTACTCCACAGCTGCAGGAACAGGTTGGCAGATATCGCCCGGGTGACAAAATTGCTGTTACCGTTTTGCGCGAAGGAAAGGAAAGAAATTTCTCTCTCACGCTTCGAAACAAAGAAGGTGATACAAGAATTATCAAAAACGAAGAACCACTCCGTCTCCTCGGTGGCACGTTTGAAAACGTAAATCAGGAAGAACGCTCCAAACTGGGAATTCGCGGCGGAGTGAAAGTTTCTAAGCTACTCAGCGGCAAACTCAGAAGCGCCGGTATTCAGGAAGGATTTATTATTACCTCCATCGACAAAAAACCTATTGCAGGTACCGACGACCTTGAATCTGCTCTCAAAACGAAACAAGGTGGCGTCCTGATCGAAGGGGTATATCCTAATGGTATGAAAGCCTATTATGGCTTTGGAATCTGAAAAAAGGCATTTTAGGTTCGATTTTTGTGGTTGGAAAAGAGTCCTTCGTGGACTCTTTTCTTTTTCAACAAAACAGAAGAGTTATTAACCGAAACTGTACAAAAACTTGCTTCGCCTTTCATTAAAACGTATCTTCGCAGTCTAAGAAAAAGTCCAAATTTTCTTTGAATTCGCTTATTTTTTCAATAAATAATCTCTCTCAAAGCTCATGCGTCAGCTAAAAATAACCAAATCGATTACCAATCGCGAGAGTCAGTCTCTCGAAAAATACCTTCAGGAAATCGGCCGCGAGGAATTGATTACTGCAGAAGAGGAAGTTCGACTTGCCCGCCGCATCAAAGAAGGCGATCAGGTTGCTTTGGATCGTTTGACAAAAGCCAACTTACGTTTCGTGGTATCGGTTGCTAAACAATACCAGAATCAAGGCTTGAGTTTACCCGATCTGATCAACGAAGGTAATCTTGGTTTGATCAAAGCTGCTAAACGTTTTGACGAGACTCGCGGATTCAAATTCATCTCCTACGCTGTATGGTGGATTCGTCAGAGTATCCTTCAGGCATTAGCTGAACAATCACGTATCGTTCGCCTTCCATTGAATCAGGTTGGCTCACTCAATAAAATTTCTAAAGCTTATTCTAAACTCGAGCAGGAATTCGAACGCGAACCTTCTCCTGAAGAGTTGGCTAAGATTCTTGACATCCCAACGGAAAAGATTGCCGACACAATGCGTGTCAGCGGTAAGCACGTTTCGATGGATGCTCCTTTCGTTCAGGGAGAAGATAACAGTCTGATCGACGTATTAGAGAATTCCGATTCTCCACGCGCCGATGGTCTGTTGATGAACGAATCACTACAAAAAGAAATCGATCGCTCACTCAGCACTCTTACTGAGCGCGAACGAGAAGTCATCAAATTATTCTTCGGCATTGGAATGCAGCACGGACTCACACTGGAAGAAATCGGAGCTAAATTCGATCTTACACGTGAACGCGTTCGTCAGATTAAGGAAAAAGCGATTCGTCGCCTCCGCCACAAATCCAGAAGCCGTTTATTAAAAGCTTACTTGGGATAATAAATATTGATCAAATGCAATTTTGACAAACAGAAGCAGCTTTCATGGTTAATGAAAGCTGTTTGTGTTTTAGGTTAATTCAGAATGTAGAATTGAAAATTATGAATTAATAGCAATTTAGTTTTCTGAATTTTGAATTCTAAATTTTAAATTCAAAAAAGAACCCTTTAAACTCAATTAATATCATGTCCGAAGCCTTAAAAGACACCCAAAAAGTGAATCACAAAGACAAGTATGAAAATGAGCTTGCTGACTGGATTCAGCAGGAGAAAGCTGCAATTGCTCTAATCCACGTTGCAGGTAGTATGTGGTTTGACAAATCGGTTGAGATTGTGCTCTTCCGAAATCAACTTGTTGACCGTAGCGCAAGTGAGATCCTGAATCTCCATCAATACTCTAAACAAGTTGTCAAGAAACCGATAAACGTTATCGAAACTCTTGCGCTTGCAAAAGAGATGAATAAGATTGAACTCGCTCCTTCTCGTATCGACATCGGAGTACTTTGCTCCGAGTGGATTCAGGAACGCAAGAATTATAAGAACGCCGAGGAATTTATCGGCAACAAACTCCGCGATTTTATCGGTAAAGAAAAACGTGTGATGGTTCCGAAAGATGTAGTACTCTACGGTTTCGGTCGTATCGGTCGTTTGCTTATGCGCGAATTGGTAACTCAAGCCGGTAAAGGCGAACAGTTACGTCTGCGTGCAGTAGTAACACGAAACAACAGCGACGAAGACATCATGAAACGTGGCGATCTTTTACGTAACGACTCAGTTCACGGTGCATTCCCCGGAACAGTGATCGAAGATTTTGAACATAAAGCCCTAATCGTAAACGGACATTCTGTTCAAATGATTGCATCAAACGATCCTTCAACGATCGATTATACAGCTTATGGCATTCATGATGCAATTGTGATCGACAACACGGGTGTCGTTCGTGATCGCGAAGGTTTGAGCAAGCACTTGAAATCAAAAGGTGTCAGCAAAGTACTTCTTACCGCTCCGGGAAAAGGTGATGTTCCAAATGTTGTTTATGGTGTTAATGAAAGCGCCTTTGATCATACTAAGGAAACTGTATTCTCAGCTGCCTCTTGTACGACGAATGCAATCGTCCCGGTATTATCTGTGATCGAAAGCACTCTCGGCATTGAACGTGGACATATCGAAACTATTCACTCCTACACGAACGATCAGAATTTGCTCGATAACTATCATGCAAAATATCGTCGTGGTCGCTCAGCGGCTCTCAATATGGTTATCACTGAAACCGGTGCAGATAAGGCTGTAGCGAAAGTTATCCCTCATCTTGCAGGTAAATTAACCGGTAATGCCGTGCGTGTCCCAACTCCTGATGTATCTCTGGCTATCCTTAATCTCACCGTTAAAAAGAGACAAGCAAAGACGGCGTAAACGAAATTCTTCGTAATGCTTCTTTACAAGGTGATCTCGTTGAACAAATCCAATACTCCGTATCAAATGAATTGGTATCGACGGATCTTGTAGGCAACTCCTGCGCCTCTATCGTCGACAGCCCTGCAACAATCGTATCAAAAGACAATAAGTCGATGGTACTTTATGTGTGGTATGATAACGAGTACGGATACAGTCGTCAGGTAATTCGTTATGCGAAGTATTTGGCGGATGTGATTCGGTTGAGATACTATTAAAAAGGTAAGTTGTAAGTAGTAAGTAGTAAGTTGACTTGCTGTAGAAAGAGTAAGTCAACTTACTACTTACTACTTACTACTTACCATTTCAAAATCTCCCATACCCCACCACTCTCATCTTATAATCCAGACCTTTGACGACGATTCCGTTTTTCTTTCCGAGATCTTTTCGTTCTTTATAAATAAGGCCTATTCCTGAGGCGTATTTTTCATTTCCGTAAATTGTTTCTACGTAATTGTTTTCGTCGATTTGTATGACGCTTAGTGTCGAATCGAAGGAGTTTCCGTTTATGACATCGGACTCATGAAAATATTCGTAGAATGCATCCTCTTCCGAGAGAGTATTGGCATCGTTCACATTCCAAGTAATGGTTTCGCTAATCGGAAATGACAACTTATGGTATGTTACGTTATCCTCAGTCCGGTAAGCACTGCTCGATGACAAGTATTGCGACCAGACATTCGAAAGTGCCCAATTTTGCAGTGTGTCATTTCTCCGGTAGCGCAAGACAATCTGATTGATTCGTCCCTGCAAGTCAGAGTAAGAGCTGTCGATCACATCCCTTACGAAGAAGTGGTATGAATAAACTGAATCATCGTTGTTATTATCGTTCTCGGCATGATAAACAGAATCGACTTCATAATCGACGTACCTTCCTTTTTCGGTTGGGAAGTAGTTCATGGAAGGAGTCTGAGGCGCCACCGTTTCCTTTTTGCAGGAAACAGTGAAGACGGCCAAAAAAAGCAGGCTGATATAACAAAGTCTTTGGTTGATTCGGAACATGTGTGCTTATCTTTCGATAAAGCCGCCGCCGATTACGTCGTCGCCGTCGTAAAAGACCGCACTTTGTCCGGGTGCCACGGCAGTGACCTGATCATGAAAAATAACTTTCACACGGTCGCCCTGCTGCTCGATGGTACTCGGTGTTCCGGCGTCTTTGTAACGAATGCGCGTAATTGCTTCGGTAGCATTATCTAACGAAGCGTATTTAATAAGGTTCACATTTTTAACCCACATTTCCTGCTTCTTCAACTCCTCGAAGCTCCCCAACACTACTCTATTGGTTTCAGGCTGAATTTCAATTACATATGCAGGTTCGCCTAAAGCGATCTCGAGGCCTTTTCTTTGCCCGATAGTATAAAAAGGATAGCCCTTATGGGTGCCGAGGATCTTGCCTTCGGCATTGACAAATTCACCATTTGCAAGCTTCGCCTCGATCCCATCGACCCGATGCTTGAGGAATGAGCGGTAATCATTATCGGGAATAAAGCAGATTTCATACGATTCCGGCTTTTTCGCCAATTCATGAAATCCCATCTCCTCCGCCATTTTGCGAATTTCCGGCTTATGGAAGTTGCCAACCGGGAAAATAGTCCGCGATAAGCACTCCTGCGAAACGCCCCAAAGTACGTAGCTTTGGTCTTTCCAGGCATCTTTACCTTTGCTCACCACATATCTTCCGTTCAGCTCTCTGACGTTTGCATAATGACCGGTAGCTATAAAGTCGCATTCGAGCATATCGGCTCTTTTAAGCAATGCTTCCCACTTGATATGGGTATTGCAGCGAACACACGGATTGGGCGTTCTGCCGGCCAGATATTCGCTTACAAAATCGTTGATTACGTGATTTCCGAATTCCTCCCGGATATCGATGATATAGTGAGGGAATCCTTTCTCTACTGCAATGGAACGGGCATCATTGATCGAATCAAGAGAGCAACATCCGGTCTCCTTTTTTGAGCTGCCGGAAGAGGCATAATCCCACGTCTTCATAGTCATGCCGACTACTTCATATCCTTCTTCATGTAAAAGCATGGCAGAGACTGAGGAGTCGATTCCTCCGCTCATTGCCATTAAAACCCGTCCTTTTTTGCTCATTTTTTACCTCACAATTCAAAAAAAATCCCGACCTCTAAAGATCGGGAACAAAGGTACTACTTTCCTTCCTCTTTTATTGGAACTTCGTCGCCATCGAGTTTGATTGGATTTAACCAAACCCCGGCGTGGTATTTATCTTCACGATCCTTTTCGCCACTTTCTTTGAAAATCATCCATACGCCTTCTTTCAAGCCATTTTTGTATGAGCCGCGTTGCCAAACTTTGCCATTTGGAAAAAAGACGATTAACTCACCGATATACTCATTGTCTTTCATGGTTCCGGAAGTCTTAGGTTTGCCATCGGCAAAAAACTCCTTCACGATACCGTTTTTCTTATCGTTCTTATAAGTCGTGAGGCTCGAAACTTGACCACTCTGATAAAAGATTTTCCACTCCCCTTCTTTTTGCCGTTCTTATAAAATTCTTCCGTCGACTTTTTACCTTCTTCGTCAAAATAAGTCCATAAGGAATCTTTGTTGCGACCGAGTATTTACCGGTTGCCAATATCTGACCATCTTCACGATACACTATTGCTGATGCAACTTCTTTAGTTCCCGTGTAGTGCAAAACAGATTGCTGCTTACCGCTTTTGTAAAATGTTTTGAAGTCGCCTACATGCAAATCGTTTTTATAAATGGCACTTGAGAAAAGCGTATCATTCTGATAATACTTCTTCCAGACTCCTTGCTTCTTACCGGCAGCATCGGTACGATTGATCGTATCACCCTTGAAGACAGAATACTTCTGGCCAAATGACAACATGGTCATTGCCATTAAAAGGAATAAACAGAGTCTGGTTTTCATGCGGACAAATATAGAGGATTTTTTAGGTTGAGTGTGGATCACCTCGCTATCGTTATCGATAACGATAGCGATAACGACAACGAGGTGTAAGTATTTAGTCAGTGCTCAAAAATCTTTACCAAAGTCTCAATTTTCAGCTGAAAATGGGCTCTGTTGTCCGATTAAAAAAAATATTACATTGCGAACCATTAAATCCTAATAGAATCATATGAATACACCATCTACGAATTCGGGTCACCCGCGTGGCCTCTATCTTTTGTTCTTCACTGAGATGTGGGAACGTTTCAGCTACTACGGTATGCGGGCCATCTTCATTCTATATATGACTAAGGCATTGTTTCTCGACAAAGCATTAGCATCAAACATTTATGGAAGCTTTACCGGTCTTGTTTATCTGACACCGCTGTTAGGTGGTTACATCTGCGATAAGTTCTGGGGAAACCGCCGAAGTATTCTTGTCGGTGGATTATTGATGGCAGCAGGTCAGTTCCTTTTGTTCCTTAGCGGCAGCGCAGTGACGGAAGGCGTTCAAAGCGCATCTGCCGTTTCGTTTATGTGGATGGGACTTACATTATTGATTATCGGTAATGGTTTCTTCAAACCGAATATCTCAACCATGGTTGGTCAATTGTATCCGAAAAATGATTCTCGGATCGATGGAGCCTTTACGATTTTCTATATGGGAATCAATATGGGAGCATTCTTCTCTCCACTCGTTTGTGGAAGCTTAGGCGACACCGGAAATATTGGAGATTTTAAATATGGTTTCCTTGCAGCTGCAATTGGAATGGTGGTTAGTACTATCTCATTTGAGCTTCTTAAAAACAAACATTTAAAAGGCCCCGATGGCAATCCGATCGGAATGCCAATTGCAAAAATGCCGATGAAAACCTATGGTGTCATTATAGGTAGCATTGCAGCCATCTATTTCCTGATGAACTGGAAAAAGATCGCCACAGGAATGTTTGGTGAAGCCAGCTTTGTTGCCAATATGGACTTGATCGCATATCTCATTTATGCCTCGTTAATCGTAATGCCGGCAATTATCCTTACCGACAAATCGCTTACTAAAGACGAAAGAGAGCGAATCATCGTTGTCTTCATTCTTGCCTTCTTTGTCATCTTCTTTTGGGCGTGTTTTGAACAAGCAGGTGCTTCGCTGACTCTCTTTGCGGATCAGCAAGTGAAGCGTGATATCATTATCAACATCAGCAAATACGTCATTATGGTCTTTGCATCGGTTCTGGCGTTTTATCTGACTAAAGCCCTTGGTTGGTTCTTTGAATGGTCGAAAAAGACTATCCTTACGATTCAAGGTATTTCTATCGTTGCTCTTGTTGCTCTTACTTTCACAGGATATATCGCCGATTTCCACAAGGATGAATTCCCTGCTTCATGGTTCCAATCAATCAATCCACTTGCGATCATCATTCTCGCACCAATGTTTACCATGTTATGGGGCAAGCTTGCAAAATTCAACATGGAACCTTCTTCCCCATTAAAGATGTCGATGGGTTTGGCTTTAGTTTCACTTGGATTCGTGATCATTGCATTTGCAGTAAAAGGCTTACCTCCTTCTGAAAAGATTGCCATGACTTGGTTATTTGCTCTCTACATCGTTCATACAATGGGTGAACTTTGTCTCTCTCAATCGATTGAGTATGGTAAGTAAACTTGCTCCTCTTCGCTTATCCTCTTTGATGATGGGTACGTGGTTCCTGGCTAATGCAGTTGCTAATAAATTTGCAGGAACACTTAGCGCCCTTATTCCTCCGGGAGCAGGTGAAGAACCTGCTGCAGCAGGAGCTCCTATTCCTTCATTCCTTGGAATTGAAATTTCAAATCTGTTCATTTTCTTCTGTGTATTCATCGTTCTGAGCGGAACAGCATCTCTCATATTGGTTGCCGGTTACCGTAAACTCATTAAAATGATGCACGGAGTCAACTAAAGCATTGCGATTTGTAAGAAACTTTCAAAAAGGCCGGAATCAATTCCGGCCTTTTTTGTATCTTAGTCATCATAACCCGGTTATAACAGGAATTATAAATGAAATCAAAAATTCTCCTTTTGGCCATTTGCTTTGCCTTGTTCAATGTTTCTTTCTCTCCGGAGGAAAAGACTGAAGGTGGGATTAAATGGATGACATTCAAAGAAGCTCTTGCCCAAAGCGAAAAATCGCCGAAGAAGATTTTTATCGATATGTACACGGGATGGTGCGGGTGGTGCAAAAAGATGGATGCCTATACATTCAAAGATCCGAAAGTGGTTAAGTACATGAACGAACATTATTATGCTGTAAAGTTTGATGCCGAGACGCACGATACCGTTTATTTCCAAAACAAAGCTTATTACTATAAAGCTGAGTATAAGTCCAACGAGATCGCAGTATACTTGCTCAATGGCCAGATGAGCTACCCAACGGCGGTTTATCTGGACGAGAAGACTGCTCCTATAACCGCAGTTCCCGGTTACCAAACTCCCGAGCAACTCTTCCGATTCTTGCTTTTTGGCGGAGGATAGATACAAAACAGAAAAATGGGACGATTATATTAAGACCTACAAACCGTAGTCTTCTAAATTCCGTAAGCCAACCTGCTCATTTCCATACTCCTTCAATTTCAAGCAATTTAATTCTGCTTCCGAATTTGGCAAGCTTAATTAATTCGGTATTTTTGCCGCCCGTTCCGCCTTTTAAAGCGGAAATATGGTGATTGTAGCTCAGTCGGTTAGAGCGCTAGATTGTGGATCTAGAGGTCGCGGGTTCGAGCCCCGTCTTTCACCCGGTTAACTAAAGCTGTCGGCAACGACGGCTTTTTTTATTTATGACCATTTTCATCTCCGATACTCCCCTTCCATACGTATCTTTGCAGAAGGAATGGAAAACAAAGTCTTGTTGAATGTAGAGGGAATGGATTGCGCCAATTGCGCAATGACAATCACGCGCACCTTGCAGAAGTCGGGTTACAAAGAAGTGAACGTAAACTTTGCGACCGGTGAAGTGCTTTTTGATATTGTCGAAAGCGTGGCTGTAACCAAAGCTGTCGGAGCTATTGAGCAACTAGGCTACCACGTCACTGCTCGTTCTGATGCTCAGCAAGGTTCAATTCCAAATGACCAGCCGAGCCATTCTCAAATGATGGAATGGAAATTTCTTTTCTCACTGGTGTTCACGATTCCTCTCCTTGCCCACATGTTTCTGCCTTTCCCGATCCTGCATCAGGCGTGGTTTCAGTTGGCCATTTGCTCGCCCGTGATGGCTCTCGGAGTTTGGCATTTTGGCAAAAGTGCCTTCTACTCCATTCGAGCCGGTGTTCCGAATATGGATGTGCTTATCATTATCGGTTCGTCATCTGCCTTCATTTATTCTTCAATGCAAATGTATGCCGGCGATGCCCATCCGATTCTTTTCTTCGAAACTGCTGCTACGATTATCACACTTGTGCTGATGGGAAATCTCATCGAACACCGATCGGTTAAACAGACTACCACTTCGATCGGAGAGCTAAGTAAACTTCAGGTTAAAAAGGCAAAAAAAATTATCACTGACGGAAGCACAGAAACGATCGTCGAAATCAATACCGACGAATTAGTAAAAGACGACCTTGTTCAAATCAATTCGGGCGACAGAGTCCCGGCTGACGGCATCATTTTGTCAGGCACAGTATTGATTGACGAGTCGATGATTACCGGAGAAAGCTTACCTGTCACCAAAACAAATGGCGATGCAGTTACAGGCGGAACATTGCTTGAAGACGGAACAGCACGTGTAACGATTCTAAAAAACACGAAAGACTCCGCACTTTCTAAAATCATTGAGCTGGTAAAAATGGCACAGCACGACAAGCCTGCCATTCAACGATTGGGAGACCGCATCAGCGCCATCTTTGTCCCTGTTGTTGTGAGCATTTCCATTCTCACGTTTTTCGTGTCTCACTTCGGCTTCGATATACCGACTTACAAGGCTGTCTTGAATAGCATTGCCGTTCTGGTCATCTCCTGCCCTTGTGCGATGGGACTGGCTACGCCGACAGCCGTAATGGCAGGTATTGGAAGAGCAGCAAAGAACGGCATTTTGATTCGCGGAGGCTCAACGCTTGAGCAGTTAGCTTCTGTTAAAACCATCGTCTTCGATAAAACTGGCACTCTTACAACAGGGCATTTTAAAATAAAAGCCATCCAAATTATCGATGGCAATGAAGATGAAATTAAACGCATTCTTTACTCGGCGGAAATCCATTCTTCTCATCCAATTGCCAAATCCATCTGCAAAGAACTTCGCTCCTTCGAATCTCAAAAAATTGTTTGGAAGGATGTACACGAAGACAAAGGAATCGGAATAAATGTGACAGCGAACGACGGAACATTGTACAGCATCGGATCATTTCAGATGGTTCGCCATTTTTACACAGACCATTCGCATTCAATCTATGTTCTCAGAAACAACAAACTCATAGCAACAGTAGATCTTCAAGATGAAATCAAGCCCGGAACTCAGGAAATGATTTCTACTCTGAAGAAAGCAGGTATGAATGTCGTCATGGTCAGTGGTGACAGAAAAGCCAATGCCGAACACATTGCAGCAATTTGCGGCATCGATACAGTTTTCTCTGAGCAACTGCCATCACAAAAGTCGGCCATTCTTCAAAAATTAAGCAGCGAAAAGCCAACGGCGATGATTGGCGACGGTATCAATGATGCACCCGCACTTGCCATGGCCACGGTTAGAATATCCATCAGCAATGCTACCGATGTAGCTATTCAGTCATCCCAGGTTATTTTGCTTGACCGAAACGATTTAACCGTACTGCTGAAGGCGATACAAATTTCCAAGCTCACTTACTCAACTATAAAACAAAATTTATTTTGGGCATTCTGCTATAACGTTATTGCAATTCCGATTGCAGCCGCAGGATACCTGAATCCAATGATAGGTGCATTATCTATGGCGTTTTCCGACGTTATTGTGATCGGAAATTCTCTTCGTTTAAAAACCCGACGAATTTCTTAATTTCACCCGCGAGAAATTCCTATTTGAAAAATCAGCCTATGAATATTCTGATGATCACCAAGTGGTATCCCTATGATAAGGATCCGCAAATGGGCGTATTCATTCAGAAGCATGCGCGGGCCATTGCGCTTTCAAATAAGATTCATGTCATTTATGCTTATTCGGCAGAGCGACAAAAAGAGAAGTTTTTACATAGAGAGTCTGAAAACGGAAATCTCACAGAGCATCGTATCTCTTATCAAAAAGACACCTCTCCTCTTTCGAAAATCATCAATGCTCAGCGCTATAAACAGGCTGTCGAAATGGTTGTCGACACATTGACCCATCGTGGTTTTAAAGCCGACATTCTGCATGCATATATTTTGCTCCGAACAGGCTGGATGGCACGACAGTTAAGTCGAAAATTAAATATCCCGTATATAATTTCCGAACAATGGTCGGGTTACGCTACAGGTAAATACGCAGCACAATCGTCGGTCGTAAAACGACTGACAAAATCAGTTTTAAAGATGCTGCAGGGCTGACCGTTGTTTCTGAATTTCTACGTGACAAAATGGTGTCACAGGGATTGTCGCATCCTCGAACAATCATTACACCCAACATTGTTGAGCCCCGGAATTCAGATCATCCAACACAAAACAAAAGCAAGAAAATTGCTGTGCTGATGGTAGCGGATCAGGTCGATGAAATCAAAAACATCAGCGGTGTTATCAGAGCTGTCGAAGAAATTGCGAAACATCGTAACGACTTTGAACTTCGAATCATCGGTCACGGAAAAGATCAGTTACGGCTTATGAGAATGGCTGAAGAAAAAGGACTGCTCAATTCTGTGATCCATTTCGAAGGCTTAAAAGACAACAATGAAGTTTACGCCTACCTTCATCGCTCTGATTTTTTAGTCATGAATAGCCGCTTCGAAACATTTTCCCTGATTTGTTGCGAAGCGATGAGTTGCGGAAAACCCGTTTTGGCTACCCGATGCGGAGGCCCCGAGAGCTTCGTTAACTCTGACACCGGAATACTCATACCGGTAGATCACCACGAAGATCTTGTCTCAGGGTTAGAAAAAATGCTGGATTCTTTCCAAGATTTTCATGCAGAAAAAATCAGAGAAAGTGTAGAGAAACGCTTTAGCATAGAAACTCTTTCATTAACATTTTCAAATTTTTACGAGAAAGTAACCAAGCCCTGAAGTGTCATTAAACAGGACAATTCCATCATCTGTGAAGGAATTAAAACCGGTAATTTTATAATGACAACAAATGACACAAAAAGGCCAAAATCATGGTTTTTTACTTGAAGTTTTCTTTGGATTAGAGAAACCTTTATATAAATTTGTCGGGATAAATCAAAACCTAAAATATTGTCTAACTAAATATCAAACTAACAAAATGAAAAAAGGATTACTCATCTGCTTATCGGTGGCTGTAAGTTTGTGCTCGTCTTCCTCACGGTTTTCGTAAAGCTGAAGTTCCGGCCGCTTTAAAGAGCCGTACAATCAAAGTACCGTTCAGAACTGCCAATATGGATAATGGCGTTCCGACGAACAATCTCGCGAGCCGCACTTACGTTGCTCCGCAAAGAACTGCAACATTATCAACAGGTCTGATCGATGAGTATTTGGTTGGTTATTCTTTCTATGATCTTCAAACAAATGCTTCTATCAGCAACCGCTTAGTTGTTAATGATGACAATTCAATCGCAGCTGCTTGGACATTCTCTCCAAATGCAACTACGAACTTCCCTGATCGTGGAACGGGTTACAACTATTCATCTGATGGCGGAACAACTTGGTTATTCCCAACAGTGATTGGTGTTTCTCAAGGACCTTCAACTCGTACTGAATCTGTACGTACAGGTTTCACGAACATCGTTAACTGTACAGGTGGTTCAGAAATGAGCATCCAACACACAGGTACTGCAATGTCTTTAAACTACCGTCCTGCAAAAGGTACTGGTGCTTGGACAATTAGCTACCCATGGGGAACTGCAAACAACGACACTTGGCCAAAAGCAATTGCATCAGGCGATAACGTTTATGCAATCTGGCAAGGTAGCGGTACTACAGGTACTCCAACATTAGGACAAGATGGTCCAATGTTCCTTTCCATCTCTAACGATGGTGGTGTTACTTGGAGCACAAAATCTGTGATCTCTTTGATCGACTCTACTCACTACCTCGGTTTCGGTGGTGATGATTACTCAATCGATGTAAAAGGTAACACTGTTGCAATCGTAGTTGGTAATCAATTGTCTGACATCGTTCTCCTCAAATCTACAGATGCAGGTGCAACTTGGGCTTCAACAGTTATCTATCAGCACCCAATCCCAATGTACGATTTGAACACAATGATCTCTGATACAAATGCTGATGGAATCTTTGATACTTTGATGTCAACTTCAGGTGATGCAGCTGTATTGATCGACGATAACGATCTGTGCCATGTTTGGATGTCAGATTTCCGTTGGTACTGCGACTTGTCAACTGTAGGAAGCTACAACTACTTCCCTTCAACTGACGGTCTTGAATACTGGAATGAAAATATGGCAACAGGCGCTTATGTATTGATCGCTGCTGCTGAAGATTTAAATGGTAATGGCGTACTTGACGCACCGGGCGACGAAACTTGCTCTGGCGTAGGTTTAGCATGGGGTAACTACCGTGGAGGTATTACCGGAATGCCATCTGCCGGTATCGATATGAGTAATGGAAGAATGTATGTTTCTTACCAAACAATCGATGAATTAGCTGATACAGCACTTTATCACCAAGCTCACCGTCACGTTTACATGATCGCTTCTGATGATCATGGTTTAACTTGGAGTTCTCCTGTCGACATCGTTCCAACTATCGCTGATGGTGGTGATGGTGAAAACCAGGAAGCTGTTTTCGCTGCAATGGCAAAACGCGTTGTAAACAACACTGCTTACGTACTCTACCAACGTGACCCATACCCTGGACACGCATTGGCTGCTGCAGGTACTTGTGACCTTGCAAACAACCTTGGTAACTCATCTGATCTCGTGTTCGCACGTTTAGATGCAGCTATCGTTTCAACAGGTAATCTTGACAACAACAATTTGTTCGTTTCTCAAAACTACCCTAACCCTGCTTCAGCAAGTACAAGCATTAAAGTTACTTTGAAGAAATCAGCTGATGTAACAATCACTGTATCTGACATCATCGGTCAGGTTGTTTTCTCTCAAACACAAAACAACGTTAATGCAGGTACTCAAGTTATCAATCTGAATACTGCTAACTGGCATTCAGGTGTGTACACTTACACAGTAACTTCAGGTGACCAAAAAACTTCTCGTCAGATGATCGTTCAATAATTCGCGAACTGACTGAAAATAAAAAAACCTCTCACATTGTGAGAGGTTTTTTTTTGCCTATTAAAAAGTGATTAGTGGAGATTGTATCGCTCCACAGTGAAACCTTCTGCATATTTGAATCCGGCCGGTCGGCCCATTTCTGCGCTTCTACCTGCTAAAAATTCGAGACCCTCTTTCGTTGAAATAGCCGTCTGAGGGCCTTTGGCTCCAGGCTGATAAAACTGAGTCTTGTAAGCCTGAATAGCATCCATTTTCTGATCCCAATGCAGCGAGATGTCGACAACTACGTCGGGCTTCAGGAATCGATCCTGAATGTAGTGGTAAACAGATTTTACCTTCCAAGCCTTTTGATCCTGCTCTTCAAATGAGGTTTCTACTTTCGGCAGCCCGGCAAGGAAGACAGAATTACTAACAAGTCCCGATGCTCTTCCATGGTCGGGATGACGATCTGATTCGGCATTACAAAGGATGATCTCAGGCTGATATTTGCGGATCATCTTTACAATCTCCAGCTGATGCTCCTTGTCGTTGGTGAAAAAGCCATCGTCCATGCCCAGATTTTCACGAACCGAAATACCCATTATCTGAGCCGCTGCCGCAGCTTCGCGGTCACGGGTATCCGCATCGCCTCGCGTACCCAATTCGCCTCGTGTAAGGTCCACAATTCCGCATTTATAGCCATGATTGATATGTGATATCAATACACCGGCAGCACTCAGTTCTACATCGTCGGGATGGGCCCCGAAGGCCAGGATGTCCAATTTCATTTGATCGTATTTGATTAAAAACGATATTCGCTTAGAATTTCGGGGCAAAAGTAAGAAAGAATCCCTAAGGCCTTACTCTCCGTTCGTGATTATACCCGGCTTATGAACATATCCTTCCATGGTGCTGCCCGAACAGTTACAGGTAGCAAACATCTTTTAACCCTAGATTCGGGAATAAAAATCCTTCTCGATTGTGGCATGTTTCAGGGTTTGGGAAAAGATACCGACCCGCTTAACCGGCATTTGGGTTTTAATCCGGCCGAAGTAGATTACCTCATTCTCTCTCACGCTCACATCGACCACTCCGGAAATATCCCTTATTTAGTCAAACAAGGTTTTGAAGGAAAAATTATCTGCACGGCGGCAACACGTGACCTGGCAGCTATTATGCTGGCCGATACTGCTCATATTCAAGAATACGATATTCAATACATCAATAAGAGAAAAGCCAGAAAAGGCGAAGCTCCTATTGAAGTCCTGTATACCATGGAGGATGTTGATGACGCGCTGAAGCTCTTCTATGGGATCCCTTACCAGAAAGACTTCGAAATTTGTCCGGGGGTAACGGTCAGATTTACCGATACAGGCCACATTCTTGGTTCTGCAGCAGTAAATTTAAAAATCACAGAAGGCTCTAAAGAAACTCGTATCACATTTACCGGCGATATTGGCAGGCCGGGGGATAAAATTCTAAAAGTACCTGAATCTTTTCCGCAAGCCGACTACATTATTTGCGAAAGCACCTATGGCAATCGTCTGCATGAATCTTCAGAAAAGACCGAACAACACTTACTCCAGGTTGTCAGGGAAACATGTGTGGAGAAAAAAGGCAAACTAATCATTCCTGCCTTTAGCCTGGGAAGAACTCAGGAAGTCGTTTATGTTTTGAATAATCTTCGAAATGCCGGCTTACTTCCCAATATACCGGTATATGTCGATAGCCCTCTCTCGGTGAATGCAACGTCCATTATGCGAGCACATCCTGAATGTTTTAATGGAGGCATTCTTCAATCGTTACGCAACGACCCCGATCCTTTTGGTTTTGATACGCTTCATTACATTCAGAAGGCAGAGGATTCGATTGCATTGAATGAAAGAACTGAACCAATGATTATCATATCCGCCTCAGGCATGGCCGAGGCCGGACGAATCAAGCATCACCTTAAAAACAGCATCAGCAAAAAACAAAATACCATTCTGATGGTTGGGTATTGTACTCCGGAAAGCTTAGGAGGTCGTATTGCCAGAGGTGAAACTGAAGTCCGTATCTTCGGCAAAGAGTACAAAGTGATTGCCGATGTTGAAGTCATGAACAGCTACAGCGCGCACGGCGATTACAAAGAAATGCTTGATTTCCTGTCTTGCCAAAATCCGAAGAAAGAAAAAACTATTTTTAGTTCACGGAGAATATGATGTGCAAATTGAATGGGCCGAAAAATTAAAAGAAGCCGGATTCTCGAATATTGAAATTCCTGACTTACACTCAACTGCTGAACTTTAATCTGAAATGAGCGAAATTACCTTTCTGATAAAAAAAGAAATTCTGCTTGAGTGGAAACAGAAGTATGCTTTCAATGGCTTGCTACTCTATGTAATTTCCACCGTTTTTGTTTGCTACTTATCTTTCAAACAAATTGTTGATCTCCCGACTTGGAATGCTCTTTTCTGGATTATCCAACTCTTTGCAGGAGTAAACGCCATCGCTAAGAGCTTTCTCCAGGAGAGCCGTGGACGAATGCTTTACTACTACACAATTGCCGACCCTAGAAGTTTCATCCTTTCCCGAATCATCTACAACTTTATGCTCATGATGGTGATCTCGGGATTCAACCTCCTATTCTACTCTCTCTTTATTGGTAATCCTGTACAAGATATGCCAATGTTTATTCTGGCGATGGTTCTAGGCAGCACCGGATTCTCTGCCGTACTTTCCATGGTTTCCGCAATTGCTGCCAAAGCAGGAAACAATTTTACGCTCATGTCTATTTTGAGCTTTCCGATTCTACTTCCACTGCTCATGGTAACTATTCGATTCTCCAAAAATGCCTTGGACGGACTTGCTTTCTCAGTATCGCAATCGCTTGTGATCATGCTTCTTGGCTTCATCGCGATGATCGTAGCAATGGCTTACATGTTATTCCCTTATCTTTGGAGAGAATAATCAGACAATTCGTATTATTGCCAGCTGAATTCATGAAAAAAGAAAACTCTTCTCTTCCTTTAGGCCTTCAATGGTGGAAATGGCTGTCGATTGCCCTGCTGTTCTATACCGTCATCATGGGATTTCTGGTGGAAGTTCCCAGATTGCC
The DNA here is from genome assembly GCA_016721305.1 of Bacteroidota bacterium. Classification (GTDB taxonomy): domain Bacteria; phylum Bacteroidota; class Bacteroidia; order AKYH767-A; family 2013-40CM-41-45; genus JADKIH01. The sequence continues at coordinate 59,568 of JADKIH010000002.1, forward strand.
GATTTTGCATGAAACTATACGCAATCTCTTCTTCCACGTCACCATGTGGTTTGCTATGATCATATTGATGATGGCTTCGCTTGTATACGGAATACGCTACCTATCGACGAATAACATCGACTTCGATCGCAAAGCATCTGAGACAGCACTGGTTGGAATCTTTCTTGGGATACTCGGGCTTATTACCGGCAGTATTTGGGCAAAGAATACATGGGGCGCATGGTGGGTGAATGATGCTAAACTAAACGGCGCTGCTGCTACAATGCTCGTTTACTTTGCTTATATGATTTTGCGAGGTTCTATGGACGATGAACATCGTCGTGCACGAATTGCAGCGGTGTACAGCATTTTTGCTTTTACTCTTATGCTCGTATTCATTATGATTCTACCGCGACTGACTGATTCTTTACATCCGGGCAACGGCGGAAATCCGGGCTTCGGAAAATACGATCTCGACAACCATATGCGATTGGTTTTTTATCCGGCCGTTATCGGCTGGACTTTACTGTCCGTCTGGATTGCTGAAATCAGAATTAGAATTAAACGCTTAAAAGACGAACAAGAGTCATAATCAAATTCAAAAAGATGAAACGACTTAATTACCTACTTTCCTTCCTATTCGTCCTGACTCCTTTCTTAGGATTTGGCCAAAATTCCGATGTAGAAATGGCTGATGTGATGCAAGCTAACGGCAAAATCTATGTGGTTATTGCCGTTTTAGGTGTTGTTTTAGCCGGCATTCTCATCTATTTGATTTCGATCGACCGGAAGGTGAAAGATCTGGAAAACAAAAGAAAAAGTTAAGATGCTTCATGGAAGCCTTTCCGGCGCCCTTATTCAGTTTTCCTACTAATTTTAATCTTACCTTTGGCATCATATTAAAGGCAGGAAATTTTCATGAAAAAGACGCATATTGTCGCTATCATTATTATAGCAATCGCCATCGGTGCGATCATCAGCACGCTGGCAGATTCCAGCACTTACGCCACATTCAGTGTAGCTGCTGAAAATCCTACTCACACCTATCATGTTGTCGGAAAATTAAACAAGGAAAAACCACAGGATTATAACCCTGCTGTGAACGCCGACTTATTTTCATTTTATTTAATCGACAACTCAGGCGAAGAACATCAGGTTCATTTGCAAAAAGCCAAACCACAAGACTTCGACAAATCTGAACAAATTGTTGTTGTCGGAAAAATGAAAGACGGAAGTTTTGAAGCTGCCGACATTTTAATGAAATGCCCTTCGAAGTATAACAACCCGAAGGATGATATGAAGGCTGTAACTTCACAACGATAAGAATCCGATTTTAACTGATGGATACAAACTATATTGGCGAGCACCTTTTCTGGGGAAAAATTGGAAATCTGCTTGTCATCCTTGCCGGAACTGCGGCGTTGCTCTCAACAATTTCTTACTACTTCGCTCTTCGCAAAAATGATTCCGCCTGGAAGAAACTGGCTCGACAGGCATTTGCCATTGAGACATTTTCCGTCCTGGGAATTTTCGGAATTCTATTTTATCTGATTTTCAATCAACGCTTCGAATACTTCTACGTATGGGAACACAGTAATTCTGTGATGCCTTTACGTTACATCCTCTCCTGTTTCTGGGAAGGACAGGAAGGAAGCTTTCTCCTGTGGATGTTTTGGCATTGTGTGTTAGGATGGATTCTCATCGCCACTTCGAAAGAATGGGAAAACGGTGTAATGTTCGTGATCTCTCTTGTGCAAGTTTTCCTTGCTTCTATGATTTTCGGCATTGTCATATTCGGACATAAAATTGGCAGCAATCCATTCATTCTTCTTCGTGAGCATCCGGATTTCGCCAATCTCCCGTTCATCAAGATGCCGGATTATCTCAGTAAGATAAAAGATGGCCGTGGTTTGAATCCGTTGCTTCAAAACTACTGGATGACAATTCACCCTCCAACACTTTTCTTAGGCTTCGCATCTACTGTCGTACCATTTGCTTTTGCGATCGCAGCTTTGATCCAAAAGAAATATACCGAGTGGATTAAGCCTGCATTACCATGGACGGTATTCGGAGTAATGATTCTTGGAACCGGTATCCTCATGGGTGCAGCATGGGCATACGAATCACTCAGCTTCGGAGGTTTCTGGGCCTGGGATCCTGTCGAAAATGCTTCGCTTGTTCCATGGATGACAATGGTGGGCTTGCTGCATGTCATGCTGATTTATCGCTATCGGACACGCTCGTTAATGTCGACGTACATTCTGGACATTGCAACATTCTTCCTCATACTCTACTCTACGTTTCTTACACGAAGCGGAATCTTGGGCGGTTCTTCCGTTCACGCGTTCACTGATTTAGGCATGTCGGGGCATTTGCTTATTTACATGTTATTCTTCCTGGTACTCTCTATTGTACTGCTCGTAATAAATCGAAAAGCTCTCAAAGAACATACGGAAGAAGAGCATGTCAGCTCACGCGAATTCTGGATGTTTATCGGAATGCTCGTACTTGTAATCGGAAGTCTTCAGATCACTTTTACAACCTCGATTCCTGTATTCAATAAATTATTTGGAAGTAAGCTTGCTCCACCTGCTGATCCGATCGACCACTACAATCAATGGCAGGTTCCTATTGCTATTCTGGTTTCATTACTCCTGGCAATTGGCCAGTATTTTAAATACAAAAAATCTGACTCGAAAGAACTTTGGAAAAAACTGTCGCTTAGCTTAATCATTGCAGCCGTCATTACCGGCTTAAGCGCATTTTACCTTGGTAGTTATCGTGTACACTACTACTTCCTCTTCTTTGCATCGGTGTTTGCCTTCGTCGCTAATTTCGATTACTTCATCCGTACGCTTAAAGGCAAATTTGAAAACTCAGGCCCATCGATTGCACACGCCGGGATTGCACTAATATTACTCGGCGCTCTTATCTCAAATTCGAAGAAAGAAGTCATTTCCCGAAATCTGAAAAATATTGATCTCGGTAAAGACATGCCCAACAAAGAGAATATAATGATCGAGCAACAAACAGATACGTTGCCGATGGGTTCTTACTTTGTGAGCTACACTAAACGCGAACAAAAAGGCGTGAACGTTTATTTCGACATCGATTACTATAAGCAAAACCCAAGCACCGGAAAAAGAACTGGCTTTCCGTCACAACCTCTCGTTCAGTTGAACGAACGAATGGGCAATGTTGCTGAACCGGCCACAAAGCACTTCCTTACTCAGGATATCTACACACATCACCTACGCCGAACTTGATAAACGAGGCGAAGGAAGTGATACATTGTACCAAACCCAAAACAAAATCCTCGCCATCGGCGACACTATTGTAACCAGCAACAGCTTTGTTATAGTTAAAGGTTTGGATAAAGACATCGATCGCGCCAACTACAATCTTAATGATTCAGATTTGGCTGTCGCTGCCATTCTTTCTGTGGAAGATGTAAACAAAAAAATCTATACGGCTAAGCCACTTTTCGTAATCAGAAACTTCAGCGTTTTTGTTCAGGAATCTGAAATACCTGAATTGGGATTGAAATTTGTCTTTAGTAAAATTGATCCTGAAACCGGAAAAATTGAATTGAGCGTGTCTGATAAAAAGTCAAACAAAAAAGATTTCGTCATCATGAAGGCCATCATTTTCCCGGGCATAAACATTCTTTGGATGGGTTGCTTACTGATGATTATAGGTTCTGTTGTTGCCATTCGAAAACGAGTCAATCAACTTAAGAAGTCAAATACCGCTGCATGAAAATCGTACTGATCGGAGCCGGAAATCTGGCCGGCCACTTGGGTCCGGCATTAAAAAAGAACGGGCATTCGATTGAAATGGTTTACAGTCGATCCAAAGGTAGTGCAAAAAAACTTGCAGCAAATCTGAAGTGCGCATTTACTTCTAAAGTCACCGACTTACCTACCGAAGCAGATCTCTATTTGCTTGCTCTACCCGACCATGTAATACCCGGCTTTCTGAAAGAACTTTCTTTCATCCCGGCATGCATCGCTCATACAAGCGGATCCGTTGAACTTTCGGTTTTTAGAACACGTTTTAAAAACTGTGGTGTGTTTTACCCACTCCAAACCTTCAGCAAAAACAGAAAAGTCGATTTCAAAAATATTCCTATTTGTCTGGAAGCAAGTAATCCAAAAACTTTAGCACTACTCAAAAAAGCTGCGGCTATTTCGAAAAATGTGGTACGGATGAATTCTGCAAAACGAAAAAAAGTGCATCTAACTGCAGTTATCGTAAATAACTTCCCCAATCTGCTCTTCTCTCTGGCTGACGATCTGCTTAAAGAAGAGAAACTAAATCTGGATCTGCTTCGCCCTTTAATCCTGGAAACTGCACTGAAAGTACAAAACAACCCGCCTTTTCAAATGCAAACCGGCCCGGCCCGACGTGGTGATGCGGAAACATTGAAAAGCCACAGAAAGCTTCTTTCAGACAATAAAACAGTAAAAGATATTTACAATCTACTGAGCAAAACCATTGAAAATAAATACGGGCCATTGCTTTGATTTTTCTATTATTGTGTAGATGAAAAACTTTAAAGAACGCCTGAAAAATGTCCGCTGTCTGATTTTCGACGTCGATGGTGTGCTCACGAACGGAACTCTCGTGGTGATGCCCGGTGAACTACACCGGATCATGAATATTCGTGATGGATTTGCTCTGAAGGAGGCCGTTACAAAGGGCTTACATGTTGCAATTATTTCCGGAGGTAAATCTGAAAGCGTAAGAACGCGTTTGCACAATTTGGGCATTAAAGATATCTATCTCGGCATCGAAGATAAAACGGAGCGATACGATGAGTTGAAAATCATGTACGATTTGACAGATGACGAAATCCTATACATGGGCGACGACCTTCCCGATTATTATGTCATGAAAAGAGCCGGTGTTCCTTGTTGTCCCAACGATGCCGTTCCTGAAATTCGTGAGTTGTCAGTCTATATCAGCCCTGTCAAAGGAGGCGAAGGCTGTGTTCGTGATGTTGTTGAACAGGTTCTAAAGATACAGGGCAAATGGCCGGTTGGACCGGTTGGCTCCTAATTCGTATGAGTATGCAAGCCATCTTCCGACTCATTCGACTTCCCAATCTTTTACTAATCGTTTTTGCGCAGGCAATGGTGAGATATTGCCTTATCCTCCCTGCATTTAACATCTATCAGAAAGTAACCGGAGAATTTCCGTCGCATCTGTCACCATTCTACTTTTCATTATTGGTTCTTTCTACCATCTTCATTGCGATTGGAGGAAATATCATAAACGACTATTTCGACATCTCCATAGATGAAATTAACAAACCCGGGAAAAATATCGTAGGGAAATCAATTTCAGAGAAAGCAGCTCAACAACTCGCTTTTTCATTTTTTATCATCGGCGTAGCAATCTCTGTGTTCCTTGCCTTCAAAATCCAAAAGCCTGTGATGTGCAGTGTCCAGATTTTATCTGTTATCACTCTTTACATGTATTCGTCATTCTACAAGCGTAGATTGCTGATCGGAAATTTCATGATTGCATTTCTCTCGGGACTGAGCTTACTCACCGTTGGCTTATACGAACCGGAATATTATGCAAATCTGACTTTCCTTTTCATCTATAGCTTATTTGCCTTCGAAGTCTCCTTGATCAGAGAATTGATCAAAGACGTTGAAGATTTAGACGGCGATGAACGTGCACAGTGCAAAACTTTCCCGGTACGTTACGGAATCAATAACAGCAAAAAACTGATCGTACTTTTCATTGTTCTTACGTACGCAACGATAGAATGGATTCTCATCACTTATTTTTACAAAAACACTGTCATCAATTTCTGGTATTTATCAGCCTTGTTTTTCATTCCTTTCGCTGCATTATTTTATCTCGTCATCACTGCTTCGGAGAAAAAGGACTTCTCTTACGCATCCCTATTTAGCAAAATCATCATGGCTGCCGGCATACTTTCAATGGCGGATTATGGTATTACTTCATTCGTTAATGGCAGACAACTCCAGATTCTTTCCAAATTAAAAATCGTTCTTGGCTCTGCATCACCGAGGCGGAAACAAATACTGGCTGAGACCGGATTCAACTTCGTTGTTCGCACGTGAAGTCGATGAAACTCCGGATCCTACCTCTCAAGAGAGGCGATATTGCCACTTCGCTTTCAGTAAAGAAATCAGACGCGCTTATTGAGTTGATGGAAGAAGATGAAATTCTGGTCACGGCCGATACTATAGTTTGTTTGGACCATTTCGTACTTAACAAACCGGGAAGTGAACAGCAAGCAATTGAAATGCTTAAAATGCTTAGTGGAAGAAGTCATCAGGTTTACACCGGAGTTACAATCAGAAGTGTTTCGAAGACTCTTTCGTTTGCAACTGAAAGCCATGTTCACTTCAACAAATTGAGCGACGGGATGATTCGCGATTATATTGCGCACTACAAACCATTCGACAAAGCCGGTTCCTATGGAGCACAGGAATGCTTACCCGAAGAAATGAACCCTTGCTCAGAAAAGAAATTGCTTTCATGAATGAAACTTCGAATGAATCACTTTTTGAAAGAACTCTCGCAATGGACGGCAAGAAACATATTCCGATCATTCAAAAATCGAAGGAAGTTATTTTAATGTGATGGGATTGCCTGTAGCAGAGTTATGTGACCGTTTGAGAATTTTTATCAAATAGCAATGGAAAAAACCGGACTCCGTACTGCTTACCTGAAAATGCATCTAGCCATTTTCCTTTGGGGCTTTACGGGTCTGCTCGGGAAACTAATCGAACTTAACCAAGTCGTTTTAGTTTGGTACCGTATGCTGATCAGCAGTGTAGCCATTCTACTCATTCTCCTTTACTACAACAAAATCCCTAAATTATCTTTCAGAGAAACTTCCCGCATTGCATTGATCGGAGTCATCGTCATGCTGCATTGGGTGACATTTTATGGATCGATTAAATTAGCAAGTATTTCGGTGGCGATGATTTGTCTCTCTTCAATCGCTCTCTTTGCCTCCATCATCGAACCATTAGTGAATAAACAGAAATTTGATTACATAGAAATTTTATTCAGCGCACTTGCCGTCACAGGTATTATGACGATTTACCATTCGGATGTGAGCGCATCAAAAGGAATTATTTTAGGAATAGTAAGCGCATTACTTAGTGCGGTGTTTTCTGTTTTCAACAAGCGGATAACATCAAAATACGAAAGCTTAACAATTAGCTTAATTGAATTATCCAGCGGTTTTCTCTTCCTCTCTCTAGTGCTGCCTTTCTTTTTAGCTTTCAATCCCGAAATAAGTATTCATGCAAGTCTGAGCGACTGGATTTATCTTCTTGTACTCTCACTAGTATGTACCGTCCTCACATGGATCTTATCATTGCAAGCCTTGAGGAAAGTTTCAGCTTTTACAATGGGTCTTGCACTAAACCTGGAACCTGTTTATGGAATCACTCTGGCAATTCTTTTTGCCGGCGAAGGGAAATTAATGAATGGAGGATTTGTAACAGGCGCCATAATTATATTTGTTACCGTCATCCTCCATACAGTCTATAAATTCAGGCTTAGAAGCACAAAATAATTTAACAGCTGCCGAAACATTATTATCGCCCGCAATGAAATCACCCATCGATCTCTGCTCTCAAAAAATTGAAACTCCGCTCGGAATAATGACAATAATTGCCAGCGACTCCGGCCTAAGCTTTCTTGAATTTTCACAAGACAACCCATCTGAATTTGAAGAAGCCTTACCTGCTAATTCGTATCGGATTCTCGACAAGGAGAACGAAATTACGAAACTGACTAAAATGCAACTTCAAGAGTACTTCGACAGAAAGAGAACTTGTTTTGATATTCCTCTCGATTTTATCGGAACCGACTTTCAGAAGAAAGTATGGGAAAGTTTGCTTCAGATAGAATTCGGAAAATTGTCTTCGTATGAAGACCAGTCCAAAATGATCGGCAATCCACTTGCCATTCGTGCTATGGCTCATGCAAATGGTCAAAACAAAATTGCGATTGTCGTCCCCTGTCACCGGGTAATTGGCAAAGATGGCAGCATGACAGGCTATGCAGGCGGAATCTGGCGAAAAGAATGGCTTTTAGACCATGAAGGATCTGTTAAAATCCTTAAAACTCGACTTGTAAAGCTTCCAATTGATATCTTTGAAGCATGAAGTCGTTGCTGCGATCTCTTCTTTCCTTATCCCTGCTGCTGGTATTTCTTTTTCCGGTGGCTACGGAATCGCTGCACCAATTTTCTCATCAAGATGAATTTCATTGCCATGCCGAAGGTGACAAACATTTTCACTCGGAAATTCACCATTGCCAACTTTGCGATTATTCCTTTTCCGACAAAAACCCAACTGTTGAAAGCAATTTTCAGTTTTTCGTTTCGGAAAAGTTCAGCAAAATTGAATTCATAGTCTATTCCTCTTTATGTGAATCAGACTATTCTTTTATCTCTCCGAGAGGCCCACCTGTAATTTGACCTTTTTCTTATTCCTCCGAAAATCATCATTAAACCGGAGGAGTCAATATGTCAACACCTCGCAAATTGGGTTCACTTCCATCCTTGTGTGGTATTATCAATTTTTACTAAATTCCATTTAGAACTCCAATGAAGACATTTATAGGTAGAATGTGCATCTGTTGCATTCTAATGAATTTGAGCTTCTCTGCTTTTGCAGGAATCGACAAAACAGAATTAACCGGAAAAGTTACCGACAAAAATACCGGTGAGGCTTTGCCCGGTGCTACGATTTTTATTCCAGAACTTAAAACAGGGACAACCTCTGACCTGAATGGTATATATTCAATTTCAAATCTGCCATCTAAAAAAATCCTGATGCAGGTGAATTTGATTGGCTATAAAACATTGATCGCAACAGTCGATCTGGCAACACAACACAACTTCGATTTTCAACTGGAAGTTTCTGTGAAAGAAATAAACGAAGTTGTCATTACAGGCTCGGCTACAGCAGTTGAAAGAAACCGAACTCCTACTCCAATGGCTGTAGTCCGAAAGACGGAATTATTACAAACAGCCTCTACGAATATTATCGACGCGCTAACCTCGCAACCCGGAATCTCCCAGGTGACAACGGGATCCGGAATTTCAAAACCTGTAATCCGCGGACTTGGTTACAATCGGGTGGTCGTTGTAAACGACAACATCAGACAAGAAGGTCAACAATGGGGAGATGAGCATGGAATTGAAATCGATGAATACGGAGTTGATCGCGTTGAAATTTTAAAAGGCCCTGCCTCTCTTGCCTATGGATCAGATGCAATGGCCGGAGTAATAAACTTTATTTCTGCGCCGTCCCCTTCCGAAGGTGTAATTCATTCCGATCTCATTACCAATTACGAGAGTAACAATGGGCTGTTTGGTTACTCTATAAACAACTCAGGAAATTTACACGGATTTGTTTGGGATGCCGTTGGAGTCAAAAAATGGCTCACGCATACAAAAATAAATATGACGGCTATGTGTTCAACTCAGGATTCAATGAATATAATGCTCAAACTATTCTTGGATTCAATAAGTCATGGGGATATTCTCATCTGCATTTAAGTTACTATCACCTCACACCGGGAATTGTTGAAGGTGAACGTGACAGTGCAACAGGAAATTTCATCAAACCTGTGGCATTAAATGATTCAACAGAAACTATGGAGCAAGCATCAGCAAGCGATTATAAATCATATTCGGCAAGTGTACCCTTTCAGGAAATCAATCACTTTAAGGCTGTATTGAACAACAGTATTATTATCAAAGATGGAACATTAAAAAGCACTTTGGGATTCCAACAAAACAATCGAAAAGAATTTGCCGACGCATTGAACCCAAATACCTATGGACTCTTCTTTCAACTGAATACAGTAAATTACGAATTAAAATATCATTTCCTGAAATCAAAAAATCAATCTGTCAGCCGGTGTAAACGGAATGTATCAGAGTCTCTTAATAAAGGAACAGAATTCCTGGTATGGCTTATCAATTATTTGACGGGGTCTATTTGTTATTGCAGCAAGAAAAGCAGGCGACTTTGATTTTAGTGGCGGTATTCGGTATGATCATCGAAATGTTGAAGGAGCTTCGCTGTTTCTTGATTCAAGTGGCGTAGCTTCTCCCGAGGGAACAATAGAAAAATTTTCCGGGTTCAAAACTAATTTTAGTGGCTTCACAGGTAGCCTGGGATTTGCATGGAACTTCAACCCGGCCTACTTTGCTAAAGCAAATTTATCTTTCGGTTATCGCGCCCCAAATATTGCTGAACTAGGTGCTAACGGAATTCACGAAGGCACTATCCGATATGAAATTGGGAATCCCAATCTGAAAGCAGAAATGAGCCATCAGATTGATCTGGCCTTGGGGGTAAACAAAGAACACCTCTCAATCGAATTCGATATATTCTCAAACACCATTTCAAACTTCGTATATCTATCGAAGCTGAATAATAGTCTTGGCACTGATTCAATTCAAGAGAATTATTCGGTCTTTAAATATGGAAGCGGAAATGCGCTCCTTCAAGGAGGCGAGATCACAATCGATATTCATCCTCACCCTCTTGACTGGCTGCATTTCGAAAACTCTTTCTCCTATGTGAATGCAACGTTGAAAAACCAAGCCGACAGCATGAAGTATCTTCCATTCACTCCGCCGGGGAAATTCACTTCAACGATTCAATTGAGCCAACATAAATTAGGCACCTATCTGCAAAACGCCTACTTCAAAATCGGAGCTGAGCTTTATCTGGATCAGAATAATGTTTACTCCGCCTACAATACAGAATCTGCAACGCCTTCTTACCTGCTCTTCAATGCAGGCATCGGTACTGATTTTGTTGTTAGAAACCGAACTTACTTCTCGATTTATCTTACAGTCAATAATCTGACTGATGTTGCTTATCAAAGTCATCTAAGCAGACTAAAATACGGACCGGAGAACTTTGCAAGCGGTCGTTCCGGTGTGTATAATATGGGAAGGAATATTTCAGTGAAATTGCTTCTCCCATTTGATCTAAAAAAGGCTAAGGGCTGAAATTTGAATCTCATCCTGCTCTGCGGGGCAAAATGGTAATATCGTGCCATTTTGCCCCTTTTTTATGCTCCAAAAAAGGATCGATAAATCGTTGTCGTTTTATTTTTAGTGGAATTTTGGATTTATTGAAGAAAAAGTTTTGCTATTTTTCATTTATACATATATTTAGACCACTAAAATCAAAACCATGAAGAAAACTCTCCTATTTCTGTTTATGATTTCCTTAAGCACTTTGAAAGGATTTGCATCCTGCCAAACAGGCTTTTCAGAAATCATCGTTCAAATCACCCCCGACTCGTACCCAACAGAAACATCATGGGCCATTTATGATAATGGCGGAACTTTGCTTGACACCGGCGCTGCTGTAGGCGATACCCTCTGCGTTCCGGTGGGTTCTTGTTGCACATTTGTTATCCATGACTCCTACGGAGACGGCATTTTTGCTCCCGGTGGTTATTGGGTTTATGCTGATGGTGTGCTTCAGGGAACAGGTTACAACTTTGGCTATGGAACAACTTTAGCCATCAATTGCCCGGTCGGTTCTTATTGCAACACACCGATCGTTCTGAATGGTGCAGGAACCTATACTGCTCCATTTGAAGACACATGGTATACTTATACTGCCGATTCTACCGGTACGTATAATCTTACTACTTGTGGTCTTAACACCTGCAACACTCAAATCTGGGTGTATTCAGGTTGCCCGAACATCCCGTATCAGGATAATGCTACGGGAACTTATGCTTACAACGACGACTATCTCTGCGGTACCCAAGCCGACCTGAATGTAGTTCTTGTTGCCGGAACGACCTATATGATTCGTATAGGTGATTTCGTAAACGATTGCACAGGTTCAATTGATTTCGCGTTGTCATATGTCGGACCGGTTCAAGGTTGCATGGATCCTGCATCTTGCAATTTCAACCCAATGGCTGTTATCGATGATGGAAGTTGCATCTACCCGCCTAGTCCACTTTGTGACGGACCGGATCTCCAAATTGATTCGATGTCGTTCCTAAACAGCCTTAGCGTACTCACGCACGTCACACAAAATTGTGATGTGAACGAAGGCTGCGTGACTGGTTATGGAACTCGCTATTGCCTGACATTCTCATCAAAAATCAACAACATCGGTACTCAGGATTTCTACATCGGTAGCCCGAATACTCAACCTGGAATGTTCAATCTGAACAACTGCCATGGTCATGCTCACTACGAAGGTTATGGCGACTACCGTCTCTTCGACAGCAATGGTGCATTAGTTCCTGCAGGTCATAAAAACGGTTTCTGTGTAATTGACTTATGCGGACACGGACAGTATACCTGCGGAAATATGGGTATCTCCACAAACTGCTACGATCAGTATGGTGCAGGTACACAATGCCAGTGGCTCGATATTACAGACGTACCTACCGGAGATTATCGTGTTGCCGTTATCATCAATTCAAAACACTTACCTGATGCTTTGGGTCGCTACGAAACAAACTTTGCGAACAACGCACTTCAGGTTTGTATGCATATCGAACAACATGCAACGGGAGCTCCTACTTACACCCTTCTGCCGAATTGCAGTCCATTTGTTGACTGTACAGGTATACCCGGCGGAAATGCTGAACTCGATTGTAATGGCTTATGTAATGGCCCCGGAATCTATGGCGACATCTTCACAAATGCCATCATTGACTCCACCGACATCACAACTTACATGGATATGATTCAAACCAACATTCCGGCGACGACATGCTATGACCTGAATGCTGATAATGAGCTTACCGTATTTGATGCAGAATTAATTAACTGGTGCCGTAACGGCAATCCTTTGCATCCGGTGGAACGGTTCACAACCATTGTAACTTCCCTCGTAACATTACCAATCCGAATGATCTTGTAAATATTGAATTGCGCAACATCGATCTGGTAAATAAATACTTTGATGTATGGGTTACTAATCCAAATTGTAAAATTAGCGCCTTCCAATTCCAAATCAGCGGAGCTACTCTGAGTAGCGTGGTTAGTCTGAACAGTCCAATCACCTACCCTCTTGATGTACGAATCAAGACTCAGACAAATGAAGTAATTGGAATTTCAGTGCCTGACTCAATGCTTCAGCGCTCGACCATTCCACAGCAACTTGTGCGTGTTTACTTTACTAATTTGACAGACACTATGATCTGCATTAGTGAAGTGAAGGAAATCATCAATCAGGATGCTGAGCGAACAATCGACTTTATTGTGGGCGGATGTCTTTCTACAACTACGACGGATATCAGTTCACCTGTTTCATCATCTGAGTTTGTTATCATCCCGAATCCTGCCAGTGATCGTTCTTTTATCCACGTTTCAGGCGGATCTAAATCGGTAGCCGATTTCATTATCACTGATTCACAAGGAAGATTGGTAAAAGTTCCGATTCAATCGGTACGCGATGACTGGTATGAAATGGACCTAAAGGGACTTTCAACAGGAATCTATTTCATCATTCGTCATTCTGCCTCAGGCAATGATGCGGTGAGAATGGTTAAATATTAATCGAATACACATATACACGAAAAAAGAAAAGGCTGCTCAATTTGAGCAGCCTTTCTTATTTAAGAAAAATAACGAAGAGGGATTTTACTTTATTAATCAACTAACAACTTAACCTTCCCCTCTTCTATGCTTGTTATTTCTTGTCTTCTTTCACTTCTTCAAAATCTACATCGGTAACTTCAGCATCATTCTTAGCTTCAGCACCCGGAGCTGATTGCTCCTGACCGCCGGGCTGTCCGGCATTCTGAGTCGCTTTGTACATTTCTTCCGAAGCTGCCTGCCATGCTGTGTTTAATGAAGCAAGAGCCGTATCAATCTTCGTCAGATCGCGTTCTTTGTGTGCGTCTTTCAACTCACTCAAAGCTTTCTGAATGGCTTCTTTATTACCTGCAGAAAGTTTATCGCCGTACTCTTTCAATTGCTTCTCAGTCTGGAAGATCATTCCATCGGCCTGATTCACTTTTTCAGTCTCTTCTTTTGCCTTACGATCTGCTTCTGCATTTGCTTCTGCTTCTGCTTTCATTTTCTTGATTTCGTCGTCGCTTAAGCCTGAAGAAGCTTCGATACGGATATTCTGAGATTTACCTGTTGCTTTATCTTTGGCAGTTACGTTAAGGATACCATTTGCATCGATATCAAAGATTACTTCGATCTGTGGTACTCAGCGTGGTGCAGGTGAAATTCCGTCGAGGTGGAAACGACCGATTGTACGGTTGTCTTTCGCCATCGGGCGTTCGCCTTGAAGAATGTGAATTTCAACGGAAGGCTGATTATCGGAAGCCGTGCTGAAAGTCTCGCTCTTCTTAGTAGGAATAGTTGTATTTGATTCGATCAAACGAGTCATCACACCACCCATTGTTTCGATACCTAATGAAAGAGGCGTTACGTCGAGAAGAAGTACATCTTTTACTTCACCTGTCAATACAGCACCCTGGATAGCGGCACCGATTGCTACTACTTCATCCGGATTCACACCTTTGTGAGGCGCTTTGCCGAAGAACTTCTCAACCAATTGCTGAATGGCAGGAATACGTGTTGATCCTCCTACGAGAATTACTTCATCAATATCAGAAGCATTCAAACCTGCATCTGCCATCGCTTTTTTGCAAGGCTCAAGAGTACGTTGAATCAAATCATCGCACAATTGCTCGAACTTGGCACGAGTGAAAGTCTTTACAAGGTGTTTTGGGATTCCATCAACCGGCATGATGTAAGGCAGGTTGATTTCTGTTTGAGTTGAACTTGACAATTCAATCTTTGCTTTTTCTGCAGCTTCTTTCAAACGCTGAAGAGCCATCGGATCTTTACGAAGATCGATGCCTTCGTCAGACTTAAACTCATCTGCTAACCAGTCGATGATTTTTTGATCGAAATCATCACCACCTAAGTGTGTATCTCCGTTAGTCGACTTTACTTCGAATACTCCGTCTCCCAATTCAAGGATAGACACGTCGAACGTACCGCCACCTAAGTCGAATACAGCTACTTTTTCTTCTTTTTTATCTTTATCCAAACCATACGCAAGCGAAGCTGCCGTTGGCTCGTTGATGATACGTAATACTTTCAAACCCGCAATTTCACCGGCTTCTTTGGTAGCCTGACGCTGCTGTCGTTAAAGTAAGCAGGAACAGTGATAACTGCTTCGGTAACTTCATAACCCAGATAATCTTCAGCAGTCTTCTTCATTTTTTGAAGAACGAGAGCAGAGATTTCCTGAGGTGTATACATGCGATCTTTAATTTTTACACGCGGAGTGTTATTGTCGCCCTTTACTACTTCATAAGGAACACGATCTTTTTCCTTCGATGCATGATCGAAAGTCTCTCCCATGAAACGCTTGATTGAAGAAATGGTGTTCTTAGGATTAGTGATCGCCTGACGTTTGGCAGGGTCACCTACTTTGCGTTCTCCATTGTCGAGGAACGCAACAATTGAAGGTGTCGTACGACGACCCTCGCTGTTAGGAATTACAACAGGCTCGTTACCTTCCATAACGGCAACACAGCTGTTAGTGGTTCCCAAGTCAATTCCGATTACTTTTCTCATTTTTATAGTTGGTGTTTAATTTCTTGATAATAATAGACAACCGCAGTTGTCAATCTTAATGCCATGAGAAATTAGGCAGAAAAAATGGCAGATATTGAAAAAAGCTCGAATTTATGCCAAAAATAAGGTGACAAAAGGTCATTTTTATAATAATGTCACGCCAAATCGTGCTGACTTTCTGCTCTGAAAATCGGCTTGCTTTCCTAATCCTAAAAGGAGATTAAAACTCAAAATTGAGATCGCGGACGTAGGAGATCGTATCGAACGACAATTGTGTATTGTGGTTCGGGAAACGGTACTCACTATGCAATACACGGCTGGAAAAAAGACCTAATCCATTCTGAACCGTGGTAAACATCGGTCTGTCCTGGACTACGCCTGAAGTTGGAGTATTCAATTGAATGTAGGTTTGCAAGTCTTCGCTTCCGGCAATTAAAATGTATTCGAACGGGAATTTTGCCAGTGTAAGACTATCGCAACGGCGCGTATAGCCCGGTCTGACAGGAATGTTCGTGCCCAGCATCTGGAAGAAATTGTACTTATAAAATTTATAAGGAACAACTGATGAACTTAGATCTTTGTCTTCAAAATTCCAGTCAACGTACTTTTCTGTTGATACTCCATTGGGATCGATATCGCGGTAATGAAAACGAATGATCATATCCACAAAAGCGGAATTAGCTCCGGCATCAAAATTCACAATTGTCGGCGCAGGATACGAAGAAACCAAGTCAATTGAATCGCTAGGCGTCGGTGAATTTACATGAACATCTCTAACGATTTTTGTCTTAGAGTACGCCTTCTCCCCTGTTTGTTTATTCGTTACAACAATGCGATACTCACTACCATCCTGAAGAATTGGTACGTTAGTCTTGTAAAGAATCTGAAACGGGTACGAAAAAGCCCCTGAGTCACGGTCAATTTCCGTGGTTCTAACCATAGTTACAGAGTCTTCAAAACCACCTGCATACCATCGCTCCAGTTTAACATCCAGAATATCGGCATAGTAACTGGAGTCGGCCACTTGTGCCATTTGATACACATTTCCTTCCCCTAAAAAAGCTTTGGTTACGCGTACATAATTAACTGAATCTAACGGATCTAAGAGTCCGTTGATGACAATTACTTCTTTATATGGCGCAATCACATCAAAATCGGTTGAACAGCCGAAGGTGATCGAGAAAAGGCAGAAAGCGATGGCGGATCTGAGTAAATTTTTCATTGATGCAAATCTATATTTTTTTTCAGTATTCATTTATCTTATTTGTAGCTTTGAAGGCAAACCTTAACATTTGGCTGACCAATCCGGGTTGCCAAACTTAAGATCCCCTTATTCTGCCGCCTATGTCAGTCGCTAAGAACGAAGATAAAAAAGTCACCACCCATACTCTTCAGGAGATGAAAAAGCGTGGCGAGAAAATCAGTATGCTTACAGCCTACGATTATTCACTTGCCCGCATACTGGACGATGCCGGCATCGATGTACTTCTAGTTGGTGATTCGGCTTCGAACGTTATGGCCGGACATGAAACGACGCTTCCAATTACACTCGATCAAATGATCTATCACGCTTCGGCAGTGGTACGTGCTGTCAAACGCACATTGGTGGTTGTTGACTTGCCATTCGGCTCTTATCAGGGAAACTCAAAGGAAGCTTTGAATTCCTCTATCCGAATCATGAAAGAATCGGGCGCTCATGCCGTAAAGATGGAAGGTGGACGTGAGGTGAAAGATTCGATTGAACGTATTCTCTCTGCCGGTGTGCCTGTAATGGGTCATTTAGGCCTTACACCGCAGTCAATCTATAAGTTCGGAACATATGTCGTAAGAGCTAAAGAAGACGCTGAGGCAGCTCGCTTGCTTGAGGATGCTCACATCCTTGCCGAAAGTGGTTGCTTTGCCCTGGTACTCGAAAAAATTCCTGCTCATCTGGCAGCAAAAGTTGCAGCTGAAATCAAGATTCCGGTCATTGGAATCGGTGCAGGTGGCGGAGTCGATGGACAAGTTCTCGTTCTGCATGATATGCTTGGCATTACTCACGAATTCAATCCTCGCTTCCTTCGCCGCTATATGAATCTGTATGACGAAATAAAAAAGGCTACAGAGAACTATATCAGCGACGTCAAAAAGCGCGATTTCCCGAACGAAAAAGAACAATACTAAGAATCACCATAAAGTGTAATATTCCTGCAAGATCTTCAGGCATTTTACCTCCCTTTTTCCGTCTACCGATGTATTTTTCGGGACTATGGAAAATCATTCAATAAACGCGAATAACTCCCCTGCGATCCAGGAAGTCGATATGCACGCACCTGAAATTTTGTACGAAGACAATCACCTTATTGCCGTCAATAAAAAACCCGGCGATATTGTTCAGGGCGACAAAACGGGCGACACTCCGATGAGTGATCACTTGAAGCAATACATCAAAGATAAATTCAACAAACCGGGCGCGGTATTTTTAGGTGTCGTACACCGCATCGATCGCCCTGTTAGCGGTGTCGTTATTTTTGCTCGTACCAGCAAGTCGCTCGCACGAATGAATGAATTCTTTCGCGAGAAAAAAGTCCACAAAACATATTGGGCCGTTGTTAAAAATCGTCCGCCGGAAGATCGTGGCACATTGATCCACTATCTGAAAAAAGACGAAGCCAAAAATAAAAGCAAAGCTTACGATTCGGAAGTACCGGGATCATCTCGCTCATGGCTCGACTATAAAGTGATCGGCAAATCAGACAATTACTATTTGCTTGAAATCACTCCACATACAGGACGTCATCATCAGATCCGCGTACAACTTGCCAGCATCGGTTGCCCGATTAAAGGCGATGTGAAATACGGAGCCGATCGTACCAACGAAAATGGTTCAATCCACTTACACGCCCGTCATATCCGTTTTACTCACCCGGTGAAAAAGGAAGAAATTCATATCACTGCTCCGGTGCCGAATGATACGGTTTGGAAGTTTTTTGAGAAGCAGGATAGGATGCACTAGAATTTAGAATTTAGAATTTAGAATTTAGAATTTAGAATTCTAAATTTTGAATTGGCTTCCTTAACTCTGATGTTATTTCAAAAGCTTTTTAACTTCATCAAACGTCGGAAAATCGTTGTGATGCCACATGGCTTTCACTACACCTTTTTGTAAAAGCATCAGACCCGGATTGGAACGGATCATTGTTTTGAGAGTGGTTTGATCGGTTGTATAGTATTCGAACATCGAATTATGCTTGTGACGGAATTCATCGACTTCCTTCGAACCTGATGACGTAAGACCGATAAACTCGATGCCTTGTTTCTGGCAAAGAGCTACGAAATCGTTTATTTGTCCCTGAACATCTTCATCGGCATGCGTAATATCGTACGAAACCAAAAGGAAGATATTAGGCTGACTTAATACGTCTTCGTAATGTCGGAACCATCAACCAGTAATACCGAAGTCGTGAATGGCAGGATGATCACCTTCTACCAGCACTTTGTCGGTACGATCGATAAACTTATAAGTTGAATCAACTTTTCCAAGCTCATCTTGTTTGAGCTCGATTTTCTTGCCGTCTTTTTCATAGATAAAAACCATCTCCACCACTTCTTTCTTAGCCCCCGGAGGAAGCTTCATGCCTTCCGGAATGCTCTTGCCTACTGCATATGGGCGGAAATCGATGTATGGCAAATGCGCGTAACACACCATCGAAAAGGTAAAGGAAGCGACAAAACCAAGGTACGCAAGCCATGTTGAAGCCTTATCTCCAAAGAGAGGCTTGATTAGATTCCTTCCTGCAAAAATCCAGATGATAAAGAATAGTAAGATTATATCCTTCATGAATGACTGAAACGGTTCCAGATGTAAGGCGTCGCCGAAGCAGCCACAATCCTTCACAACATCAAACTTCCAGGAATAGAATGTCAGGAAGGTAAAGAATACTATCATGAGCAATAACGACCATGCTGTAAATTTCATCTTCGCTCCCAGCAATAGTGCTATACCTAATCCGATTTCAAAAGCACAGATTCCGATGGCAAGCCACAAAGAAGCAGATGACAACCACTCCATGAAACACGGTAAAGTATTCATCAAGCTTGTAAGAAAAACCAAGCGGGTCGTTCGCTTTGATGAACCCCGAGATGATGAATAACACACCTACAAAAACCCTTGATATTTGAGCAAGAACTTTTAGCAGCATAAATGAATGAGTTTTAGTTATAGATTATTGTATGAGATTTTTAAATCAAATACACTTCGGATTTAAATCAACTTTATTGAAAAGCGTTAAGATTCGCTTTCCATTTTGATCAGGGCAAAGACGGCATAATTAATTATGTCGTAGTAATTTGCTGAAACACCTTCACTCACGATTGTGCTTCCTTTATTATCTTCTATCTGTTTAATTCGAAGAAGTTTCATCAGGATTAAGTCAGTCATCGAACTGGTGCGCATTCCTCTCCAAGCCTCGCCGTAATCGTGATTTTTGTTTTCCATTAAGCTCTTCGATTCTTTCACATGAAAATCGAAGTGGCGGACAACTTCCGGTTCCGACAT
This sequence comes from Bacteroidota bacterium, assembly GCA_016721305.1. GTDB lineage: Bacteria > Bacteroidota > Bacteroidia > AKYH767-A > 2013-40CM-41-45 > JADKIH01. The sequence goes on from JADKIH010000002.1 coordinate 79,697, forward strand.
TTCCAGATTCTGCTCATTGCCCATTTCGATTTGAATTAAGGCAATCACGCAATAATTGATGATCCCTACGAATTCGCCATCGATACCCTCGTCAATTCTCTGAGTACCTTTTTCTTCGATACTGCGGATGCGCTGTGCTTTGATGTAAATCTGGTCAGTTATCGAACTGACTCTGAGAATACGCCATGCCGTACCGTAATCCTGCATTTTCTTCAAAAAGAGTTCTTTGCAGCGGGTAATTATCTGATCGTAGTGTTGTGAAGTACTTAATGCCATATTTTCTGCCGGCATTTTAATAGCTGGCGCTGATTCCATCTGTAATGTTTATTTTCGTGTCCGAATCACCGAATTTCCATGAATTTCAGACCCGCCGAAGATACGTCTTTTCACATGAAGTATAGCAACTGCCTTGGAAGGGCCTTGGATTTATCAACACCGCCGTCATGGGTATCCTGAATTTCACGCCGGATTCATTTTTCGACGGTGGAAAATGGAATGAAGTGAAAGCTGCGCTTAATCAAGCCGAAAAGATGCTGGCTGAAGGTGCTGCCATTATCGATATCGGCGGACAATCGACCCGACCCGGCGCGGAATTTCTGGATGCCGAAACCGAATGGAAACGCATTGCTCCTTCCCTTCAGTCCATTTGTAAAGCATTCCCGGAAGCGATCATCTCCGTCGACACTTTCCACTCGTCTGTCGCAAGCAGAGCGGTCGATTCAGGCGCAAGAATGATCAACGACATTTCCGGCGGCTCGCTCGATGCTGAGATGTTTGCAACCATAGCACGATTGAAAGTCCCCTATGTACTGATGCATATGCAAGGCACTCCTGCTACTATGCAGAAAAACCCGAGCTACGAAAATGTGGTAAGTGAGCTCATTGATTTTTTTTCCGAAAAAATTGCTGCCTTGAAATTACTCGGTGCTGAAAATATCATTCTTGACCCCGGTTTTGGTTTCGGAAAAACTGTCGAGCACAATTATTCACTCCTTAAAACCCTTAACGCTTTTCAACTTTTCAAAAAACCGGTTCTGGCCGGGTTAAGCCGTAAATCAATGGTCACGAAAGTGCTCAATGTGAAACCCGAAGAGGCTTTGAACGGAACAAGTGCGCTGAATGTCATCGCACTATTAAACGGCGCTTCTATACTTCGTGTGCACGATGTTATTCAGGCACGGCAGGTGATAACTCTGCTAAACACCTATTCGAACGTCTGATATTTTTTTGGTACTTTGTCCATCATCACCAAATAAATAAATGGATCTCTTTCACATCGGCTTTCTAACCATCAGACTCATTGATCTGATCGATATCGCCATAGTGACTTTTCTTCTTTACAAGCTGTACAATCTGCTTCGTGGCGGGGTTGCCATCAATATCTTCATTGGACTTCTCACGGTTTATGCCTTGTATTGGATTTGCGTGAAAGTGCTGAATATGGAATTGATCGGAACTATTCTTGGTCAGTTTATCAGCCTTGGCTTCATTGCCCTGATCATCGTTTTTCAGCAGGAAGTTCGTCGATTCCTTATCGTACTCGGCACGAACAATATTCTTTCTAAAAACAATTTCACTAAACAAATTTTGCCCTGGAACTGGCAAACTCAGAAAAATCCGCCACTCGATATTTCTGCCATCGTTAAAGCTTGCCGTCAAATGTCGAAAAGCCGAACCGGAGCCATTATCGTTCTGGCAAAGTCGTCACAACTGAAGTACTACGCTAATACGGGAGATGTGATGGAAGCTGAAATTTCACAACGTCTTATCGAAAGCATTTTCTTTAAAAATTCCCCGATGCATGACGGTGCGATTATTATTGTCAACAATAAGATCAAAGCCGCTCGCTGTGTTCTTCCGGTTACCGAGAATGTTGAGCTACCTGCTCATTTAGGAATGCGACATCGTGCCGCCATTGGTATTACCGAGCAAAGTGATGCTATCGCCGTTATCGTTTCCGAAGAAACCGGCGAAATTTCAGTCGCAAAAGAAGGCCAAACGAAACTCAATGTTTCGCCTGATGAGCTCGAGAGAGAATTGAAAGTGGAATTCGAAGTATAGAATTAGCTGGTTGGCTAATTTGCTGATGTGTCCTGCTTTTGCATAAAGGACTTCACGAGATCTTCGTCGCTCAGCCCCTGCTCTAGCTGATAAAGTGAGCCTTTTGCTCCTTCAACCATTGGTGAATTCGGAAACTTCTGAATGAATTCAGAATACTTGGCCTTAGCTTTTTCCACATCACGAATATTATTCTCATAAACAAAAGCCTGCAAAAACAGAGCCTTTGAATACAAGCGATGCTCAGGGAATTTTGACATCAGCTTGTCGAGTAATTCGACTGAACGATTATAATCTTTGATGCCGACACAAAGGTCAGCTGCTCGGAAGTAGTAATTGGCCGACATCGTATCGTTCGGAAATTGCTCGGTATACTTCAGATAATCCTGAATAACCACAAGCGCCTTTTCCATATTGACCATCTTAGTCGTATCGTTAATCAAGCCCTTTTCTTCAGCTTCGATTTTTTGGCTTAACTTTTTTTCTTCACTTGTACAGGAAAAAAATATGGTCGCAAGCAAACTCAACGACAGGAAATATTTGACAATTTTCATTTGGAGAGGAACAGATTATCTTCCTTTAGCAGGAAATTTCATTTTGTAATCGACATCAACTTTACCCATGCTGATGTCATTTAATTTATTCTTTAACAAGCGACGACGCAACGGAGAAATTCGATCTGTAAACAAAATGCCTTCGATGTGATCATACTCGTGTTGAATAATTCTCGCAGTGATTCCATCATACGTCTTCTTGTGAAGCTTCCAATTTTCGTCGTAGTACTCGATATGTACTTCTTCCTTTCTCTGAACATCTTCACGGACATTCGGAATCGACAAACAACCCTCGTTAAACTTCCACGGGTCACCCGCTTCTTCGGTGATGATCGGATTGATAAACACCTGCTTGAAATCGCGAACATCATCGTCCTCAAAAGGTTCTCCATCGACAATGAAGAGACGAATAGACAAACCAATCTGAGGTGCAGCCAAACCTACTCCGCTGCTTTCATACATGGTTTCAAACATATTGGCAATAATCTCGTCAAGCTTTGGATATTTCTTGTCGATCTCAACCGCTTTCTTTTTCAGAACCGGATCACCGTAGGCTACTATTGGGTAAATCATATACTCGTATGCTATTTAAATCCGTTTTGTCGGTAATTCATGAACGACTGCAATAAAATGACGGCACTGGTTTGATCGATTAATTCCTTTCTCTGACGATCAGATTTTTTGAGTCCGCTCATTAGCAAAGTTTGCTGTGCCATCACAGAAGTAAATCGTTCGTCATATCGTTCGATCGGAATCTCCGGAAATTTCCTCTTCAGCTCCTTCACAAAATTATCGACCAACGGTCCAATTTGTGAAGCCGAATTATCCATCTGCCTTGGATCTCCTACAACGATGCATTCAACCTTCTCGGCCTGAAAGTATTTCCGCAGATACTCGATCACATCCTTTGAATGAACGGTTTCCAATGCAGTGGCAATGATTTGTCCGGGATCTGTTACTGCCAATCCAATCCGCTTCGTCCCATAATCAATTGCCATTATCCTCGCCATGCTGCAAATATACGTCTTCGAATGTATATTCCCAGTCCTGACCAAGTGCCAAAATCACTAAATCAGTCATAAATCAACGGTTTTTAAAGCGCTTTCGTTCATTACTTTCAACGAACGAGGGTATATTCCGTTGGCAGATTGAATTCGGAACCGTTTCTTTGCCTAAAATCTTGACCCTAATGAAGGATATCATTGAAAAGGCCTGGGAAAACCGTGAGCTTTTAAAGGAAGAAAATACCCAAAAAACCATCCGCCATATTATCGAAGAATTGGACAAAGGCCTTATTCGTGTAGCCGAGCCGGGTAGCGATGGTTGGAAGGTAAACGATTGGATCAAGAAAGCCGTTATACTCTACTTTCCGATCCAGCAGATGGAAACCCTCCATGCCGGACCAATGGAATTTCACGATAAGATGAGGCTCAAAACCGATTATGCCGGACAAGGCGTGCGTGTTGTGCCTCACGGAATCGCTCGTTATGGATCTTACTTGGCAAAAGGTGTAATCATGATGCCATCTTACGTCAATATAGGCGCGTACGTCGACGAGGGAACGATGGTTGACACTTGGGCGACGGTTGGATCTTGTGCGCAAATTGGAAAGCATGTTCACCTGAGTGGTGGCGTCGGAATCGGCGGTGTGCTTGAACCGGTTCAGGCTGCACCTGTTATTATTGAAGACAATTGCTTTATAGGGTCTCGCTGCATCGTTGTTGAAGGAGTTCGTGTCGAAAAAGAAGCTGTTCTCGGAGCTAATGTTGTTCTGACAATGTCGACAAAGATCATCGACGTATCAGGACCGGAACCGAAAGAATATATTGGAGTTGTTCCTCCTAAATCCGTGGTTATCCCCGGATCCTATACAAAGAAATTTCCTGCAGGCGAGTATCAAGTGCCATGCGCACTGATTATCGGAAAAAGAAAAGAGAGTACGGATAAAAAGACTTCACTCAATGATGCGCTGAGAGATTACGGCGTTTCTGCATAAGATGGCAAAGAAATTTTTAATTATACAAACAGCCTTCGTAGGTGATGTTATTCTGGCAACAGCCTTGATTGAAAAACTACATCTGCATTTTTCGGATTCATCAATCACGATGCTCGTTCGAAAAGGTAATGAAGGACTTCTTGTCAATAATCCATGGCTCGATGAAGTCTTGATTTGGTCGAAGAAAGAAAATAAACTCAACAATCTGTTGAAACTGATTCCTGAAATCAGAAAAAGGAAATTCGATCACGTCATCAACTTACAACGATTTGCGGGAACAGGATTGCTCACTGTTTTATCGGGAGCCAAAAGAACATCGGGCTTCAGAAAAAATCCCTTGAGCTTTTTTTATTCCGATAAGATAGAACATGAAATCGGAAACGGCCGGCATGAGGTTGAGCGAAATCAAGATTTGATTGCTTCAATCACAAATGGCAAAGCTGCTCGGATGCGACTTTACCCTTCTGAGTCCGATTTCAGAGCGGTGGCGCGATTTCATTCGCACCCCTACTTCACCATTTCACCGGGATCGATTTGGTTTACTAAAACATTTCCTGAGCACAAATGGATTGAACTCACTGCGCTTTTAAAAGGAACAGTTTACATTCTCGGTTCACCATCTGAATCTGAATTAGGCGAAAGAATAATCAAAGCGAATCCGACAGCTAAAATTATCAATCTTGCCGGACAGCTTTCTTTCCTCGAATCAACGGCATTGATGCGTGACGCAAAAATGAATTACGTGAACGACTCTGCTCCATTGCATATGGCCGGAGCCATTAACGCACCGGTTACAGCCATTTACTGTTCTACCGTGCCCGAATTTGGCTTCGGTCCATTATCGGATAACTCAAGAATTGTTCAGACTACGCTGCAATTAAAATGTCGCCCTTGCGGACTGCACGGCCATCAACAATGTCCTGAAAAACATTTCCGTTGTGCGGAAAGTATCGATGTTAACACCATTCAACTGACATGACTCCCGAACTCCTTGCCGAAATAAAAAAAGCTAACGAAGTAATTCGAAACGGCGGCATCATTCTTTATCCTACCGACACGATTTGGGGAATCGGCTGCGATGCAACGAATGAAAAAGCTGTCGAAAAAATATATAATCTAAAAAAACGTGAAGAAAGCAAGAGCATGATTTTATTGCTCGATGCCGAAGGTCGATTGCTGCAATATGTCAAAGATGTACCTGATCAGGCCTACGACTTAATAGAAGTAAGCGACAAACCGCTTACCATCATTTATGACGATGCAAAAAATCTCCCATCAAACTTAATTGCTGCCGACGGAAGTATTGCTATTCGCATTTGCAAAGATGAGTTCTGCAAAAATCTTATCGGCCAAATGCGTAAACCATTAGTTTCAACCTCTGCAAATCTCAGCGGCGAAAAGAGTCCCGCTACCTTCGACGATATCAGCGAAGAAATAAAAAACGGTGTCGATCACATCGTAAACTGGAGACAACACGAAAGACAATCCGGCCAGGCTTCGGAAATTATTCGGATTCGGAAGGGTGGGTTGTTTGAGATTGTTCGGCGTGCTTCTAGTTAGTAAGTAGTAAGTAGTAAGTAGTAAGTCGACTTACTACTTACTACTTACTACTTAGTAAAATATTCCCCTATCTTTGCCCCCCACCCATAAAAAAATGAAGAAACATCTTCAACACCCCATTTTCACTGTCATTGCTGAGGAGGCTGAGAAGCTTCAGCAGCAGGCATTTGTAGTGGGTGGATATGTTCGGGATATTTTCCTTAAGCGGGAATCGAAGGACATAGACATTGTGGTTTTAGGAAGCGGCATCGATCTGGCTCATAAAGTTGCACATCGTTTAGGCGATTCGGTTCCGGTGAGTTTTTTCAAAAATTTCGGTACGGCGATGATCAAATTCGATGGATTGGAAATCGAATTTGTCGGAGCGCGTAAAGAATCATACCGTCTTGATTCGAGAAAACCGATTGTCGAAGAAGGTTCACTCGACGATGATCAGAAACGACGCGACTTCACCATCAATGCGATGGCTATTCATCTTACTCCGACAAACTTTGGCGAACTGCTCGATTCATTTAACGGCACCGACGATCTCCAGAAAAAACTGATACGCACACCTCTTGATCCGGAAATCACTTTCTCCGATGATCCCCTTAGAATGATGCGTGCAATTCGCTTTGCCAGTCAACTCCATTTTCATATCGACGCAAAAGCATTCAAGGCAATTAAAAACAATAAAGACCGAATCAAAATTGTCTCTACCGAAAGAGTGACTGAAGAATTGAATAAAATTGTTCTTTCTTCAAAGCCTTCGATTGGGTTCGAGCTGCTCTTCGACTCCGGATTACTTGAAGTAATCTTCCCTCAGATGTGCCTGTTACATGGTGTTGAATATATCAATGGCCAGGGACACAAAGACAATTTTTATCATACACTTCAGGTACTCGACAATGTTGCTAAAGCAACCGACGACTTATGGATTCGTTGGTCTGCCATTCTGCACGACATAGCCAAGCCGGCAACAAAGCGCTTTGAACCCGGCCAGGGATGGACGTTTCACGGACACGAAGACAGAGGAGCCCGAATGGTTAAGCACATTTTTCGTCAGCTCAAATTACCGCTGAATGAGAAAATGAAACTGGTTGAGAAGCTGGTTCAGCTGCACTTACGCCCTATCGTCTTGGCACAGGAACATGTAACCGATTCGGCTATCCGCCGTCTTTTGTTCGATGCCGGAGACGATATTGATGCCCTCATGATGCTTTGTCACGCCGATGTAACGACAAAGAATGAGTATAAAATTCGTAAGTAAAAAGACAATTTCCGCATCGTTGCAGAGAAGCTCAAAGAGGTCGAAGAGAAAGACCGCATTCGAAACTGGCAGCCACCAGTTACCGGCGAGCTCATTATGGAAACATTTGATCTGAAGCCGGGTAAGGAAGTGGGAATCATCAAGAATGCCATTCGGGAAGCTATTTTGGACGGCGAGATACGAAATGAATATGATGAAGCCTTTGCATTTATGTTAAAAATAGCAAATGATTTAGGTCTTGTCAGAAAAGAAATTAAGTCATAAAACGCTGATAATTTTTTTAACTTTTTCGCATTCTTGATATTTTTGATTAGAATTTCTTTCTATTTTTGAAGAAGAAAGATTTGACCCCATCCAATGGCTAATTACCGATTCCGCGTAACATTTGAAGATTACGATGATGTAGTGCGTGACATTGAAGTCCGCTCCTTACAGACCTTTGACGACTTCCACCATGCCATCCAAAATGCCATCGGCTTTGATGGAACGAAGACTGCTTCGTTCTATATGAGTGATGACAATTGGAAAAAGGCAAAGAAATCACGAATAAATATCTGACTGAAACCGAACAGGAAACTAAGGTTACGATGAAGGCTTCCCGCCTTTGCGACTTCATTGCCGATCCGCATCAAAAAATATATTACGTATTTGATTTCACTTCTCCCTGGACTTTCCGCATCGAATTGATCAAGATCAATCGTGAAGATGAAGCAGGCGCTTCCTATCCTCGTTGCATTCGTGCCGTAGGTGATGCTCCGAAACAATACAACACTCCGATGACTGCTGCGCTTCCGATACCGGAAGATTTCGATCTGCTCGATGATGTGGATGATGAAGAAGAGGAAGAACCGGAAACAGAAGATCTTGGTGTCGATGAAGGTGAATTACCCGAAGGCGAAGAAAAAGAATCTTCTTTTGTAGCCGCTTCCGACGATGATCCTGAAGCAGCCGGTGAATTCGATACCGCTGACGACGACATGATCAGCGACGAAGAAATCTCTGACAGCGATGAGTTTTAAAAATCACAATATTTAATACTTAGAACCCTCTCTTGAGGGTTTTTTATTTTAGTACAATGAAAAGACTCATCGTTATTGCCGGCCCGACAGCTTCAGGAAAAACCAAAATGGCCATTGAAGTCGCACGCGAATTGAATGCTGAAATTATCAGCGCCGATTCACGACAATTTTATCGCAAGATGAGTATCGGAACGGCAAAACCTTCTGCAAGTGAATTAAAGCAAGTCAAGCATCACTTTATAGACACACTAAATCCGGAAGAAGATTACAATATCGGCCGATTTGAAATAGATGCTCTCCAAAAAATTGAAGAGCTGCATCAGAAAAACGATGATGTAATTATGGCCGGCGGAAGCGGTCTTTACATTAAGGCTGTTTGCGAAGGACTCGATGAATTGCCTGCTTCGGATCCGGATTTCAGAAAACAACTTGAACTACAGTTGCTGGAAAAAGGGGTTGACTTTCTAGCTGAACAATTGAAAGTAAAAGACCCAGTCTACTATGAAGAGGTGGATCGCAAGAACCCACATCGGCTGATTCGTGCCCTGGAGGTTATTGAATCGACCGGTCAACCGTTTTCATCGTTCCGAAAAAACAATATTACGGAAAGACCTTTTCAAATAATCAAGATTGCGATATTGGTGGATCGGGATACATTGTACGACAATATCAATCGTCGTGTTGACAAAATGTTTGCCGATGGCTTGGTTGAAGAAGTGCGCACTCTTCTTCCCTATCGTTTCAACAATGCGTTGCAGACTGTTGGATACGCAGAAATCTTTGAATACTTCGACGGTAAAATATCGCTTGATGTCGCGAAGGAAATGATCAAACAAAACACACGTCATTATGCCAAGAGGCAAATGACGTGGTTTCGTAAAGAACAAGGCATTCACTGGGTGGAAAACGCCGCTGAAGCTTTGGAAATTATTTCTCGTTAGTTCCTGTGCTTTCCGGTGAACTGCTCTCCGGCATCAGAACCAATCGTGCATAATTGCTTGTGTCGAAATATTTCGCAGCGAATCTTATGAAGTCTGAACCTTTCAGTTGATTTACCCAATCGTTATATGTGAGAATATCTGCAACATTTTCTCCATTCTGATAAGAGCTCGACATGAGTGACATCCAGAACCCGTTTTCCTTCAAACTGGTTTCGCGTTCACGGATAAATGTCTGCTTGATTTTTTCCAAATTCTTATCGTCACAGCCTTTTGCTTTGATTTCACGAATAACTCCCCATGCAGCTTCTATTAATGAATCTACATTCGCCGGACTACAACCGAAAGAAATCACATATTCCAGCTTTTGCGAAGGGAAGTGAACCGGATTAGCATTGCAACTCACGCCATACACTCCACTTTTATCCTCACGAAGAACTTCCCGAAGTCGGATGTTAATCAGCTTATTCAGATCATTCATTTCGTTGCGATTGTTTCTATTGAATTCGAAATCCATTCCGAAACGAAGTAACACTTGACTCTTCGGTGCTTGTCCGCGATACATTGTCTTCTCAACATTACCCTTTGGTCGTTGCACATTGATATCCTGCCACATTGGTCGTTGATTAGACGACGGAAGACTACCCAGATATTTCTGAACCATTAATTTTAGTGAGTCACGGTCAAAATTTCCGACGAAGAAATAAACAGTTCCGAAAGCATTTGAAAATTGCTCCTTATAAATTTCGTAAGCACGATCAAGATTAAACTCCGAAAAACGCTCCGGAGTCATCGGCTTTGCCGTATAGTGATAACCCGACATTAGATAACTTATCGTGTCAGAAAAAACAGCACCCGGATTCAGGCTCCTGTTTTTCATTGCTGTCATTCTTCGCTGAATGTACGACTGAAATGCAGAAGTATCTTTACGAGGATGAACCTGATATAGGTAAATCAATTGCATCAACGTTTCCAAATCACGGGGATTTGTTGACCCACCGAAACCTTGTTGTAATTCGGAGATGTACGGACTGCATGAAACAACTTTGCCGGCTAATTTCTTTTCAAGCATTGTTTCATCGAACTCTCCTACTCCTCCCAGTTCAACCAATTCATCGGCCGATGCGGCATTCAAAAATTCTTCCTTACTATACTTCGACCATCCTCCTAACAGAGACGATGTAAAAACGATTTGATCATTATTAAAACTAGTCGGCTTACAAAATACCTTTACGCCATTTGCAAGATTCCATTCAGTAATATTGAATGTTGTATCAACCTTTTCATAAACGACTTTTGATCCTTTCAGGACATCAGTCATCAATGGCTTGTCATCAACCTTATCGGTATAAGCTGCAATATCCAACTTTGGCAAATCATCAATCATCGATTTGATAACTCTCTCCTCCGGCATTTTCAGACCGGCTTTTTCCGGACCTGTAATGATAACGGTACAGTTTTCAGTTCCTGTTACCCAATGGGAAGTAAACGCATTGACTTCATTCAATGTGATTCCGTTGAGATGTTTTTTATAAATTTCGTACTCGTATTCTATTCCCGGCATTGGCTCTCCCGTGAGAAAATTACTCACATACTCTCTGGCAAATGAAGCAGAAGGCGTTTTATCTCTTTCCTTATAATTTTCTTCCATTCCTGTCATCACCTGAATCTTTGCACGATCGAGCTCACTCTGAGTAAAACCAAAACGACGGATTCTTTCCATTTCTGTGAGCAAGGCACTCATGGCCTTCTCAATACCATCTTCACTTGATCTTGCCGAAAGTGAAAATGCATTCGAATTACGGACGAGACCTTCGTAGCCCCCCGATGCACTGATAAAAGGTGGATTGGGTTGACGTGAAATTTCGTCGTAACGATCATTCATCATCATCGCATACAGCCCCTGAGCAATTTGACGTCGGTAATCACCAACTGTCTTTGTCGTTTCACGTGGAAGCTTATACATCAAATCAATATTCGTAGAAGAAGCCTCTTTATCGGTAGCCACAGCATATACAAAACCCTTTGACGCCGGGACATCAAAAACCTGAAGGTCTCTTCCACCCTTTTTCACCGGTACTCCCGAGAATAGTGCTTTGATTTTAGCTTCCATCTTATCCAGATCAACATCACCGACAACAATCACTGCCATTAATTCCGGCCGATACCATTCGTTATAAAAACGCTTAATGTCGGACTGCATACTACCTTCAATGATTTCCTTCTTACCGATCGGCAGTCGATTAGCATAGCGCGAATTCATGAATAGTGAAGGCCAGTACTGGCGACGCAAACGCTCACCGGCGCCCTGACCAAGTCGCCATTCTTCCACAACAACACCACGTTCCTTTTCAATTTCGAGTGAATCGAATGCAAGATTATGCGACCAGTCCTCGAGAATCTGCATACCTTTATTTACTATTTCCTCATTGTCTGTAGGAATCTGAATCATATATACTGTTTCATCGAAACTTGTATATGCATTCAGATGCGGACCGAATTTTGTGCCGACAGATTCGAGATAATCGACGAGTTCGTTCTTTTTAAAGTTCTTTGTACCGTTAAAAGCCAAATGTTCGGTTAAGTGAGCAATTCCTTGCTGATTGTCGTCTTCCAGATTAGAGCCGGCATTAACGGCCAGTCGCAATTCTGCTCGTTTCTCAGGCTTTGAATTCTGACGGATATAGTAATGCATACCATTGCTCAAAACCCCATAACGGACATTTTTATCCATGGGGATAATATCCGATGAATTGGTTTGCGCCTGTAAAAGCGTAAAAGTGTTAAACAGGAAGAATAATAACAGAATTCTTTTCATGTACGGGAGATTTTAATTTCTTTTGATGGCGAAAGATAAAAAATTCAGCCCTGTAAATATGAAATATTTCTCAACCATTTTAATGCGCTTTCTTCTCTGTATTTCCCTCTGTTTATGGGCTCATCAGGCACTAAGTCAGGAAAACCGCTCTTTACCCTACCCGCAACTGTTGAAGGAATATGAAAATTTGACCAAACAGTATTCATGGTGCAAACTTATCCCCTACGGCAAAACCGATTGCGGACTGCCTTTGCAGCTTTTTGTAATTTCCAGAAACGGAATCTTTGACCCCGCTCGTCTGCACGAACTTGGCTATACGATTGTTTTTATCAATAACGGTATTCACCCCGGCGAACCCGACGGAATGGATGCTAGCCTCGATTTTGCCCGTCAAACATTGAACGATAATGATAAATCGCCACTGATCAAGAAACTCGTTTTCTGCATCCTTCCTGCATTCAATATCGATGGAACACTTCGTCGCAACAATTTCAGTCGGGTTAACCAGAATGGCCCTGAAGAATATGGCTTTCGCGGAAACGATCGCAACCTTGACCTGAATCGCGACTTCATGAAAATGGACTCGCAGAACACGCTTTCATTAATTTCAATTTTAAGAAAATGGAATCCTGATGTGTTCATCGACACACATGTTAGCGATGGTGCCGATTACCAATACACGATGACGCTTATCAGTACTCAGCATGATAAAATGAATCATCTTACAGGAAGTTTTATCAAGAAAACATTTACTCCGGAAATTTTCGAATCGATGAAAAAAAAGAAAGACGCCATTTCGCCTTACGTTGAAACCTTTCACGACTCAGAAATCCCCGATAGCGGTCTTACCGCCTTTATGGAAACACCTCGTTTCGTAAGCGGATATTTAAGCCTGTTCAATTGCTTTGCCTTCATCAGCGAATCTCATATGCTAAAACCTTTTGATCAACGAAAAGCATCGACGTTACGAATCATTCAAAGCATCTGCGAAATAAGCTACAAGCATTCCGACGAAATACGTGAACTCCGCAAACGCGCTCTGGATGCGGATTTGGCAGCTTCTTCCTTTTACTATAACTGGAAGCTCGATGAAAGTCAAAAGGAAATGATATCGTTTAATGGATATAAGGCAATTTTTGAGAAAAGCGCTATCACAACGCACGATCGCCTGAGATACGATCGTTCTCAGCCTTACACAAAAGAAATTCCATTCTATGATCATTTCATGGCAACAGACTCATTGCCGATTCCAAAATTTATCTACTTGCCACAGGCATGGGAAAACATCGGACGCATGCTTGAAGTAAATCATATTCGCATCACAAGAGTCCGTGAAGATTCATCTGTCTCTGCTCAGCAATTTTATATTGAAGACATGAAAACTGTCTCCAATCCTTACGAAGGCCACTACCTGCATTACGATATTAAAAAGCGAACGACGACAAATACGATCCTAATGCGTAAAGGCGACTTTATTATAGACACGCGTCAAGAAGGAATTCGCTTCATCATGGAAGCGCTCGTACCAGATGCTAATGATAGTTATTTCGCCTGGGGATTTTTTGATTCAATTCTGCAACAAAAAGAATGGTTCTCTGCCTACATATTCGAAGACTTAGCCAAACAAATTCTCGCCGAGAATGTCGAGCTGAATAAAAGCTATCACGAATGGCTTCTCACTCATACCGACGAAGACAGCTATTCACAACTATACTACATCTATTCTCATTCGAAATATTTTGAGAAGAGTTATAGGTTGTTTCCTTGTGGATTCATTTATTATGAATTATGAATTATGAATTATGAATTATGAATTTTAAATTTTAAATTCTAAATTCACTTAAAGTCCCGAAAAATAATCATACCCCCTATCCGCCCAATAATCAGGTGGCGGTGTTTGTGAGAAAAAAATTGTGCCGATTCGCTTAAGGTGTTTGATCCCATATTTTACGGGGATAATGAGTCGTATCGGCGCACCCTGATTTTCGGGTAATGGATTTCCATTTACTTCGAAAGATAAAATCGTTTGTGGATGCAACATGCTTGGCATATCGATTCCTACGTAATACTGTCCATCCGGAGTTTTAAGACCGGCAAACTTGCACAATTTCTCCGGATGATTTTCCGGGTCAGGTTCCGATCCATCGATAGTGGCGAGATGATATTTTTTGGCAACATCTAAAAACCGAACACCTCCCCACCAACTAACCTGCGACCATCCTTCGATGCATTTAAAACTGAATACAACTTCTGTCTTAGGAAGAAGCATTAACTCAGATACAGGGATATAAAGCGTATCGGACAACTTCGGAGTATAAGGTGAATAACGAACCAATTTCACTTTGTAATCCGTCGTATCGTAAGTTGATTTCAATCCGATATTTCCATTTACTCTAACTTTTCGAGCTGCCGTAGACTTGGAGAACTCTTTCGCCAATGACGGATTTTTATACCCCCGAGCAAAAATGCGCGCATTCAAATCCATCACCGTTCGCAACGGCTTCGAAGCCTTTTTATCCTTTGGCGCATTGTCGATCCATTTCCACGCTTGAAATGCGAGGAAGAACAAAAGGAAGAATATGAGGAACGAACGAATCGTCCGACGACGAACTTTCCGGTCGAACAACTCCTCTTCGGTGTACGTTTTATTTTTCTTCGTGCTCATTCTTCGGTTCTATTGGTTCATCTGCTTTCACTACTTCCCATCCGGTTACCATTGCGCGGAAATTATTCCATCCGGCAAAGATGACCTGAATGACGTGCACCAGGAAAAACAGCATAAAAAGTATCGTTAGAATAAAATGAATCAACCGTGCATTTTCATAACCGCCCAATATTGTGGTTAAACCTGTAAATTCAACCGGCTTATAAATCACGAGACCTGAAACCAGGGCCAGAAAACCCATCAGGATAACAGCTGTGTAAGCAATACGCTGTGCGCCGTTATATTTGACGTGTGACGGCTTTTGTTTCCGGATCCTTAGATCATACAGGACAACCAGGAAAGCTTCCCTAAACGAACGTTTGGCAGGTAAAATGAGACGCCATTCGCCGGAGAATAAGAGATAAGCAACGTACAGGAGGCCGTTAATGCAAAATAGCCACATAAAGACAAAATGGTACGACATTCCTTCCGCTAGTCTGTGTGGAATATTCAGTGTTTTATAGACAGAGGGTGGATAAAACCGAAAGAGAACATCCGCACCCATGGTGATCTTGTAAACTGAATTCGCCCAGTAGATAAGAGTGCCACTCCAGATCATGACAAACAGAACGGGGAAATTTATCCAGTGAAACCAGCGGATTGCCAGAGGGTGTTTAGAAGAAAAAATCCGTTTCAAATGTGTGAGCTTGTCTGGCGAATATAAAAAAAAATCCGGAGTGCTTTCGGCTCCGGACTTTGCATATAAATTGTTTTGTTGTTAGTTATCGACTACATCTCCGCTGTGGGCATACAAATCTTGCAATTTGCATGACAATTCGCGGATCAGTTCAAGGTCATCGCCATTGAGTCTGCTGAAGTCTTGAGTTTCTTTTTTCTTGCGTTGAACCGCCATTGGATTTCCAAAAGGATATTGAACGTCCTGATGCAACAGGTGATTTAAAAGACCATCAAAATATTTTTGCCTTTCGGTCGGATGGAGTTTTTGAATCAAAGCACGAATGCTGTGGACATGGTTCTCAATCTCTAGTTCAACTTGTACAGGATGTCTCTCTGTCTCTACTACCTTTAAGTGTTGAATTGATTCTACACTTACATTTTCTCTGTGGATGTCTTTTCGCATGGTGATCGTTATCTTGTACATGCAATTTTACATCACCAAATAAAAAGTGTTTGCCAGAGTGCGTCGTGTTCTTACACGATAAGCGTGGCAGCAATAAGTACGGAATCCTTGAATTTACGGGTTCTTGGCCAGAAAAATTTAAATTCAGCACCATTTCCGGGCTCTGATTCCACCCAAATCTTACCACCATGGTCATCAATTATTTTCTTGACGATGGCCAATCCAACACCGGTACTCTCCACATCATCGCGGCGATTGAGGGTTTGGAAGATCACAAAGATCTTTTCATGGTATTGTTTTTCGATTCCCGGGCCGTTATCTTTTACTGAAAATGTCCAGCCTTCTTTCGATTCCTCTGATGAAACCTGAACTTTTATCTCTTTCTTATCATTATACTTAATAGCATTGCCGATAAGATTACTGAAGACTTGCGATAATCGTGTACGATCGGAAACAATAGTCGGAAGCTCATTTAATATCTGCATCTCGACATTCTCCGGCTTACCGATGAAGTCGAGTGTATCTTCCACAAGTTTCTTCACGTCTATCTGTACATCTTCTCCCTGACGACGATCGGCACGTGAGTAATCAAGGATGGCATTAATGAGATCTTCCATCCGGCGAACACGTTGTTTGATCATGTCGAAATTCGCTTTTACTTCTCCCGACATCGTATCTCCGGCATCTTCTTCGATCCAACCGGTCAGATTTCCTATCGCTCTTAATGGAGCTTTCAGGTCATGCGACACAATTGACGCGAACTTGTCGAGTTCCTTATTCGATTTCTCAAGAGAGGCTGTATATTCTTGCAATTTCCGGTTACTCTGCTCTAATTGATTCTTCTGATGAGTGATTCGTTCGATAATGACGTTTTTACCGCTATTAAGGTAGTTTGATTGAGCTGCTACAAGGAAGAGTGCCAATATGAAGGTAAAAAGGGCATCCTGGTGAATAAGGTGAATATCATTCTTTACCAAAGCATAGCTGGTCAGATCAGTGTATTCTGTCGCAAAGTACAGGAAGATAACACTGGCAATACTCAGGACTGTCAGCCATTTTCCGCCTTTAGGACCTAAAAGCATGTATGCTGTGAGGATAATGACACACAAATACATAGTTCCGGTATTCATCACACCACCGGCTGTATATGCCTGTAAATGAACCAGTAAAAAGCCTATAAGTACAGAAACGGCATAAGCTATCGGTAAACGGTCTACTCTTCTGACTGTAAAGAAGTTAACCATTAATGCTGTGCCGATTATTATTAACAGAATAGCCGTAAAGCTAGTCTCCTCAAAAGAAGCAGCAATCTGTAACGCCGTTGCCATACTGGCAATAAAGCTGGTAAAGGAATAAATACGAAAAAGCGTGAACCGCTGACGATCCATCAGATCATCAGAGGCAATTTTTTCATACATATCATTCCGGAGGAGACGGCCGAAGAGTGATTTCATGGTGTGAATTAGTATTTCTATCTTCATCAATACGAAAATGTGTCGTCCGAAGATTCCTAAGTGTAATATATTGACTGTTTTTGCTCAAAACCACTTTCAGGGAATAATCCATTTGTTCAGGTGATAAGTTTCGTTTCCATTTGAAAAATAAATTTCTACATTTGAATCGGAATAACCCATCACAAGAGTCACTGCAGTTACATATTCCTAACTACCTAATATTCATGGACAAATTAGTTAATATCCTTTTAGTGGATGACGATGAAGTGGATTGTATGAACGTTCAAAGAGCGTTCAAAAAAAGCAATATTTCCAACCCGCTCTTCATCGCACATAATGGCGTAGAAGCTTTAGATAAATTACGCGGAACAAATGGTGTCGATAGAGTTACACCTGAACCTCGCATCATCCTGCTCGACATTAATATGCCAAAGATGAATGGTCTTGAGTTTCTCAAAGAACTTCGTGCTGATAAAGACTTACATAATATCAGCGTCTTTATTATGACTACAAGTAATGATGACAAGGATCGTTTCGAAGCCTACAATTACAATGTAGCCGGATATATCATTAAGCCAATTTCCTTTGAGAATTTCGTAGCGGCAGTATCGATTCTCAATAATTTCTGGCAACTCTGCGAGCAACCGTAATCGGCCACTCAGATATTTAAAAAAAAGCGGGATTGATTTTCAACCCCGCTTTTTTTTATGCTACAAGCTTAAAGTGTTTGTAGATTTCCGACATGCTCGATTGCGAATCTTCGAGAGCCATCGGCAGCTGAATAGAAATTTCTTTCAGCAGATTTTCTATGTCTTCGTAAGTATGCATTCTGTTTACCGGAATGCGCAAACCTGTATTATTGTATGATACACTCGGGAATACACTCAGATTAAAGAAGTATCCCTGATTCATCATACGGCGAACCATATTGTAACCAACATCCGGCTTCCCTACTCCTATGAATCCAATCGGAGAAATCGTTTCGTTGATCAATGGTAATCCCAACTTCTTAGCCGTTTCATTAAAGAATGCCATCTTATCGGTGAGATCCTTTTGAATACCTGTGATCTCCGGACTTAAATGAATCTTGGCCGATTCAATAGTTGCGCCTAGTATCATTGGAGGCATCTGAATAGAGAAAATAAACGCCTTTGATGTGTTCTTTACCAATTGGTGAGTTGCAGCTTCCGGATAAACAAGTAATCCTCCGGCTGTACCAAAGGCTTTTGTAAGTCCTGTAGTCAGGTACAAGCGCTCGTGATAATCGACCTGGCTGGTAATATACCCTGTTCCGTTCGGTCCTGCCCAACTCATTCCATGAATGTCGTCGATGTACATATGAAGCTGCTCATACTGATCAGCCAGTTTGTACAAATCTTTCACAGGGCAAAAATCGCCCTGCATAGAATATACTCCGTCGGCCATGTACCAGATTTTGCGATAGCTGTTTTTTAAAGCCTTGATTCGGCTTTCCAGCATATCCATTCGGTTATGACGAACTAATTCGACATGGATGTCTCGATTTTTCAGGAATTGAACTGCTGTCTGAACGCTATCATGAACCTGCGCATCCATAATCACTGCATCATCGTTTCCAACTAAGATTGGAATATTCGACATATGCCCTACTGTTAACGACTGGAGCAATAGAACAGGCTTATTGAAAAACATCTTACTTAACAACGCTTCAGATTCAGCGTAGTAGGAAGATGAAACATATGCCCGAGAGGAAGAAAATTGAGTCCCGTACTTATGTACGGCGTCAATTGCTCCGGCTTTGATCCGCTCATCGTGCTCAAGACCTAAATAACCACAACTGCCGAAATAAAGCAACTTATTCCCCTTGATGGTGATATGTCTGCCATCAAGTGCACTGTCTTCAGTGCTGGTGTGAACGATACCAAGCTTAGCTGCAATAGAAGCTACCTGGTTCACGATATCGATCACCATATCGTGTTTGTTTTTTAATTCGGCCATATATGATTAGAGTTTGCGCAGTGATTAGTCGCACCTCTCTGTAGGTGCAAAACTATGGGCATAAGTACGGGAAGTCAGTAAAATAGGTTCAAAGTTTTAACCAAAGTTTTCAACAAAAAAGGCCGATTGAATCAATCGGCCTTCTGAAAATTGTTCATAACATATGGCTGAAAGCCTTATCTGACAAGGCTTACATGCCCTACGCGTACTTCCTTTTTGTCATTTATGTCAACTGTTGATACTCGGTAAACGTATGTGTCGGCCTGTGCCGGATTACCATTCACATTACCATCCCATCCCCCTGCGAGTGAGTTCCACTCACAAATCTTTAATCCCCATCGGTCGTAAACAGAAACATCCAGATTTTTCACATTCCAGGTAAATACTTGGAATAAATCGTTACGGGTATCGCCATTCGGAGTAAATGTATTCGGGATATAAACGGATGAATTAGGGCGAATTTCGATCAAACGATAAGTGGTGTCCACACATCCGTTCAGGTCAATGGTAATCAACTGAACCTCGTATGTACCTACAGAAGGATATGTATGGGTTGGAGAATACATCATCGAAGTATCACCATCACCGAAATCCCAGAAGAACAACCCTGCGCTTGAAGTCTGATTCACAAAATTCACCATCGGAATCAAATCATTCGCTTCACTCGAATTATGATTAAACTGTGCTACCGGCGAAGGGAAGATATGAACGGCATCAGGTTGTGTCATCGTTGCTGAACAACCACTATCGTTCACTGCCATCAAACTCACAGTGTAGAATCCTGGCGCCAGATAAGTATGGATAGGGTTTTGAGTCGGATCTATTGTTCCATCGCCAAAATTCCATTGGTAAGTAACGATATTTCCTAAAGAAGCAATCGAGAGATCTCTGAAGTTAACTTCAAAACCCTGACAAACATCTTCGGTCTCGAAATCAACAACAGGATTCGGCAGAACTTTTACGGTACCGTAAGTGCTATCCTGACATCCATGATCTGATGAAACCAAAAGGCTGATCTGATATAAGCCCGGATCTGAATAAGTATGCAGCGGACTTGAAGATGTACCTACTCCATTATCACCGAATGTCCAGAAATAAGTACTAATTGCTCCGTCACCTATTGTAGATGTATTTTGGAAAGTAGCATTCGTCTCTTCGCAGATAGTGCCTACACTAAATTGAGCATCCGGGAGAGCAAATACGTTGGCCAGAGCGGTCACAGTATCACGACAACCATTCACAGAAGCTGTGATTAGTGTCACCGGATAGGCACCGTAGTTTGCATATTGATGTGCGAAAGTTGATTGAGCAGAAGTAGAATTATCGCCCAAATTCCATGCGTAATCTAATGCACTGCCATCGCTGATTGTTGAGGTTCCTGTGAAATCAATCGGCAAACCAAGACAAACATTTGTATTCACAAAAGCAGAAACCGGAGTAGCCCAAATTGCCTGTTGCATTTGAACTGTATCACTACAGCCTTGATCACTAATAACGACCAAATTCACTGTAAAATTCCCCGGATCAGTATAAACTAACGATGGATTTTGAGTGGCTGAAGAAACGCCATTTCCAAAATTCCAATTCCAGGAAGCGATTGTACCTGAAGCGACATTTGAATTATCCGTGAAGGAAACTCCATAATCCTCACATACTGCTCCGCTCGAAGCAAAGGCAGCTACAGGGATCGGATTAACCTGAATGGTCACAGCATCCGAAGAAGTACATCCGTCACTATTGGTAACAGTTACTGAATAGGTGCCTGTCGAATTTGGAGTGATATTCAGCGATGATGTATTTGCACTTCCCGGTGTCCAAACATATGTACCGCCTCCGGTAGCATTAAGTGTGGTTGTTGTTCCGAAACATATAGACTGATCTGATCCTGCGTTTGCAACAGGTACAGGATTAATAATCACGCTAGCCGCATCTGTATTCTGACAACCATTTGCGTCTGTAACTGTCAGTTGGTATTGCGTATCCGTTCCCGGGCTTACATTTATTGATGCATTCGTCAAATTTCCCGGAGTCCAATTGTAGCTCACTCCCCCACTACCGGTAAGTGTTGCATTAGCACCAGGACAAATATGCTGATCTAAGCCTGCATCGGCAATCGGATTGGCAAAGACTGTAAAGGCGTTAATAACTGTGTCTTTACAACCTACATTACTCGTGATGATCAATTGTGCATTGAAACTTCCTGAACCGGTATAAAGAGAAGATGCATTTTGTGTGCTTGCCGTACTTCCATTTCCTAAATCCCAAATCCAGGATGCAATTGCTCCTGAAGGAATCGATGATTGATCTGTGAATGAAACGGTATTATTGATACAAACCGGCGCACTTGTAGTAAACGCAGCCACCGGAATCGGATTTACATTGATTGTAAAGGTATCGGATGCAGCACAACCTATCGCGTCACTAATAGTGAGTGTGTATGTCGTTGTCGTCAAAGGAGCCACGGTAATGCTCGATGTATTGAAACCTCCCGGATTCCAAACAATATTACCTGAACCATTAGCTACATTCAGAGTTGCTGACGATCCTTTACAAATTCCCTGATCACCGTTTGCGTCAACCACCGGAATCGGATTGACAGTGATCGTCATTTGATCAGATGCAATACAACCGGCAGCACTTGTTACTGTAACGATATAAGTAGTAGTTGTTATTGGATTCACAACTGTGCTCGCAAGACTAATGTTTCCAGGCGTCCAGTTGTATGTTCCTCCTCCTGTTGCTGTAATCGTTGTATTGGTTCCTGCACAAATCGTCTGGTTCAAACCTGCATCCGGAATCGGAAGAGGATTCACAGTCACCGTAACTACATCAATGGCCTGACAGGAATTATTGTCGGTCACAGTGAGGGAATAGTTGGTGGTTGTGACTGGTGTAACTGTGATTGACTGATTAAAATCTACGTTATCCCAATTGTAAGTAGTGAATCCGGCAGGAGCAGATAATGTCGCCTGATCTCCCACACAAATTTGCGGATCAGTTACACTAACAGTTGGATTAGAATTGACTGTAACTGATTGCTGGACCTGATTCGAGCAACCGGCAGCGTTAGTAACGATTAATGTCACTGTGTAATTACCCGGTGTTGCATAAATGTGACTTGTATTTTGCAGCACACTGGTGTTGTTACCGCTTGGATCGCCAAAGTTCCATGACCAGTTGATCGGACTTCCACTCGACTGATCCGTAAAATTCATCGTCCCGTTCTGACAGATAGCCGGAGCCGAGAAGAGTGCAGTCGGAACGTTGGTATTGATTGTTATTTGCTGAGTAATTGTATCGGCACAACCGGCACCTGTAGTGACGATTAAGGACACATTATAAGTTCCGTTGGCAGTGTATTGATGAGTAGGATTCTGCAAAGCCGAAGTTGAGAAATCGCCAAAATCCCACGTCCATGAATTGATACCGCTACCGCTAATCGTAGTATTATCTGTAAATTGAATTGGAGCTCCACTGCAATTATTGCTGAATGAAAAAGCGGCTACAGGAACGCCATTGCCCGGAACAACATTCACTGTGTCATAATCATGGCATGTTCCGGAAGTGACTTCAACGGTATAAGTTCCGACGCCCACTCCACTCAGAGTCGGTCCGGCGATACCCGAAGGATTCCAAAGGTAATTATACGTACCGTTTCCATTGGAGGCAGTAGCGGTCAGATTCGTTGTTGCCCCGCACGTGACCGTAACGTCGGGCCCGGCGTCGACATCGACGCCCTGAACGGTAATACAAAAGGCATATACCTGCGTCCCTAAGTATGGACAATTATCATCCTGAACGGTGACTGTAAAACAATACGGGTTCGCACTAATATCGGCTGTGGTTGGATGCCATACGAAAACGGCAGAATCACGATGTCCGCCTGTCATTGTCATCGTGGCACCGGCAATTGATTGATCCCAAGTGATGACAGTTGTATTCGCAGCATCCGGATCAATAGATGCAATGTAAAATGAATCTGTCGTATTCGCACAGATGGTATGATCGAAAAATGGTGCACCATTCATACCTGTGATAGAAGGCAAATGATTGGCACATTGCAAAACGGTCAGCTGAATATCACGCTCAACCTGTCCGATCAACACACCGTTTCGATATTCATTAACCAACACGGCAAATACTGTTACATCCTGTTGTGTCGGATTCATACAGATATCACCTGAAATTGGATCAAATGAAACAGGAGGATTTGAAAGAACCGGCTGAAGATTGGAAAAACCTGCAAGATAGGTTACCGTTGAGCCGGGATTATTTAGCGGAGTGATCAATTGAAATGCAAGGGAGTCTCCTTCTAAATCGAATGCACCGTGGTTAAAACAAAATCTCTGTCCTACACAGGCAAAAGGAACCGGTGCATTACTGAATGTTGGTGAGTTATTGCACAACCCGCTAGTGTTATTCAGCGAAGTGTAGACATATAAATTGTCAGATCCGGCACCTGTAATTGTAGTGATCGCGGCATTACGTGCACTCTCGGCATGTCCGAATGTCCAGTCAGCACATGGTCCCGGAAGTGTAACCACTCCCGTGTACGTGTACTGTTCGATTCCGGTAAATGTACCGCCATTGCAAGTTGTAGTTGCAGTCGGACATACAGGCGAAATCTGTATAACAGGTCCCGTTTGCTGAAGAGTAACAGTCGGATTGGGTAAGCCACATCCATTGCTTATATCCAGGCCCATTGTTAGTGGTGCCGGAATACCGAAACAATCCCGGTAAAAAGACATGGTAAACTCATACTGATTATTTCCCAGACACGTGTAAGTGATGTCTGCCCCCATTGCGTGACTAGCACGTGCGATGTTCAGTTGAAATGTCATCAAAGACATTAGGAGTGCCAACCTGAACGAAAAAACGATGTTGTGTTTCATCTGTTGTTTTTTTGTGTGCGGTGAGATCGCAAGTTGGGATTGACTTTCACCGATATTGTAAAAATAAGAAAATACCTTTGCATCATCCAGTTTTTTACATAAAAAGTGAATATTTTTTCAACATGAAAAAGGCTTGTTTCCTATAGAAAACAAGCCTTTACTGTTTATCGAGGACTTAATTGAAGTTATTCACCCACACAAGTCCCAAATTGCCCTAAAATAGCGCTATTTCAGCCAGTCCTGAAGAGGAACTCCTGTATTGCCCGATGGAAATTCAATGTTCAGAAATGTGGAAATCGTTGGAGCAATGTCTGTGATATTAACAGGAGTTGCCGAATTTCCGCTACGAACATTCTTTCCAAAGTAAATCATCGGAACATGTGTATCGTACCTATATGCGCTACCGTGAGTCGTTCCGGTCTTGGTAGACCAGCTAAT
The DNA here is from genome assembly GCA_016721305.1 of Bacteroidota bacterium. Classification (GTDB taxonomy): domain Bacteria; phylum Bacteroidota; class Bacteroidia; order AKYH767-A; family 2013-40CM-41-45; genus JADKIH01. Next base: position 104,435 of record JADKIH010000002.1, read on the forward strand.
CCAACCCGGTTGAAGCTGCACAATTACGTCGGCCGATCTCTGCGGATTAAACCCGTTTTGCATAAATTCATATACGCCTGTACGTTCGATCCCCTTTTGCAGTTCAGTGGCCGTCATTGCAGCAGATACTCCTTCAAAATTAGAAATGAATGCAGCTATTCTATTTTGGATTTCTTCCAGCTTAATCTTTTTAGAAGCTATCAGATCGCGATCCAGATATATGTTCTGCGTTGATCTTGACAAAATAAAATTCCCTTCGCCGTAAACTCTTTTCAATTCTGACTTCAATGAATCCATTACTGAAGCACCCTCAAAAAACTCTCCGGTCATTCGGTGATCGTCATTAAAAACAGGATTGGTCACGGCTCCATGATCGGCTGTCAGAAATAAGAGATATTCATCCTTCCCAACATAATTATCCAGAAAACGCAACAGGTCGGCAATATCCCGATCTAATCGCAAATAAGTATCCTCGGTTTCAATGGCATTTACTCCGAACATATGACCAACATAATCTGTCGATGTAAAACTAATCGCCAGAAAATCGGTTTCCGAACCTTTACCCATTTTCTCCGCCTGTATTGCTGAAAACACAAATTCCTTTGTCAGAGTATTCCCGAATGGCACATCACGAATGAGCTCCGAATTTTCCGTTTTCAGTGCAGGCAAGTTATGTGGGAAAACCGGCTTGGTCTCTCCCTTGAAAATGCCTTCATAAGGAGAATCATCAGGAGAGCTTTCCGTATATTGTTCTATCGGCAGTAACGTCGTCCATGGATTTGCAAGTAAACTATCTGCAACTTTCCGATTGTTAAAATCCTTTACCCAAGTCGGCAAGGCCTTCATGTAATAAGTACTCGTTACGAAATTATTACTATACGGATCATGCCAATAAGCTGCATCTGCCCCTTTTCCTGCCGTCAAGATAGATCCACGGTCCTTTAATGCGATTCCTAATACTTTCGAACGAAAATTGGTTGCCAATTTTAACTCATCACCTATCGTTGTAGTCAGCAAATTTACAGGCGACATTTTACCGGAAATGGATGTTGTTCCAAGTGAACTGACAGTGGTATCAGAAACGCAATACGTATTTGACTTAGTATAGCGATTAAACCAATCATTACTCACAATGCCATTGTGTGATGGAGTTGTGCCTGTATACACACAAGTATGTCCGCATGCTGTATATGTCGGTACGTAGTTGTAATTCGCATTTGTAAAACTAAATCCGTCTTTCAACAAACGACGAAAACCGCCATCGACATACTTATCATTAAAGCGAACGAGATAATCATACCTCATTTGATCCACAACAACGCCAACGACCAACTTTGGGCGCTTGTAAAAGGTGTTATCGTCGGCACCTGCTTTTTCCTTCTGCACTTGAGCAGAAGATGCAATCGTAATCAAGATTGATACGAGAGAAAATACAATATTTAATTTTTTCAGAATACTCATTTTTATTTCGGGAGATTTAATGTTAATCTTTGAATTAATTTCCGGTAAAAGTGATTTGCCAATATTGCAATTAACAATCCGCAAAGAGCACCACAGAGTACATCAGTAAAATAATGAACTCCAAGATATATTCTGCTGAAAGAAACAAATGCAGCCCAAAAAGGTAATGCCATAGCAAGTTTCGGATACTTACTTCCCAGTAAACGATTAAGAAAATAAGAAATTGCAAAGGTGTTAGCGGCATGTGATGACACGAAGCCGTATGAACCGCCACATTCTCCATTCACTAAATGCAATTGAGGCCCGACTATGGGGTCATGGCACGGGCGCAAACGCATTACTGTCTCTTTCAAAAAGGAAGATGTAAACTGATCTGTCGCAGCTATCATAATGGCCACTGTTAGCAGAGCCCACTTCAGCTTATTGCCTACAGTTTTATACAACAAGACCAGCAAATATGCATAAAACGGAATCCACACCCACTTGTCGCTCGTCCAGTAAAAAATAAAATCGGCTAAGGGCGTATGATGGCGATCAAGCCATAACGTTATAGCAACATCGATTTTATTAATCTCTTCCAGCATGATTAGCGTCTTTATTCAACTCTGCCCACAACATATCTTTCAACTTATCAATTCCCATATTGGCAACAGATGAGATAAAGATAGCCGGAATTCCTTTAGGCGGGTCTTTTTCATTTCTGCAATCAGGCCTTCGTCGAGCATATCGCATTTCGTAATCGCAAGCACCGAAGATTTATCCAACAGCTCCGGATTATATTCGCGCAACTCGTTCACAAGGATATCGTACTCGGCACGAATATCTTTTGTGTCACAAGGAATCATGAATAGCAAAATCGAATTTCGTTCGATATGACGAAGAAAACGAATTCCAAGTCCTTTACCCAAATGCGCACCTTCGATGATTCGGAATATCAGCCATCACGAATGACCTGCCGCTACGGTAAGAAACAATTCCTAAATTCGGAACAAGTGTCGTGAATGGATAGTCGGCTATTTCAGGTTTCGCTGCACTAACGACAGAAAGCAAAGTAGATTTTCCTGCATTCGGAAATCCAACCAAACCAACGTCGCAAGTATTTTCAACTCGAGAATCTTCCACTCTTCACGACCGGGTTCTCCAGGCTGTGCAAAGCGTGGAGTTTGCATGGTTGCCGTCTTGAAAAATTCATTGCCTTTTCCGCCACGACCGCCGGGACAAATAATTACTTCTTGCCCTTCCTCCGTTATTTCAAAAAGCACTTCTTCTGTCTCAGCATCTTTGGCAATTGTTCCGATAGGCACTTCCAGAATTTCATCCTTACCATCGGCTCCTTTGCAAAGCGCTCCTGCTCCCTTTCCTCCCGGCTCAGCAATAACATGCTTACGGTATTTCAAATGCAGTAACGTCCAAAGTTGCTTATTACCTTTTACGATGATGTTTCCACCACGTCCGCCGTCGCCTCCATCGGGTCCGCCTTTCGCCGTGTGTTTGTCACGATGAAAATGTACCGAACCGGCACCACCGGCACCGCTGCGACAACAAATTTTTACATAATCTACAAAGTTTGATGACATGATTTTGCTCCACTCTTCCTGATTTCCTTCTTAATGCTGCGAAGCAAGAATTACCTTCGAAAGACTTCCAAATATTTCTTCTACTGTTCCGATGCCTTTGATACTATGAAATTTTCCCTGTGCGGTATAGTAACTCTTCAAAGGAGCAGTCTTATTATTATATTCCTGTATACGACGCGCAATGATCGACTCATCCTGATCATCGGCACGACCTGAATCCTTACCGCGATTCAATAAACGTTTAATTAATTCCGTATCGTCAACTTCCAATGCAAGCATCATCGTAATAGAAGATTGCTTTTTACTCAGCAACCGATCTAATGCCTCAGCTTGTTTTGTTGTGCGAGGGAAACCATCAAAGATAAATCCCTTTGCATTTTTATTCGAATCAATTTTCGACCAATCATTCCAATCACCACTTCATCGGGCACTAACAATCCCTGATCCATCAATTTCTTCGCCTCTATCCCAAGCGCAGTTTGTGCTGCTACTTCGCTTCGAAGAATATCGCCCGTCGATAAATGAACAAGTTGAAATTCTTTAATGAGATTTTCTGATTGAGTGCCTTTCCCGGCTCCCGGAGGTCCGAAGAGAACGATATTTAACATAGGGCAATGATTTGTGATATTCCAGATTGAATTATGCGAGTTGATAAATGTCTTTCAAATTTCTTCCAAACCCATCGTAGTCGAGTCCGTAGCCAACCAAAAAATCATTCGGCACTTCAAAGCCTACATAATCGAGCTTCACTTCTTGTCTTAATGCTGCAGGTTTAAACAAGAATGCAGCAAATAAAACTTTCGCCGGATTTTGTTTCTTGATTTCGTCCAACAAATAAACTGCCGTGTCGCCGGTGTCAACGATGTCTTCCAAAATCACAACTGTTCTTCCTTCAATCGGATCACTGATCCCGGCAACAGAACGAACCGTACCGGTCGACTCAGTTCCCGAATAAGAAGAAACACGAATGAAAGAAATTTCGGCTTCCATATTGATTTCGCGGAAAATATCGGCTGCAAACAAAATCGAGCCTTTCAGCACACAAAGGAAGAGTGGTTTGCTCCCCTTCAAATCTTCATTCATTTGCGCAGCTAGCTGCTTAACCCTGTTCTGAATGGTTTCAGAATGGATAGAAATGACAAATCGCTTGTCTTTAACTGTTACGCTTTCCATAGATAAAGGAGAAGTCGCAAAAGTAAAATTAAAGTTGGTGGTTGCCAATGATTCTCGGGCTTTTTTTCAAGGAAATTGCCTTGAGATTGAAGGAAATACTAACTTATCTGTAATTTGCGTCACTTTATGTCGAACACCATTCAATTCATACGCCTTGGAATGCTCGGTGGCGGTCAGCTGGGCCGGATGCTTTTACAAAAAGCAGCTGATTTTGACCTTCGAATCGCCGTTCTTGACCCCGATCCCGAAGCTCCTTGTCGATATCTGTGCGAGGAATTTGTCTGCGGAAATTTTCGCGACTATCAAACTGTCTACGATTTTGGCAAAAAATGCGACTTAATGACGATTGAAATTGAGCATGTCAATACGGAAGCATTATTCCAACTTCAAAAAGAGGGCGTGAAGATTCACCCGTCTCCCGAAATAATCCAACTTGTACAGGATAAGGGATTGCAAAAGGAATTCTACAAGAAGCATTCTATTCCGACAGCCGACTTTGTTCTGATCGAAAACAAATCAGAAATCAGCAAGCATTCTTCCGGTTTTCCATGGATGCAAAAATTGCGTAAAGGCGGTTACGATGGAAAAGGCGTTCAACCCTTGAAGTCAGCAACTGATTTGACAGCAGCTTTTGACGATCCTTCCATTCTTGAAAAAATGATTCCTTTCACCAAGGAAATTGCAGTGATTGTTTCCCGAAATGAAAAAGGCGATATCGTTTGCTTCCCTTCTGTTGAAATGGAATTTAATCCGGAAGCGAATCTCGTCGAATTTCTCTCCTCTCCTGCTCATATAAGTAAAGCTGTTGAAGAAAAAGCAGAATCAATCGCTACTCACCTTGCCAACGAATTAAAACTTGTCGGTGTGCTAGCTGTCGAATTCTTCCTCACCGCAAACGACGAATTACTTGTCAACGAAATTGCACCACGTCCGCACAATAGCGGACATCAAACCATCGAAGGAAATATCACTTCGCAATACGAACAACATTTGCGTGCTATTTACGGGATGCCTTTAGGAAATACTTCCATCGTAAAACCATCAGTAATGATTAACTTACTGGGCGAAAAGAATTACTCGGGTAATGTATTGTACGAAGGAATGGATGAAGCATTAAAAATTCCCGGTGTACACGTCCATTTATACGGAAAAAAAATCACCAAGCCTTTTCGTAAAATGGGGCACGTTACTGTCGTAAACGATTCAGCAGCAGAAGCACATCGAATTGCAAGAAAATTACTATCAACCATTCGCGTCATTGCACAATCCATAAAATCGAGCAAAAATACTTACGTCGGAATTATCATGGGAAGCCAGTCTGACCTCTACAATGCAGGCAGCTGCTGATATTTTAGAAAAACTAGGTGTCGGATTTGAATTGCAAATTGTTTCTGCTCATCGTACACCGGATCTGATGTTCGATTACGAGCAAAGCTGTTGAACGCGGACTCAAAGTTATTATCGCCGGTGCAGGCGGCGCTGCTCATCTTCCCGGAATGGTTGCTTCTCTTACTCCTCTTCCGGTAATTGGTGTACCAATTAAGTCTTCGAATTCAATCGACGGCTGGGATTCTGTTCTATCTATTTTGCAAATGCCAAACGGTGTTCCCGTTGCCACTGTTGCCTTGAATGCCGCACAAAATGCAGGCATCCTCGCAGCTCAAATTATTGGAACATTCGACGCCGATGTTTTGAAAAAAGTTTTTGCTTTCAAAGAAGAACTCAAGGCGAAGGTGAATGAGAGTAACAGGAATCTGGGGAAGTGAATAGTTGATTCGTTGATTAGTTGATTTGTAGATTAGCTAGTCGCAAAACCGCATATAATATCCCGCATATACAGTTTGTAAACGGCATGAGCCTCGCTGTACTTTTGGCGGATGAAATTCCTTTTTCTTTTCTTTATTTCAATTAGCTGTTCCGCACAAGAGCTTTTGCATCTTAGCACTGCTTCTCTGGTATGCGGTGTGGCGGAATCTGCATTTAACTCTGAGAAGAGAATCAATCTCAACCCTGCAGCGATGATGAATGCTACATCATGCCTGCTTTCAACCTCTGTCGTCTCCAATTATTTTTTAATGGAATTCAGCACCGCAAATCTATCTGCATCATTTAAGTCAGGAGAAAAAACACGATTAAACATCGGTCTTGCAAGAGTCGGAGATAAAACATTCAAGAAACAAGGAGCAAATATTTCAATTGCCAAAAAACTTTCAAAATCATTTACCGTCGGGATCTCATTAAGAGCAAATTTTTTCCACTATAATGACGAAAGGTATAAGAATCTCTCTTCCCTTACTCCAACGGCTTTTACCCACATCGATTTATCACGCCGATTATCGGCCGGAATGATCATTCATAATCCCACGAAATCGAAAATTTCAAACAGCGAATTCCCTGAACCTTCATGGATATCGAGCAGCTTATGCTACAAAAGCGGCAAAGCTCAGATTGGTGCAGGAATTGAACTTGTCAACCACCAATCAGGTAACTTCAATATCGGAATCGAATCGGAACCTGTTCCGAATTTTCTCATCCGTCTTGGATTTCAAACTTCTCCACAATCAATCAGCTTTGGCTCCGGCCTTGTATGGCATAACGTCCTCATCGATGCCGGATGCAGAATTCAAACTTTCGCAGGAACAACAACTGCTCTAACCTTAACCGTTCCTGTAAAATGAAATTTTGGACATTCTTAATTGTGCTACTACCAATCGGCACACTTGCTCAGGAAATTTCTACGTCGAACGCAGTCGAACAAATCGAAAGCTCATTCAAAGAAGAAGAAGCAATTTCAATTGACAATATTCCTGAGAGCTTCGCATATCTGGCAGAGAATAAAATAGATCTCAATTCCGATGCCATAGAAAGCTTAACAGAAGCCGGATTGATCTCACAGGAACAGGAAACTTCCATTCGAAAACACATCGAACGCTTTGGGAACATTATTGCTACTCAGGAATTACAAGTTATTGATGGATTCGATAACACCTTTATCAAAAAAATCCTGCCATTTATTTATGTAGACAAGGTGTTAGCAAAAGAAGATTCAAGACAGCGAATTACGTTTCGCTATAGTCAGGGAATCAAAGAATACTTACCGGCAGATTTTCAAGGCGATCCTTCGAAAATATTGATTCGCCTATTCCGGAAAATACAACGAACGCTGGAATGCAGGAATAGTCGCCGAAAAGATCCTGGTGAAAAAGTAATCTTCGGACCGGGAAGACATGGTTTTGATTTCTATTCCTTCTTCGTTCAATATAAAAGTGCCGGATTATTTCGAAAGATTGTAGTCGGCGATTTTGCTCTAAGCTTCGGACAAGGACTTGTATGCTGGACAGGAATTGGTTTCCCCTCCCCCGCCAATCCTGTCAGTCTTGCAAGTCCGGCAGGCATCACACCATCAACGACGACCGATGAGAACCGATACTTGCGAGGCATTGCAACGGAAGCCATCAGAGGAAAATTTAAATTTCGAGCTTGGCTCTCTTCTCATCGAATCGACGGCAGAAAAGAAACTGACACTACCGAGAATCTTTCTTTCATAAGTTCATTAAACACGAGTGGTTTTCATCGTTCGCTTAACGAAGAATCGGGGTATCACACCGTCAATGAAACTTATCTTGGGTTTAACATAGATCGTTCGGGAGCTCGCAGTGTATTCGGTTTCACTTCCGGTTTTCAATTATTCAGTCTGCCTATACTAAAAGACATACGCGACTATTCGCGATTCGACTTCAGAGGAAAATCTTTAGGCGTTGCAGGATTTCACTATGCGACAACTCTGAAAAGCATCCTCCTGTTCGGAGAGGCCGCGATTTCTGACAATGGAAGAATCGCATTTCTAAATGGAATCCTATTCAATGCCTCAGGAAATTTAACCGTCAGCGCAATTTACCATTCATACGATGAACAATTTCATTCGCTCAAATCAAATGCATTCGGATACAACACGAATCCTTCCAATGAAAACGGCATTTGTTTCTCGCTTGTGCTGAAACCCGTCAGATCACTTGCAGTTACATTATTCACAGACAACTATCTTTTTCCATACATTAAATACAGGACATCGTATCCATCAACTTACTCAAACCAAGGCTTGCTAATTATCTACACCCCATCAAAAAAGCTTAACATGCAACACAGGTTTCAGCATCGATCGAAACTCCAGGATGTTAGCGGAGAATATGAAGGATTGAAATCATCAGCAACGCTAAGCACATTCAATTTTCGCTTTTCCTTTGGTTACAAGATTGACGACCATTGGGAATATCGTACACACGTTGAAATAAGCAGCGGTAAAAAAATTGAAAATCTCAAATCCTGCTATTCTATCTCAAACGATTTACTCTTCGCAACAATGAAACGAAAGCTCGCCGTATCCTTTCGTTATGCCATTTATTATTGTCCTGAATTTGATCTCAAATTTTATGTTTACGAAAATGATATTCCCGGCTCCTTTTCCATTCCATTTTATTATGGCAATGGAGTCGATTTTATCTAAATATAGTTTACAAATTACGATCAACTGAAATCGGACTCCGATTCAGCCACGATTGGAAAGTGTACGAATCGCTGACAGAAGAACAGTAGTTACCGATGAAATAAAATTGCAATTAAGATTAAGCTTCTAAGCCTTATTCCACTTCAAAGCCAATCCTCCTCAATTCATCCCAAAACTCCGGATACGATTTGCGAACTGCTGCAGGATCATCAATCACTATATCATCATACAAATATGAAAATGCCGTAAAGGCCATGACCATTCTGTGATCATTATGTCCGGAAATCACTATCGGATGCAATAATTCATCTGCGGGATCGATGCGTAACTCATCTTCAAAAATATGAACATCAACGCCGAATTTGCCTAATTCTTTCTGCAAAGCAACTAAGCGATTCGACTCTTTGATACGAAGATTTTTAACCCCGGTGAAAGAAGCCTGAATTCGATTGATGGCACACAAAACAGCCATCGTCATTACTAAATCCGGGCAATCGGTAAAGTCGTACGGGAAGAAAACCGGAGCTCCACTTCTTTCTTATTGATTCTCACACCACCTTCGACCGGCGTAGAAAAAACGCCAAATGATTCTGCGAGCTTAGCAATAACGGCATCACCTTGTCTTGAATTCAGATCAATGCCTCGTAAAACTAAATCGCACTTTTTCGCACAAGCTGCATACAAATACCAATAGCCTGCTGACGACCAGTCATTTTCAATATGATATTCGCTTTGTTTATAGGGTTTATGTGATACTATATAGACATTCCCATTTTGCTTCACTTCGGCACCGAACTTACTCATCACATCAATCGTCAGATCGAGATACGATTGAGAAACAATCTTGCCTGTCAACTCTAATTTCAACCCATTCTTCAATTCAGGTGCAATCAGAAGCAAAGCTGTAATGAACTGAGAACTGATATTGGCATCTATGGCAACACTACTTCCTTCCAGAGTCGTGCCATGTATTTCTAAGGGCGGATAACCCTGATGCTCCGTATACTTAATATTGGCACCTAATTTATTTAACGCATCAACCAGTGGACCGCATGGCCGAAATTTCATCCTGTCACTTCCGGTTAACACATACTCTCCGGGACGAATAGCCAGGTAGGCAGTTAGGAAACGAAAAGCCGTTCCCGCATCTCCGGCATCGCAATGAACAGGCGGATTACTAAGAATATTCTTCAAAATTTGCGTATCGGTTGACGACGACAAATTCTCGATTTTATTCTTCTTATGAGATAAGGCATCAATCAGAAGAACACGATTGGAAATACTCTTGGAAGGAGTGAGTTTCACCTCACCGATCAGATTCTTTTTAGACCGAATTTGTACTGACATGCTTAGCTTTTTAGACTACTAAAAATGTACTCCATACTCTTCTCAATAATTTCTTCCGAAGGAAAATACATTCCGGATGGCTTGCCGATACCTTCGAAAAGATAAAAACCAATTTTCCCTCCTTCATTCTTTTTATCTGCATACAAATAACGAAGCAACTCTTTGATGTGCGGAACTTCAAAATCAAATTTAAAGTGACGTAAAATCAAATTCGTCAACTACATTGCTTCACCCTCGGGCAATGATGCCAATTTATTGCAGAGAAATACTTCACCCAGCATCCCCAAAGCTACTGCTTCGCCATGCGACAAATCTATCTGCTCATCGAGCGCATAGCTTTCAAAAGCATGACCGAGTGTATGCCCAAAGTTCAACGATTTGCGTATTGACTGTTCTTTGAAATCGGCTTCTGTAATTTTCTTCTTTACTAGAACGGAATCCGAAATCAAATTAGTTTCAGACTTTCCAATTCCCTCCAAACTTGCCAATGAATTAATTTCTTCCCAATGCGAGCCGCCGGCAATAAATCCGTGCTTGATCATTTCCGCAAAACCGGAACGACGTTCTGCTTCGCTTAATGTTTTCAAAAAATCCGGACAGAGTATTACCGCAGATGGATGAGAAAACGTCCCTACACTATTTTTCAATCCATGAAAATCAATGCCTGTCTTGCCTCCTATCGATGCATCCACCATTCCTAATAATGATGTAGGAATATTAATAAAACGAATTCCCCGCATATAAACTGATGCGGTAAAACCACCCAAATCCGTAATCATTCCACCGCCCAGATTAATCACTACGCTTGAACGGTCGGCCGGAGAATTCAGCAGAAAAGACAGAACCTTTTCAACTGACAACCAATTCTTATTTCTTTCGCCTGCTTCAACTACACAAACAGGATAATCTACCATCGCAGTCTCTGAAATAAAAAAAGGCAAACAATGTTGAAAGGTATTTGAATCAGCTAAAATAAAAACGGAAGAAGGGTTCAACTCTTTCAGCAAAGTTGGAAGAGCCGACAATGATTGACTGCCTGTAAAAATGGGATAATGAGCGGTCGGTATTTTCTGCATTTAATTATGTGGCTTTGCCTTGTACACTTCGATTCATAACTTCGGTTTGGTGTCGGATCGATTCCTGATGAATGAGCTCGTACATTCGTATGATAAACTCATCGCTTAGCTCTTTCATTTCACCCGACTGAAGTCGTGTTTTCAAAATTTCATTCCATCGCTCCACCTGGAGAATGGTCATATTATTATCGCGCTTGTATTGTCCGATTTCATTGGCCACACTCATGCGCTCGGCCATCAAAATAAGAATTCTTTCATCAATCGCATCAATCTGATCACGCAACTCCTCTAAGACATTCATGAAAATAGCGTCATCCACCGAAGCTTGACGTATCACGAGAGAATTCAACAATTCGTTTAGTGCTACAGGTGTCAACTGCTGATCCTTATCGCTCAAAGCTTTTTCAGGATGATTATGTGTTTCGATCATCAATCCATCGAAATTCAAATCAAGTGCGTTCTGAGATAACTGAGGAATCAATGGTCGTGCACCGGCGATATGACTCGGATCGCAAACAATTGGCAGATCGGGGTAACGACGTTTCAGTTCAATAGGAATTTGCCAGTTTGGAGCATTTCTGTAACGACTTTGAGAAGCAGATGAGAATCCTCGATGAATTGCAACCAACTTTTTGATGCCTGCCTGATTCAATCGTTCAAAAGCACCAATCCACAACTCCAACTCCGGATTGATCGGATTCTTTACCATAACAGGAACATCTACTCCAACCAATGCATCGGCGATTTCCTGAACAAGAAAAGGATTCACGGTTGTTCGAGCTCCAATCCACAAAACATCTATGCCGGCCTTCAAGGCTTCTTCGACATGACGAGGATTAGCGACTTCGACAGTAACCGGGAGATTATTGGCAATTCCGGCGTCTTTGATCCACTTCAATCCATCCGATCCAATACCCTGAAAAGATCCCGGACGTGTACGAGGCTTCCAGATTCCGCCACGCAATACCTGAACCTTCATCTTTCCAAGTTCACCGGCAATTGCATGAATCTGCTCCTCTGAATTCAACCACAAGGTCCTCCAATTATCAAAGGCCGCTCCGGCAGAAATAGCCACTTATCAAATGAATCATGGACTGAATGTTTGCTGCTACCATACAGGAGCTAAGGTAGGGAGATTTTTTGATACGGGTTACGGGTTGCGGGTTGCGGGTTGCGAGGCGAAACTTGAAACTTCCTCTTACACTTACACTTACACTTACTGATAACTAATTGCGAAAGTTCGGGGTTCGGGTTGTGCGAGTTTGAGGAGCAGTTTGAGGAGCAGGTTGAGGAGCAGGTTGAGGAGCAGGCTGAGGGAGCAGGTTGAGGAGCAGGTTGAGGAGCAGGCTAGGGAGGCAGGTTGAGGAGCAGGTTGAGGAGCAGGCTGAGGTGCAGGTTGAGGAGAGTTTGAGGAGCAGTTTGAGGAGCAGTTTGGGAACAGTTTGAGTGAACTACGCGGTCGCTAATTTGCCAGCCTTCGTAACCCGCAACCCGCAACCCGCCCCCATGACATTCCGCACCTGATTTTCACCCAAAAAACAAAGAAAAGCCACAAGCCTAGGTTGAAAAGTTCCGGAAATCATGACATATGTGCTTTAATCATTATCTCGGAATGTTTAGGTTTGCACCCGATTATGAAAGAAGATCTGATCTCGTTCGACGACACAAAGGTTGCCTTCGCTTCTAAAAGTGACGCAGACCTTAACAGGGCCCATATGCTTTTTAAAATGATCAGCTACAACTGGCTGGTAAAAATAAGCCCTCCTTTAGTTGACTTTGCTCTTTGGGCTCATCTCCCAATCGACGGCATTATCAAGAAAACTATTTTCGGGTGACAAGAATATTCCATTCTCTGTTTTCAAACCAACAGGCTTTGCACGCTTTGCGTTGCTTGAAAAAAAGAACTCAGGGCTCGAATTAAACGCAAGCGAAAAAGAAGAATTCGCCCGTTTCGTTGCACGGATCGAAAAGATTTGCCAAACAGGTCACGATCTTGGCGTACCGATTTTTGTCGATGCCGAAGAAACATGGATTCAGGATGTGATCGACGATGTCGTCCGCGACATGATGAAGAAGTACAATAAGGAACGCGTTGTGGTTCACAACACGATTCAGATGTACCGCACCGATCGTCTCGCCTTCTTAAAAGAAAGTGTAGCTCATGCACGTCAGAACAACTATATGCTCGGAATGAAAATCGTTCGTGGAGCTTATATGGAAAAAGAACGTGAGCGTGCAGCAAAGATGAATTATGCAGATCCTATACAACCCGACAAAGCTGCCACCGATCGAGACTACAATGCATCAATGAAAGTGTGCATCGACAATATCGAGATGATGTCGGTTTGCTGCGGTTCGCACAATGAACAAAGCTCCCAGCTTTTAGTTCACTTGATGAAAGAAAAGAATTTAGCGAATAATCATCCACATATCTGGTTCTCTCAATTGTACGGAATGAGTGATCACATTTCCTATAATCTGGCTAAGCAAGGTTATAACGTTTGTAAATATGTTCCTTATGGTCCGTTAACGGGCGTACTTCCTTATCTCATTCGTCGTGCACAGGAAAACACTTCCGTCGCCGGACAAACCGGAAGAGAGCTTTCTCTCATCATTACTGAAAAGAGACGCAGAAAAACAGAAGGAAGATAGTTTTTTTTAAAGGCGGGCAGCTTTCAGCAAATCCAAATCCTTATACGGAAGCTTGCAAGTGTCGGCAACGAAACGATTCGTAATGGATCCGTTGTACATGTATACCCCGGCACGAACTGATTTATCGATCCACATCAACTCGTCAATTCCTCCATTCTCTCCGGCACTCAATAATATTTGAGTAAAAATATTGCTCAAAGCCGTGGAAGCCGTTCTGCTCACACGTGATGCAATATTCGGAACGCAGAAGTGAACGACTCCGTATTTTTTGAAAACAGGATTCATGTGATTAGTCACTTCCGATGTTTCGAAGCAACCTCCCTGATCAATACTAACATCAACGATTACAGAACCGACGCGCATTTCGCTTACCATTTCTTCTGTGACAACAATCGGAGTTCTTCCTTCGCTGCTTCGCAATGCTCCGATTGCAACGTCGGCCGATTTCAATTCTCGTAGGAGGACGCTTGGATTGATAATCGAAGTGTAAACCCGACGACCTAAGCGATTTTGCAAACGACGCAAACGATGAACGGAGTGATCAAACACTCTTACCGTAGCTCCCAGTCCAATCGCTGCACGTGCCGCATATTCACCGACAGTTCCGGCACCAATAATGACGACCACCGTCGGAGGGATTCCGGCAACACCACCCAACAATTCACCTTTTCCGTTAAAGGCATTGCTTAAATATTCTGCAGCAATAAGGATACTTGAATTACCAACGATTTCACTCATCGCCTGAATGATCGGATACACACCGGTTTCATCGTGAATGAACTCATATCCTATACCCGTGATCTTTTTTGCAGAAAGCGCTTTGATGTACTCATCATTCTGCATGCTCATTTGCAAAATCGAAATCAAGCTCTGACGGTTCTGCAAATATTTTAATTCATCTTTCGAAGGAGGTGCAACTTTTAAAACAATATCAGCTTTGAAAACTTCTTCGGTACTGTAAGCAATCTTTGCTCCTGCTTCACTAAAATCCGAATCCTCGATTTTTGATGCAGCTCCTGCTCCGCTCTCGATAATAATCTGATGCCCGTTATTCGTAAGCAACGAGACCGATTCCGGAATCAATGGCACACGGTTTTCCTGAAATGATGTTTCTTTCGGGATTCCAATAAATAACTCTTTGGATTGCTTTTTCACTTCGAGCATCGCTTCACGCGGCATATATACTGCCAATGCGGCTAAAGATGACATACTTGATGATTTCTTATCGTTCATGGGTAAAGGTGATCCTTCGATTATCGCCGTCGTGCTCTAATGAAATTTTCACATACGGCCGAGGCAATAAATTTAAAATTTTTTCCGCCCATTCGATGAAACAAAGTGAGCCACTAAAAAAATATTCTTCACAACCGATATCAACAGCCTCCGCGGGTTTTTCGATGCGGTAAAAGTCAAAATGGTAGATTTTCTCTCCCGACTGCATCAAATATTCATTTACAATAGAAAAAGTTGGACTGCTCACGGCATCTTTTACGTTCAAAAAATCGCATATATGGCGAATAAACGTTGTTTTCCCCGCTCCCATTTCTCCTGAAAATACCCATATCTTTTCCTCTCCGGCAAAGTCAAGCACTTCCTTCCTTGCAAAGTACATCCAGCTCCGACTCTTCCCGGATTATGTAAGTCTTCCCGCTCATTGATTTCTATAATCGTCGATCTTCACCGAGGCAGTGCAAAACTCAAACTCTTCTTTCTGATTATTCGATGCTACAATGATTGTTTTGCCGTTGGCGTAATCAGCAATCAATTTATTGTACCAGGTCATGGCCTTCGCATCAAGATTACCGCAGGGCTCATCCAAGAGCAACAAAGGCACATCCGACAAAACAGCTAAAGCTAATTTGACACGCTGCTTCATGCCACTCGAAAAGTACTTGTAAACGCTATCTTTTTTCGCACTGAGTTCGGTGATATCAATCACGTCTTTCTTGCTCAATCCATTTACTATCTGTTTAAACTGAAAATGAAAATCAACAATCTCGGCGAGTGTAAATTCTTCTATCAATTCCAAATAAGGTGCAGCCATTGAGACTGATCGAAAAACCTGATCAATTGGAATATCTTTGCCCGAATGTGAAAATGAAATTGTCCCCTCATTGAGAGTTACTAAGCCTGCAAGTGTCTGTAGAAAAGTTGATTTACCCGAACCATTGGGTCCTAATATAACCGTACGCGATTTTTCTTCGACAGAATAATCCATTTTACGGAAAATCCATTCGCGGTAAAATTTTTTTCCGGCTTTGTCGAGTACGATTTTCACAAACTTATATCTATCTGATTTGGCTAACGAAATTATTGAACCAAGATCCCTTCGGGATATACCATCCTTTTTTCGTATTTTAATTTAGGAATGGTATAAATTAATCTTCGTCGTGGCTATATCCCTTCATAATACCACGAGTAGAATTGCGAATAAAATTCAGGATATGTTCGCGATCCGGTGAAGGAGCAAACTCACTCTCTACTTCCTGAAGCGCATGCGAATTACTATACCCCTTTACAAAAATGGTACGATAGATATTTTGAATCTCGGTGATTTGCTCGTTGGTAAAAGAACGACGACGCAATCCAACCGAATTAATTCCCACATATGATAATGGTTCATGCGCTGCTTTCACATACGGAGGAACGTCTTTACGAACCAAAGAACCTCCGCTGATCATTACATGAGAACCAATATGAACAAACTGATGAATGGCTGACAAGCCACCGATAATTGCATAATCATCGATCGTAATGTGACCTGCAAGTGTTACTGCATTAGCAAGTATGCAATGGTTACCGACAACTGAATCATGTGCCACATGCACGTATGCCATCAAAAGATTATCGGAACCAACTACCGTTTTACCTAAAGCTTTTGTCCCACGATTGATCGTAACAAATTCACGAATAACAGTATTGTCGCCAATTTCCGCAGTGGTTTTTTCACCGGCAAATTTTAAGTCTTGGGGAACCGCTGAAATAACAGCACCCGGAAATATTTTACAATTCTTTCCGATGCGGGCACCGGGAAAAATCGTCACATTACTTCCAATCCATGTATCATCTCCAATCTCGACATCGTCATGGATCATCGTAAACGGATCTATAACGACGTTCTTGCCAATTTTGGCACCGGGATGAATGCTGACTAGATTATTCATTGTTGGGCTGCCGATTTATTTTTTATCGCGCCGAACGATCTGCGCCATCATTTCCGATTCCATAACTAATTTATTTCCGACAAATGCTTTTCCGCGCATGTGACAGATACCACGACGAATCGGTGTAATCAACTCCAGATGGAACAGAATCGTGTCGCCCGGAACAACCATTTCACGGAATTTGGTATTATCAATTTTCATGAAATATGTGAGGTAGTTCTCAGGATCCGGAACAGAATTAAGGATCAATACCCCTCCAACCTGAGCCATCGCTTCAATTTGAATTACACCCGGGAAAACTGGTGCGCTCGGGAAGTGGCCCGGGAAGAACCATTCGTTCATCGTTACATTCTTCACTCCCACCACGTGCTTGTCCGACAATTCTAAAATCTTATCGACAAACAAAAATGGCGAACGATGAGGAAGGAATTTCATAACTCCGTTCACATCGAACAATGGCTTTTGGGTGAGATCGTATTTCGGAATTCTCTCACGGAAACGATCACGTTTCATCAGGTCTTTGATCTTACGCGCAAATTCAACGTTCGCAACGTGACCCGGACGAGCCGCAAGAATGTGTCCCTTAAGTGGCGCTCCTACCAGTGCAAGATCACCCACGATATCTAAAAGTTTATGTCGTGCAGGTTCATTCTGGAAACGCAATTTTACGTTATTCAAAAATCCACGCTCGGCAGTAACTTTCGGCTTATTGAAAACTTTCGCTAAGTAATTCAGCTTCTCTTCTGAAACCGGTTTATCCACCACAACGATTGCATTGTTGATGTCGCCACCTTTGATCAGATTATGTTCGAGAAGCATTTCTAATTCGTGCAGGAAACAAAACGTACGACTATCACTAATCTCCGATTTGAATTCGCCGATATTATAGAGGATCGCATGCTGCGTTCCAAGTAAATCAGAGTTATAATCAACCATCACCGTAATACGGAAATCCTCACTTGGTACGGCGAGCATTTCAGTTTTACGCTTCGGATCTTCATAGGTGATATTTTCGCTGAGCGAATAATAAAGTCGCTCCTCTTTCTGCGTCTGAATTCCAACCTGCTCCAGCAAATCCATAAACGGACGTGAACTACCATCCATAATCGGAACTTCCGGACCGTCTATCTCCATCAATACGTTGTCGATTTCCATACCGGCCAGTGCGGCTAAAACGTGTTCGATAGTACTCACTCGTGCACCGTTTTTACTGATCGTCGTACCGCGATCTGTATCAGTCACGTTATCAACATCGGCTTCAACTGTTGGTTGACCCGGTAAATCGATACGCTGGAATTTGTAGCCGTGATTTTCAGGTGCAGGTTTAAAGGTCAGATTGACGCTCGCTCCGGTATGCAATCCAACACCGGATATGGTGATCGAATCTTTCAGAGTCGTCTGCAAAATTACCTCAGGAACAGCTGATGTGGCAGTACCATTAGCCTGTGAAGATGGGCTACCTACTGTTGCAGGAGGGTTAATTATTTGATTTTCAGCCATTTTGGAAATATAATTGCCATCTCAAAAGTGAGTGGTTTTCAAAAGTTGTCAAAAATAAAAATAAATAAGTTAAAAGAAAGAAAATAGACAATGGTGTTATACAGCCAAAGGGCTGAAAACAACTAAAAAAGGCCTTAGATAACTGGAAAATGAACTAGGAAGGAATTTGCTTTAAATCAGCAATCATTTGCTCCAATTCGGCAATCTTCTTCTCCAATGCAGGAAGCTTTCTGAAAACTACGTAAGTTCGTTTGTAATCTCCGATATTGAATGCAGGTGATCCTTGAAGAATCTCACCTTCAGTGGTAACACTTGAGCCAACTCCTGATTGAGCCGCAATCTTCACCTTGTCGGCAATGGTAATGTGTCCAACAATTCCTACCTGTCCTCCGATCATACAATCCTTGCCGATTTTAGTAGATCCGGCAACTCCTGTCTGAGCTGCTATTACAGTGTTCTCTCCAATTTCCACATTGTGCGCAATCTGAATCAAATTATCCAACTTCACACCTTTGCGAATAATCGTTGACCCTAAAGTAGCACGATCGATCGTCGTGTTGGCTCCAATTTCCACATGATCTTCAATGATTACATTTCCGATCTGAGCAACCTTCTTGTATTCGTTATTGCTATTCGGTGTAAATCCAAAACCGTCGGCACCGATCACTGTTCCTGTATGAATCGTAACCTCCGCGCCAATCACACAGTCAGAGTAAATTCTAACCCCCGCAAAAAGTGTAGTGTTATCGCCTATAACGACGTTGTCACCGACATAAGCCTGAGGATAAATTTTTACATTCTTACCGAGCTTCGCATTGTTTCCGATATACGCAAAAGCTCCTACGTAGCAGTTTTCGCCCACCTTTGCAGATGAAGCAATGAAACTCGGTTGTTCAATCCCTTTCTTATCGGTTTTGATCTGATTGTATATATCCAACAATTGCACAAATGCCTGATATGCATTTTCCACCCGCACTAATGTTGAAGACACAGGTTGTTCCAACTGGAAGCTCTCATCGATAATAATTACTGAAGCCTTTGTGGTATAAATAAAAGGGGCGTATTTGGGATTGGCTAAAAAAGTGAGTCCACCTTCGCTACCCTCCTCAATCTTATCCAGACGCGACACTTTGACATCCGGATTACCTTCAATTCTTCCTTTTAACAGATCTCCTATTTGCTTGGCTGTAAACTCCATATGGCGGGCTTTTGAAGTGGCGAATGTACTCCTTTTTGTGACATGAGGCAAGGGCTAAATGTCGGTATTGAGTCAGTTTTGGCGAATAGCCTAGGCAATCTTCGGGAAGCATAAGTAATACTTCTCGACAGGCTCCGACAGCATCTTAATATTCAGCGTATCGGCAGCCTCTGCAATATCCCGGACCGAATCATCCTTGTACAAAATATTGATCTTATCTGACTTCGAATTATATGCATTATTGATCAGCTTTCCGCTCAAAAAGTAGTACTGATCATCGTTTCCGCTGAGGCCCAGGAGTTCAACTACATTTTTACGATAAGCTGCGATTTCTTCTTCCGAAAACGGACTGTCACGCAGAATTATTTTAAACAACTTTCGATTGATCATTCTGCTACATAGATCACTCAGTATTTTGTCAGAATGCTTACTCCAAACTTTAATTGAAGTACCGATATCACTGTCATCCAGCAAGGCAAACATTTCCAAATGCAGTGGGTTTTTCAAAAAATCATCTTTGCTGTAATCTGCCGATAAGAAATGACGAAAAGCCGGTGTGGCAAAGAGCTCTTCGCCGCGACCAACTAACTGTCTTGCTCTCTTTAAAATATTGATCAGTAAAGTCTCGGCAGAGACGACAGTTTTATGCAAGTAAACCTGCCAGTACATCAGACGACGGGCAACGATGAACTTTTCAATTGAATAAATCCCTTTGTCCTCGATAACCAGCTCGTCGTTGTGAATCTCAAGCATCTTAATGATGCGCTCACTACTGATTACGCCTTCCGATACTCCTGTGAAGAAACTGTCACGATTAAGATAATCGAGCCGATCCATATCGAGTTGGCTTGATACCAGCTGGTGAAGGAATTTTTGCCGTACTCATTTCGGAAGATCTTCAATGCCAGGTCGAGTTTCCCTCCCATATCCTGATTCAAACGATCCATGAATAATGCAGAAATCTCCTCGTGCTTAATTGAGCTTACGATGCTGTCTTCCAATGCGTGTGAGAATGGTCCGTGACCGATATCGTGAAGCAAAATGGCAATTGTAACCGCTTCCGCTTCCTGATCTAGAATAATATGGCCTTTACTCCGCAATACATCAATTGCCTGCGTCATCAGATGCATCGCCCCAATCGCGTGATGAAAACGAGTATGATGTGCGCCCGGATAGACTAAGTGGGTCATTCCCAGTTGACGAATCCTTCGCAACCGCTGAAAAAACGGGTGCTCTATGAGTTGAAAAACACTCTCATAGGGTATTTTGATGAACCCGTAGATCGGGTCATTCACTATCTTCAATGTGCTTTTTTTTCTGCTCACCATTTTCATTGCTAAGGAATTGCAAATATCACAATTCTATTGAAACCGCGACAATCTGCCCATTCAACGCAAACATTTCTCCGCATTCAATATGAAAGCCTGCATTTACGTTAAGCGAACTGACATTGTTTAAAAAAGTAAAACCAAGAGGAAAACTGCACATGAATCGAAACATCTTTGCTAACTTTGAAAGCGAACGTAAAACTACTACCGACACACTTGATATGGACAAACTAAACGTGCTTTGGGCCGACGACGAAATCGACTTATTAAAACCTCATGTACTCTTCTTACAGGAGAAAGGTTATGATGTTGTTACGGTTACGAACGGCGAAGACGCAATCGATAAAGTCAAAGCACTTCACTTCGATATTATCTTTCTTGACGAAAACATGCCCGGACTTTCAGGCATCGAAACTCTCACCCGGCTCAAAGGCATAAAGCCGGAGATTCCTGTTGTAATGATTACCAAGAGCGAAGAAGAGCATATCATGGAACAGGCTATCGGCTCTAAAATAGCTGATTACCTCATCAAGCCTGTAAACCCGAATCAAATCCTTCTTTCACTCAAAAAAAATCTGGAGAATCGTCGACTCATCAGTGAGAAAACGGCACTCGACTATCACAAGGAATTCCGCAATATCGGAATGGCTTTGAGTGATAAGCTCAGCTGGAATGAATGGACGGAAGTCTATCGCAAGTTGGTTTATTGGGAGCTTGAATTGAAACGGTCTTCCGATGAGAGTATGTATGAAATTCTCACAGCACAAAAAAGTGAAGCAAATACTCTCTTCTCGAAGTATGTCGAGTCGAATTACATTAGTTGGCTGAAAAACATTGATGCACCGACTACTCCAACTCTTTCGCATCAGTTAATGAAGAAGAAAATTCTTCCGTTGATTGACCCGGCAAGTTCGGAGCCAGTATTCATGATTCTTATCGACAATTTACGCTATGATCAGTGGAGAACAATTCAGCCGCTTATCAGTGAGTATTTCCGTCTGCAAGATGATGAAATGTATATGAGCATTCTCCCAACAGCTACACAGTATGCACGTAATGCAATTTTCGCCGGCCTTATGCCAAGTGAAATTGAAGCACGTTTTCCAAATCTCTGGATGAATGATGAAGACGAAGGCGGAAAAAATCTTCATGAAGAAACCTTCCTGAATGATACTTTGAAGCGTTTCCGCAAGGAAGTTAAATCGGGCTACGTGAAGATTACAAATCACAACGATGGCAAAGATCTGGTCGACAACATCCCGAATATGATGCAAAACAAGTTCAATGTGATCGTTTACAATTTCGTCGACATGTTATCGCATGCCCGCACTGAAATGGAAATGATTCGTGAACTCGCCGACGATGAAGCAGCTTATCGCTCACTTACATTGTCGTGGTTCGAACACTCTCCACTCTTCGAAGCCATCAAACGTATTGCTGAGAAAAAAGTGAAACTGATAATCACGACTGATCATGGCACTATACGAGTAAAGGAACCTGTTAAACTTGTAGGCGACAGAACGGTTAATACCAATTTGCGTTATAAGCAAGGCAGAAATATGAACTACGACAAGAAAGAAGTATTTGAGATTAAAAATCCTGCCGATGCCATGTTGCCAAGACAGCACCTGTCTCAAGCCTTCGTCTTTGCACGTCAGGACAAGTTCTTTGCTTACCCGAATAACTATAATTACTATGTAACTTATTATAAAAACACACTACAACACGGAGGTATCAGTCTTGAAGAAATGCTCATTCCTTTTGCTGTACTCACTACTAAGTAGGATAAAACCTCTCTTTTTACCAAAAAACAAAGAAAAGCCGGATAATCATCCGGCTTTTTGAATTCATAATGCCTTCATAGGTTTATCGGTATTTTTGGCAAAAATATTGCTAAGCGTACGAACCGTTCTATAAATCCGACGTATTAAACCGATATTTTGATCATAAACAAAACCAACTCTATGAAAACAATCAAATACCTTGCATGCTCAGTGATTCTTTGTCTCACTTTCCAAATGCGTTCCCTGGCACAAGACACAACAGCTGCTAAGCCGGCTAATCCAAATGCACCGGAGATCACTTTTGAGACAGACATGCACGATTACGGAACAATCAAACAAGGTGCTGATGGTTCATGTGAATTCAAATTTAAAAACACAGGAAAAGACCCTCTCATTATTAATAATGCAAAAGGATCTTGTGGTTGCACAGTTCCTACTTGGCCTAAAGAACCGATTTTAAAAGGTCAGACTGCCGTGATTAAAGTTCACTACGACACTAAGCGTGTAGGTGCTTTTACAAAAACAGTCACCATTAACTCAAATGCAAAAACGGATGCAAAAGTTTTAACTATCAAAGGTGTTGTGGAAGCTGTACCTTAATCTACAGATCAGACAATGCCGGTTAAAAATTCATCCGGTCCACTCGAAAACGTAAAATAAACAAACAAAATAAACACGATCTACAAATGAAATTAAAAACCCTCCTTCTGGCTTCATTGCTTGCCTTCTCTTCAACAACTTTTGCTCAAGAAAAAAACCCTCGACAACGTAGCCAATCCAAATCAGGCTGCATTTAAATTCGAAGCAGAAAGCCACAACTTCGGCACTATCAAACAAGGCGAATCTGTAACTTATGAATTCAAATTCACTAACACAGGAAACGAGCCTTTGATTATTACAAATGCTGCAGGCTCTTGTGGTTGTACTGTTCCTATCTGGCCAAAAGAACCGATCATGAAAGGTCAAACTTCTACAATCAAAGTTACTTTTAACAGTGCCGGAAAAAGTGGTGTACAAGACAAAACCGTTACGCTTACTTCGAACGCAGTGGAAAACCCGAAAGTGATTCATATGCAAGGTACCGTAGAAGTACCACCGGCTCCGGCTCCGGCAACCCCAGCTCCGGTTAAGAACTAATTAGTTTCTTAACTAATAATGTTAGCCTCTAAAACCTCAAACATCAAGATGAAAAAATCAATTTTAGCCATTGCTTTGTTTATTTCAGTTTCCGGCGCTTTCGCTCAGGACAGCGGTAAACAAGGTGCGGCAACACCTGCTCCGGTTGATAATCCAAATGCTCCGGATTTCAAATTCAAAATTGAAACGTATGATTTCGGAACAATCAAACAAGGTGATCAAATAACTCATGACTTCACTTTTGTGAATACCGGAAAGGAACCGTTAATTATCACTGATGCCAAAGGATCTTGTGGCTGTACAGTTCCGACATGGCCGAAAGAGCCAATCGGAAAAGGACAATCTGCGGTAATTCACGTAGTGTTTAATTCAGCCGGAAAGAATGGGGCTCAGGATAAAACCGTATCCCTCACTTCTAACGCAAAAAGCGGCGTAAAAGTCCTTCACTTAAAAGGTACTGTTGAAGCTCCGGCTCAACCTGCTGCTCAACCCGGTCAACAATCTGTTCCGCCGGCCCCTGAGAAACACTAAGCTAATTCAGGAAAATATCGTACTTTTGAGACCCTCCAATTCGGAGGGTTTCTTTTTATATATCATCCTCAATCCGATCATATCCAATGCCGGTAACTTCCATAAACGGCCGTGAAATGCCGCCTTCACCTATTCGTAAACTCGTCCCTTTCGCTGAAAAAGCTAAGAAGGAAGGGACGAAAATATACCACCTCAATATCGGACAGCCCGACATTGAAACGCCGGACACGATGCTCAATGCAATTCACAATTTCCCATTAAAAGTTGTGGAGTACAGCCATTCAGCCGGCCTTGAATCTTACCGCAAAAAACTCACCGGCTATTATAAACGTTTCGGAATTGAACTTGACTACACCGAAATCATTATCACAACGGGCGGATCAGAGGCAATTGAAATTGCTATGATGAGTTGCATGGATCCGGGCGATGAAATTCTTATCCCTGAACCATTTTACGCCAATTACAACGGCTTTTCCGCTAAGGCAAATGTGAAAGTAATTCCAATTCGTTCTACAATCGAATCGGGTTTTGCCTTGCCTCCTATTTCCGAGTTTGAAAAATTCATCACTCCGAAAACGAAGGCAATCATGATTTGCAATCCTTCGAACCCTACCGGCTATCTTTACTCGAAGGAAGAATTGGAATCACTGAAAGAGATCGTTAAGAAACACGATTTATGGCTCTTCTCCGATGAAGTGTATCGTGAATTCTGTTACGACGGAAAAGAATACACTTCCGTCATGCACCTTACGGGAATTGAAAATAATGTTGTGCTCCTGGATTCAATTTCCAAGCGCTACAGCGCGTGCGGAGCCCGAATCGGCGCATTGATCTCTCACAACAAAGAACTGATGGCTACGGCCCTTAAATTCGCTCAGGCGCGTCTCAGCCCTCCTACTTTCGGTCAAGTTGCCGCAGAAGCTGCCATAGATACTCCTGACTCGTACTTCGCAAAAGTAAAAGCTGAATACGTTTCCCGTCGTGATTTTGTAGTCAAAGCTCTCAATGAGATGGAAGGTGTTTTCTGCCCGAAACCAAGTGGTGCTTTTTACTGCATTGCACGCTTACCGATCGATAACGCCGACAAGTTCTGCCAATGGCTTCTTGAAGATTTTTCTCTGGAGAAAGAAACGGTTATGCTGGCTCCGGCTACAGGCTTTTACTCTCGTCCCGACATGGGAACAGATGAAGTTCGTATAGCATACGTGCTAAACCTGGATGATCTCAAAAGAGCTATGAATTGTCTCTCAGAAGCTCTGCTCGTTTACCCCGGACGCGTAGTCAAAAAAGTTGCCGCTGCCGCTACCAATTAGCTAATTGGCTAATTCCCTAAAACATCAGGGTACAACAAGTACTTCTTCCGAATCTTCTTGAACTCGGATAGATCTTTTTGCCAACTCGCTTTTATTTCCGCCTCACTCTTGCCGGCCATGATTTGCTTTTGCAAAACATCGGTACCGGCTAATTGCGTAAAGAACGGAGTGAAAAACTTTTCCTTTGCAGGATAACTCTTGTACATCTTAATCAACCATTCCAGATGTATGGCTCCGTTTTCACGAATAGAATAGCCTGCATTGGCAAGACTGACTCCGGAACATAGCGTGTCTTTATATGGAGGATTCTCGGATACTCCCTTAATAGATCGTGGCGTAAAGCTCGTGTCGGCTTCTTTCATCCCGGGATATCCGATCAATCGAAATGGCATTGTAGTTCCACGCCCCAAACTGATTTTTGTGCCTTCAAAAAAACAAACCGAAGGATATAAATATACAGCGTCCATTTCAGGAAGATTTGGAGACGGATGAATCTTCAACACATAATGTTTCGCATGGGTATAATTGCCGAGTGGTATAACAGTCAAATCGCAAACAACTTTCTTGAAAAGCCACTTTTCCCCGTTTAACATTTTCGCGTACTCTCCGATTGTCATTCCATAAATAACAGGAACAGCCTGCTTTCCTATAAAACTGCTGAACTTACGATTTAGCACAGGCCCGTCGACGTAATGGCCATTGGGATTGGGACGATCGAGCACAATCAACTTAATGTGATTTTCAGCACAAGCTTCCATCACATATTGCAAAGTGGAAATGTATGTATAGAAGCGTACACCAACATCCTGAATATCGAATATCACAACATTAATTCCCTCCAGATCTTTTACTGTTGGCTTCAGATGCTTTCCGTAAAGTGAAATAATCGGTAGTCCAGAAACCGGATCTTTGCCATTGGCAATCTTATCTCCTGCTCCGCTTTCACCCCGGAATCCATGCTCAGGTGCAAAGACTCGTTTCACCTTAAATCCACTATGGATGAGTGAGTCGACAAGATGACCGTGACCAAGTACGGCAGTATGATTAGCCACTACTGCGATATTTTTCCCTTTCAACAAAGGAAAATACAGATCTGTACTCTCTGCTCCGGGAGAAATCCGATCCTTGTCTTTTGCCTGACCGATGAACACACTTATTACCAGAATAACGGTTAATAAGAAGTTGCTTTGAATTTTCATAGATGAATTGAATAAAATACCTTTATCCTCTGTTCTGCAAAAATACAATTATTTAAAACTTGAATTTCGAATTATTTATAGCTCGCCGATTAGCCTTCAGGAACGACAAAAGCGTATTTTCCTCAAGACCCATCATCCGCATCGCCTTAGCCGGTGTGGCCATTGGTTTCGCGGTTATGCTTATTGCCGTAGCTGTAGTCACCGGTTTTAAGAACGAAATTCGTGAAAAAGTTATTGGATTCGGATCACATATTCAGGTTAGCAATTTCGACGAAAATAACTCCTACGAAAGCAAACCTATTGATCGCCGACAATCTTTCGTTTCCATCCTCCAAAATGATTCAGATATTAAGCATGTTCAGGTATTTGCCACAAAGGCTGCCATAGTAAAATCGGCAGGACAATTAGAAGGGATTGTCGCAAAGGGGATCGGAACAGACTTCGATAAAAGTTATTTTGAAAAACGAATGGTTAGCGGGCATTTCTTTCAGTTGAACGATAGTTTTCCTTCTGACTCAATTATTATCTCTGCTAATCTTGCAAAGAAACTGAACTTAAAAACCGGAAACGATCTTGTGATGTTTTTTATTCAGCAGCCTCCTCGAGCAAGACGTTTTCACATCGCAGGAATTTATGAAACCGGGCTGGAGGAATTCGACAATCTTTACCTATTTTGCGATATCGCTCAAATTCAAAAACTCAATGACTGGACTCCCTATCAGGTGGCGGGCTTTGAGATTGCCATTAAGGATTTCGA
The DNA here is from genome assembly GCA_016721305.1 of Bacteroidota bacterium. Taxonomy (GTDB): domain Bacteria; phylum Bacteroidota; class Bacteroidia; order AKYH767-A; family 2013-40CM-41-45; genus JADKIH01. Next base: position 132,136 of record JADKIH010000002.1, read on the forward strand.
TAAGCTTGATGTCATTGGACACAAAGTTTACAATCTGACCGGCTCCGATTTGAACGCACGTACAATCAGTGAAATCTATCCTCAGATTTTTGATTGGTTAGGATTACAAAATATCAATGCAATAATCATCATCACACTCATGATCATTGTTTCAGGAATGAATATGATTTCTGCTTTGTTGATTATCATCCTTGAACGAGTCAATATGATTGGCATGATGAAAGCCTTGGGAGCACGAAATGTAAGTGTTCGAAAGGTGTTCGTTTATCTTGCCGGCTTCCTCACTGTGAGAGGACTAATAGTTGGGAATACGATTGGCCTGCTCCTGATTTTTATTCAAAAATACTATCGAGTTTTTCACCTGGATCAGGAGTCTTACTACATTTCTTATGTACCTGTTGAATTCAGTTGGAGCCATTTTGCGATGCTGAATGTGGGCACTCTTGCCATTTGCCTGATAATGATGATTCTACCGACGATCATTATCACAAAAATCAGCCCCCTTACGGCCATCCGCTACTCCTGAGCTTGACATTTGCACCCAATTAAACCGGTTCCGAATTCCGCCTTTTTCCTAGTCAATTTCGTCGACTTTTGTACTTTTACGCGGCTATAAAATTAAACCCAAAAAAAAGAGTCTTATGTCAATGAATCCACAAAAGAAAATTTGCGATAACGTTCTCGAATCGATTGGACACACACCGATGATTCGCCTCAACAAAGTTGTTGCCGGTGTAAAAGCAACGGTGCTCGCGAAAGTAGAAACCTTTAATCCGGGTAATTCCATCAAAGACAGAATGGCTCTGAAAATGATTGAAGACGCTGAGAAAGCAGGTATTCTTAAACCGGGCGGAACCATCATCGAAGGAACATCGGGCAATACCGGAATGGGGTTAGCTATAGCTGCAATCGTTAAAGGATATAAGTGCATTTTCGCTACAACAGATAAACAGTCGAAAGAGAAAGTGGATGCACTTCGTGCTTTTGGTGCTGAAGTGATTGTATGCCCGACCAATGTAGAACCGGAAGATCCCCGCTCCTACTACTCAGTAGCGGCTCGCCTGAATAAAGAAACGCCAAATTCATTTTACCCGAACCAATACGACAATCCCTCGAATGCCATTGCTCACTATGAACAAACGGGGCCGGAAATTTGGGATCAAACCGACGGAAAAATAACACACCTGCTCGTAGGTGTCGGTACAGGTGGAACAATCTGTGGAACGGCAAAATATCTGAAAGAGAAAAACCTAATATTAAAGTTTGGGGTATTGATACATACGTCCGTTTTCAAGAAGTACAAAGAAACAGGCATCTTCGATAAGAATGAAATTTATCCTTATGTCACCGAAGGCATCGGAGAAGATTTCCTTCCAAAGAATGTCAACTTTGACCTCATTGATCTGTTCGAAAAAGTGACAGACAAAGATGCTGCTTTGATGACGAGAGAAATTGTTCAGAAAGAAGGAATATGGGTCGGCAACTCCGCAGGCTCAGCCATTGCAGGACTTCATCAATTGAAAGATAAGCTTACAGAAAAAGATGTCGTTGTTGTCATCTTCCATGATCACGGCACTCGTTATCTGGCAAAAATTTTCAACGACGAATGGATGCGAAAAATGGGATACATCGATCGAAAAGGAATGATGGCGAAAGATATCGTTGCCAACCGTAAGAATATTGAGTTGGTTACCATCGACAAAAACGACACACTATCTCAGGCTTTGCGATTAATGAACGACAATAATTTCTCGCAGATCCCGGTCGTAAGCGACGAGCGAGTTGTTGGTGCTTTGTACGAAAATCAAGTCTACAATCGCATCATCAATGATCCGGCATCAAAAGATGAAAAAGTTGAAACACTCATGAAAGAAGCTCTTCCGTTTGTCGACATCACTACCCCTATCGACGAATTATCTGCTATGATTTCAGGAGACCGTGCAGCTGTTCTTGTCAAGGACTTTAAAGCCGGCCGTACATTCATTATTACGAAGAGTGATATTGTGGATGCTTTGGTGAAGTAAGGAGAATAGCGATAACGATAGCGATAACGATAACGGTGGCTTGCTATCAAACAACCAGGCCATCAAATTCGTAATTTATTTTCCAAAACCCTTTCAAAACGTGAAAGGGTTTTTTATTTTTAAGCATGCGATTCATCGACCAAACAGGCCACAGCATTGAGTTTGCGGGGATTCCGAAAAAAATCGTTTCGGTTGTCCCTTCACAGACTGAGTTGCTTTTTGATTTGGGCTTGGATGAAGAAGTTGTCGGAATTACTAAGTTTTGTATTCACCCTGAGATATGGTTTCGTACAAAAACCAGGGTTGGCGGAACGAAGAAACTTGATCCGGACAAAATCGAATCGCTTCAACCAGATTTGATCATCGCGAATAAAGAAGAAAATGATCGCGTTCAAATTGAAAAACTCAGAAAGAAATTCAATGTCTGGGTTTCTGATATTAAAACGTTGGATGACGCCTTGTCTATGATTATTTCAATCGGAGACATTACAGGTAAATTTGACAGAGCACGAAGTATCGTACATGAAATCTCAGCCGGCTTTACACACTGGCAAGGTATGAAGTCGGATCGAGTGATGAGTTCGGCATATCTGATTTGGAATCATCCATTGATGGTTGCCGGACAGAATACTTTCATTCACGAGATGATGTCAAAGTTCGGATTGAAGAACGTTTTCTCCTCAACCGAAAGGTATCCGGAAGTTACGCTGGATGAATTGAGGCGAAAGAAGCCTGACGTGCTGCTGCTCTCCTCCGAACCTTATCCTTTCAAAGAAATTGATGCTGCAGAATTCAGAGAGCTTTTGCCGGGTGTAAAGGTTATTACTGTCGACGGTGAGCTGTTTTCCTGGTATGGATCCAGGTTGATAAAAACCCCATATTATTTTGAAGAGTTAGACCGTCAGATTAAAATTGCTTTGTAAATTCGCACTCTATAATACGCTTTTTTCGTGCCAACCAGAACTTTTCAATTTCTAGCTCTTTTTACGCTCTTCAGCTTGTTAGCCGGCAACTCTGCGGGGCAACGAGTCGGCCTCGTGCTGAGTGGTGGCGGAGCCCGTGGCATGGCTCATATTGGAGTTATGAAAGCGTTGGAGGAAAATAATATTCCGATCGACTATATCGCAGGAACATCGGCAGGAGCTATTGTGGCCTGTATGTACGCAATGGGATTTTCTCCGGACCAAATGGATTCGATTGTCCATACCGAAGACTTTTACAATTGGGCTAATGGTATCATAGACGAGAATTATCTGTATTACTTCCGAAAGAAAGAGGAGAATGCGTCATGGATCAGCTTAAAGTTTTCTCTGGATTCTGTTATCTCTACTTCTCTTCCAACCAGCATTGTAAGCTCTGTTCCGTACGATTATTCTTTGATGGAGAATACAGCGGGACCGATTGCTAAAGCAGATTACAACTTTGACTCATTATTCGTTCCATTTCGATGTGTGGCTGCGGATATTGAAAATAAGCAAACCGTTATCTTCCGTGAAGGAGATTTGGCAAGAGCCGTACGCGCGTCTTCGGCATATCCTTTCTACTTCAAGCCCGTACTTTTCGACGGGAAGTTGCTTTATGACGGAGGAATGTATAACAATTTTCCGGCCGATGTTATGCTTAACGAGTTTCAACCTGATCTCATCATCGGATCAAATGCTGCCGGTACGAACACACCTACTTCTGAAGGAAATGTAATTTCTCAGATTCGGGCAATGATGACAACACCAACAAGTTTTTCGGTCTTATGTGAGAATGGAATTTTAATCGAATCGAGTACCGATCGATTTGGTTTATTTGACTTTTCAAAAATCACGGAGCTTATTACAGAAGGATACAACTCTGCACAAAAAGAAATTGAAAGAATTAAATTTAACACAACTCGTAGGGTAGATAAAAAAGAATTGGATGCACGTCGGCAGGCATATCGTAATTCATTCCCCCACTACTCGTCGACAATATTGTAATTGAAGGTGTAAACAGTAAGCAGGCGGACTATGTTAGAAACATTATTAAACCCGGATTCGGACCGGTGTCACTTTCTCTGTTGAAATCAGCTTACTTCACTCTAGTGTCTGATGCAAATATCAAATCAATTTATCCGCTGATGAAATTCAACAAGGCTACCGGGTATTTTGACATGAAGATTACCGTAAAACGTGAAAAAGATTTCATGACACAATTTGGAGGTAACATTTCCAGTAAGCCGGTGAGTGAAGCCTTTGTTGGTTTGCAGTATAATATATGGAATCGAAAATCCTATAATTTTAGTGGCAACTTCTACTTTGGAAAATTGTACACTTCAGGACAGATCAGAGTCCGGCTCGATTCGCCAAGAAAAACGCCTTACTTTCTAGAGGCCGAGGCTACTCTAAATCAGTATGACTTTTTCAGAAGCAGCAACAATACATTCTTCACGGATCAACAACCATCATACATTCTGAAAAGCGACTACCTATTCGGATTGAATATTGGGATGCCTGAACGGAATAAAGGAAAGATCGTTTTGAATGCGTCGTATATTCGCTTATCCGACGATTACTATCAAACGAAGAATTTTCTAGCTACGGATACTGCAGACCAATCAGTATTAAAGGGCCCGACTGCATCAATTACTTTTGAAGTAAACACCCTGAACCGAAAAGAATATGCCAACCAAGGCACGTTCCTTACTATGAAACTTCAATATGTAAATATTCGTGAGTTTACGATTCCGGGGTCAACATCAGTTGATCGTTCCATTCAGGTCGATTATCATGATTGGTTTCAGTTCAAACTGAGCTATGAGAATTTCTTCAAGAAAATTGGTCGGTTCAAAATCGGCCTTTGCGCAGATCTTGCAGTTTCAAACATGCGCTTTTTTGCAAACTACACTTCTACTTCACTCAACAGTCCGGCTTTTGCTCCGATCCAGGAAATCCGAACTTTGTATTTACCTGCTCTGCATACACATAATTTTGGAGCCGGTGGGTTAAAGGGAATACTTTCCATCAAGAACAATATCGATTTCAATTTAGAAGGATATGTTTTCCAACCATATCAGGAGCTGATTGAAACCGTAGACAAAAGAACAGAATACGGCCCTGTACTTCATTATCGATACTTCATTGCCTCAACGGGCTTTGTTTTCCATAGCCCTCTCGGACCTATTGGGCTATTTGTGAATTATGCTGATATGCGAACTAACTCCTTCTCCTTCCTTTTCCACTTTGGCTATTTTATCTTCAATAAGAGTGCATTAAATTGATCAAATTAGAGTCCTATTCGGCCGGTCTTTTTTTTGATAAATTCACAAACTAAATCAACTAACATCTGTTATTATAGAAAAGCACATCAAAGATGAAACTCCTTCTCACATTCGCCATCATGTTAACATCCGCTTCATCGTTATTCGACTACAAACCGTTATCTATAGACGGTAAAGCGACTGACCTCAATCAGTACAAAGGCAAAAAAATTCTTATTGTAAATACTGCTTCACAATGTGGCTACACTCCGCAATATGAAGGACTTGAAAAACTTTACAAAAAGTATCAAGGCAAACTTGTTATCATTGGATTTCCGGCCAACAATTTTGGCGGTCAGGAACCAGGCACAAACAGCGACATCAAATCTTTTTGCTCAAAAAACTACGGCGTCACATTTCCTATGATGTCGAAAGTATCGGTTACCGGAGATGATATCGACCCATTATTCAAATGGCTTACTTCACAAGAGAATCCTGATTTCACGGGTGATATCAAATGGAATTTCGAAAAATTCCTTTTGGATGAAAATGGAAAGCTTATTCGCAGATTCCGAAGCAAAACGACTCCGGAAGATGCATCGCTCTCGCAAGCTATCGAAGCGAAGTAATTTCTCAGCTTCTTATTGATTACATCGAATTCGGATAATCGATACGACTCTAGTAGTCTCTTGTGTCCTTCTACTTTAGAATATTACGTGAGGGGTGAATGAGAGAATTTACTTTTCTATATTGGGCTCATAAAATAATGCTCGATGGAAAACGGTATCCGAAAATATGAGAACTTCCATATTCTTCTTTGGCTGATCAAAGATTTATGTTGGGTTTCATTGTCCAAAATTATGGGCATGATCATGATTGTGCCGACTGTCGGATTGGCAATTTACATCACTATTAAAAACAGGCATGATCGTGCGGAATTAGTCCATAACCTGGCTGTGTGCTTTTGGATAATGGCGAATTCTATCTGGATGACCGGCGAGTTCTTCATGGCCGATAGCACCAGAGGTATTGCCAGTCTTTTCTTCTTTGCCGGCCTTGCCATGATGGCTCGATTCTACTTTTCGGCCATCTCCCGACTTCTTAGAAAACGAACTAATAAGTCAGTATAGAAAATAATTTCGTGAATTTCAAATGAACTTCATATAAAAATAAAGATTTCGATATAAAAAATGTCGTTAAAATCAACTATCATTGCTACGGCTGTTTTTCTTAAATAAAGCCCCATTCAATGGAGTAGACCTACTTGTACTACCTGCGAGAAAAGTACATAGAATCCTCTTGGCTTCCGAACTGGAGAAGAAAGGCTATAAATCTGTCTTTTCAGACCCGGAAGAACTAAGCATGATTCTACGAAAAGACGGTTTTTTCTCAAAAAAGAAGTTTTTCGAAGTCAAGGTTACCCCAACTTCGGAAGATGGAATCTCTTGCGTTAGCGTGTCTCAGATCTACACAGAAAAGCCTATAACGACCAACGAACGAGACCTTGTTCAAACGATACTAAAGATATTTTAGTCAACCTGCTGCCCTAAAAGCAGCTATTTTTTTGCTCCTGACCAAAGATTTCGGTAATCAGATTATCAAATAAGTTCAAGTTTTTATTAGCTGAGTGCATTTGTCCCATTTCCCCTATAAAACAATCAAGTTTCCACTACACAAATTGGCTCAAAAACCAGCTATTATTACCTAAGGGATCCCCACCTCCCAATCCGTTTATGGAACAAACATATCTGTACTACCCGCAAAAAGACATAAAATTCTCCTGGCCTCTAAGCTTGAAAAAAAGGGATTCAAATCAGTTTTCTTTGACTCCAAAGAACTAAGTATCATCTATCGAAAAGATAATTTGTTTGCCGGAAAGAAATTTTTTGAAGTGATGATTCGTCCTACATCACAAAATGGGGTTTCGTGTGTAAGCGTTTCGCAGATCTATACAGATAAAATCGTACCCAGTTATGAACGGTATCTGGTAGAGACGATATTGAAAATATTTTAAACAAAAAAGGCTGCAACGAATGCAGCCTTTTTTTGATTATGCTTGTGCAGCAGGTCCTCCAAAATTCATTGGTAAACCTATGCTTTCGGTTTGCTTGATCGTGCCGTGAACTGCTTCATACTTTTGAATATTGTCTTGCATGGCAGCCAACAATCTTTTAGCATGTTGAGGTGTTAACAGAATTCTTGCCTTCACTTTCGCTTTTGGAACACCCGGCATCACTTTCACAAAATCGACAACGAATTCACTCGTGCTGTGTGTAATGATGGCCAGATTAGAATAAATTCCATCTGCTATTTCTTCCGTCAACTCGATATTGAGTTGATTCTGGTTTTGATTTTCGTCCATTTGATGATTGATTTGTATAAGAGTCTAACAAATTACGGAAATTTTTAGGCAGGGATTCACTTCTGCCCAATAAAAAATCCGCCTCCGAAAAGGAGGCGGATTGATATTCGCTTTAGAATCGGCTTATTGGCCTACTTCTTCTGTCTGTTTAGACGCCATCAGCAAGTCGTATTCTTCCTGAGAACCAACGATGAGTCGGTCGTACTCACGTAAGCCGGTACCTGCAGGAATGAGGTGACCAACGATTACGTTTTCCTTCAAGCCCAGGAGATCATCGATCTTACCATTCACGGCAGCTTCGTTCAACACCTTCGTCGTTTCCTGGAAGGATGCTGCAGAAATCCAGCTCTTCGTATGCAGTGACGCTTGAGTGATACCCTGAAGTACCGGCGAAGATGTTGCAGGAATTGCATCACGAGCTTCGATTGGTTTCAAGTCTTTACGCTTGAGGATTGAGTTCTCTTCACGAAGTTTACGGAGAGTCATGATCTGACCTGCCTTCACTTCTGTAGAATCACCCGGCTCAAGAACAACTACTTTATCCATGATACCATCGTTCTCCTTAATGAAGTCAACACGATCCACGAATTCTCTTTCGAGGAATGTTGTATCACCCGGATCTTCGATGATTACTTTACGCATCATCTGACGAACGATTACTTCGAAGTGCTTATCGTTGATCTTCACACCCTGTAAACGATAAACCTCCTGAACCTCATTTACAAGATACTCTTGTACCATGCTTGGTCCTTTGATAGAGAGAATGTCGCTCGGTGTAATAGCTCCATCCGATAATGGATCACCTGCTTTAATGAAGTCGTTATCCTGAACAAGAATGTGTTTAGAAAGTGGAACGAGGTATTTTTTCACTTCACCATCGCGAGTGGTAATGATAACCTCACGATTACCACGCTTAATACCACCGTAGGTTACGATACCGTCGATTTCAGAAACAACAGCCGGATTACTTGGGTTACGTGCCTCGAATAATTCAGTCACACGTGGGAGACCACCGGTGATATCACCGGACTTGCCTGTCGTACGTGGAATCTTAACGAGGATATCACCTGCAGAAATCTGCTGTGCTTTGTTAATCATGACGTGAGCACCAACCGGGATGTTATATCCTTTGATCAGTTCTTTCTTCGCATCCATGATGCGGATAGCAGGGTTCTTCGTCTTATCACGAGTTTCAATGATTACTTTCTCTTTGTAACCTGTTTGCTCATCCGATTCTTCACGGTAAGTAATACCTTCTTCGATATGTTCGAAGTCGACTTTACCTGCGAACTCAGAAAGGATAACCGCATTGAACGGATCCCAGTCACAAATAAGTGTTCCCTTCTCAACTATTGTTTTGTCTTTAATATACAATTTAGAACCGTAAGGAATGTTCGACGTTGTCAATACAGTTCCGGTATTCGGATCAACGATACGGAATTCACCTGAACGGCCAATTACCACTTCGTATGCTTTTGTACCTTCTTTGTATGACACTGTTTTTACTTCTTCGAATTCCATACGTCCGCTGTATTTAGCTTTCAGTTCAGATTCAGATGCACCTTTTTGAGCAACACCACCGACGTGGAACGTACGGAGTGTAAGCTGTGTACCAGGCTCACCGATTGACTGAGCGGCTATAACACCAACGGCTTCACCCTTCTGAACCATACGGCCCGATGCAAGGTTACGTCCGTAGCATTTCGCACACACACCACGTTCAGATTCGCAAGTTAATACCGAACGGATTTCAACCGTTTCGATTGGTGAGTTTTCGATATGAGTAGCGATGTCTTCAGTAATCTGTTTACCGCTTTCGATGATTAACGCACCGGTTTGCGGATGGTAGATATTGTGCAGAGACACGCGACCGAGAATACGATCGTAAAGTGATTCTACTACGTCTTCGTTGTTCTTCAGAGCTGTTTCGGCAAGACCACGGAGAGTTCCGCAATCTTCGTCGGTAATGATAACGTCCTGAGCAACGTCGACGAGACGACGTGTAAGGTAACCCGCATCGGCTGTTTTGAGGGCCGTATCGGCAAGACCTTTACGCGCACCGTGAGTAGAGATGAAGTACTCGAGGATCGACAGACCTTCCTTGAAGTTTGAAAGGATCGGGTTCTCGATAATTTCCCCACCTGATGATCCGCTCTTTTGCGGCTTCGCCATCAAACCACGCATACCACCTAACTGACGGATCTGTTCTTTCGAACCACGGGCTCCGGAGTCGAGCATCATAAAGATTGAGTTGAAGCCTTGTTTGTCTGTAGACAATTGCTTCATCAATGTATCGGTAATACGTGAACTTGTACGTGTCCAGATATCGATGATCTGATTGTAACGCTCGTTGTAAGTAATGAAACCCATATTGTAATTGCTCAACACCTCTTCTACTTCGGCATTTGCTTTTGCAATAAGTTCGGTCTTTACTTCAGGAATCTTAACGTCTTCAAGGTTGAACGAAAGTGCACCTTTGAAGGCCATCTTAAATCCGAGGTCCTTAATATCATCGAGGAACTTCGCAGTCTTAGCCACACCACAAATCTTGAGGATGTCGCCAATGATATCACGAAGTGCTTTCTTAGTAAGAAGAGTATTGATGTGTCCTACTTCTTCCGGAACAACCTGATTGAAGAGTGTACGACCTACGGTAGTTTTCACCATACGACGATTCAGTACACCATCATCTTTAGCCATCGTCTTCACTTCGATTGCAGCGTGGAGATCCACACGACCTTCGTTGTGAGCGATGATTACTTCTTCCGGAGAATAGAATTTCATTCCCTCACCTTTTACAATACGTGTCTCGTCAGTTTTACGTTCCTTGGTAATGTAGTACAAACCAAGAACCATGTCCTGAGAAGGTACCGTTACCGGTGCACCGTTTGCAGGGTTAAGGATGTTGTGAGATGCAAGCATAAGCATTTGCGCCTCCAGAATTGCCGCGTGTCCGAGTGGAACGTGAACGGCCATCTGGTCACCGTCGAAATCGGCGTTGAACGCAGTACACACCAACGGGTGCAACTGGATCGCCTTACCTTCGATCAGCTTTGGCTGGAATGCCTGGATACCTAAACGGTGAAGTGTCGGGGCACGGTTCAAGAGAACCGGGTGACCTTTCAATACGTTTTCGAGGATATCCCAAACGATAGGGTCTTTACGATCTACAATCTTCTTAGCCGACTTCACCGTTTTCACCACACCACGCTCAATCATCTTACGGATGATAAATGGTTTGAAGAGTTCAGCAGCCATGTCTTTTGGAAGACCGCATTCGTGTAATTTTAATTCAGGTCCAACGACGATTACCGAACGTGCTGAATAATCGACACGCTTACCGAGGAGGTTTTGACGGAAACGACCTTGTTTACCTTTCAATGAATCAGAGAGTGATTTCAATGCGCGATTCGACTCAGTCTTAACGGCATTTACTTTTCTTGAATTGTCGAACAATGAATCAACCGCCTCTTGTAACATACGTTTTTCATTACGTAAGATTACATCCGGAGCTTTGATTTCAAGGAGACGTTTCAGACGGTTGTTACGAATGATTACACGACGGTATAAGTCGTTCAAATCAGACGTAGCAAAACGACCACCATCCAGAGGAACGAGTGGACGTAATTCAGGTGGAATCACCGGAACTACTTTCACGATCATCCATTCAGGACGGTTCTCAATGTGTGTATTGGCAGAACGGAAAGCTTCCACTACGTTCAAACGTTTCAATGCTTCGTTCTTACGTTGCTGTGAAGTTTCGTTGCTTGCCTGGTGACGAAGGTTGTATGATAACTCATCGAGATTCAGACGAGATAATAAATCGTACAATGCTTCAGCACCCATCTTAGCGATGAAACGATTCGGATCTGTTTCATCGAGATGTTGATTGTCTTTCGGTAATGTTTCAAGAATTTGCAGGTACTCCTCTTCTGTGAGGAAGTCGAGGTAGTTGATACCATCGGCAGCCTTCACACCCGACTGAATTACTACGTAACGTTCGTAGTAAATGATCATGTCGAGCTTTTTAGTAGGAAGTCCCAGCAAGTAACCAATCTTATTTGGCAATGAACGGAAATACCAGATGTGAGCTACCGGAACAGTAAGGGTAATATGACCCATACGCTCACGACGAACTTTCTTCTCTGTTACTTCCACGCCACAACGGTCGCAAACGATTCCTTTATAACGGATACGTTTGTATTTACCGCAATGACACTCCCAGTCTTTTACCGGACCGAAGATACGCTCACAGAATAATCCGTCGCGCTCCGGCTTGTACGTCCGGTAATTGATCGTTTCTGGTTTCAAGACCTCACCGCTTGATTGCTCGAGGATATGCTCAGGCGAAGCAAGACTGATGATAATCTTGGTAAAGTTTGACTTAATTTTTATTTCTTTTCTGGTAGCCATCTTTGTGAGTTTAATGTTTGAAGATTGAATTGAAAAGCTGCTCCGTGAAGAGCAGCAAGCTCATTCATCAAACTTATTCGAGTGTAATCTTTAATCCGAGACCACGAAGCTCATGCAACAATACGTTGAATGATTCCGGAATTCCAGGAGTAGGAAGATTATCACCTTTTACAATGGATTCATAAGTCTTCGCACGACCGATTACGTCATCCGATTTAACAGTAAGGATTTCCTGAAGGATGTTTGCTGCACCGAATGCTTCGAGTGCCCAAACCTCCATCTCACCGAAACGCTGACCACCAAACTGTGCTTTACCACCGAGAGGCTGCTGAGTGATGAGAGAGTACGGTCCGATTGAACGGGCGTGCATCTTATCATCAACCATGTGTCCGAGTTTCATCATGTAGATTACACCTACTGTAGCCGGTTGATCGAAACGATCACCTGTTCCACCATCGTAGAGGTAAGTACTGCCGAATTTAGGAAGTCCTGCCTTGAGAACGTAGTCGTCGATTTGCTCGATAGAAGCTCCATCGAAGATTGGCGTTGCGAACTTGAGACCCATTTTCAAACCGGCCCATCCAAGGATCGTTTCGTAAATCTGTCCAAGGTTCATACGTGAAGGTACACCAAGTGGATTAAGAACGATATCTACCGGAGTTCCATCTTCGAGGAATGGCATGTCTTCATCGCGAACGATTTTGGCAACGATACCCTTGTTACCGTGACGACCTGCCATCTTATCCCCTACTTTCAACTTACGCTTTTTGGCGATATAAACTTTTGCAAGCTGAACGATACCGGCAGGTAACTCATCTCCAACTGTAAGAGCAAATTTCTTACGCTTGTAGATACCACTGATATCATTAAACTTGATTGTAAAGTTGTGAAGCAATTGTTTAATCTGATCGTTCTTCTCCTTATCAGTTGTCCACTTATCCGGATTAACGGTATCGTAGTTGATTTCAGAGAGCATCTTCTGAGTAAACTTCGCACCTTTAGGGATGATGACTTCTTTGAAGATGTCGGTCACACCCTGAGATGTTTTACCACTCACAAGCACAAATAATTTATCGATCAGTTTTTCTTTCTGTTCTGCGATTGCAACGTTGTAGTCTTTATCGAGTTTTTCCAGTTGAACCTTTTCATCGTTCTTCTGTGCTTTATCTTTCGCCATTACGCGAGAGAACAAACGTTTATCGATAACCACACCTTTTACAGAAGGCGGAACTTTAAGAGATGCATCTTTCACGTCACCGGCTTTATCACCGAAGATGGCGCGAAGGAGTTTTTCTTCCGGTGAAGGATCTGTTTCACCTTTAGGAGTAATTTTACCAATGAGGATATCACCTTCCACTACTTCGGCACCGACACGGATCAAACCGTTTTCGTCGAGCTCGCGAGTAGCTTCTTCACTTACGTTAGGAATATCAGCTGTCAATTCTTCCATACCACGTTTGGTATCCCGAACTTCCAGGCTGTATTCATCGATGTGAATCGAAGTAAAGATATCTTCACGGATTACACGCTCAGAGATTACGATGGCATCCTCGAAGTTATTACCCTTCCAAGGCATGAACGCAACTTGTAAGTTACGACCCAATGCCAATTCACCACTCTGAGTTGCATATCCCTCACAAAGTACCTGACCTTTTTTCACCTTCTGGCCTTTGATAACAATCGGCTTGAGGTTGATCGAAGTATTTTGATTGGTTTTTTGGAATTTCGTCAGACGGTATGTTTTCACATCATCTTCGAAGCTTACCAATTTTTCAGTTTCCTTGCGGCTGTAACGAATCGTGATTTCCAATGCATCTACGTATTCAATTACACCATCGCCTTCGGCGTTGATGAGTACACGTGAGTCACGGGCAACCAAACCTTCGAGTCCTGTACCAACGATTGGTGCTTCCGGACGAAGGAGAGGAACAGCCTGACGTTGCATGTTCGATCCCATCAGGGCACGGTTAGCATCATCATGTTCGAGGAAGGGAATCAATGAAGCTGCAATCGATGCAATCTGGTTTGGAGCAACGTCCATCAGGTGAATTTTCTCCGGTTCAAGAATCGGGAAGTCACCTAACTCACGAGACTTCACTTTTGCATCAATGAAATTACCTTTCTCATCGATGACAGCGTTAGCCTGTGCGATTACTTTATTATCTTCCTCTTCGGCAGTGAGGTACACTACCGGCTTTTCAACATCCACTACTCCCGCTGTTACTGTACGGTAAGGAGTTTCGATGAAACCGAGATTATTAATTTTAGCATACACACACAATGAAGAGATCAAACCGATGTTTGGTCCTTCAGGAGTTTCGATAGTACACAGACGACCGTAGTGCGTGTAGTGAACGTCACGAACCTCGAAGCCGGCACGTTCTCGAGAGAGACCGCCTGGTCCGAGTGCAGACAAACGACGCTTGTGGGTAATTTCCGCAAGTGGGTTAGTCTGATCCATGAATTGTGAAAGCTGATTTGTTCCGAAGAATGAGTTGATCACCGATGAAAGTGTCTTCGCATTGATCAGATCAGCCGGAGTAAATACTTCGTTGTCGCGTACGTTCATACGCTCACGGATGGTACGAGCCATACGGGCCAGACCCACGCCGAACTGTGCATACAATTGCTCACCTACCGTACGAACACGACGGTTCGACAAGTGATCGATATCATCGACCTCAGCTTTGGAGTTGATCAACTGAATCAGCTGACGGATGATTTCGATAATATCTGCTTTCGTAAGAACGCGAGTATCGTCTGCGATTTCGAGACCGAGTTTTTTATTGATACGGTAACGACCCACATCACCTAAATCATAACGCTTATCGGAGAAGAAGAGCTTGTCGATAATACCACGAGCTGTTTCTTCATCAGGCGGTTCGGCGTTACGGAGCTGACGGTAGATATGTTCAACGGCTTCTTTCTCGGAGTTAGAAGTATCCTTCTGAAGCGTGTTGTAGATGATTGCAAAATCATTTGTATTCACATCCTCTTTGTGGAGAATGATCGACTTGACACCGGATTCCACGATGAGTTCAAGGTGGTGATCTTCGAGAACGGTTTCACGTTCGATGATCACTTCGTTACGTTCGATAGAAACTACTTCACCTGTATCCTCATCAACGAAATCTTCCACCCATGTTTTCAAAACACGAGCAGCGAGACGGCGATTGAGAGCATTTTTAATACCTGATTTCGTCACCTTGAATTCATCGGCAAGACCGAAGATTTCTAAGATGTCCTTATCAGTTTGATATCCGATAGCACGCAACAAAGTTGTAACCGGGAATTTCTTCTTACGGTCGATGTATGCGTACATGACGTTATTGATATCCGTTGCAAATTCGATCCAAGATCCTTTGAACGGAATCACACGAGCAGAATATAATTTGGTTCCGTTAGCGTGACGGCTTTGACCGAAGAACACGCCCGGTGAACGGTGAAGCTGTGATACAACAACACGTTCAGCTCCGTTGATGACGAATGTTCCTTTCGGTGTCATGTACGGAATTGTTCCAAGGTACACGTCCTGCACGATTGTTTCGAAATCTTCGTGTTCAGGGTCGGTACAATAGAGTTTCAGTTTCGCCTTCAGTGGAACACTGTACGTGAGACCACGTTCGATACACTCTTCCAGAGAATAACGGGGAGGATCGATGAAGTAATCGAGAAACTCGAGGACGAAATTATTTCTTGAATCAGTGATCGGGAAGTTTTCACTGAATACTTTATACAAACCTTCTTTCTGACGGTTGTCAGACGTTGTTTCAAGCTGGAAAAAGTCCTGGAATGATCTAAGCTGAATATCCAGAAAATCCGGGTAATCGATCGGATGCTGGATGGTCGCAAAGCTAATTCGTTTGTTATTGATAAGATTGGTTGACACGGGAGCTTGGTTTTTTGAGTGGAGACTAATTCTTCAACTGCGATCAGGATCAGTAATTTATCACCTGTTAAAAAAAGGATATAGACCAGTCCCGATTTTACTCGGGAAAGGTCTATAAATGATTAGCGGTCAGCAGCCGATACCTTATTTAACCTCAATCTCAGCTCCTGCTTCTTCCAATTGTTGTTTGATTGAATTCGCTTCTTCTTTAGATACGCCTTCTTTCACTGGTTTTGGTGCTCCGTCAACTAAGTCTTTCGCTTCTTTCAAACCGAGACCAGTTAATTCTTTCACCAATTTCACGATATTTAATTTCGCTCCACCCGGTGCTTTCAGGATTACGTCGAAAGAAGTTTTCTCAGCAGCAGCAGCTTCGCCACCACCAGCAGGTGCAGCCATAGCTACAGCAGCAGCAGCAGGCTCGATGCCATACTCATCCTTAAGGATTTTTGCGAGTTCGTTAACTTCTTTAACAGTCAGGTTAACTAACTGATCAGCGAATGCTTTTAAATCTGCCATTTTGTATAGAATTTAATTTGTTAATTTTTACGTTGTTTAGTTACTGTATTGGGGTACTGGAAGCATTAGTATTTTTAACAGCTTATCCTTATTCAGGACGCTCAGATAATGTTTTGATAATTCCTGCAAGTTTGCCGCCGCTGCCTTTGAGGCCGGAGATAACATTTTTCGCAGGTGACTGAAGAAGAGCGATGATATCACCGATGAGTTCATTTCTTGATTTGAGAGCAACGAGTGTATCGAGTTGCGCATCACCAAGGAAGATAGCTGTATCGATGTAAGCACCTTTACGAGAGGCTTATCATTCTTCTTGCGGAATTCTTTAATCACTTTCGCAGGTACGTTTCCTGTTTCAGAAAACATCAGTGCGCTTGTGCCTTTGAGAGCTCCGAAAATTCCTTCGTATGCTTCAGCGTTATTTTTCTCCATCGCTTTACGGATGAGAGTATTTTTTGCCACGAGCATTTTTACACCTTTGCTAAAGCAGAGGCGACGAAGCTGAGTTGTTTTTGCTACGGTAAGAGCAGATGTATCTGCTACGTACACGTTTGGATATTTATTGAGGAGTTCCGCAATCTCTCCAATGATTACGTCTTTTTCTTCTCTTTTCATTTCTTGGAATGTTTAAATGATTAACCCAGTGGGTAATTAAGCAATTGTTTTAGTATCGATCATCACTGAAGGGCTCATCGTGCTAGAGAGGTATACACTCTTCATGTATGTACCTTTTGCAGCAGACGGTTTCAGCTTAAGGATGGTGTTCAACAACTCGTGTGCATTTTCTTCGATCTTTTAGCATCGAAAGAAACTTTACCGACAGCTGCATGAATACTTCCTTGTTTGTCGACTTTAAAATCAATCTTACCCGCCTTTACTTCTTTTACCGCTTTACCGATATCAGTTGTAACAGTTCCTGTCTTCGGGTTCGGCATGAGGTTACGAGGTCCGAGTACTTTACCCAGCTTACCTACTTTACCCATTACGCTCGGCATGGTGATGATTACATCAACATCTGTCCAGCCTTGTTCGATTTTCTGAATGTAATCGTCTAAGCCCACAAAATCAGCTCCTGCTTCTTTTGCTTCAGCCTCTTTATCAGGCGTGCAAAGAACAAGTACTTTTTTTGTTTTTCCGGTTCCGTGTGGAAGCGTAACAACGCCACGTACCATTTGATTAGCTTTACGAGGATCAACACCGAGACGAATGCTCAGGTCGACAGATGCATCGAACTTCGTGTAAGTAATGTCTTTTACAATCTTTGATGCTTCAGCTAGAGTGTAGGATTTGGTTTGATCCACCTTACCCATAGCGGATTTTCTTTTTTTACTGACTTTTGCCATTGAATTAAAGTTTTGAAGTACCAACGGGTTTGATAGGATCTCCCCCTCCTTCTGTTATTAAATGCTATAGTATGATACTGCGATGCTCAGCAGCTCATGAAAGAATGCTTAGAAAGGACGTTCGCCGTCGACAAGCAGACCCATGCTACGTGCTGTACCGGCAACCATACTCATTGCTGATTCAATAGTGAAGCAATTTAAATCCGGCATTTTGTTTTCAGCGATCGCACGAACCTGATCCCAGGTAACGTTACCCACCTTATTACGGTTAGGTTCTTTTGATCCACCTTTAATCTTTGCTGCATCCATCAGCTGAACAGCTGCAGGAGGAGTTTTGATGATGAATTCAAATGATTTATCAGTGTAAACGGTGATAACAACCGGTAATACTTTACCGGGTTGATCCTGCGTACGAGCGTTAAACTGCTTGCAGAATTCCATGATGTTAACACCCTTCGCACCCAGAGCAGGACCAATTGGAGGTGCCGGGTTAGCGGCGCCGCCTTTTACCTGCAATTTGATGTATGTACTTATTTCTTTTGCCATTTGACTAGTTGAGTTAAAATCTGAAGAACAATTTGCCCGATCGGGTGTATCTGCGTTCTCCGCTCAGATACTATATATGTCACGTCAGCAACAAAACACTCATCGGAAAGCAGAGAAATGTTGGAAGCATTTACTCTCCGGCTTGTGTATGCGCCTACCCTTTATTCTTTTTCTACCTGCATATAGTTCAGCTCAAGCGGCGTTTTACGTCCGAAGATCTTCACCATAACTTTCAGCTTCTTCTTCTCCTCGTTGATTTCTTCGATCACACCGCTGAAGCTGTTGAAAGGACCATCGATCACTTTTACAGTTTCACCTACGACAAACGGTACAGTCATTACTGCTTCGCTGTCGGCGAGCTCGTCCATCTTACCGAGGATACGATTCACTTCTGACTGACGCAACGGAGCCGGAGCTTCGCCTTTGGCACCCAGAAATGCTATAACACCGGAAATATTCTCGATAATGTGAGGAATCTCGCCTACAAGAGCAGCTTCGATCAACACATAACCGGGAAGAATATTTCTTTCCTTGCTTACTTTTTTTCCATTACGGATCTGGTAAAACTTCTCAGTCGGAATCAAGACCTGGCTTACATAATCCGTAAGCTTGAGTCGGCTGATTTCCGATTCGATATATTGCTTTACCTTCTTTTCTTTTCCACTGATGGCGCGAACAACATACCACTTGCGAACCAGTTCTTTTTGAGATTGCGTTTCTGCCATGGCTAAATTGTTAACCGATCATTTTATAGAATAAATTCATGATGGATTGGAATCCAAAGTCCATCAGAAAAATTACCAGTCCAATGATCAATGTAGCAACCATCACTATGACTACAGAGCTTTGAAGCTCTTCACGTGTTGGCCAGCTAACTTTTTCCATCAGCTCAACGTAACTTTCCTTTATATAAGCGCTCAGTTTACTCATTTGTTTGTCAGTTGTGTCTACAACTATCGGGGGTTAAGCACGGGTGGAGAGACTCGAACTCCCAGCCAACGGTTTTGGAGACCGCTACTCTACCAATTGAGCTACACCCGTTTACTATCTGTTAATTGGCAGTAAACCACAGACGAGTTTTCGCCTGTGGTTTATCTGGAAATTAGTTAATTACTTAATGATTTCAGTAACTTGACCTGCACCTACAGTACGGCCACCTTCACGGATCGCGAAAACGAAGACCTTTGTCCATAGCTACCGGTTGGATCAACACAACTTCAATAGTTACGTTATCACCAGGCATTACCATCTCACGTCCTGCCGGTAAAGTGATTTCACCTGTTACGTCAGTTGTACGGAGATAGAATTGCGGACGGTATTTGTTGTGGAATGGAGTGTGACGACCACCTTCTTCTTTTTTCAAAACGTAGATCTCAGCTTTGAAAACAGTGTGAGGAGTGATTGAGCCTGGTTTAGCTACAACCATACCACGACGGATGTCAGTTTTTTCAATACCACGGAGGAGGAGACCAACGTTATCGCCGGCTTCACCACGATCAAGGATCTTACGGAACATTTCTACCCCTGTACAAGTCGACTTGATTGTTTTTTCCTGCATACCGATGATATCAACTTCATCACCTGTATTGATAACACCACGCTCGATACGACCTGTAGCAACTGTACCACGACCTGTGATCGAGAATACGTCTTCTACCGGCATAAGGAATGGCTTATCAACATCACGCGGAGGAATTGGAATAAATGTATCTACTGCTTCCATCAATTCGAGGATAGATGGAACCCATTTTGGATCTTTGTTCAAACCACCTAAAGCAGAACCACGGATAACCGGAGTAGCACCACCGTCAAACTGGTAGAAGCTAAGGAGGTCACGGATTTCCATTTCAACGAGGTCAAGAAGTTCAGGATCGTCAACCATATCCACTTTGTTCATGAATACAACGATCTTAGGAACACCAACCTGACGAGCCAAAAGGATGTGCTCGCGAGTTTGTGGCATCGGACCGTCAGTAGCAGCAACCACGAGGATCGCGCCATCCATCTGAGCAGCACCAGTTACCATGTTCTTTACGTAATCGGCGTGACCTGGACAGTCAACGTGCGCATAGTGACGGTTTGCAGTCTGATATTCTACGTGAGCTGTATTGATGGTAATACCACGTTCTTTTTCTTCCGGAGCATTATCGATTGAATCAAATGAGCGAGTTTCTGCCCAGCCTTTTTCAGCAAGTACCGTAGTGATCGCTGCTGTTAAAGTAGTTTTACCGTGGTCAACGTGACCGATGGTTCCAATGTTAACATGGGGCTTGGAACGGTCGAATTTTTCTTTTGCCATTGCAATAAGGTATTAGAGGTTAATGTTAGTTGAGTTTACTAAAGTTGAGTTTACAATTATCGTGAACTGTGAAAAGATGGAAGCTCGTTTCAGCAGTATCCGGTATCCTAATTCGTGTTTCCCGATCCAAAGATGTGAACCGAAAAGTTATATTAAGAATCCGCAAGGTCGCCCTCCGGATTTTAATTCTGTTAAGACAGCAGGAGTAAATTTTAATTACGACCGGAAAACCAAATTGTAATTACCGGATCCTGCACTAAAGTTTTTCAAACCGGAACGTAAACTTTGCCGTTGCAAACCCGTTCTGGCCGTTGTTTCATGTATCAGGAGCCAATGACCAGGATCGAACTGGTGACCTCATCCTTACCATGGATGTGCTCTACCGACTGAGCTACATTGGCTGAATCAGGTAGAATACATCTGATATTCTCGAGCGGAAGACGGGGCTCGAACCCGCCACCCTCAGCTTGGAAGGCTGATGCTCTACCAAATGAGCTACTTCCGCTAATGTATTAGTCAGGATCATCGGGGTCCAAACTAAAACTCAGAGTGGGGAGAGAAGGATTCGAACCTTCGAAGCTTTCGCAACGGATTTACAGTCCGTCCCATTTGGCCACTCTGGTATCTCCCCTTCTCAATGGTCCTAAAACCAGCACTGAATACTTAAAGAACTTAGAGCCGATGGAGGGATTCGAACCCCCGACCCACTGATTACAAATCAGTAGCTCTGGCCAACTGAGCTACATCGGCTTTTTTTGAAATTTCGAAGATTTCTCTTCCCCTCAAAATTGGGATTGCAAATGTAGATAAACGAAATTAAAATGCAAATTTTAAAGAAAAATATTTTCAACAAACATAAAAAAAAGGTTTCCGGGCTCCGGAAACCTTTGGGTAATTTCTATAAGAATTTAAGAATCAGCACTCAGGCTATAACTTTCGCCAGAGGATAGCGCTTCTTCCACATCTTAAAAGCTGCCATACTATGGACGATCATCATCGTTTTATGGTCTAATTGGACCTTTATTCGGGTTGCTGCATCGCTTACAGGTTGTTGTACCAGCTTAATCTTGCGCTTTGAGTTGTTAATCATTTTCATCGTTTTTAAAATAACGGACATTGAACAAATGTGTGTCGATAGCTTTGTTTCAATAATTGTACCAGACTTCTCTTTACTCCTGATATGATCTGCTACATTTCCTAAACACCGAAACAAGGTCGACTGTTCAAATAAACGATTAATAAAGGTTATAATTGTTTAAGAAAAGTTTAAATATTCTAAAAATCCTTTACCTACTTGAAAATACGCTAAAAATAAAGAATCCGGGCACTTTTTGGTGTCCGGATTCATGAAAATTTCACTCAGTTCAAGCAGGAATTAGTTGCCCTACTTTCACTGCCAATTCGGCCAATCGATTGCTATATCCTGCTTCATTGTCATACCATCCTACAATTTTCACCATCGGTCCCAGTACAGTAGTTAATTCTGAGTCAAAAATGCAGGAATTGGGATCTCCAACGATATCTATGGAAACAATCGGATCGGATGTATAGGACATAATACCTTTTAATGGGCCTTCTGCAGCCTTTTTGAAGGCCATATTCACCTCTTCCTCTGTCGGATGCTGATGTAAAATGCAGGTAATATCTGTTAAAGAGCCGTCAGGCGAAGGAACACGGATACCCGCGCCTCCTAATTTACCATTCAAATGTGGTAAGACCTCTCCCAATGCTTTTGCTGCTCCTGTTGTGGTAGGAATAATCGATACGGCTGCTGCACTGGCACGTCGCAAATCCTTATGCGGCGCATCGTGAATATTCTGATCTCCGGTATAGGAGTGAATCGTTGTTACAAATGCCTGCTCAATACCCCACTGAGAATCAAGTACTTTTAGCATTGGAGCTGCATTATTAGTTGTACAGCTGGCATTCGAAATTATGTGGTCATCGGCCGTCAATGTTTCATCATTAACACCTAAAACGATGCTCTTCATGTCACCCTTTCCTTTGGTCGGAGCCGATAGAATTACCCGCTTTGCTCCTGCCTTAATGTGAAGGGATGCAGAAGCGTAATCAGTAAACTTGCCGGTACATTCCAGCAATACGTCTACTCCGATTGTCTTCCAAGGAAGTGCCGTCGGGTCTTTCTCCTTTGAAACAGGTATTGTAATTCCGTTGAGGATAATTGCCTTTTCAGTATAATCGACAGTGCCATCAAAACGACCGTGAATAGAATCGTACTTGAACAAATGTGCAAGCGTATGTGTGTCGGTCAAATCGTTAATCGCTACCAGTTCTAAACCCGGTGTTTTCAAAATAACTCTTGTGGCAATACGGCCGATACGACCGAAACCATTAATTGCAACTCTAATTTTTTTCATAAACGCAGATTGATGTAAGATGAATTAAACTTCAAAAGGAAAATTTTGTTCCAAAATTCCCTTGTATAAAAAAACTATTCTAAGTGCTTTTCCGCATGATAGCTCGAACGTACAAGTGGTCCGCTCTCCACGTATCTGAAACCTTTTGACAAACCAATTTCTTTGAGTCGTGCAAAAATATCGGGGTGAACAAACTCTTGAACTGCTAAGTGCTCTTTTGTCGGCTGTAGGTATTGACCAAGAGTGAGAATAGACACATTGGAACGACGCAAATCATCCATGGCCTCTACAACCTCTTCTTCAGTCTCACCCAAGCCTAACATAATTCCTGATTTTGCCGGAATCCCTGCTCCGCTAATGCGTGCAAGTACTTCGAGACTACGATCATATTTTGCCTGTATGCGAACTTCTTTTGTAAGTCGGCGAACAGTTTCCAGATTATGAGAAATAATTTCAGGTCTTGCATCGATCAGCATCTGAAGATTATCCCACTGCCCTTGAAAATCCGGGATCAATGTTTCCATTGTGGTGCCGGGCGAAAGTTCTCTGATCTTTTGAATTGTCTCGACCCAAATTTGTGCACCGCCATCTTTCAAATCATCGCGATCTACAGAGGTAATTACACAATGTTTCACACTCATCAGCTTAACTGATTTAGCTACACGCAAGGGCTCAAAAGGATCAACGGCTTCCGGTCGTCCGGTTGCTACATTACAAAAGCCACAACTACGTGTACAAATATTTCCGAGGATCATGAAGGTGGCAGTTCCTGCTCCCCAACATTCTCCCATATTCGGACAATTTCCACTCTGACAAATTGTATGAAGTTTATGTTCACCGACAATTTCCCGAACTTTTGTATACTCTTGTCCGATCGGTAATTTCACTCTAAGCCAAGCCGGCTTCGGCATTCTGTTTTCAGTCACTGATTTCCCTTCTTCCATAATATTTTCCTCACCATTTTCCGCCCCAGAGTAATGAGATATAAAAGTTCACCAGAACCTGGTCGTTTCTGATGTTCGCCATAATCGGAAGCGGTTTCAGGTAGCTGTCGACTACCACTCCAACTTCGAGTGCAGTGACCTTATCCTGCCAACCGCCATATTCAAAGGAGATCGCAAATTTCCCATACACACCGGGATAAAAATTCATTTCGTCAAATCCTCTCAGATACGGACCGGGGCCATAGATGTATGTCGACGATTGCATCAGAGGATCAGCCGGGTCATATTTTCTTGTTTCAAGATATGCAGTAGAATCGTTCGGTATTACCACATCGAGATAAACAGGCTTTGTCATGGCAAGAGATAGACCGACGTAATAGTTGTAACGCACTTCTACTCCGCTCTTCTCACCTTTGCTAAAAATGATATTCTGACGACCGTAACCACCACGCAGTAAATAGGCGAAATTCAATTTGCCATAAAAGAATGGCTTTGAACTTTCATAGTACGGGTTGGCCAGTTTGTACTGTTTCGGATGACGCATTGAAACAAATTCAATATCGAGCATATGCTTTTTGTAGCCTGTCAGATGCCATCCTCGCATGTATCGTAAACCAAATCCGTTGGAGTGAATAGTAAGTCCACCTTCGGCTTCATTACGCATCAAAACATTAACATCGCTGCGATCGACCTGAGCCTGATCTTGCGCTTGAGAACGTATAAAAAACAGGAAAAATAAAACCGATAGTGCTATTCTCATCTTAAGGCCCAAAATTAAGCATTTAATACATCACTACCAATCATGGAATAAAGGCATTGTCAGACTAACGTTAGAATCGACGTTGATCGAAACTTTAGTAAGCCGACTGGGACCATTCCCTTACAGGACAAAGAACTGCTTGTGTGCAAGAATCCTTACTTTTTTATTTTTTAAAAAGGGAATGCCATACATTTGTCTCATGGAAACGATCAGAACAAAATATCTCGGCGATCTTCGAACAGAAGCGGAACACGTAAAATCGTCGGTTAAAATAATCACAGATGCACCGGTCGATAATCAGGGTAAAGGTGAGGCTTTCTCGCCTACTGATTTGTTGGCTGCATCACTAGGCTCATGTATGACAACGATTATGGGAATTGCGGCACGTACGCATTCTATAGACATGAGTGGAATTGACATGAAAATTACGAAGGTAATGGCTGCTAATCCAAGGAGAGTATCAGAAGTGATTGTTGAATTTGACATGAAAGATCACCTGTACACCGATAAAGAAAAGTCTATTTTACAACAAGCTGCGAAGACTTGTCCTGTAGCCTTGAGTCTGCACCCCGATCTTATCCAGACAGTCATTTTCAATTTTAAGTCTTAATTCTCGAGAGTGCGGCAATCCCCTAAAACGGAAAAAGCGAACCATTGGGATGATTCGCTGTAATATCTGTAATTCGAAGGCTATTAACCTCTGATTTCTGAGTGATGTCTAGTTTTGTTCATCTGACCATACGCAGGGCATCTCTCATGCGATTTGCATGAAGCAAACAGTACAGTTAATGCTGCGAGGGCCAAAGTTACACGGGCGATTTTTTTCATGATATCGTCTATTGTTGATTTTTAACGTGAGAATCGGATAATTGTTTTGATTTATCCGTGAAAGTTCTGCAAAAATATCACATTCTCCGAATAATGGGAAAGAAGTT
This sequence comes from Bacteroidota bacterium, assembly GCA_016721305.1. GTDB lineage: Bacteria > Bacteroidota > Bacteroidia > AKYH767-A > 2013-40CM-41-45 > JADKIH01. The sequence goes on from JADKIH010000002.1 coordinate 157,771, forward strand.
TTCAACATTTCTCTCAGTCTCGCCTTGAAGAAAAACAGGATAAAAACCGTTTTTTAGAAATCTCTTCTTATTTTCACACTCGATGAACAATATTAACCCAAGATTGGAAGAAAGCTGGAAAAACGCGTTAATCGAGGAATTCGAAAAGCCTTCGTTTAAAGCGCTGAAGAGCTTCCTCGAAAATGAGAAGAAAACAGGACAATCGATTTTCCCTCCCGGACCACTCATTTTTGCCGCATTGGATTCAACACCGTTTCACAAGGTGAAAGTTGTTCTTCTTGGGCAAGATCCTTACCATGGCCCCGGGCAGGCTCATGGACTTTCGTTCTCGGTACGCGACGGACAAAAGCTTCCTCCAAGTCTTCAGAATATCTACAAAGAACTCTGAAATGACCTTGGTATTCCGATGGCGCCATCCGGTAATTTGGAAAAATGGGCGAAACAAGGAGTGTTACTGCTGAATGCTACATTAACTGTCAGAGAAAATCAACCTGGATCTCATCAGAAAAAAGGGTGGGAAGAATTTACGGATGCGATCATTCGTGAATTGTCTGCTCAACGTAACGGACTTATTTTTCTCCTTTGGGGAAAATACGCACAGGCAAAAGAGAATCTCATCGATACGACAAAGCACTTTATCTTAAGTGCACCTCACCCATCCCCTTTCTCTGCTGACCGAGGATTTTTCGGATGCAAGCATTTTTCGAAAGTGAATGAGTTGCTGCTTGAGCAAGGACTCACTCCGATCGACTGGAACTTACACACGGTCGATGCCAATGTTAAGCCTAGTCATTCGTTAGAGTCAATATAAGCTTCCGATTTTGCAATTTCGAAACGCATATGCTTTTCTTTTCAGTGCTTTGATTTGGTTCAGCCACATCACAGTTTCGTATGCACAAAATCCAACAGCATTTCACTTACATCTTCAGGACACGTCAAATTCAAAAAGTTTCAGAGTGTATGAAGAATCTTTTCTCAAAAAGAAAAATCTGACCAACATTCAGAGCTCCCGCAATGAACTTTCTTCATTGTTAAGCAATCTTAGATCGGACGGCTACCTCACTGCATCGTGCGATACGTTATACAAAGATTCTACCGGCATTCATGCGGAAATTTTCCTTGGCGAAAAAATGCTTTGGGGAAATCTTTACAAAGGAAATGTAGACGAAACATTTCTGGAAGGCACTGGACTTAAAAACAAAAGCTTTAGCAATAAACCTTTCTATTTTGAAAAGGCAGGCAGGCTGATGAATACTATTCTTAAAAATTGCGAGAACAACGGATATCCTTTTGCCACAATCAAGCTTGACAGTATTCAAATAAACGAGAATCGGTATTCGGCAAAATTACACTTAGAGAAGAATAAATTTTTCAGCATTGATAGCATCGTTATTAAAGGAAGCGCTACGGTTGCACCTGTTTACATTTACAATTACATAAGCATAAGTCCGGGAGCAACATATAATGAAGCTCAACTAAAAAGAATTTCGAGCCGAATGAAAGAGCTTGCTTTCATCTCTGAAATAAAACCAAGTCAGCTAGTTTTTGGTGACAAGCAGACGAAGCTTTACCTTTTTCTGGAGAATAAAAAAGCAAGCCAGTTCGACGGTGTAATCGGATTGCAACCGGATGAAAACAAAACAGGCAAAGTAAGTCTGACAGGCGAAGCACATTTGAAGCTACAGAATTCATTGCGACACGGAGAGATCATTGAATTTAACTGGAAACAACTTACTTCTCAGTCGCAGGATTTAAAAGTGCGTTTCTTATACCCTTTCATCCTCAGTACACATTTTGGTGTGGACGGTAGTCTGGCCATTTTCAAAAAGATTCGACCTACATCGACGTCATCAAATCATTCGGTGTTCAGTATGCACTTACCGGAAACAATTTCATTAAAGCTTTCATCACCGACAAAGAGAGCGACTTGCAAAGCACCAAGGGTCTTGAGTTTGCTACTACTCTCCCCGACTATGCCGATGTTACTATACTCAGTTACGGCTCCACCGTACACTGGGAACGGCTCGATTATCGTCTTAATCCCCGAAAAGGAATTGCAATGGAATTCACGGCGAGTGCTGGAAATAGAAAGATTCGCAAAAACAGCAGCATCAATCCTGCGTTGTATGATAGTCTGGAGCTACAAAGCGTAACGTACGCCGGAGAAATGCACTTGGACTACTTTTGGAGTCCGGGTGGAAAGCATGTCATCAATTTTGGCACCATCGGAGGATATATTCAAAACGAGTCGCTTTTTATAAATGAACTTTTTCGGATTGGCGGACTAAAATCGTTGCGTGGGTTCGACGAAGAATCGATTTATGCATCCGGATTTTTAATCGGAAAAATTGAATACAGATATCAGCTTGAACAGAATTCGTTCCTCTTTACTTTTTTCAACATGGCCGGATATGCGAACAAAAGCCGAAACATCAATTTACATGACACACCCATCGGATTTGGCGCGGGTATTAACTTTGAAACGAAACTGGGAATTATGTCGGTTAGTTATGCTCTGGGAAAGCAATTCGACAATCCGATTTACTTCCGTAATGGGAAGATTCACTTTGGAATCGTGAATTACTTTTAAGCAGAACGGCACTCATCGACGGCTTTTGACCTTTTGAGAGTTGTACTTTCAAAATAGGGCAATATTGTTACTTTTGAACCTTCGAAAGACAAGTAGACCACGGAACAAATTTCAACTATGCTAAAAAAAGGCGACAAAAAAATTATTCGGGCATGGGCATTTTACGATTGGGCGAACTCCAGCTATTCGTTGGTGATCACTTCGGCGCTCTTTCCGATTTACTTCCATGCAGTGACGACGAATAATAATCCGGGCGGAATGGTTCATTTCCTCGGTCGCACATTCAACAGTGACTCACTTCAATCTTATTCGATTTCATTTGCCTTCTTACTCATTGCTTCGATTAGTCCATTGCTTTCATCGATTGCAGATTACAGCGGAAAGAAAAAGCGCTTCATGTACTTCTTCAGTACGATGGGCGCGATTAGCTGTTCGGCCTTATTCTTCTTTGATTCGATGTCGACACTATGGATCGGCGTTTTGGGTGCGGTGCTTGCGGCCATGGGGTATTCGGGTAGTATCGTTTTTTACAACGCCTTCCTTCCCGAAATTGCCGAGCCTGAAGATCAGGATAAAGTAAGTGCTAAAGGCTTCGCACTAGGATACATCGGCAGCTCATTGTTACTAATTTTTCGCTCACCATGATTTTGTTTCCCGAATGGTACGGAGGAATCGAAAAAGGATTTGCAATTCGACTGGCTTTTCTGCTGGTTGGCGTTTGGTGGTTTGGATTTGCTCAGTACACATTTGCACATTTACCAGACAATATTTACGAGCGAAAGGACGAGGGCGACTACTTGTTTAACGGTTACCGTGAGCTTCGAAAAGTCTGGGGTGAGTTAAAGAAGACTTCACGAATCAAAACCTTCCTGCTCTCCTTTTTCTTTTACAATATGGGAGTGCAGACTGTGATGTACGTTGCCACTCTTTTTGGCGATGGCGAATTGCATCTCGACTCATCTATTCTAATTGCGATCATCCTTATTATCCAATTTGTCGCTATCGGAGGAGCTTATCTGTTCAGCAATCTTTCGAAACGCTTTGGGAATATTCGTGCACTTTCGATTGCCATAACAATATGGGTTTTCGTTTGTATCGGCGCATTTCTATGCAACAAAAAATACGGAGTAAACGAGCAGAATATGTTCATGGGTTTAGCTGCCGTTGTTGGCTTAGTAATGGGTGGAATTCAATCGCTTTCCCGTTCGACTTATTCAAAATTGCTACCTGAAACGATTGACCATGCTTCCTACTTCAGCTTCTATGATGTTTGCGACAAAATTGGTACCGTTATCGGAACACTGGCGTTTGGACTAATCAACGAAATGACAGGAAGTATGCGAAATAGTATAATTGTTCTTGCAGGCTTTTTCTTTATCGGTCTGTTTTTGTTACTTCGCATGCCGAAAAGTGAGCGAAGCATTCAGCCGGTTCTTAATTCGTAAAATACTATGTTAGTCGATATATTCATTCCCTGCTTTGTAGATCAAATGTACCCTCAAGCTGCCTTTAACATGATTAAGGTGCTTGAAAAGGTCGGATGCAAAGTCAATTACAACCCCAATCAGACTTGTTGCGGACAACCGGCATTTAACGGCGGTCATTGGGATCAATGCAAAGAAGTAGGAGAGAAATTCATTCGTGATTTTCCGAATGATCGTTATATCGTTTCTCCATCGGCTTCCTGTGTCGGAATGGTAAAAAATTATTACCCCGAACTCTTCCACAACACGGTATTGCATAACGAATACAAAGTAGTGCAGAAAAACATTTTTGAGTTGAGCGATTTTCTTGTAAATGTTTTAAAGGTCACCAATGTCGGTGCAAAGCTTGACGGCATCGCTACTTATCACGACTCATGCAGCGGGCTTCGTGAAGTCGGAATCAAAAAAGAACCACGGACACTTTTAGCCAATGTAAAAGGACTTGAGCTTCGCGAGATGCCTGAAACAGATACGTGCTGTGGATTCGGAGGAACTTTTTCGGTGAAGTACGAACCTATCGCGGTTGGAATGGCTGAACAAAAAATCAAAAATGCTGAGACAACAGAAGCTGAGTATCTCATCTCAACGGATCTGTCGTGCCTGATGCACCTCGATGGTTACATTCAGAAGCAGGGTAAAAAAATTAAGATTATGCATTTGGCGGATGTACTGGCTTCAGGCTGGTAATCAGATCAGCTTGTAGTTTTTGTACTCCCCTATTCTCCAGCCGGTGATATTTTCTAGCGACAATTTAAATCGCGACTTGAAAGACAATTGTTTTTTAGTCGGGTCAAAATCAAACTTCCAATTCTTAGATGCGATTCTTTGCTCCATTACTTTTGGGTGAGTTCCTTGAAAATGAGTAAGCGAATCAATTTGCGAGTAATCGAATTCCGAATCTTTCGGGACATTTTTTTCGACCCAGTCATCCGAATGCCAAAGCTTATTAAAGTGCTTTTGCTTTTCCAATTGCTTCTCCGGCGGTTTTACCCAACCGTAATGATACACGTACGCATCAGTTTCTTTTACGCGTAATGGACGTCCGTCTTTTGAAAACCCTGAGCATCACGAAATGAATAAATAGCAGGATCGTTACGAATGATTCGAACTTCCTTTCGATACCATCGAGTAGAATCGCCGACAAAATCGTAGCTGCCGTAAAAATGCTTGTAGTTAAAAAGAAGACCTTCTACACTTTTATCATCTTTCCACTTCGTCATTGCCTCATGTATTCGACAATGATAATTTTCGTGGATAACCTCATCGCCCTGGATATAAAAAGCCCAATCTGCATCAACAGGAATGTGCTTCATAGCTTTATTCGTTTCCTCAGCTAACACTCGACCACCTTCCCGAAGAGAGTCATCCCACACACTCGGTATAATTCGAATTTTCTCCGAACGAAGTCTGTCTATGAGGTCAACGGTATTGTCTTCGGAATTTCCGACGAGCACGATAAGATCATCGCACATTGGAAGAATTGACGAAATGGCTTCTACAATCGGATAATCGAATCGGACTGCATTACGAATAAAAGTGAAGCCACATACTTTCATCTTAGATTCCGGTATAATTAAAAGGTGAGATTGCCATCAGTTCCTTCTTGACCTGATCATTCACATCGAGCGTGCGAATGAAGTCATGGAATGATGCCTCATTGATTTTAGAATGATTACGAGTGAGCTCTTTTAACTTTTCGTAAGGGTTTGCAATATTCTCACGACGAAGAATTGTTTGAATTGCTTCGGCGATCACAGACCAGTTAGAAGCAAGATCATCATGCAAGGCCTGCTCGTTTACAATAAGCTTATTAAGACCTTTCATCAACGATCGCAACGCAATAGAAGTATGAGCAAAAGGAACACCGACATTTCGCAGAACAGTTGAATCGGTTAAGTCACGCTGGAGACGGGAGATTGGCAATTTAGCCGAAAGATGTTCAAGGAAAGAATTCGCAATTCCCAAATTACCTTCTGAATTTTCAAAATCTATGGGATTCACTTTATGTGGCATTGCCGATGAACCAATTTCGCCGGCTTTGATTTCCTGCTTAAAATAATCCATCGAAATATACGTCCACACATCACGATTCAAATCAATCAGAATATTGTTGATTCGTTTAATCGCATCAAACAATGCGCAAAGATTATCGTAATGTTCAATCTGCGTTGTGTACTGCTGACGTTTAAGATGCAGTTTGTTTTCAACAAATGAATTTGCGAATTCAGTCCAATTCACTGAAGGATATGCAACATGGTGTGCATTGAAGTTACCTGTTGCTCCTCCGAATTTTGCCGTGAAAGGAATTTGTCCCATAAGAGCCAGCTGATTGCTCAGACGCTCAATAAAAACACGAAGCTCTTTTCCTAATCTCGTTGGTGATGCCGGTTGACCATGCGTACGTGAAAGCATCGGAATAGTCCACCACTTCTCGCTAAGGCTCGACAACTTCTCAATTACTTCACGAAGCTGTGGCAAGTAAATAGCTGAATAAGCTTCTTTGATTGCCATTGGGAAGGCTGTATTATTTACATCCTGGGAAGTGAGTCCAAAATGAATGAATTCCATCTCAGTAGAAATTCCCAGTGCCTTTAATTTATCCTTCAAAAAATATTCGAGCGCTTTAACATCATGATTCGTTACTTTTTCGCGAACCTTGATATCAAGAGCATCTTCTTCAGAGAATTTTTTATAGATATCTCTCAGTTGAGGAAACACTTTTGAATCGACATTTAACAATTGAGGCAAAGGCAATTCGCAGAGTGCGATAAAGTACTCCACTTCTACCATCAGTCGGTAGCGCATGAGCGCAGATTCGGAAAAATGAAAGGCGTAATCGGAAGTTTGATTCCAGTAACGACCATCAACGGGCGAAACAGCATTAAGCGGATGTAATTCCATCAGCGTCCTATATATAAGAGAGTGTGAATAAGGCCACGAATTTACGATTTTAAACGGGAAGGGCAATTTTATGCAAAATAACCGTCATGCGGCTTTCAAAACCAAGCAATTCCGTAAAAAGCCCACATTAAGCTGAGCGGAAAGTTTAAGACCGGAATTTCGATTTCTAGCAAATACGCGGCAATTGTTCGCCGGTCAAATAGTTCACCACACGTTTCCCGCCAATGCGACTTTTCATAATCACCTTTCCCGGATTTTCGTGCGTTACCGACCCGATGATAGCAGCATTTACACCATTGGCATCCTTTTTCAAATCGGCGAGAAAGTCATCGGCAATATCCTTTTTAACCACGGCTAAGAACAAACCTTCGTTAGCTACATAAAGCGGATCGAGTCCGAGCATTTCGCAGGCACCATCGACTTGTTCATCTATCGGAATTAAATTTTGATCGAGATAAAAACAGTGACTCGTCAATTCGGCGATTTCATTCAGAACAGATGCTACTCCACCTCTGGTCGGGTCACGCATGAATTTAATATCGGCACCAAATTTCTCGATCAAACGAAGGACGGTATGGTTGAGATTTACGGTATCACTTTTTATATCGGTATCAAATTCCAGCCCTTTACGTAAACTCATGATGGCGATTCCATGTGTGGCAATATTTCCACTTACAATAATCACATCGCCTTCTTCAATATTATTGTGGTGAATGTTTGCCTTGGAATGAATCACTCCGATGCCGGAAGTATTGATAAAGATTTTGTCGCCTTTCCCCTTCTCTACAACTTTCGTATCGCCCGTTACAATTTTCACTCCGGCGTTATTGGCAGCTTCTTTTATACTCACCATCACTTTCCAAAACTCCTCCATCGTAAAGCCTTCTTCGATGATGAAAGCCAGTGATAAATATTTTGCTTCCGCACCGCACATGGCAAGATCGTTTACCGTTCCGTTTATGGCTAAATCGCCAATGTTCCCTCCCGGAAAAAAAATCGGAGAGATTACGTAGCTATCTGTACTAAATGCGGTTCTGCCTTGCAATGAAAAACTGGCACCATCATGCTGCTGATCGAGTAAGTCATTTTTCAAAACATCGAACACACCACTTTGAAGTAAACGATGAGTTAGCAAACCACCACTGCCATGCCCCAAAGTGATTACATCAAAATCAAATTTAGGAATGGGACACTGTAACTGAACTTTCAACTTTTCGCTCATGATGACTTTATACTTTTTCGAGTCTTTCTGTATTCGCGTAATGATAATATGCTGCACATGCACCTTCGCTACTCACCATTGGTGCTCCGAGAGGATGTTCGGGCTTGCATCGGCTACCGAAGTTAGGACATTGTTTTGGCTTTTTCAGACCTTTCATGATATCTCCGCTGATACAGTCCTTATTTTCTTCTGCCAAAGGAATATCGATATTAAATTTCAAACGCGCATTGAATTTCTTAAAACGATCATTTACTTCATAACCACTTTGCGGAATATTTCCGATACCTCTCCATACACGGTCGCTGATTTTAAAAACTTCGGAGATCGTACTTTGCGCTAGTTTATTCCCTTCGCGCTGAACATAGCGCGTATATTGATTCTCCACCTTATACTCTCCATTTTCCAGCTGTATGACGGCCATTAAAATTCCTTGTAAAAGATCGACCGGTTCGAAGCCGGTAATGACAATCGGACATTGATATTTTTCGGCAACCGGATAATACTCTTCCATTCCCATGATGGTACAGACATGCCCTGCTGCCAAGAATGCATCGATCTTATTTTCATCGTCGGCCAGAATGGCTTCCATAGCCGGCGGAACTAATACGTGCGAAGCAAGAATACTATAATTATCGAGCTGCATTTGATCGGCATGAACGACGCTTAGAGCATTAGCCGGAGCTGTCGTTTCGAATCCCACAGCAAAAAACACAACTTGTTTATCAGGATTTTGCTTTGCTAATTGAACTGCTTCGAGTGGTGAGTAGAGAATTCTCACGTCCGCGCCCTTCGGCTTTTGCTTCGAGCAAACTCTTTCTGCTTCCCGGAACACGAAGCATATCACCGAATGAACACAAAATGGTATTGGGCTGTTCCGCTAAATAAACAGCTTCATCGATTACACTTACGCTTGTAACGCAAACAGGGCAACCGGGACCATGCACCATCGTAATTAGCTTTGGCAGCATATCCAATATTCCATTCTTCACCAGGCTGTGAGTTTGTCCGCCACAGATTTCCATTAACGTCCAAGGCTTAGTAGTAACACGGCCGATTTCTTTTATCAACTCCTCAACTAATTCAGGATCTCTGTATTCAGATAAGTACTTCATGATTCAACAACTTTAGATAAAATTAATTTTGAGCCGGCAAATCATCTGTGCCAAGTTCTTCTACTTCACCCATCGCTTTGAGATAGCTGAACACTTTATTAGCTTCCTCTTCGTCGACTTTACCTATGGCAACTCCTACGTGAACCAAAACATAGTCGCCGATTTCAACGTCGGAAAGCATACAGAGATTTACATCTTTTTGAATGCCACCAAACGACACCTTACCTTTTTTGAAAGCCGGATCAACGATCGGTTCAATTGATATAATTTTGCCCGGGATTGCTAAGCACATACGTTTTGATTTAATATTGATAAAACTGATTCTTCCTTTATTTCAACAGAGCTCAATTGAGCCTGTTGACTAATTTGATAACACGCCATTTGTCCGAAACAGATATTCTCATCATTCGGACTTAGCTGTTGATGAAAATACAACTGCTCATTATCTGTGGCATGATCAAGAAGCAAATCGCATAACAAAGCATTTTGAAACACTCCGCCACTAAATGCCATTTGTTCTATACCCAACTGACGACTAACTTCAAAAATTGCTTTAGCCAATGATTGAAACACTTTTCTAGCTATCCAGGCTTGCTCTTTTCCTAGTTCAATATCTTTGACAAACGATTGAACGAAACTATACCAGTTCAACTCTTTTCCTTCGAAAGGCAATGTATAATATTCATCGACCTTATCGCTAGATCTTGCCAGAGCTTCCATTTGCATGGCAGCTTCACCCTCATATGTATTGAACGCTTGTATGCCTAAGATGCAAGCAAGTCCATCCAGGAATCTACCCATCGAACTTGTGAAGAGTTTTTGCTCCTGTTGAATTGCTTTTGATAAAACGACCATTCCTTTTCCGAGAATGCATTCCGAATTATTTCCTGATGAGAAGGGAAATCCTTCAGCAAGCTCAATCCAGATAAGCGCGGCTCTTTACTCATCTTATCACCCATGAGTTGAGGGAAATACTTCAAATGTCCAACTCTACTTATTTGATTTTGACTAAACCTAAAGATCTCTCCGCCCCAGATTTGTTTATCTGTTCCGTAGCCGGTTCCATCCCAAATGAAACCAAGAATCGGAGCAGAACTCTTCAGCAAATTATTTTCAGCAAGCACTGCTCCAAAGTGAGCCATGTGATGCTGCACTTCTGTAGGCTCACCAATACCGGCAAACAGCGCTACTTTCTTTCCATACTGAGAAACCGAATAATTCGGATGCATGTCGATCAGAACTTTTTCGGGACGACATTTCACAAGTTGATACATGTGATCCAAGGTGTGCGCATAACTTTGTTGAGACTCAAGCGTACCCTGATCGCCTAAATACTGACTGATGTACAAATTCTCTTTATTCAATATCGCAAAAGATCCTTTCAATTCGCCGCCGGTTGCAAGTACTGTCTTTTCAAAAAACTCACTTTTAAACGGAACGGGAAAATAATTCGGAGCAAGTCCTCTACTTCTTCTCAATATTATTTTCCGGCCATTCTTGGAAAATTGAATTACGCTATCATCCTGAGGAGTCACAATCTCACGGTCATAGGTGAGAACTAAATCCGCAACGTCGAAAAGATTTTCAAGCGCATCTTCATCTTTATAGATTATTGGCGAACCACTGATATTCGCAGACGTGCAAATCATAGGTCCACCAACAGAATTTGACAACAAACTAAGCAATGGCGTTGAAGGAAGCATAACTCCAATCTTGTCCAGGCCCGGTGCAATTATATCTGCACAAATTAAATTTCCGGACGAAGCTCTTCTTTGACACAGGACAATAGGCGCAGCCTTCGAATTAAGGGCATCTATTTCCTGCTGCGTTAAAATCACGTCAGCATTTGCGAAATTCGCATCACCATATAATACAGCAAATGGCTTCGCCGGCCTTTGCTTTCTCTCTCTCAAAAGAGAAACAACTTTCTCATTAGATGCATCACAAAGCAGCAAGTACCCACCCATCCCTTTTACGGCAATGATTCTACCGGCTCTTATTTCTGATGCAACAATTCCTAATATTTTATCCTGACTGCAATCAAGCATCGAAATTCCTGATTGATACAAATGCATTTTGATTGAGCATTCCGGACATGAATTTGTCTGGCTGTAGTGTCTGCGATTTTCAACATTATTATACTCACTTTCACAGGACGGACACATTATTAATTCAGACATAGTAGTGCCTTCTCTATCGTAAGGCAAAGCCTGAACGATGGAATATCTTGGTCCGCAGTTCAGACAAGTTGTAAAGGCATATCCAAAACGATTATTATCAGAATTGTTTATCTCCTCTTTACAATTAGGACAAATAGCGATGTCGGGAGTGAGAAGAAGATCCGGTTCTTTTTGGGAAGAGCTGTCGGCAATTTCAAATCCGACAAATGACTGCTGATCAACTTGCGCAATTGAGTGAGCAGTGATAACAGCATTGGAGGGGGCTGAATCAATTACACGACAATAAAAATCTCGGGCTGAATCTTCAGGAGCAGAAAATTCGATATGAACACCATCATTCGTGTTACTCACCCACCCTGAAAGGTCGAATGATTTTGCTAAACGATAAATGAACGGGCGAAAACCCACACCTTGAACCAAACCTTTTACGTGTATATGATAGGTATAAAGCATGGCTCGGCTATTACAATTTGTATTTCGTACTTACACCGTTTCAGGCACAAGCATCTTCGATTTCAACCAGCCATACCAATCCTGAAGCCCTTCGCCTGAAGTACAACTTACTTCAATGATCTCCAATTTATGATTTACTTTTTTGGCATTAGCTTTTACTTTTTCAATATCAAATGGAACGTATGGCAATAAATCTGTTTTATTAATCACGCACAAAGTTGATGAATGAAACATATCAGGATATTTCAGCGGCTTATCGTCGCCTTCAGTCACACTGATAATTACGACTCTTTCCTTTTCACCTAAGTCGAACATAGCAGGGCAAACAAGATTTCCTACATTTTCAATAAAGAGAATACTGTTATCCTTTAACTTCATTCCTTCAATTGCATGCAAGACCATGTGAGAATCCAGATGACAACCCTTTCCGGTATTTATTTGAGCAACCTTAGTTCCGGTTGCGTGAATACGATCGGCATCGTTCGACGTTTGTTGGTCACCTTCTATCACGGCAAATTCCAGCTCACCCTTCAGATCAGTGAGCGTGCGCTCGAGCAACGAAGTTTTTCCTGAGCCCGGTGAGCTCACCAGATTCAGAGCGAAAATATTTTTCGCGTAGAAGTATCCACGGTTTCTTTCGGCCAGCAAATTATTTTGCTGAAGAACATCCTTCTCTACATCAATTATGGTTTTTTGATTCCCATGAGAATGATCGTGAGAGTGATCACCGTGATGGTGAGTATCTGAATTGCTGCCTGAACTACAGCCACATGTTACGCACATAAAAGTATGTTTATAGTATTTTAGAAAGCACTACTTAGGAAACTACCAAAGATTTTACTCGCAGCTCTTTGCCCTGAGTAATATTAATTAAGTGTCGCCCGCAAGATGGACAAGAGTCGTAATAATGTTGTATTGCAAAACCGTATTGCAATCCAGACATTCGGCGCGGCCCTCTATGTGATTTATTGTTCTCTTGGCATTTTCAAGAACGGTCTCTTTCACCGCCTGATTCCAGGCAAAATCAAGAGCGCTTAATTCTATTCCACTCAAACTGCCAATATCGAGTTCGATTTCTTCTATCGCAGAAGCACTCGCCTTTTCAGCTTGCTGACGGGCGATATCAATAATGCTCATGACAATTGAAACCTCGTGCATCGCCTACTTACTTTTTTGTTTGCTCTTTTCTCTTCTGAGCAAAACGAATGAGAGTAAAAGTTACCACCAATACACCAACACTTGCAAAGATGTGAAGCGGCTCTGAGAAGTAGTGTTTAATAGTGTAACCATCATCGTGTCCATGGCCGGGATGCGCAGATGCAAGCATAGGAATCAGAGTAGATGCAATAACAGTTACTGCTGAGAATATTCTTTTCATAACGTATGATTTTTTTGGATTCAACAATGATAAAGATTTGATCAAGGTGCAAATATGATGAAGGTCATAATGGCAAATGACTTAACCCATATTTATAAATTGATGTCGAGATTATGTTTGGATGATACTCAAAAACCTTCCGGAATGAATAACGATGTTTTACCAAAACAACCGACCTACTATGAGGAGGTTGAAAGAAAAGGATATTCCCGTCGCGACTTTATTAAGTTTGCAAGTATGATGACTGCGTTCATCGGCTTGGAACAATCTGCCATTGGCCAGGTGATAAAGGCGCTTGAAACTCAACCACGGATGCCGGTTATCTGGATGCACTTCCAGGAGTGTACGTGTTGCAGTGAGAGCTTTATTCGCTCTTCACATCCTATTGTTGCAGATATTCTGCTTGATAAAATTTCGCTGGACTACAGTGAAACTTTAATGGCTGCCTCCGGCACGCAAGCTGAAGCTGCTCTGAAAAACACTTTGGAAAAATACAAAGGTAAATACATCCTTTGCGTTGAGGGAAGTGTTCCACTGGGAGCCGACGGCGTATACTGTATGATTGGCGGTAAAACATCTCTTCAGATTTTACATGAAGTATCTGAAGGCGCCGCAGCAATTATTGCCTGGGGATCTTGCGCAAGTAATGGTTGTGTACAATCAGCCAAACCTAATCCGACTCAGGCTACTCCAATTCACAAGATCATTAAGAACAAACCGATCATTAAAGTTCCGGGCTGTCCTCCAATCGGAGAAGTTATGGCAGGTGTGATTGTTCACTACCTCACATTCGGAAGAATTCCTGAGCTTGATAATATCGGCCGTCCAAAAGCCTTCTATAGCAAACGTGTTCACGACACATGTTACCGTCGTCCTTTCTTTGACGCAGGTTTATATGTTGAGTCATTCGACGACGAGAATGCGAAGAAAGGTTATTGCTTATATAAAGTAGGCTGCAAAGGTCCATCGACTTACAATGCGTGTGGTGTTACAAAATGGAATGGCGGAACAAGCTTCCCTATTCAATCGGGTCACCCTTGTATTGGTTGCAGTGAAGAAAACTACTGGGATAATGGTAGAATGTATGAAAGAGGTTCAGCCTTTGCCGGCTTTGGTATCGAAGCAGATGCCGACACAGTTGGAAAAGTTGCCCTTGTTGCTACAGGCGCTGCGATAGCAGGTCATGCGATTGCCACTAATATCGGCAAATCAAAACTGATTCAGAAGAATGAAGAAGAAGGCAGAGAAAGCGAACACGAATTAAAATCATAATCCACTCCCCATATAACCAAATCTATGAGCAAAAGAATTGTTGTCGATCCCGTTACCCGAATCGAGGGACACTTACGAATAGAAGCTGATATTGAAAACGGAAAAATTAAAGATGCATACAGCAGTGGCACAATGGTACGCTTGCTGGAAGAAATCTTGCGCGGCAGAGATCCGAGAGATGCATGGGCATTTGTAGGACGTGTTTGCGGCGTTTGTACTTCTATCCATTCATTAACATCGGTCCGTTGCGTCGAAGATGCATTGGATATAACTGTACCTGCGAATGCAGAATTAGTGCGGAACATTATGTTCTGCTCTCAATATATGCATGATCACGTTGTCCATTTCTATCACTTACATGCGATGGACTGGGTAGATGTTGTGAATGCTTTAAAAGCAGATCCTAAAAAAACTTCCGAACTGGCGCAGAGCATTTCGCACTGGCCGAAAAGTTCACCGGGATATTTCAGCGATATCCAAACGCGAATTAAAAAATTCGTAGATAGCGGACAGTTGGGAATCTTCTCCAACGGATACTGGGGACACTCAGCTTATAAATTACCGGCAGAAGTAAATCTCATCGGACTTGCTCACTATCTCGAAGCATTAGAATGGCAGAAAGAAATCGTAAAGGTTCACGCCATTTTTGGTGGAAAGAATCCGCATCCTAACTATTTAGTAGGTGGTATGGCATGTGCGATTAGCATCGACGATGTAAGCGGATTGAATGCTGAACGTTTGGCGATGGTTGGTCAATTGCTGAAAGACGGAAAAGAATTTATTGAGCAAGTTTATATTCCGGATCTGATGGCTATTGCTTCATTCTACAAAGACTGGGGTGCTGTCGGTGGCGGATTAGGTAACTATTTAGTTTATGGTGATCTTCCGACAAATGGTTATCGTGATTTGACCGGTTATAAATTCCCTCAGGGTGCTATTCTTAACAAAGACGTGAGTAAAGTTTACGATGTTGATCTGAAAAAAGAAGACGAAGTTCAGGAATACATCACTCACTCATGGTACGAATATAAAGGAGGTAACGACAAAGGACTTCACCCATGGAAAGGTGAAAGCAAAGTAAAATACAGTGGACCTAAACCTCCGTTCGAACATTTAAATACCAATGAAAAATACAGCTACCTGAAAACTCCACGGTGGAAAGGTAATGCGATGGAAGTAGGTCCGCTGGCACGTGTACTCGTTGGCTACGCCAGAGGTCGCGAAGACTTCAAAGCAGTAGTCGATAAAGCACTCACAGATTTGAATGTACCTATCACTGCCCTCTTCTCTACTCTGGGAAGGACAGCCGCTCGCGGTTTAGAAAGTGTACTGACGGCACAGTGGGGATTAGAATTCTTTGATCAGTTATTAGCCAATATAAAGAATGGCGATACAAGAATGGCTGACAGTACGAAATTTGATCCTGCAACATGGCCTAAGACAGCACTTGGTGTCGGTCATACGGAAGCACCTCGTGGTGCTCTTGCACATTGGATCAATATCGAAGATCAGAAAATTGCCAACTATCAATTAGTCGTTCCAACGACATGGAATGCTTCGCCAAGAGATAATAACGGAAAGATGTCGGCTTATGAAGCTGCACTTATCGATACCCCTGTGGCAGATGAAACTCAGCCACTGGAAATCATTCGTACAATTCACAGCTTCGATCCATGTATGGCTTGTGCAGTGCACTTGTATGACGAAGACGGAAAAACTATTAGCAGAATCAGTGTCGTAGGCGACTAACCTTTTAAAACAAAATTATGGCAAAGAAATATTTGCATATCCATAGATTAAGAAGGGTGTATGTGTGGGAATTGCCGGTAAGAATTTACCACTGGTTAAATGCCGCCGTCATCATTGCACTGATTGCAACAGGCTTCTTCATATCTGATCCGTTGGCTCTCATGAGTAACAAGGAAGCTTCCAATCAGTTTACGATGGGCTGGTTCAGATACATTCACTTCATCGCTGCCTATTTATTCTTCTTCAACTTTATCTTCCGCCTCTATTGGGGATTCGTTGGAAATAAATATGCCAACTGGCGTCAGTTCATTCCTATCTCCGGAAGGTTCTTCAAGGAAATGTGGACGGTATTCAAGATCGACATCCTGATGCTTAAGAAAAACGGAAAGCAGCAAGATCACCTGAGCGTTGGACATAATGCAATGGCAGGATTCATTTACTTCCTTACTTTCATTATGTTTTTAGTACAGTGTTTAACAGGCTTCGGCCTTTATGCAGGAACAAGTAACTGGTGGCTTCCGAAATTATTTGCCTGGGTACCGGCTGTATTCGGGGGAGATATTCTGACTCGTCAGATTCACCATTGGTCAATGTGGTTCTTCATCCTGTTCGCTGTGATTCACGTTTACCTCGTATTCTATCACGACTACGTTGAAGGCAGAGGAGAAATCAGCAGTATGGGTGGTGGATGGAAATTCATCGAAGAAGATGTGTTTGAGAAAAACAAACATCATACTCCAAATCCTGAAAAATAATTCGCTCTCAAATTCTCTGCAATGAAGCAAAACCTATTTCCAAAAAGCACTCTCATTCTCGGCATCGGAAATTACCTGATGGGCGATGAAGGCATTGGCGTTCATCTTGCAAATCGAATGGAAAGCCAGATGCTTCCCGAAGGCGTCGAAGTTCTGGATGGCGGAACAGGCGGATTTCATCTGTTGGAATACTTTGAGAAATACGATCATGTTATTTTGGTTGATGCGACACTCGACAATAACACTCCCGGCACAATCCGTCTGATCAAACCAAAGTTTGCCAAAGACTTCCCTCCTGCCATGAGTACTCATGACATCGGAATGAAGGATTTGATTAGCGCCTTGCAGATCTTGGGCAAGATGCCTGAAATTGATTTACTGGTTGTCAGTATTGAGAGTATTCAGCAACAAGGTATCGAGTTGACACCTGAAATTGAGTGCATCGTTCCGAATCTAATAGATCAGGTCAAGCAACTACTCCTTAAATATCATGGCGAATTGCCCGTACCCGAATTAACAGCATTTTAAAAGATTACCTATTCAAAATCATCAAAGTCCGGCAAACCCCTTTTGTCGGACTTTTTTTGCTTCTAGCAATCTTTAGTCTATTAATTAGACTAAAATAAAATAGGTTTTTGAAATAAACAGGCCTTCTTTTCAGCCGACACCGCATTTTTGCATTAAAAAAGCCCGGCATAACAAACAATTTGGTGCATTGTTCATCATTTTTTAAGAGAAATTTAACAAATAAATTTTTACGGAAACTTTCAATCTGAAAATAGTTTCCATAGTTTTGCGCCGCAATTGAGACAATTAAGATGATCAGCACCGAAGACAGAATCGTGAATGAAGCCGGAGAATTATTCTTCCGACATGGCATTCGTACCATTACGATGGACGATATCGCTTCAAAAATGGCTATTTCCAAAAAGACCATCTACCAGTACTTTGAAGACAAGGATATGCTTGTGAAGTCTTTTGCCCAAAAGGCTTTGACTACTCAACTGGAAGAGATGCACACGATTCGTAAGCAGAGTGAAGACGCTATTGATGAGATCATGAAAACAATGACTCATCTAGGAATTTTTCTGAATCGTGTCAATCCGGCTTTTTTCCTGGACATGCAGAAACATCACCCGTCGACATGGAATATGTTCCGCATATTTAGAGAGAAAGAACTCGTTCAGTTTGTCGAAGACAATTTAAGAAGAGGAATTAAGCAAGGGCTGTACAGAGAAAATCTCAAAGTCAAAATTCTTGCCCGAATGCGCCTTGAAGAATCCGAAATGGGTTTCAATCAGGACATCTTCCCTCCTCAGCATTTCAATGTAGTCGATGTTCAGATCACCATGCTTGATCATTTCCTGCACGGCATTCTTAGTTTAAAAGGCCTCAAATTACTCAGCAAATACCAACTCCTCTCCAAAGAAAACTAACTTTTTAAAAAATATAAATACGTCAAAAGCGTCGTTCTCCTTATGAAAAACACACTCACAAGCCTACTACTCTTATTTTCGGTAGTCGCTTACGGACAATCGAGCGATTCCACCTTCCACTTTTCGATCAAACAGGCTGTCGATTACTCATTCGAACATCAGGTCGACATGATGAATGCCAAATTAGATGTTGACATTTCTACATCGCAGGTCAGGGAAATCACCGGAATGGGATTGCCTCAAATCAATGCCAGTTTCGATGTGAAGGATTTTGTTGAAATCCCTACCTCTTTGATTCCGGCCGAGTTCTTTGGCGGAGCCCCGGGAACTTATGCAGCAGTGAAGTTTGGAACAAGGTATAATGCTACTGCCGGTGTAACTGCTTCGCAATTGATTTTCGAACCCTCTTATATAGTAGGCGTTCAGGCTGCCCGAGCTATTAAAGAGCTTTCAAAGAAAAACCTTGAACGCACCAAGCTGGAAACTGCTGTTGCAGTGACTAAAGCCTATTACTCATTACTCGTAATGCGCGACCGCAAGAAGGTTGTCGATGCTAATGAAGTTCGTCTCAAAAAACTTCTCGACGATGTGAAAGCACTCTACGCAAACGGATTCGTTGAAAAAATCGACGTTGATAGATTACAGGTTACCTATAATAATATGGTATCGGAGCAGGACAACTTCAATCGCTTACTTGATCTTACTTTGTCGAATTTGAAATTCCAGATCGGTATCCCTCAGAAATCAAATTTGGAATTGACCGACACTCTGGATACTCAAGCTATCAGCAATTATCTTACCCCTAATGATCAGGCCGATCCCGGAAAGCGAATCGAATACTCATTACTTAAATCACAAGAGCGCATTCAGGAATACAACTTAAACATATACAAAGTACAATATCTTCCTAGCTTAATTGCCTAAGAAAACCTAAGTACTCAGGCTCAGCGAACCGAATTCGACATCTTCTCTAAAGGCCGTTGGTATCCAACCGGAATTATTGGTGCTACACTAACTCTGAATATTTTCGACGGCATGCAAAAAGATTATCGCATTCGTCGTGAGAAGCTAAACCTTCGGAAAATCAACAATCAAATTGCTGCTTTGGAAGATGGCATCAGACTCGAAGTTGAAAGCAATCGCGCTCAATTGATCAGCGCAATCAGCAGTATGAAAATTCAATCGGAGAACTTAGAGCTTGCAAACAATGTTGCCAAAACAACTAAAGTAAAATATGAACAAGGAGTGGGCAGCAACACAGAGTTGCTTGATGCAGAAACTTCATTAAAAGAAGCTCAATACAATTACTACAATGCATTGTACAATGCACTGATTGCAAAAATATCACTAGACAAAGCCTTAGGCAATTTCAAATATTAATAAAAACCACACATCTACAACAAAATCTATATATGAAAAAGATCACCACTTTCCTCCTACTTACAACTTTGCTTTTTTCATGCGCAAAGCAGTCGGACCGAGATGCTAAAAAAGCAGAACTCGATAAGCTCAAAAAAGAGCAAGCCGATTTGAAAGAAAAAATCTTAAAACTCGAGAGCGAGCTTTCTGCCGGCGACAGTACGGTGGAGAAATCAAAGCTTGTCGGCATAACAGAAATGCTTCCGGCTCCATTTAGTCATTACATCGAGATTCAGGCAAAGGTTGAAGGCGACCAGGATATCACCGTTAGCTCTGAAAGCGCAGGTAATGTTACCTCAATTGCCGTACAGGCAGGTGACCGTGTGAGTAAAAATCAATTACTCGCCACAATCGATGATAAAATTATTCGTCAGGGGATTTCCGAATTACAAACACAGCTCGATTTGGCGACTCAGGTTTACAGTCGTCGCAAAAATTTGTGGGATCAGAAAATAGGAAGTGAAATCGATTTCCTCTCTGCGAAAGCAACGAAAGAAGCACTTGATCATCGCATGGCAAGTTTGCAGGAGCAATTAGATCTTACACGCATCAAATCACCTATCGATGGAATCGTTGACGAAGTAATTCTGAAAGTCGGTCAAACAGTAGCACCCGGAATGCCGGCAATGCACGTTGTGAACCTTAGCGCATTGAAAGTAAAAGGCGAAGTTGCTGAATCATTCATCAGCCATGTAAATAAAGGCGACGATGCCATACTCTACTTCCCTGACGAACATAAAGAGGTCAATGTAAAACTTGACTACTCAGGAAACCGAATCAATCCGGTCAACCGAACATTCAATGTAGAAGTACGACTTAACTCCAAACAAGGTGATTTCAGACCGAATATGATTGCCATTATGAAAATTGTAGACTACAAAAATGCCAATGCGTTTACAATTCCTCTTACTGCAGTGCAGAAATCAGGTGATGGAGAATTTGTATACGTTGCTGCTGAAGAAAAAGGCAAATTGATTGCAAAAAGAAAAACGGTGCAGACCGGACTTATCTATAATGGCGTTGCTGAAATTAAATCAGGCATTGAAAAAGGCGACAAAGTTATCACCAGTGGTTACCTGAACGTGGTTGAGGGAGATGAAATCGAACTTTAA
The DNA here is from genome assembly GCA_016721305.1 of Bacteroidota bacterium. Lineage (GTDB taxonomy): Bacteria > Bacteroidota > Bacteroidia > AKYH767-A > 2013-40CM-41-45 > JADKIH01. Next base: position 178,834 of record JADKIH010000002.1, read on the forward strand.
TCTCTCTGACACTTTTCATTCATCAAATTTAAACACACGTTAATCATTGCACAACTATGCAAGACAAACATCCAGAATTCAAGCCCTCCAGTTGGGTCATAAAAAATAAAGTTGCCGCTTGGGTACTCACCTTGATTTTGGCAATCTATGGGGTAAATTCCTATATCGCTTTACCTAAAGAAAGCTTCCCTGATATTACTCTGCCAAATATCTATATCAGTGTTATCTACCCGGGTACCTCTCCTAAAGATATGGAGAACCTTATCGTTCGCCCAATCGAAAAAGAATGTAAGAGCATTGCAGGAGTAAAGAAAATCAAGAGCAACTCGCTTCAAGATTACTGTAATGTTGTCGTGGAATTTAATTCCGATGTCAACACCGACATTGCCAAAGAGAAAGTAAAAGACGCCGTAGATAAAGCCAAAAGAGATTTACCGAAAGATCTGAAGAATGATCCTGAAATCATGGACATCAACTTCTCTGACCTTCCGGTGATGCAGATTAACATTTCCGGCGATTACGATTTGAACCGACTGAAAAAATATGCTGACGATGCTAAAGAAAAGCTCGAGAGCATGAAGGAAATCAAGAAGGTTGAAATTATCGGCGCACTGGAAAGAGAAATTCAGATCAACGTCGACATGATGAAAATGCAGGCGGCAGGACTCTCTATGGGAGATATTGCCCGTGCAGTACAAACCGAAAACCTGACAATCCCCGGCGGATCAGTTCGAATGGAAGGTACGCGACGTTCTTTGAGCGTAACAGGTGAATTCAAAAATGTCGATGAGTTGAACAATATCATCATCAAAAGTATCAACGGGAGCCCTGTTTACCTGAAAGAGATTGCAAGTGTTGTAGATAGTTACAAGGAGCAGGAAAGTTTTGCTCGCTTGAACAAGAAGAACGTTATTACTCTCAACATCATTAAGCGAAAAGGTGAAAACCTGATCGAAGCTTCTGACAAAATTCAGGCTTTGGTTGCTGACATGCATAAAACGATTTGGCCGAAAGATCTTACTGTTACAACTACAGGAGATCAGAGTGAGCAAACAAGAATGACTTTGCACGATTTGATTAATACGATCATTATCGGCTTCGTTCTTGTATTACTCGTACTGATGTTCTTCATGGGGGCTACCAATGCCTTCTTCGTTGCCTTATCGGTTCCATTATCCATGTGCCTTGCATTTATGGTGATGCCAAGTCTGGGCTTCTCACTGAACATGATTGTACTCTTCTCTTTCCTTTTGGCACTTGGTATTGTGGTCGATGATGCTATCGTAGTAATCGAAAACACACACCGTCTCTTTGCAAACGGAAAAAGAAGTATTGTTGAAGCCGCTAAGATGGCCGCCGGAGAAGTATTCCTACCTGTTCTTTCAGGAACACTAACTACCCTGGCACCATTCTTCCCTCTCCTATTCTGGAAAGGTGTCATCGGAAAATTCATGTTCTTCCTTCCGGTTACTCTGATTGTAACACTTACCGCTTCACTTTTGGTCGCGTACCTGATCAATCCGGTTTTCGCCGTTACATTCATGAAGCCTCATAAATATGATGCTCATTACGAAAACAAATCAGTAAAACCTTCCTTAATCATTTTAGGAATCTGTATCGTACTTGGATATTTTATCAATGTAGGAGTCGGAAATTTCGCTGTGCTTGCTCTTTTATTATGGCTTCTTAATCACTATTGGTTGCGCAAGAAACTCAAAAACTTCCAGGAGAAAATCTGGCCGGCTTTTCAAAATAAATATCGATACATCCTTGTTTGGTGCCTCAATCGCCCCGCAACATTATTACTCAGCGTCATCGGACTCTTCATCTTCTCCTTCATCATGATTGGTGTCAGAAATGGCGGAGTTAGTTTCTTCCCGAAAGCGGATCCGAATTTCGTGTACGTTTATACGAGCTTGCCTGTAGGAACAGATCAAAACTACACAGACTCTATTACTAAAATCGTAGAAGACCGCGTTTACAAAGCGCTTGATTGGCCTAACAATGATCTCGTGAAATCGGTTATTTCAAATGTAACGATTGGTGTAACTGACCCGCAAGACGAAGATCAGGGTGCTTATCCGAATAAGAGCAAGGTTTCTGTTGCCTTTGTAGAATTTGGCAAACGCCATGGAAAATCAACTGCAGATTATCTCGATAAAATTCGCGAATCCGTTAAAGGTATTCCGGGCGCCGAAATTACTGTAGCTCAAGAGCAAGGTGGACCTCCTGTAGGAAAACCGGTTAATATCGAGATAAGTGGCGATAAATATGAAGACCTAGTAACAGTTAGCAGAGCACTCAAACGCAATCTCGACTCATTGAAAATCGAAGGTGTGGAAGAACTACGAAGTGATCTGCAAGATAAAAAGCCTCAAATTGTATTTGATATCGATCGTGAAAGAGCTAATCGTGAAGGAATCTCTACCTACTCCATCGGAAATGAAATTTTCATGGGCGTGTTAGGCACGGATATTTCTAAATACCGTGACGCGAATGACGATTATAACATTGTGATCAAATATCAGGATGAACAACGATACAATATTGACAAATTAAGAAATCTCAAAATATTGTATCGTGATATGGCCATGGGTGGACTAATTCGTAGTGTACCACTCTCTGCCTTTGCCGATGTAAAATATTCTGATACTTATGGAGTCATTAAAAGAAAAAATCAGAAACGTGTGGTGACGGTTTCGTCCAACGTACTTACGGGATATAACGAGAACGTTATTGTACACGAAGTTCAGCATGCACTCAACAGCTTTGTCGCTCCGGAAGGAGTTACAATTAAGATGACCGGAGCGCAGGAAGAACAAGCAGAGACGCAAGCCTTCCTCGGATGGGCCGGTCTTATGGCAATCCTTCTCATGCTTCTTATTTTGATCATTCAGTTTAACTCGGTAAGTAAAATGTTGATCATCCTTGCCGAAATTGTGTTCAGTTTGATCGGTGTCTTCCTTGGCTTCTCGTTTTACAAAATGGAATTTTCCATTGTTATGGGTGGAGTCGGCATCATCGCACTCTCCGGCATCGTTGTACGAAACGGAATTTTGCTGGTTGAATTTACCGACCTCCTTATTGCCAAAGGCGTCCCAACCTTTGATGCAATTGTCGAAGCCGGTAAAACACGTATGACACCGGTTATTCTCACAGCTTCTGCAACCATGCTTGGATTAATACCTCTTGCAGTAGGACTAAACATCGCCTTCGCGACACTGTTTACTCATCTGCAGCCTAACATATACTTTGGCGGTGATAATACAGCCTTCTGGGGACCTTTATCATGGACAATGATTTTCGGGCTGGGATTTGCTACCTTTCTAACCTTAATCATGGTACCTGTTATGTATCTTCTCAGTGTACGTGCTAAGAATTTCTTCCGTCGTAAATTCAAACACAAACCGATTGACGAAGGAGTTACACCTAAAAAAGTAGAAGATTTGATCGAAGTAGAAATTTAAACTTATGATATCCGGAAAACGTATTCAGAAAATTGTTTTCATCGCCTTTGCTATTTGCTCGGTCTTCATTTCATGCTCCAATCAGAAAAATGAAATGAAGCCCGAACGGCGAGATTTAATACAAGCTGTTTACGCCTCCGGAAAACTTTATCCAATAAATCACTACGTCGTTTTTGCAAAATTTCCCGGCTATGTGAAATCCATCAATGTGAAAGCAGGTCAACATATTCAGTACGGCGACCTGCTTTTAACTATTAGAAACGAAATCAGTGATCTGAATACTGATAACGCCAAAAATCAACTTCAACTAGCCCAAGAAAATGCCTCCGAAAACGGAGCATTGCTTACCTCTCTCCGACAAGATGTTGCCTCTGCGGAAAGCAAATACCGTCTCGACAGTATCAATGCTGTTCGTTCATCTGAATTAATGAAACAGAATGCAACGAGCAAACAAGCCTACGATCAGGCAATGACACAATTTGATATCAGTCGTCAGAATATGATCAAGGCTCGGGAGAACTACAACTCAAACAAGCTACGACTGAAAATCAATTACAAAATGCCAAGAATTTACTGCAGGCACAGATTTCTAACCAACGCGACTATGCTATTCTTTCTGTCCTCGACGGAAAGTGTATGATGTTACTCAAGTATCGGTGATCTGGTGAATCCTCAAACAGCCTTAATGGAGATTGGTGACTCATCTAAGTTTGAAACAGAATTATCGGTCGACGAAACCGACGTTGGCTTAATCACTCCCGGACAAAATATTTCCTATACGATAGACGCTTTCCCTGATGCGGTTTTTCATGGAAAGGTTAATGAAATTTTTCCGCACATCAATTCCTCCAGCAAAACTTCCCGAATCAAAGCAACTTTTGAGTCAGACGGCTCAAAAGCATTTTTCTCAGGCATGTCGGTTGAAGCTAATATAGTTATTGCCGAAAAGAAAAATGTTTTAGCGGTAAAACGGGAATTCGTCACCAAAGACAAAACAGTTTTAATCAAAGGCCAGGAGAGCCCAGTTAAAGTTAATCTGGGTGCTGAAGATTTGGAATACGTGGAAATACTTTCGGGCATTAAGGAAGAAGATGTTCTAACAAAATGAAAAAAACTCAAGGGCGCGATCCGATTTTGAAAATTGCAGCCACTCACCTTCTTGCCAAAAAAAGGCAAACCTTGGTGGCTACTCTCGGAGTCATGTTCGGAATTATGGTTTTCATTTTACAGGCCGGACTGATTACCGGTTTCCAAAATGTGTTTATCGAACAAACGATCAATACAACGGCGAACATTCACATCTACAACGAGCCGAATAATAATCGCCCTTCCATCCTTTCCAAAGATAGTGTCTACCAAAATAAATGGGTCGTTGTAAGAAATCAAAAACCAAAAGACGAGTTAAATAAAATTCGCAATGCCTGGCAGATTGTCGACTTGCTCGAGAAAGATCCGGAAGTTGCCGGCGTATCCCCTTTTCTTGGAACACAAGCAATTTTAAGAGCCGGCATTACTCAGTATGCCGGTCGTTTAGCCGGAGTCGACATTGAAAAGGAAAACCTGCTTTTCAAAGTAAACGATTATATGATCGAAGGCGAAAGCAGTCGATTAAAAACGATCAACAACGGAATTATTTTGGGCAGCGGTTTGGCATTGAAGCTTGGCGTGAAAATGAACGACAATATCTCGGTTATTACCCCCAACGGGAATTCACTCGAGATGAAAGTCATCGGAATCAACAAAACAGGACTTACGGAAGTAGACAAAGCCCGGGCATACATCAGCATCCGTAATGCTCAGAAACTACTTGGCACCGACAACTCATATATTACTGACATCAATATTAAATTGAAGAATATTGATCGCGCTATCCCTCTCGCCGAGTTGTATACGAAAAAGTTTGGGTACACTGCCGATGACTGGAAGAAGGCGAATGCAAATATTTTCGGAGTGTTTAAGATTCAGAATATGGTCACTTACCTGATAATCTTCTCCATCCTTCTTGTTTCAGGTTTTGGCATCTTCAATATTCTAATGATGATCATTTACGAAAAAATGCCCGACATCGCTATTCTTAAAGCGATCGGCTATAAGGACAGAGATATTCGCAAACTCTTTTTAACAGAGTCTATCGTAATCGGTGTTATTGGCGGGATCTCCGGACTCGTGATGGGATTTTTGCTCACCAAAATCCTTGGCCGCATTCCCGTCGATGTACAGGGATTCACTTCTTTCAAGTACCTTCCGTTCAATTCATCACCCTACTTCTACATCTTCGCACTCTTCTTTGCCTTGGTGGCTACCTCGCTTGCCGGATATTTTCCGGCGCAGAAAGCAGCAAAAGTAGATCCCATAGATATTATCCGCAGTAAATAACATTATGGAAACGACATCATTTTACAAACTCGGAAACTAAGTAAATTCTACCACGATCCCGTAGAATTTCAAGCGCTGAAGAACATCGATCTTGATATTCGTTACGGCGAGTTTGTTTCAATCGTCGGTGCATCCGGGAGTGGCAAGTCAACCCTCCTCTATGTTCTTAGTACGCTAGATACCGATTACAAGGGAAGTATTATCTTTGATCAGCAAGATTTGAGCACATTGAGTAAAAACGATCAGGCTGAAATTAGGAATGAAAAAATAGGGTTCGTATTTCAATTTCATTACCTGCTGCCCGAATTTACCGTTTTGGAAAATGTGTCTTTACCTGCTATGAAACTTGGCAAAAAGTCAATTGAAGAAATCCATGAAGACGCGATGTCGAGACTAAAACTTTTAGGCATGGAAGATCAGGCTTTGAAGAAGGCAAACAAGCTTTCCGGCGGGCAACAACAACGCGCTGCCATTGCCAGAGCTCTCATCAATATGCCAAAGATTATATTCGGAGACGAACCAACCGGAAATTTAGATTCAAAAAACTCTCACAATGTTTTTGATATCTTTAAAGACCTGAAAAAAGAATTTAATCAAACCATTTGCATTGTGACACACGACATGCATCTTGCCGATCAAACGGACCGGACCATCACACTCAGCGATGGCGAATTAGTTAAAAGCTAAATATGAATAGCAAATTAAAGATCTCTATAGTATCCTACCTCAACAGTAAGCCCTTTATTTACGGACTGAGAGAAAGCGGCTTCGACAAAAAAGCAGACGTGCAGCTCGACATACCATCGGTTTGCGCCGAGAAACTGATTTCCGGTCAAGCTGATATTGGCCTGGTACCTGTGGCTATACTTGCACGACTGAGCAATTACCATATCATAAGTGATTATTGCATCGGCGCCGACGACGAAGTCAGCTCGGTACTCTTGCTAAGCGAAGTCCCTCTCGAAAAAATCGACAAAGTTCTTCTCGATTATCAATCACGCACGTCGGTAAATCTTGCCCGTGTATTGGCGAGAGAGTTCTGGAAAATTTCACCACAGTGGGAAGACACTTCTTCCGATTACGAGAAAAAAATAAACGGAACAACAGCCGGCGTCGTTATCGGCGATCGCGCATTGCTTTTGAGAAAAAAGTACCCGTACGTTTATGACTTGTCAGCTGAATGGAAAAAAATGACCGGCCTCCCCTTCGTATTTGCATGTTGGGTGGCAATTTCAGATCCGGGAAAAGAATTTATCAGTGAATTTAATCAAGCTTTAAAATCAGGGCTGAGTATGATTGACAAAGTTTCCGAGCTGGAGAAAAACGATCTCTTCAGTGCAGACGAAATCTACGAATATCTTACCCGTTACATCGACTTCAATTTGGACGATAAAAAGAAAAGCACTTTCGCTCTTCCTCAAATACATAAAATCAAATCCTTAAATGATTCCTAAAAAAGAGGGCTGACTCAAAATCGAGTCAGCCCTCTTTATTTAAAAATTCTTATCGTGCAATTGTAAACTTTACTGTTTTGCTTACTTCATTGTTATACAAAGTCACGAAGTAAATTCCGTTAGCTTCGTTAGACAAATCCAATTGCTCTACTCTGCCGCTAGGATTCTCTACTGAAGTTTCAGAAACAACGCGACCAACAACATCTGTTACACGAAGATTCAGCTTAGGAAATTTTTGCTGAAGAGTAAACATATCGATGTTCACGATTCCGTCTGTTGGATTTGGATAAACAGAGAACGCCAGATTATTAACCTCGTTTACTCCATTTGGACTTTCGCAACGTGTAGAATGCAACAATGTATTGTACATTGTATTTACTGCTGTATACATACGTGCGGCTTGATTAACAGTAAACATGTTCAAGCAATCGTCGTCACTGTAATCCATATAGTTATTAAACATGATACCGCTTGCAGTTGAATTACATGCATCATTGGCAGGATAGTTCAGACAACCGTAAGTCATATCAGCCTGATTGGGAGTATCAGCAACGTAGTCTGTTCCTGAGCATGAACCACCATCGTCACCCCAAATGTGATACAATCGGAAACAGTGACCAATTTCGTGAGCAGCGGTACGGCCCAGATTATACGGAGCAGAAACCGTTCCTACTCTACCAAAAGAGTTGTATTGAATAACTACGCCATAAGTGTTTGTATGTGTTGCTGCAGGAAACTCGGCGTAACCAAGGATTCCTCCTGACATATTACAAACCCAGATATTAAAGTAGTTATTTACATCCCACGCATCTAATCCGCCGGTACTTGTATGCTTCACGTTATCATTCTGAGTGAATGCCGTTGTTGTAGTTTGCACACGTTCAATACCTGTGGTCAAATTGCCATTGGGATCTGTATTGGCAAGACAAAATTGAAATTGAGTAGAAGAGGCTAAAGCTTGAAAGCCGGAACCGATATTAACTGTATCAGCATTTAACTTAGCGTAATCTTCGTTCAGAACATCAATTTGAGACTGGATCTGAGCATTTGAGATGTTTTGTCCTGTTGTTCTATATACAACGTGAACAACAACAGGAATTGTATAAACAACACTCGGACTACTTGTTCTTGATGCTGCTTGCTGATCCATTATATTCTGGAGACGTGCCTCATCAGAAGCCATTTGTTGTTCCAAGCCAGGATTCTGCAGCTTCATTGCATCCAGGTGACTCATCGTACCACACTTCTCCGGGCGAGTCGCAGTGCCTGAAGTTTGCGCCTTCACTAATACCGAACAGCTCGTAAAAACAGCTATCAGGAGTAACAGTCTTTTCATCTTTGTTTAGGATTTAAGGGCAAAAATACAACTATTTCGATCTTTAGTATGAAGAATGAGCAATAATTACAAAATGATGATAAGTGCTATAATCATCTTAACTCCAATCGGTTGTAAAAATCCAATTTAGCTACCTCTTCAACTCTTCCATTTTCCATTTTTTCCAAAGAAAAACGATGAATTGATTGCCGAATAAGCCGTAAGGTCGGAAAACCAACTGCGGCCGTCATTTTTCGAACTTGCCTGTTCTTACCTTCAATTAACGACAAACTGAGCCAGGAAGTAGGAATTTGTTTCCGGAATCTTACCGGTGGATTGCGTTCAGGCAAAAAATCCGGCTCCGAAATAGCTACTGCCTTTGCCGGCAATGTTCTATACATTTTCCCGTCAATCTTAATGGTCATCCCGGCCTCAAGCTCTTTTAAGGCTTTATCATTTATCTCTCCTTCCACCTGGATGAGGGTATGTTCGTGGATGAGAATTGGCAGGATTTAGCAGCTGAAAATTGACACGCTTATCATTTGTCAGAAGAAGTAAGCCTTCGCTATCAGCATCGAGTCGTCCGACCGGATAAACATCGGAGGCAAACGGATATTTCAGGTCTGCTAATGTGGTATGATCTCCTTCTTTGGTAAATTGAGAGAGCATTCCGTAAGGTTTGTAAATGGCGAAGTAGTGGTACACAGAATTCCTGTTTATTCAGCTATTGAATGCTGAAAAGTGTGACAAAGAAATGATGTTTTTTCTACAAATCACCTGTCAAAATGATTAAATTTGTAAAAGCAGATTAAAAAAAGCACTAATGCAGGTTAATATGAAATCGGTAATATTCTATGCTCTGCTCTTCCTCACGGCAGGCACGACAATTTTATCGTGTAAGAAAAAAGAATCGGTGACACCCGTCACTTGCACGGCCGGTCCAGGCGGAACAGTATCTTTTCATGCTGCACTTTTTCACCATGCTGTACTTATTCCAAATGATAGTACACGTCCTGATACAGTTTGGGTAAAATATTGCGAAAGCGGATGGAATAACGACCCATCTACGTATGATGCTCATTTTATCGGCACACCGGGAACTGATTCCGTTTTCATAACAGGACTCAAACCCGGACAATACTTCTTCAGGGCATCAGGCTTCGACACCAATATCAATTTAGAAGTAACCGGTGGTCTTGGAGCTTCCTGCGACGGTAGCACTAGTATTGTTTATATCAATATACCAGTAGTCGAATAATCATTTTGAGAAAGCAATTCATACATATACGGTATACGTTAGTAACCATCTTGTTGCTCGGAATTGCTTTTTCGTCATGCGAGAAAAGTGACACCAATATTAAGACTCCCTTTGAAGGAAGTATTACATTAAACGTACACTGCATCCATCATTCCTGGGACGTACCTTATATGAGTGTATTCCTGAAAAGAAATACCACCGTTTATCCGGGACCTGATACTAGTTTGTACGACATCCGTTTGCAGGGTGACGGATACGGAAATGTCGCTTTCGGAAATCTTATTCCCGGCGATTATTATATTTTAGCCAAAGGCTATGACCCCATTTGGGGTGACAGTGCTATCGGATATAAATGGGTAAATCTGATCAAAGAAAACCTTACCAATAATCAAATGTCGGTGACTTTATATGTCAGCGAATAAACATGCACGATGAAGAAAACCGTTTTCACCACACTTTTTCTCTTATCAATATTTTCATGCACGAACGATTTTGTCGAGCCGCAAAACCAATCAGGTTATCCTGATGAAATCGCCTCAATCATCGGCAACAAATGCTCTACCGCCGGATGTCACAACACACAGAGTCGTGGCCTTGCAGGCGGATTGGATTTCTCGACATGGGATTTAATGTTTGACGGAGGAAGAAACGGAACGAGTATTATACCTATTCTATTGATAATAGCTATATGTTATATTCGGTTAATACCGATACAACTCTGGGTCCGGTGTTGCTGCCAACCATGCCGTACAACCAAAGCCCTCTAAGTACTTCAGAATACAACACTCTCGTTAACTGGATTGCAAATGGAGCTCCGAATAAAGATGGCTTTGTGAAATTCTCTGACAATCCTCAGCGGAGAAAAATTTACATCTGTATGCAGGGTTGCGATAAAGTTGCTGTAATGGATGCACAGACAAAGGTCATCATGCGTTACGTTGATGTAGGAGCAACAGCTGCAATTGAAGCACCACATCTTGTCAGAGTTTCTCCGGATGGACAATACTGGTATGTTGTATTTATCGGAGGAAACGTCGTACAGAAATTCAGAGCAACAGATGATAGTTTTGTGAGTCAGGTTAATATTGGTACAGGAGATTGGAATACTATAATTTTTTCACCTGACGGAAAAACCGGTTTTGTCAGCGGAACAACTATTGGTCTCACAACGATGCTGAACCTCGACAACATGACGGTGAAAACTTCACTGACTCTCGATCAGCCTCACGGAGGATTTGTCAGCGATGATGGAAAGTGGTTGTACTTAACTGCTCAAGGGCACGGCAGAAGTTCGCGTTTTCGATGCAACAACAGATACATTCATTACCTCTATTGCAATCGGAACAAAGCCACAGGAGTTTGCGGTTTCTACGACGAAGCAGAAAATATTTGTAACCTGCACAGAAGACGTGCTTGATCCTAATCGTAAAGGCTCTGTTTATATCATCGACCCGACTACTTTTTCTACACAGATGCTTTACACCGGTTATCAGCCTCACGGAATTGCTGTTGACGATGTTCAAGGTCTGGTTTATGTAGCGAATCTTAACTACGACACAGGAGGCCCTGCTCCGCATCACGTTTCAGCCTGCTCCGGGAAAAACGGCTACCTCACCATCATCGACATGAACACCATGCAGCTTTGGAATAAAACACTCGCGGATGGAAGTTCGTTTCAGTATAAGTGTGAGTTGTTGCCGTTTCCTTATTTTGTGTCTGTGAGAAATTAGGTGCGGGTTGCGGGTTGCGGGTTACGGGTTGCGAGTTGCGAGTTGCGAGTTGCGGGTTGCGAGTTGCGGGTTGCGAGTTGCGGGTTGCGAGTTGCGGTTGCGAGTTACGGGTTACGAGTTACGAAACAGCTCCTAACAAACAGTCAACTTACAACTTACTACTTACTATTTACTACTTACTACTTACTACTTACTACTCACTACTTACTACCACTGGCCACTCCTACTTACCACTTACACGCCCGTAACTTAAGCTCCAACTTCCCATAATCCACCACCGCCTTATGATCCACCATCACATCGTTTCCCAGAACGCCGTCGATTGGAAGTAGTCCCATTTTTTGGTAGCTGCCGTTTACATGAGAGAGATCGAGAAGGACGATTTCAAAATCCTTGATCGTCATCTCACCTATTTTAAAAGTTTTTATTACAGCAATACTTGTAGGCATGCTATCGGTTCCGAGTCCGGTTGAAAATTTATCATGATCTGAAAAAGTGGATTCATGCACAAAAGAAAGAATGCGCTCTTTATCAAAGACAGAACGAGACGCACCGGTATCGATGAGTAAGCGAGCCGACTTGTTATTAATCTTCGCTTTAATGATTAGATGCGAGCCATCTTCTTCGATATCGATGAGCTCGATAGGTACAACGGTTTTTCCGGAGAGCATACAGGCTATAAAAAAGGGCATCTGAGTTCAGATGCCCTTTGGTTTATTTTGGCCGACAAAATTATTTTACTGCCGGTTGATTCATATTATCTAAAACATCCATTACTTCTTTTACTGATTTAGCAGAAGCATGAAGAAGTTTCATTTCATCGTCGTTCAATTTGAGTTCGATGATTTCTTCGATACCCGTACGACCTAATTTAACAGGAACACCCAGGTAAATACCGTTGAGACCATATTGACCATTGAGCAATGCGCAACAAGGGAAGATACGTTTTGAATCTTTCACGATAGCTTCAACCATCTGAGCTGCTGCTGCGCCCGGTGCATACCATGCAGAAGTTCCCATGAGGTTTACTAATTCACCGCCACCTTTTTTAGTACGATCAACAATTGCATCCAACTTTTCTTTCGAGATCAATTCAGTAACAGGAATACCTGCTACCGTTGTGTAACGAGGAAGCGGAACCATTGTATCACCGTGACCACCCATGAGGACAGCCTGAATATCTTTTGGAGAAATGTCTAATGCTTCAGCAAGGAAAGCACGGTAACGAGCTGTATCGAGGATACCGGCCATACCGAACACTTTCTTAGAATCAATTTTCGCAGTGAGGTATGCGCAGTACGTCATAACGTCGAGTGGATTCGACACAACGATGATGATTGCGTTCGGAGAATATTTGATAATATTTTCGGTAACTGAACGAACGATGCCTGCATTGGTAGCGATTAGATCGTCGCGGCTCATTCCCGGTTTACGAGGTAATCCACTAGTAATAACTACAACTTCAGAATTGGCTGTCTTCGAATAATCATTCGTAGAACCTACCATTCTTGTATCGTACAAATTAATCGGAGCTGTTTGCCACATGTCAAGAGATTTACCTTCGGCAATACCTTCTTTGATATCGAGCAGAACTACTTCGTGAACAAATTCTTTGTGTGCAATTACATCAGCACAAGTGGCACCTACGTTTCCGGCGCCTACGACAGTTACTTTCATGATGGGATGAATATTTAGACAACGAAATTACTATCATTATTTGATAATAAAAAGGCTTTTGTCAGAAAAAATCGGCATTTTCCTAACATAAGTCGGCCAAAATTATTTTGAAAAATGGTTCTTTTTCATAAATTTACCTCAAATAAGATTTATTGAAGGACCCATACTTCCCATTGCAGATGACAAAAATCAACTTCTTTCGGGCCACAGGCTTGAAAAGGCTTCTTATGCCTGTATTTTTGGCGGTATTCACTGTCACTATGATCTACCCTTTCGCTGCGAAATCACAGGAAACTATCGCTCTTCAACACTTCCAATACTATAAGGTAAGAGTCGGGACCGGAAGCTTGGCCGGAAAATCCACCCTAATTATTGCTGCTTTCACCCAAAAAGGGTTTATTAAAGTCGTGGTTGACGAACAAAACTCTTCCCTTCAAATCACTGCCCCAAAGGGCAAAATGATTGAAGATGTGAAGAATGTTTTAGCTTCATTCAACATAGGCATTATCCAATATCTAGAAGAGTATACGAATTCTCCCCCCACTATATTTAAGAACTAATCTGAACTCAAGAAAATGGCGCAACCCAACATTGCAAAATCCCATTTCCGATTAAGTGTCAGTTTCCCATCAGGAACACTACTACTCCTTTTCTTCACCTTACTCTCCACACTTGCATTTGCTCAACCGGCAAATGACAATCCGTGTAATGCAACTCCATTATCCATTGGAGCAACTTGTACTTATACAAACGCCACCAATGCAGCCCCAACGGCAACGGCCGGTGTACCTGCTCCGGGATGCGGAAATTATAACGGAGGTGATGTATGGTTTTCTGTAGTTGTACCGGCAAGCGGAGCAATTAGCTTTGACTCGAATACCGGTGTAATGACTGATGGTGCAATGGCAATTTACAGCGGAACATGCGGTGCATTAACACTGATTTCTTGTGATGACGATGCCAGTGCTAACGGACTGATGCCATCATTATCTGTGACCGGTCAAACACCGGGCTCTACTTTATTCATTCGGTTTTGGTCATACGGAAATACAGGTAACGGATCGTTTTCCATCTGTGCAACAGCTCCACCGGCAAATGATGATCCTTGCGGAGCTATCAGTTTACCTGTTTCGACAACCGGATGTAATTACAGTACTTATTCCACTGCAAATGCAACCAACACAACAGGTGTTCCCGCACCGGGTTGTGGTAATTATTTCGGAAATGATATTTGGTTTACAGTGACCGTGCCTGCTTCAGGTGCCATACTTTTTGACTCTAACACCGGTGCAATTACAGATGGAGGAATGGCAGTTTACAGCGGAACATCATGCAGTGCTCTTACTCTTTTAGCATGTAACGACGACGGAAGTGCCAATGGTTTGATGCCTTCGATGACAGTTTCCAATCGTCCTCCGGGTTCTACCCTATGGGTTCGATTCTGGCCGTGGGGAAATTTTACTAACGGAACATTCGGACTGTGCGCAACGGCTACCACGCCTTTAGCACCAACTAATCAGGACTGTCCCAACGCTATTCCAATTTGTCAAAATATTTATTCAACAACTGTTTCCTATTCAGGTACAGGAAATATTCAGAATGAAATTACGAGCGGTATCAGTTGTCTTGGCGCAGGTGAATTGAATGACGTATGGTATACTTTCACTGTACAAACAAACGGAAATTTAGATTTCACAATCACTCCGAATAATTTCACCGAAGACTATGACTGGGCAGTCTACAATCTCACGAATGCAAGTTGCGCAGATATTGCAACAAATGCAGCACTGAGCGTTAGTTGTAACTTTTCTGCACTCGGAGGAACTACAGGACCTACAGGAGGAAGTACGCTTACTTCGCAGAATGCTGCCGGCACACCTTACAATGCAGTTGTACCTGTAACAGCAGGACAAACTTATGTAGTAAACGTAAGTAACTTCAGCTCCTCACAAAATGGGTATCAGATCAATTTTGGAGCATCTACAGCGACGATATTTGACAATATCCCTCCCCACCTATCAGCTATTTCATCCAACATCCCTTGCGGAGCAACTCAGCTGACCTTCGAATTTTCAGAGAACATTTTGTGCAGTACAATTCAAAATGCAGATTTCACTTTAACAGGACCGGGAGGACCTTATACAGTTTCTAACTGGTCATCGCCCGGTTGCGCTGCCGGTGGATTGTATGATCGTTTTGTAACGGTAAATATCAGTCCTGCAATTACAACTGCTGGTACTTATACTTTATGCTTAACGAATGCTTCAGCATCAGTAACCGATCTTTGCGGTAATGTGGCTCCGCCTTCATGCATGAACTTTACGATTAATCCGATTTTGATTACATCGTCTCAAACAAATTTACAATGCGCTGGAGTATCGACAGGATCAATTTCCGTTAGTCCTACTTCCGGTGTTGATCCATATGCATACGTATGGTCACCGAATGTCGGTACAACGGCAACAGTGAGCAATCTAGCTGCAGGAACATACACAGTAACGATTACGGATGCGAATGGATGCCATGCAACACAATCGGTAACACTGACTCAACCGGCAACTGCTGTTTCAGGAACTATTTCAGCTACCCAACCATCTTGCGGATCAAGTAACGGATCAGCCTCTGTTGTTGCTGCAGGTGGAACAGGACCATACACATATGCATGGTCACCTTCTGGTGGTACCGGTACTACTGCATCTAATCTCGGTGGAGGAAATTATTCAGTTACAATTACTGATAGTCACGGATGTACTACATCCTTGAATACAACTCTCGCCGCACCAACTGCTCCTACTGCTCTTATTACTTCAACTACGAATGCATCCTGTTTAAGTCCTCTAGGTGATATGGGTGTGGGTGTCACAGGCGGAACATTACCATATACATACAGTTGGTCACCTTCGGGAGGAACAGCTGCAACGGCAACAGGATTGCAACCCGGGTCTTACACATGCGTTGTAACTGATGCCGCCGGATGTTCTTCGTCGGCAACAGCCGTTATCGGCCAGCCTCCTGTGATCAATGCAAACATTGTTGCAACTGTAAACCCTGCATGTAATGGCGCAGCCAATGGAAGTGCCACAGCTGCCGGTGCTAACGGATTTCCAAATTACACATATGCTTGGTCGCCTTCAGGTGCTACTTCTGCAACTGCTAACGGACTAACAGCAGGAACATATACCGTTACTGTTACCGATGCAGCAGGTTGTACCGCCTCAGCAACAGCAGTCCTTTCATCTCCTCCTCCTGTAACCGCAAGCGCCACTTCCACTCCTGCCACATGTAATGGCGGAGCAACCGGATCTGCGACTGCACTAGCGAGCGGTACAGGCACTTTAACTTATTCATGGTCACCTTCAGGACAAACAGGTGCTACTGCTACGAATTTAACCGTAGGAAATTATACTGTAACTGTACACGATGTTAATGGCTGTTCAGCCACAGCCAGTGTAACAGTCGCTCAGCCTACAGCACTATCTCTTACTACTGCCACATTACCATCTGTATGCGGACAAAATTCAGGAGCTGCATCTGCCATTGCAGCAGGCGGAACTCCTGTTTACGTTTACTCTTGGTCTCCTTCCGGAGGCAGTGGTGATACAGCAAGCAATCTTGCGAGTGGTGCTTATGTTGTCACCGTAACGGATGATAACGGTTGTACGGCATCTTCTTCAGTTTCTATTCCAAGCTTACCCGGACCAACAGCTACCATTGCTTCTACGACCGATCCTGCTTGCTTTGGATTAGCAAACGGTTCTGCCACTGCCGGCGGAACAGGCGGATCAGGACCTTATACTTACTCTTGGGCTCCCTCAGGTGGATCAGCAGCTACTGCAAACGGATTAGCCGCAGGAACCTATACAGTTACCGTTAGTGATGCAAACGGATGTACAGCTACTACTCAAGCCATCATTACTCAGCCGACGCAACTTACAAGTTCTATCACAGCCACAGCTAACAGTTTGTGCGCAGGGCTAATAATGGATCTGCAACTGTTGCCGGAAATGGCGGCAGTCCAACCTACACCTATTCATGGACACCATCAGGAGGTACAGGTGCTTCGGCAAGCAATCTCGGACCCGGTTCCTATACAGCCACCGTTACTGACGCTAATGGTTGCACAATTACAGCAACGACAACAATAACAGAACCTCTTCCGATAACCGCAACTACAAACAGTACCCCTGTTATCTGTAATGGTGGTAGCACCGGAAGCGCATCAGTTTCTGCATCCGGCGGAACGAATCCAATCACTTTGCATGGACTCCATCAGGCGGATCAGGTTCAACGGCTACAAATTTAGCTGCCGGAAATTACTCGGTGACGATGACTGACGCAAATGGTTGTACTGCAACTGCTGCAGTAACAGTAACTCAGCCGGCGGCAATGACAGCTTCTATCGCTTCGACAACAAATGTTAATTGTGCCGGAGCTGCAAACGGAAGTGCTACAGTTAGTGCATCAGGTGGAAGTCCTGCCTTTACTTACGCATGGACACCTTCGGGTGGTACAGGTGCAACGGCAACAGGTCTTGCTGCAGGAAATTTTTCAGTAACAATTACAGATGCAAACGGATGTACTGCAACTACAACGACAGCCATCACTGAACCTACACCCGTAGTTAATGCTTTGGTTAGTACAACAAATGTTAGTTGTAACGGCCTTGCAAATGGTGCCGCAACAGTTGGCGCAAGTGGCGGTACGGCAGCCTATACTTATAGCTGGACACCTTCTGGAGGAACAAATGCATCTGCAA
The DNA here is from genome assembly GCA_016721305.1 of Bacteroidota bacterium. Taxonomy (GTDB): domain Bacteria; phylum Bacteroidota; class Bacteroidia; order AKYH767-A; family 2013-40CM-41-45; genus JADKIH01. Next base: position 196,867 of record JADKIH010000002.1, read on the forward strand.
GCGGACTTGCTGCAGGAACATATACTGTTACCGCAACTGATGCAAACGGTTGCACGGCGACAACGACGGCAACGATTACAGAGCCTGCCTTACTCACAGCTACAATTCAATCCACAACGAATGTTCTTTGTGCTGCAGGTACTAACGGAAGCGCACAAGTAACGGCAGGTGGTGGAACTGCTACATATACTTATAACTGGACTCCATCGGGCGGAACAGGTACTTCTGCTACGGGATTAGCTGCAGGTTCATATACAGCTACTGTTACCGATGCTAATGGTTGTACTGTAACAACTACTGCAGTTATTACTGAACCACAACCGGTAACTGCCAGTGTCACTACTCTCCCTGCACTTTGCAATGGCGGAGCTACAGGAAGCGCAACGGCAACAGCAGGTGGTGGAACAGCAGGATATACCTATTCCTGGACACCTTCAGGAGGTAGCGCAGCAACTGCCACCGGGCTCAGCGCAGGAAATTATTCTGTGACGGTCACCGATGTTAACGGATGTACTTCGACAGCGAGTGCTGCCGTAACAGAACCGACTCCTGTTACCGCTAGCTTATCAGCCTCAACAAATGTGAGCTGTTTTGGAAATGCAAATGGTACGGCAACTGCAGCAGCTTCGGGTGGTACACCTAACTATACTTATGCATGGACGCCTTCCGGCGGAAGTGCAGCTACGGCAACCGGACTTGCGGCAGGAAGTTATTCTGTTACTGTCACTGATGCCAATGGTTGTACAAATACAACTACAGCTACGATTACTCAACCAACTCAACTAATATCGAGTATTGTCACTTCTACTAATGTAAGTTGTAACGGCTTGTCCGATGGAAGTGCAAGGAGCTTCAACGACGTCGGGAGGTACAGCAGCTTACACTTATAGCTGGACGCCTTCGGGAGGAACAAATGCAGGTGCATCTTCTCTTGCTGCAGGTAGCTATACCGTAACTTCAACAGATGCTAACGGTTGTACAACAACAGCAACTGTAATTATCAGTCAGCCAACAATCCTTACTCTCGCGATTCAATCAAGTACAAACGTGAATTGTAACGGAGGTGCCGACGGAAGCGCAAGTATCACTGCGACGGGCGGAACAGTAACTTACCCTCAGGTTTGACAGGAACAGCGACGACAGCAAGCAATCTTACGGCAGGAACATATACTGCAACTGTAACTGATGCGAACGGATGTACGACAACAGCTGCAACAACAATTACTCAACCTACTCCACTCACGGCAACGGCCAGTTCAACTCCTGCTACTTGCGGAAATTCAAATGGCAATGCTTCAGTGGTAGCAGGTGGCGGAACGGTAGTTTATTCATATGCATGGTCACCTTCGGGCGGATCTGCAAATGCTGCATCAGGACTTGCTCCGGGAACATATACAGTGACAGTTACTGATGCTAATGGTTGTACGAATACAGCATCGGCAACAGTAGCCAATCTTGCTTCGCCGATAATTTCAGCAACAACTTTGACAGACGTTTCTTGGTGGTAACGGACCATTTACTTACTCATGGTCACCATCAGGCGGTACAGGAGCAAATGCTTCGAATCTTGCTGCCGGTAGTTATACCGTGACAGTAACAGACGCAAACGGTTGTACAGCAACATCTGCAATCACTATTGCACAACCACCGGTTTTAACAGCAACAGCAAATGCAAATCCGGCAACTTGCAACGGTGCAGCCGATGGTTCAGTAAGTGTCTCTGCCGGTGGTGGTAGTCCTAACTATTCTTATGCTTGGACACCCGGCGGTGCAATTGTTTCAAATCCTACCGGATTAACAGCAGGCAGTTACAGTGTTACGGTTACGGATGCAAATGGCTGCACAATCACTACAAGTGCTACCATCACACAACCTACTCTTCTTACAACTTCAATCAATTCTTCCCCTGCTCTGTGTAATGGAGCAGCAAATGGAAGTGCTCAGGTAACACCTGCAGGTGGAACACCGAATTATTCATACACATGGTTCCCTAGTGGCGGTAGCGCTGCTTCTGCGACCGGATTGAGTGCAGGTTCATACTCAGTTACCGTAACAGATGCCAACGGATGTTCGGCTTCAACGTCAATTGCAGTTACCGAACCAACTCCAATCACTTTAGGATCATCAACTACTCCTGCAACTTGCGGATCGAATAACGGTTCGGTTACAGTGAATGCTTCCGGCGGTGCAGGAGCCTTTACTTATTCATGGTCTCCTTCGGGAGGAAGCGGATCGACAGCATCAGGATTAGGTGCAGGTCCTTATACTGCAACTGTAACAGATGCTAACGGATGTACTTCATCGATAACTGCGACGGTTTCAAATTTGGGCGGTCCGGCGGTTGGAGCCTCTGTTACCGCTAACGTAAGTTGCAATGGAGGTACAAATGGCACTGCACTTGCGACCGTTGCCAGTGGAAACGGTCCTTACTCCTATTCATGGTCTCCTTCAGGTGGAACTGCTGCAACAGCAACAAATCTTTCAGCAGGTAATTATTCAGTCGCCATCACAGATGTGAATGGTTGTACTTCAGTTGCAAATATTGCAGTAACTGAACCAACAGCTCTTGCTGCACAGGCAAGCTCAAACAATACTTCTTGTAATGGTTCTGCAAACGGATCCGTTTCGGTGAATGTGGCAGGTGGTAGTCCGGGATACTCCTATTTATGGATGCCGGGAAATGCTATCGTTGCTAACCCTGGTGGATTAACGGCAGGATCCTATACCGTAACAGTTACCGATGCGAATGGTTGTACAACAACAGCAAACGCAACGGTCGGTCAACCGCCTGTGCTTAGTGCCAGCACAAGTTCTGTACCTGCTCTATGTAACGGAGCTGCAAGCGGAAGTGCCGCTGTAACAGCTTCGGGAGGTACACCGACATTTACGTATTCATGGTTCCCGTCCGGCGGTGCCGCAGCGAACGAATCAAATTTATCGGCCGGAAGCTATACTGTGACTGTAACCGATGCCAATGGTTGCACTACTTCATCAACAGTAGCTGTAACAGAACCAACTGCCATTAATCTTACTTCTACTACCAGCCCAGCAACATGCGGATCACTCAACGGATCGGCCAGTGTCACTGCAGCCGGCGGTGCTTCACCTTATACTTACAGCTGGTCTCCTTCAGGCGGAACAGCCGGAACAGCATCCAATATCGGTGCCGGTGCATATACAGTTACCGTTAGCGATGCTCACAGTTGTACATCTACGGCAACAGCGAGCGTTTCCAGTCTTGGCGGGCCTACAGTAAGCGCAGTTACAAACGCTGATGTATCCTGCTTTGGCGGATCAAATGGTTCAGCTGCAGCTACAGCGTCGAATGGTACAGGTCCTTTCACATATGCCTGGGCTCCTACAGGTGGAAATGCTGCAACAGCTTCAAACTTATCTGCCGGTACTTATTCTGTTTCCGTAACAGATGCACGTACATCGGTTGCAAGTGCAACCGTGTCTGAGCCGATTGCGATTACTGCGCAGGCTACTTCTAATTCCGCTTCTTGTAATGGATCGGCAGATGGTTCTGCCGGTGTGAATGTTGCCGGAGGTTCTCCAAATTACTCATACAACTGGATGCCGGGCAATTCAACATCGATGAATCCATCGGGACTTGCTGCCGGAAATTATACTGTGACAGTAACAGATGCAAATGGTTGTACTACTACTGCTGCAACAACAGTATCACAACCTGCTGCAATTAGTGCAACTGTCAGCCCTGCGGCTGCACATTGTAATGGTTCTTCAGACGGTTCCGCACAAGTGACAGCAAGCGGAGGAACGCCGGGCTATACTTACAATTGGTTCCCTTCAGGTGGTGCCGGAGCAATTGCATTGAATTTGTCGGCAGGAAATTATTCAGTCACTGTGACTGACGCAAATGGCTGTACACATTCAGCAAGCACAACGGTTAATCAACCTGCTGCTATCAACTTAGTCACTTCTTCTTCTCCGGCTACTTGCGGTTCCGCAAATGGAACAGCGGGTGTTACAGTTTCGGGCGGAGCAAGCCCTTACTCATATGCTTGGACTCCGGCAGGCGGCACAGGTATGAATGCCAGTGGCCTTGCTGCAGGATCATATTCAGTACAGGTTACAGATGCGAATGGCTGTACAAGTTCGGCAGCTGCTAACGTTTCAAATACAGGCGGTCCAACTATCATTGCTTCGGTTGTCAATAATGTATCATGCAATGGCGGATCAAACGGAAATGCAAGCGTAGCTGTTTCCAGCGGTACCGGACCTTTTAATTATCAATGGTCACCTTCAGGCGGAACAGGAACAAATGCAAGTAATCTGCCTGCAGGAAATTATTCTGTCACCGTTATTGATGCAAACGGTTGTATTTCGAGCAGCAATGTAACAATCACTGAACCTTCGATACTTTCACTGCAAGCATCGAGTACGGATGCAACTTGTGCAGGTTATGCAAACGGCAGCGCGTCAGTGCAGGTGGCAGGTGGCGTCGGACCTTACTCCTATTCATGGTCTCCTGGTGGCGCAAATACTGCAAATGCAAGCAATCTCACAGCAGGAAATTATACAGTTACTGTAACAGATGCCAACGGCTGTACTCAAAATACGGCAACGACTATTTCTCAGCCTACTCCTTTAGTAACTTCAATATCTTCCACGCCATCTAACGCTCAGGTAGCCCTTCCGGAACTGCAACAGTAAACGTGAATGGCGGTTCGGGGTCATTCTCCTATTCATGGTCACCTTCAGGTGGAAGCAGTAACGTAGCGACAGGATTGTCTGCAGGAAATTATACAGTTACTATTACAGATGCAAACGGCTGTACGACGTCATTGTCAACAACTGTTACACAACCAACAACCTTTACTTTATCAACCAGCACAACCTCTGCAACATGCGGAGCAGCTAACGGATCTGCCACAGCCAATCTTACCGGCGGAACAGGTCCTTTCACGTACAACTGGTCACCATCAGGCGGTAATACGGCAACTGCTTCTAACCTGAGCGCAGGTTCATATACAGTTACCGTTAGTGATGCTAACGGATGCTCTTCAACTGCTGCTGCGAATGTTACCAGCTTCGGAGGACCGACAGTGACGGCATCTATCGTAACTCCTATCAGTTGCTTTGGCGCTTCTACCGGTTCTGCCACAGTTTCGGTTTCAAACGGAACCGGTCCGTTTACATATAGCTGGTCGCCATCAGGAGGAAGTGCTGCAACAGCAACAAATCTAGGTGCAGGAACTTATACCGTTTCTGTCAGCGATGTCAACGGCTGTTCTTCCTCAAACACTATTACACTCACCCAGCCTGCTGCAATGAGCGTACAGGCAAGTTCAAATCCGGTAAATTGTTTTGGCGGAAATAATGGAAGTGCTTCAACTAGTGTATCGGGAGGAAGTCCGACTTATACTTATAACTGGCTACCCGGAAATGCAACTACTTCTGCACCAACCGGTCTTACTGCAGGAAATTACACCGTAACAGTTACCGATGCAGGCGGATGTACGATGACAGCTTCAACAACTGTAGCGCAACCAGCAGCTTTAACTGCTATTACAACTCCAACTGCTGCTTCTTGTAATGGTTCTGCAAACGGTTCAATACTGGTAACTACGTCAGGTGGCACATCAGCGTATTCTTACAACTGGTTCCCAAGTGGAGGAACAAATGCAACGGCTAGCTCATTAGCGGCAGGAACATATACAGTGACCGTTACCGATGCTCATGGTTGTACAGTTACATCAAGTGCAATCGTTACCGAACCTGCTGCGATCAGCCTTTCTACTTCAACAACTCCAGCCAGCTGTGGCAGCGCAAACGGATCAGCAAGTGTAGCTGCTTCGGGTGGTGCCGGAAGCTTTACGTACAACTGGCAACCTTCCGGTGGCTCTTCGGCAAATGCTTCCAATCTTTCAGCCGGATCATATTCTGTTTTAGTTACCGATGCAAACGGATGTACATCATCTATGGCTGCCAGCGTTTCTAATACAGGCGGGCCGACAATTACTGCTTCAGTTGTATCAAACGTTTCCTGCTTCGGAGGAAATAACGGTAGTGCTTCCGTTTCTGTTTCTTCAGGAACTGCTCCTTACACTTATCAATGGAGTCCAAGCGGCGGATCAGGTATCAATGCAACAAATTTAATTGCGGGCAATTACTCCGTAAATGTGGTTGATGCGAATGGTTGTATTTCTGTCAGCAATGTCAATATTACTCAACCAACTGCACTTGCAGTTCAAGCGAGCTCCACTCCGGTAAGTTGTGCAGGCTACGCCGATGGAACAGCAACTGCTCAGGCAGCCGGTGGAATTTCTCCATACAATTACGAATGGAATCCGGGCACAATAAATACCATTCACGCTACCGGACTCATTGCAGGTAATTATGCCGTGACTGTGACTGATGCAAATAATTGCACATTATCTGCTTCAGCGTCCGTGACTCAACCGACTCCTTTAAACACAAGTATATCGTCTACTCCTGCTGCTTGCTTCGGAAGTGCAACAGGAACTGCTACAGTCAGCGTTAATGGAGGAAGCGGAAGCTTTACTTATTCATGGTTGCCTTCAGGTGGAACTAATAACACTGCTACTAATTTAGCGGCCGGAAATTATTCAGTAACAATTACGGATGCCAACGGATGTACAACATCTGTCGCAACAGTTGTCGGACAAGCTCCGGCCATGACGATCGCTACAACAAATACTCCGTCAAGCTGTGGATCATCGAATGGAAGTGCCAATGCTATACCAACGGGTGGAACAGCACCATACTCATATTCTTGGACACCTTCGGGCGGCTCAAATGCAACAGCAAATAATCTCGCCGCCGGTGCTTATGTCGTTACCATCACTGATGCCGGAGGCTGTACTGCAAGTGCATCTACATTGATCAGTAATACCGGAGGACCAACGGTTGCATTGTCTAATTCTACGAATGTTTCTTGTAACGGAGGATCAAACGGAAGCGCAACAGTAAGCGCTAATGGTGGAACTTCGCCTTACACATACAACTGGTCACCATATGGCGGTTCTGCTGCTTCGGCGACAAGTTTGTCTGCCGGTAATTATTCCGTTGTAGTTGCTGACGCAAATGGCTGTCAAAGCTTATTCAACGTAACAATTACAGAGCCTGCAGGAATGACGATTCAGACAAGCTCTACTCCTGCTACCTGTGGAAGCAGCAATGGTACGGCTTCAATTACCGTATCAGGTGGTACAAGTAATTACACCTATGCATGGAGCGGAATATCAGGCGCAACAGGAAATTCAGCTGCAAATCTTTTAGCCGGAAATTATTCTGTCATCGTTACTGATGGCGCAGGCTGTACACAAAACACAAGCGTTACTGTTGGATCTACGGGTGGCGCGAATGCAATGTTGCAAAACTCAACTGATGTAAGTTGTAATGGCGGCAACAATGGATCTGCCATAATTTCTGCTACCGGCGGTACAGCTCCTTTCACTTATAGCTGGTCTCCTTCAGGCGGTAATGCGGCTTCAGCTAGCGGACTACAGGCCGACACATATGTTGTAACAGTTACGGATGCCTCAGGTTGCTCAACGACGGTTAACGTACTCATCGGTGAACCGTCGGCAATCAATTTACAAACAGGCTCCACTCCTGCTTCTTGTAATGGCGGAACCGATGGAAGCGTTAGCGTTGTAGCATCAGGCGGACAAGCACCATATACTTATTCATTGCAAGGTCTTTCGCAGACAACAGCTCAGGTAACAGGTCTTGGAATCGGCAATTATACAGTGATTGTTACCGATGCAAACGGGATGCTGAAAACAGCGTGGCAACAATCAACTCTTCTACTCCAATTGCACTGAACACTGTTGCAATTGATGTTACATGCTACGGTGCCAATAATGGTAGCGCTTTAGTTAGTCCTCAAGGCGGAACTCCGCCATATACTTTTGCATGGACACCTTCAGGAGGAAATGCAGCTTCGGCAGCTAATTTAGCAGGCGGTGCTTATTCAATCCTCGTGACTGACGCAAACGGTTGCGCTTCGATTGACAATATCACCATCGATGAGCCGGATCAGGTAATTCTTTCTACTTCTCCTGCTGTTGGAATGTGTATCGGGCAAAGTGCTTTACTCGAAGCAACGGTCACAGGTGGTACTCAACCTTATTCTTATCAATGGTCGAATGGTGCAACTACGGCAACACAATCTGTTACTCCTGCATCACCGACAACTTATACCGTTAGTGTTACCGATGCAAACGGTTGCTCCGGCGGAAATCAAGCAGTAACGGTAAATCTTAATCCTCCGTTAAGCATCGTTGCAAACGAACCTATCAACATCTGCGAAGGCAGTGACGCAAACTTGTCTGCTCTTGCACAAGGAGGCGATGGCAACTACACTTATTCATGGAGCAACGGTATCACCGGATCTAATCAAACTGTGACTCCGACAGGAACAACAAATTACACCGTAACCGTAAACGATGGCTGCGGCTCACCGGCTGCGGATGCATCAGTAGTGATTTCAGTAAACCCTGCTCCACAGGCTGCCTTCGGCCCATATGTTGCTCATGGCTGCGCTCCGGTAACGGTTAATTTCATTGATCAATCTACTGCCCCGGCAGGTTCAACTTATGCATGGCAATTTGGAGACTCTGGAACATCCGATTCTCAAAACCCATCTCATACGTACACAGAGCCGGGAATCTATACCGTTGACCTTGCGGTTACTGCTCCCGGAGGTTGTGGCGACTCTCAGACTTCCATTAATTTAGTTGAAGTGTATGCTAATCCTACAGCATCATTCACCTCTACTCCGGAGGAAGTTACATTGATGGACAATACTGTTTACTTTAACAACAGCAGCACGAACGGAGAATACTACGAATGGAATTTCGGTGATGGCAGTCCTGCCTTCTCCGGCATCAGTCCTTCGCATGAGTATTCCGACACAGGATATTATAATGTCATGCTGATCACAACCAGCATAAACGGTTGCGTTGATACTACATTCGGAATTGTCAGGGTAATAGAAGATTTCACCATCTTTATTCCAAATGCATTTACTCCAAATGCCGATCATGCAAACGACGATTTCAATGCATACGGAATTGGCTGGAGAGACTATAATCTGTATATCCTTGATCGATGGGGACTTAATATCTATCACTCTTCAGATCCGGCACATCCATGGGATGGCACTTACGAATCAAATGGAAAACCTTGCCAAGCGGACGTTTATGTATATAAATACAGGTTCACGATACACAAGGAAAACTGCATTCATTTATTGGTCACGTGTCTTTGGTTAGATAAAGTCCGGACTTACAAACTTCTCACGAGTTAAGTTCTTTCCAACTTCTCTCGCTTCAATGTAAAATGTCAAATATCTTGGCGGGCAAAGCACTCTTTGCCCGCCTTCTTTTTGATTAATATGGGTTTACTTTCGGGAATTTCATTTTTTCAGCTCAACAAAATGAGGAAAAACCTCAAATGAGAAAAAAGTTTTGTTTTTCTAATAAATTTAAAATAATATGCTGAATTCTTCAGAAAAAAAACAGTATTTATTTGATACTTACACGAAGAAAATTGATGGAGTTTAATCATTCCGGATCCAGTCACAGAAATTCCGCAATGAAATCAACTTCGCCTTTCTAACCCAGAATGATCGGAGCAAGTACGGTGTTCTTAAAAGGACACTTCCTGCTTCTGTTATTCGTATTCCAATTTTACCAGTCAATAAATTTTTGTAGTCAAAAGGGTTTCTCCCAAAATTCGACCGACTGCAAGAAAATAACTCGAAAAATAAGCACCTGCCATCAAAGACCAAAACAACCACTGATGAGAAGAATTCTACTTTCTACGATTGTACTATTTCTTTTATTATCGGGCCGACTATTTGCCTCTCACTCCATGGGAGGTAATCTCACCTACCATTGTTTGGGAAACGGTCAGTATGAATTAACCTTCACCCTTTTCAGGGACTGCTCAGGAATCCTGCCATTAAATTCCATTGAAATCGATTATTATTCCTCTTGTACTCCGGGATTCGATTTCGTTATGTTGAATCTGGCAAACCCGCCGGTACAAATCAATTCTGTTTGTCCGACCGCAACGACAACGTGTAATGGTGGTACCTATACAGGTATTGAAGCTTATACTTATACCGGCATTGTCACTCTTCCCGTTGAATGTAACGACTGGACTTTTTACCATGATGAATGTTGCCGAAATGCGGCCATCACAAACATTCTTGATCCTGATCTGCAGGATCAGATCATCTGGAGTCAGTTGAACAATACTAACGGCATTTGCAACGACTCTCCGATTTTCACCAACGACCCGGTGCCATTTGCATGTGATGGTCAAGCTTTCTGCTTCAATCAAGGCGCGTTCGATGCCGAAGGAGATTCCTTGGTCTATTCGCTTTACCCGCCGCTTACTTTGGATCCGACGTTAACTCAAATTGTTCCAGTCACCTATTTAGGTGGACTTTCATACGACAATCCTTTGTATTCAAACGTCAGCATAAATTTCGATCCTGCGACAGGCGATTTTTGTGTGACGCCAAATGGTACACAAGTAACAGTGTTTGCTGTATTGGTAGATGAATATCGAAATGGTGTCTATATCGGAACCGTTGAGCGAGACATCCAATTAACAGTAAACTCATGCAATAACATTGTACCGACATTAAGTGGAATAAATGGTGGCGGTAGTTTTGATGCCACCGTTTGCGCAGGACAACAACTTTGTTTTTGGGTCAAGTCAAATGACACGAATAGTCCTGATTCTACTTTTCTAACTTGGAATAGCGGAATCACCGGTGCGACATTTACACCTGTAGGCACAAAGCGCGACAGTGCGCAGTTTTGCTGGACTCCTACATTGGCAGATGCCGGACCGAATCCACATTGCTTTACCGTGCAGGTTCTCGACAATGCATGTCCTTATCCGGGTTCACAAACATTATCGTATTGTATTACCGTGAATAGTGTTGATGCGACAGCAAGTGCAACTAATATTCCTTGTTTTGGCGGAACCGGCTCAGCCTCGGTAACTCCGTCAGGTGGAACTCCGGCATACACGTATCAATGGTCACCTTCCGGTGGTAGCGGTGCAACAGCAAATAATCTCGCTGCAGGAACCTATACAGTAACTGTCACCGACTCGCATGGATGTACAAATACAGCAAGTGCAACTATCAGTCAACCCACTCAGGTAACGGGTGTTATTACTCCAACTAATCCTTCATGCGGTTCTAACAACGGAGCTGCATCAGTGGTCGCTGCGGGAGGTACGGGCCCCTATACCTATTCGTGGTCGCCTTCAGGTGGAAATGGTTCATCAGCATCCGGTCTTGGTGGCGGAAATTACACCGTTACAATTACCGATAGTCAGGGATGTTCGAACTCCGTAGGCACTACACTTGCTGCGCCTTCTGCACCCGTGGCATATGTTTCCGGCACCACGAATGCCTCATGTCAGTCACCTCTTGGCTCAATTTCGATTTCAGTTATTGGTGGTACAGGTCCATACACATATGCATGGTCACCATCGGGTGGAAATGCGGCCACAGCATCGAATTTGCCGCCGGACGTATATGTCTGTACAGTTACTGACGCGCCGGATGTTCATCCTCTGCGTCTTCCACTATTGGCATCCCACCTTCTGTCACTGCAAGCATTACTGCAACAACTGATGCTTCATGCAATGGTATTGCAGATGGCAGTGCAAGTGTATCAGCTAGTAGCGGAACTCCAAATTATTCGTACGATTGGACGCCATCCGGTGGTTCAGCTGCAACAGCAACAGGACTAGCCGCCGGAAGCTATACAGTGACAGTTACAGATGCGGTAGGTTGTACGGCATCAACAACGGTATCGATTTCCGAGCCTCCGGCTATTGTTGCTACTGCAACTCCGACGCCAATCGATTGTAACGGTAATGCTACCGGAAGTGCAAGCGTTGTGGCAAACGGTGGAACAGGAACACTTACTTATGACTGGACACCTTCGGGAGGTTCTGCCGCATCGGCTACCGGATTAACTGCAGGTACATATACAGTTACCGTTACAGATGCATCAGGATGTACTATGACATCCAGCGCAACTATCAGTGAGCCTGCCCTTCTTACAGTACAGACAAGTTCAACACCTTCAATCTGCGGTCAGTCCACCGGCTCTGCAACAGCAGTTGCCGGAGGAGGAACTGTTGTTTACACCTATAACTGGACACCTTCAGGTGGAAATGGTGCAGGTGCTGCAAATCTTGCCGCAGGAAATTACACAGTTACCATAACAGACGCTAATAATTGTACGGCCAGTTCAACTGTCAACGTTGCCGACTTACCCGGACCAAGCTCGACGCTTTCTGCGACTACGGACGTTACTTGTTTCGGCGGAGCAAACGGAACAGCCGACATTTCCGTTAGCGGTGGCTCTGCCCCACTTTCTTATTCATGGTCGCCTAGCGGTGGAAGTGCAACTACAGCAACAGGATTAGCTGCCGGTACATATACAGTTACCGTTACAGATGCAAACGGTTGTACAACCACTACACAGGCAACAATTATTGAACCGACACAACTTATCTCTTCTGTCACGGCATCGACGAACAGCACATGTTTCGGATCAAACGATGGAAGTATCGATATCACAGCTTCAGGCGGTGTGGCTGCTTATTCTTATGCTTGGGCTCCGGGCGGTGGAATTACAACAAATATTTCAGGACTTTCGCCGGGTACATATACAGCAACTATAACCGATGCTAATGGCTGCACGACAACTACCAGCTCAACAATTACAGAACCACCTGCTGTTACTGCAAGTACAACTCCAAGCCCGGTACTTTGCTTCGGAGGAAGTACCGGAAGTGTTTCAACTTCTGCAAGCGGCGGAACCGGTGCATTTACTTATTCCTGGTCTCCTTCAGGTGGCTCCGGGAGTACGGCTTCCAATCTAACTGCAGGCAGTTATGATGTTACCGTTACCGATGCAAGTGGTTGTACAACTTCAGCCAGCGCAACTGTAACAGAACCTTCTGCTGTCGGTCTTTCATTATCCGCAACTACTAATGTAAGTTGCGCCGGTGGATCGGATGGAACAGCTTCAGTTTTAGCAGGCGGCGGTACACCAAACTACTCTTATGCTTGGTCGCCTTCCGGAGGAAGTGCATCTTCTGCGACAGGTCTTTCAGCCGGGACCTATACAATTACATTAACTGATGCAAATGGTTGTACAACAACTACCACAGCACTCATTTCTCAACCAACTGCTCTTGCTTCAAATATTCTTAACAGCACCAATGTGACTTGTAACGGACTCTCCGACGGTTCAGCTACAGTAGCCGCTAACGGAGGAACGGTTGCATACACTTATGCATGGTCACCGACAGGAGGCAATAATCCGAGTGCATTAAATCTTTCTGCCGGAAATTATACGGTAACAATAACGGATGCCAATGGTTGTACAACAACATCAGCTGCCATCATTTCTCAACCTGCTGCATTGAATCTCTCTCTTCAGTCGTCCACAAATGTTAGTTGCAATGGCGGCTCCAATGGCAGCGCGACAATTCTCTCTTCAGGTGGGACTGTAAATTATTCCTATGCATGGACACCTTCAGGCGGTAATGCTACGACAGCATCTTCTCTTGCTGCAGGATCATATACGGCTACCGTTACTGATGCAAATGGTTGCACAGCCAGCACTAGCGCTACAATCACACAACCGCCTGCGATCAATCTCACTCCATCGGCAACTGCTGCAACATGTGGCGCTGCAAATGGAAGTGCTTCTGTAATTGCATCCGGTGGCAGTGGCGGATTTACTTATTCATGGTCACCAAGTGGTGGGAATGCAAATGCTGCTTCCAATTTACTTGCAGGCAATTATGTAGTAACCGTCACTGATGCTGCAGGCTGTACAGCTTCTGCTTCTGCCAGCGTTTCTAATACAGGTGGTCCGACTATTGCTGCAAACGTTGTTAATCAAGTCTCTTGTTTCGGCGGATCAAATGGCAGTGCGAGTGTGTATGGTCTCCTTCAGGTGGTTCTGCTATAACAGCCACAAATCTCTCTGCCGGCAACTATTCGATCAGCGTGACTGATGCAAACAATTGCGTTTCTACAAGCAATGTAAATATTACTCAACCAACAGCTGTTGGTGTAACAATCAGCACGGTTAGTGCAAGCTGCTTCGGAAGCTCGAACGGCTCGGCATCAGCTACTCCATCCGGCGGAACGAGTCCGTACACGTACTCCTGGACTCCGGGAGGAACAAGCGGAAGTACAGCTGCAGGTCTCGGTTCAGGAAATTATTCGGTTATCGTTACTGATGCGACTGGATGTACCTCCTCTCAGAGCACAACAGTGAATCAACCTACAGCAATTAATCTCAATTTCTCAAATACTCCTTCAAGCTGTGGTGTCGCAACAGGAAGTGCAACTGTTGTCGCTGCAGGTGGAACCGGTCCATATGGTTACTCTTGGTCTCCAATTGGAGGAAACACCTCTTTTGCAAACGGATTAGGTGCCGGAGTCTATACCGCCACAATTACAGATGCAAATGGTTGTACACAAAGTGGCACTACACAGGTCAATAACATCGGAGGACCAACTGTTACTCTTGCCGCTTCTTCTAATGTTAGTTGTAATGGCGGAAGCGACGGAAGTGCCGCAATTAACGTAAGCAATGGTACAGCACCATTTACTTATAACTGGTCTCCTTCCGGCGGAAATACAACTTCTGCAACCGGACTTTCAGCCGGAAATTATAACGTAACTGTTTCCGACGCCAATAACTGCCAAAGTGTAGTCAATGTTACGATCACCGAACCTCCTGCTATCACGCTTCTTCCTGCAACAGTTTCGGCTACATGCGGAGCAACTAACGGATCTGCTTCAGTTGCTGCGTCAGGTGGAACGGGTGGATTAACGTATAATTGGATCGGACAAACGGGCGCTAATACAAATACTCTTTCAAACATTGGATCAGGAAGCTACACGGTTGTTGTGACCGATGCTACAGGCTGTTCATCGTCGCAAACTATTTCTGTCAGCTCAATTGGCGGAGCAACGGCTATGTTGCAAAACAGTACGAATGTTTCCTGTAACGGCGGAGCAAATGGCTCGGCTACGATATCAGCAACAGGTGGAACTCTTCCATTGACATACAGTTGGTCTCCTTCAGGTGGAAATACAAACTCTGCCGGCGGACTCGAAGCAGGAACTTACATAGTCACCGTTACTGACGGAACAGGATGTGCCACTTCAGTGAACGTTTTAATTTCTGAACCCAATCCTCTGGTAGTTCTTGGAAGCTCTACTCCTGCTTCATGTAACGGAGGAGCAGATGGAACAATCAGTTTGTCTGTATCAGGCGGTCAATCACCTTACTCATTTGTTTGGGCCGGTCTGAGCCAAGTCAACCCGCAACTCTACAATTTACCGATTGGAAATTATTCTGTCACTGTTACCGATGCAAATGGTTGTGTAGAAAGCGCACAGATCCCTGTAAACTCTGCCACTCCAATCGCACTGTCAATTGTTTCAACTGACGTGAACTGCAACGGAGCTGCTAACGGAATGGCAAGCGTGACTCAATCCGGAGGAACTCCTCCTTATACTTACGCATGGTCGCCATCGGGAGGAAATGCTTCAACGGCTTCCAATCTCTCCGGAGGCAATTATTCTATCACGGTTACAGACGCAAATGGTTGTGCATCGATCGACAATGTCGTCATCGATGAACCAGCTGCACTTACTATGATTGTATCACCGGCTTCTACGCTTTGTATCGGACAATCCACTTTACTCGAAGCTAATGTGAGTGGTGGTATCTCTCCTTATACCTATAATTGGTCGAATGGAATTTCTGATTCATCACAAACGGTTAATCCGGTTACAAGTACTATCTATTCCGTCAGCGTAACCGATGCAAACGGATGCTCTGCAGGCAATCAATCAGTACCGGTAACGGTTAATCCTCCGTTAAGCATTATTGCAAATGGTCCATTTGTAATTTGTGCCGGCGATGCTGTTAACTTAAGCTCATTAGCACAAGGCGGTGATGGTAACTACACTTACACCTGGAGCAATGGAATCCTCACTCCCGATCAAGCACTGCTACCTTCTGCAAGCTCTACATTGAGTGTTACAGTCACCGATGGCTGCGGAACACCTCAGGCATCAACGCAAGTCGATATTACTGTGAACCCAATGCCGGTTGCTCATTTCGGGCCACTGAGTATGAATGGTTGTGCACCGGTTACAGTTAGCTTCAACAATATGTCAACTACTACTCCGGGCTCAACTTATCTGTGGGATTTTGGCGACAATGGAATTTCCGATACAGAAAACCCTGTTCACACTTATACGGAACCGGGCATTTACACCGTAGAAATGGGTGTCATCACAGCCGAAGGTTGCGGCGATTCACAAACCATTATCAATATGATCAATGTTTATGAAAATCCGATTGCCGCATTTACTGCGACACCTCCGAATGCAACTATTTTAGGTCCGGATATTTCGTTTTCAAACAATAGCATCAATGGGGATACGTACGTATGGGATTTTGGAGACGGTAGTCAATTCAGTACAGATATAAATCCCGCACATTCTTACACCGACACAGGATATTACCAGGTTACTCTGATCACTACTACATCAAATGGTTGCGTTGACACAATCGTAGGAACGGTTCGGATCGACGACGATTTCACTATTTACATTCCGAATGCGTTTACGCCAAACTTCGACAATGTAAATGATGCTTTCAACGCATATGGAATTGGCTGGAAAGATTTCAATCTTTATATCCTCGATCGCTGGGGCTTGAATATCTATCACTCAACCGATCATGAAAAACCTTGGGATGGAACTTACGAAGGAGATGGGCACCCTTGCCAGGCCGATGTTTATGTTTATAAAATCCAAGTGCATGATACTGCAGGAAAGCTGCACTCGTTTATCGGGCATGTCTCTTTGGTGAGATAATTTGCAAAAGAGTAATTAGGAATTTGAAATTAGTAATTAGTAATTAGAATTCTTAGTGTCTTAGTGTTTAAATTTAAAAACTAAGACACTAAGACACTAAGAATTAATCTGCTTTACGGAGGAAGATAGTACTTAATACGATTGCTGTTCCATTGATACTGCAATCAACTTCTTCCGGAGTTTCTTTCAATTTTATGTTTCTAAAAAGTGTTCCTGACTTCAAAGTCATTTGCGCACCTTTTATCTTCATACTTTTAATTAGAATGACATTATCCCCATTTTTGAGCGAAGTGCCATTCGAGTCTTTTACTTCCATGATTTATACCTGATTTATTTTTTCTTTTTAAACCCAAACCGAAAGCAGTGTATTTCGGCCTCCTTCGACATAAAGCATTCAATTCGTTTGATGAACTCTGAATGGTATCACGCAATAAATAAAGGGTTGTAAAGATGCGAAAAATAAGGGGATTTCCGGCTATAAATAGCTTGAATGTAGGTGCTAAAAAGCAATAATTGCATGTTTACGCTTGAATCGCGTATTATTTAGACTTTTTCACGTAACAAATATTCGGCGACCCTTCTTCTGCCTTGCGATTGGGATCGAAAACAAAGGCATTTCTCTCTAAAAGACGTATTGATGGTTGATTTTCGCGATGAGTAAATGCATCTATAAATGAAAGTTTCATTCGTTCAAAACCAAAATTCACGACTGCTTTCAATGCCTCATCCATCAGGCCTTGTTTCTGAAAATCGGGATGCACAGCATAGCCAAGTTCTGCACTATTCGTCTCTGTGGACAAATTCCATAGACAAACTGAACCAACAAAGCGTCTTTCAACTTTTGACTCCATCACCCAAAACAACCAATCTTCATTTTCAATTCCGGCAATAATTTTATCGAGCCATTCAGAAGTAACTTGTTTCGAAGCATGTCGATAATCTCCCAGATACAGATTAACCTCTGAATCAGAACGCATAAAAAACATGTCTTCTAAATCTGACACAGAAATTTTTCTTAGTCGCAGGCGAATAGTTTCTATCTCAGGGTAAGGAATAAAATCTTTGATCATGGCGGCAGAATTATCAATCGTAACCTCCCTGCTCATAATCATACCAGTCATTCTCCTCAGGAATATTTATCCGGCTCGGACTGATTGTAATCTTTTCCATTACACCTACGCAATAAGTTCCGGGTGAGAGTCGCTTGACTAATTCTTTAAAAGAATCTGATAAATTTAAAGTCTGCTCGAGAAACGCATAAAAAGAAGCTGCAGTACGGCCACCTGTTGGCGAAAATGTTCTCTCGCTCATTGCATCATTCGTTACAAATTGAGCAGTAACCTTATTCCCCTCTTCGCGGCTTTCAGGGAAATTCAAAACCTTCCTGTTTAAAAACTCATTGTAGATTTTTGCGGCAATGGCAGGATCAATGTTTGTTTCACGTGAATAATAAGTAAGTTTCCATGGCTTTTTCTTTTGGATTCTTCTCGAAGGCTGCATGTAAACAAAATCAATCAATACTCCGGAAACATGGTTTTCATCGGTGATCACCAAGTCTAAAACCTGTGTCGGAAGCCAGATGCGAAGATGAGTACCCGGTGTACTTGCCGTAAGATTGTCGAGACCTAATTGCTTACACTTATGCGACTCTCGTAGAAATGCAATACTATCGTCATATGCTTTTTGGATTTCACTCTGAGCAGATAAGGCAATCGATTGAATAAAAATGACAAGAACAAGGAAAATTCGTTTTAGCATGGCTGATAATTCTGAAGTGCTAAGTAACAAAAATTGCGCATACGAATTGTCAGGTAAAGCAGCCTACCATATCCCGAACATTTCGCCAAAAGAAAAGGCCGGTTAGAATGACCGGCCTTTTGACTTATAGTAATCGTTATGGTTAGTTTCCTAACTCCGACATAAATTTGATTCGCATCAAACGGATGTCTTCAATGGTATAATCATTTTCGCCAAGTGTTCTTAAGGCGATATCAGCTGAATCGGTTTCGGCTGTTTTGAAGTAGTCGAAGACTTCGGCCTGACGATCTTCATCGATAACTTCATTGATGTAGTAATTGATGTCGATACGCGTTCCGGAACCTACAATGCTTTCGATTTCATTGAGCAGCTCTTCCATCTTAATACCCTTTGCCTTACACATGTCGTCGAGAGAAATCTTACGATCGATATTCTGAATGATATAAACTTTCAGAACGCTCTTATTCACGATTGATTTTACAACGAGATCCATCGGACGATCGATATCGTTTTCATCGACATATTTTGCAATGAGTTCAATGAATGGCTTACCGAATTTCACAGCCTTTCCTGCTCCTACTCCGGTGATGTTCTTCAGTTCATCCATTGTAATCGGATACTGAATAGCCATCTCTTCGAGTGAAGGATCCTGGAAGACTACGAATGGAGGAACATTTTTCTGCTTAGCGATTTTCTTGCGAAGATCTTTTAAAGCAGCAAACAATTCCGGATCAGCAGCTGCTGAACCGCCTCCTGAAAACTCTTCATCGTCCTCAGCTTCACCTGTGCCATAGTCGTTGTCTTCAACAACCAGAATTTTCACAGGCTTCTTAAGGAATGCTTTTCCGGCATCGGTTACTTTCAACGTACCATACGTTTCAATATCCTTTGAGAGGAATCCGGCGAGCAAAGCCTGACGAACGATTGCCGTCCAGAACTTCGTATCGTGATCTTCTCCTTCTCCGAATATTTCAAGCTGATCATGCTGATGTAACTTAACCGTATTTTCTGCTTTGCCGGTAACTACATTCACGATGTGTTCCATCGCAAATTTTTCTTTTACGGCAAGGACAGCTTCTAAGACTGTGGAAATTTCTTCTTTGCCATCGAAACTCTTTTTCGGATGCATGCAATTATCGCAGCTTCCGCAATTAGTTTCTTTATAAACTTCTCCGAAATAATTCAGGAGAACTTTACGACGACAAACAGAAGTTTCGGCATAACCGACAGTTTCGAGGAGTAATTGCTTACCTACCTCCTGTTCAGCTACCGGTTTTCCTTTCATGAACTTCTCCAGCTTCTCGATGTCTTTGTAGCTGTAGAATGTTACACATTTGCCTTCGCGACCATCACGTCCGGCACGGCCGGTTTCCTGATAGTATCCTTCGAGGCTTTTCGGAATATCGTGGTGAATAACGAAGCGAACATCGGGCTTATCGATTCCCATACCGAAGGCAATAGTTGCAACGATCACATCGATTTCTTCCATAAGGAATTTATCCTGTGTCTCGGCACGCACTGCTGCTTCGAGGCCGGCATGATACGGAAGAGCGCGAATACCATTTACCGCAAGCGTAGAAGCAATTTCTTCTACTTTCTTACGACTCAAGCAATACACGATTCCCGACTTTCCGGAATTTTGTTTGATAAATTTGATGATCTCTTTCGCCACCTCAACTTTAGGACGAACTTCATAGTACAGATTGGCCCGGTTGAATGATGCTTTGTAAACATCGGCATCCATCATGCCCAGGTTTTTCTGAATGTCGAGTTGCACCTTCGGCGTCGCAGTCGCCGTGAGAGCAATAATGGGAACTTTTCCAATCGCTTCAATAATCGGACGAAGACGACGATATTCCGGACGGAAGTCGTGCCCCCATTCTGAAATACAATGCGCTTCATCGATTGCAAAAAATGAAATATTGACTGATTTCATAAAGTCAACGTTTTCATCTTTCGTCAAAGATTCCGGTGCGACGTACAGTAATTTTGTTTTACCGGATTTAAGGTCTTTCTTTACCGTCGCTATTTCGGATTTGTTTAACGATGAATTCAGGAAGTGAGCCACGCCTTCTTCATTGCTGAAGCCGCGCATGGAATCGACCTGATTCTTCATTAAGGCAATTAAAGGAGACACGATGACTGCAGTGCCATCCATGATTAACGCAGGTAACTGGTAACACATGGACTTCCCGCCGCCGGTAGGCATTATCACAAAAGTGTCTTTGCCCGATAGTACTGATTGAATAATTGCTTCCTGCTCTCCTTTGAATTTGTCGAAGCCAAAATACTTCTGCAAATAACTTTTCAAAGGTTTCTCTGCCACTAACATTACAATTGATTGATTTTGAGGGTAATATGATTAATTTAGGTGATATTTAATGATGTAGATGCAATAAAAATAAATAATTTTGCCGACCTACCAACTGAAAAACGTCTGAATTCCATAAAAAGTTTATCAACTTGAAAAATTCCAAGCATATTAAAGACCTGGCTTTGAGCACTCTGGACATCGAAGCTGCCTCAATTAGCCAGTTGAAAAAATTTATCAACGATGAATTTGTTGAAACGGTTCGTTTAATAGCCTCAACAAAGGGTCGTGGTAGTTACCGGGATTGGGAAGAGTGCTATTATTGGTCAAAAGATGGTTGCAACTCTAAACTCGACAGGCACACCTTCCATCTTCATGCATGCAGCAGATGCGATTCATGGTGATCTTGGAATCATTCAGAAAGACGATGTCATCGTGTGCATTTCAAAGAGCGGAGATACACCTGAAATTAAAATTCTTCTTCCGCTTCTTCGCACCTGGGGAAATAAACTTGTTGCTATTGTCGGTAACACAGATTCTTTTCTTGCACGTAACAGTGACTTTGTGTTAAACACATTTGTTGCTAAAGAAGCTTGCCCGAATAACCTTGCTCCTACTTCAAGCTCTGCTGCGCAACTTGCCATGGGAGATGCATTGGCTGTCTGCCTTCTTGACTTCAAAGGATTTTCAAGCAAAGATTTTGCAAAGTATCATCCCGGTGGCGCTCTTGGAAAAAAACTCTATTTGAAAGTAAAAGATATTTATCCTAACAACGCTGCACCTAAAGTTTCTCCAAATGAAGAAATCAGAAAAGTCATCGTTGAAATTTCTTCCAATCGCCTGGGAACTGTTGCAGTAATCGACAAAGGAAAGTTAGTTGGTATTATCACAGATGGTGATATTCGCCGTATGCTGCTCGACAAAAAAGACATCGACTCCATTCGTGCCAAAGATATCATGAATAAAAAACCAAAGACGGCAGACAAAGACATGATGGCTGTAGACGCACTTCATTTGATGAAACAATACAATATTTCGCAATTAATTATTTTGGATAAAACGAAATATGTTGGCGTTGTTCACTTGCATGATTTGGTTAGAGAAGGGATTCTTTGAGAAATCTGAATTGTGAATTATGAATTCAAAATCATGAATTATGAATTCCGGATTCTGAAACTCGAAGTTGAGATCATCGGCTAGCACCGGTCTGTATTTGCTTTTTATATTTACCTCATCGTTTTTACAATATTCTTGAGAGCTCTTATTATTTATTAGGAGGTATATCCTTCTAATTATAACGAGTGTTTCGTTATTGCAAACAGCTTGATTTTATTGCTATTTAAGCTAAATTCAAAGTAATTCTCTTCTAGTATTTACATTTCATTTAAACTAAAATTCGAATATTTTGATTATTACTAAATTTCATATCAATAGGTGTCAAATATATTGGACTCCAATTGCGGAATCTTTTCAACATAATCTTGGAAATTATAATTAATTTAATATTTTGCTACTCTGGTATTCTTCAAAATATTCAATTTAAATCTTCAAATAACTACCACAATAAAAATTCAAAACCAATATAAAGAACCACCACTACTCTTATCTAAGTTTTTCTTTCGAATTCGGAATCTGATTTATCACACTAATCATTTTCTTTGTTATTTTATTTGTTCGATTACTACAATCAGATAAGAGTTTTATCCCCTCTCCTTGCATGAAACATTCCCTGAATTTATTCCTGACTTTATCACTATTGTATCTACTCGGCACAATCAATTTTGTATCGGCTCAAACTCTGCTCAAAACATGAGCTCGGTAAACGGAACTGTGAACACAGTCGTGAAGAATGGATCTACCTATTACGTCGGTGGAAACTTTTCATACGTTGGCCTCAGAACAGGAGGTGCTGCATTGCTCTCAGCTACCAATGATTATCCGGATATGAATTTTCCGGGAGTACAGGGTGCAATTAGTTGCTCAGCAGATGATGGAAGTGGCGGATGGTTCCTTGGAGGTACATTTATTGAAGTAAATGGTGTTAATCACTATGGTTTAATACATGTTAAAAGCGATAAGAGCATCGACACAAACTGGCACCTTGAAACTAATTCTTATTCTTCGGTCTATACACTTACCAGATCAGGAGATACTCTATTTATGGGCGGTACGTTTTCTTCAATTGGAAGTACGAACAGAATCAGCATTGCCACTATTAAAATTTCCACTCAATCAGTTCTTAACTGGAATCCGATAGTAGATGGAACAGTCAATACCTTTTGGTCAAAGATACCACTGTTTATATTGGCGAAATTTTGCCAGAGTAAATAATTCGCCTAAAAGTTATTTTGCTTCCATTAGCAGAAATACAGGAAACCCGGATTTAAATATGCCTAATACTGATGGGCCTGTCTCGCAAATAATTGCAAAAGGCGACACTCTTTTTGTATGTGGTAATTTTACCCAGTTTAGTAATAGTGCCTCAAGGGTTGCCAGCTTCAAATCGACAAGCGATATTCCTTCTCCGCTTTTAACAAGTGGCACTTACAACACTATTATCTCTGATGGAAATGGAGGTTGGTATGTTGGTGGTGGAAGTATGAACATGGGTTCAGAGAACCGTACCGAGTAATGCACTTAACATCCTCAATGAACATTGATCCGACATTTGATGCAGGTTCTATCAACAACGAAGTCTATTGCCTTCTACTCGATGGCAGTACTTTATATATAGGTGGAAATTTCACTGCCGTTGGCCCCTCTCAGTACATCACGAAACCGTCTTGCTGCTTTGAATCCAGCAACAGGTTCACTACTGAGCTGGAATCCGAATGCAGATAACATTGTTTATACTTTAGAAAATGCGGACAATACTATCTATGCCGGCGGAGCTTTTACAAAAATTGGAAACAGGAATTGTGCAGGATTGGCACAAATAGGAAAAGCATCCGGAAATAGAATAGATCTTACTATCGAAGTGAACGGTCGTATAAATAAAATTCTGAAACAAAACGACAGCCTTTACCTCGCAGGCTCATTTTCAGGGACAGGATTTAAGCATAATCATCTGGCCAAATTATCTTCCGGCACAAGTGATGCAACTCTAAACTTCCCTGATGTTGATGGCGAAGTTTATGCTACGATTTCCGATGGAAATGGAGGATGGTATGTCGGTGGGTCATTTAATTACATAGGTGATTCTCTACGTTATGGAATAGCCCATGTTCTGTCAAATGGAAATATTGATCCATCCTTTAATTGCGGGTATCAATTTTCATATAGTTACGGAGTACAAACAATGTTTAAGGACGGCTCAACATTATATCTAGGAGGCTCCTTCTCCGATTGTGGTAACTACTATTGTCCACCAAGAAGCTATCTTGCTTCTGTCGATGCTGCGACAGGGAACTTATTGTCGTGGAACCCTCAACCTAATGGTAATGTTTATTCAATCACCAAAAAAGATGGATACATATATATCGGAGGAAGTTTCACTCATGTCAATGGGGTTTACACATCTTACCTTGCCAAATTAGATATCACAAGTGCTATCGCCTCAAGCAATATCATAACACCGAATAGTCTTGTAAGCAAAATTCAAACAAACGGCGACAGTTTGATTGTCGGTGGAACATTCACTAACCTTTCATACAAGAAAAACAATCTTACCGCTTTTACATCCGGAACCGATAATCCGCTTTCGAATTTTCCCGAATGTGACGGTACGATTAATTGTGCAATTCCTGATGGCTCAAATGGATGGATTGTTGGTGGCACCTTTACCTCTATTGGTGGTCAATCGAGAACAAGTATTGCCCGCATCAATTCAAGCGGACAGGTAGATCCGACCTGGTCGGTTTCACTTTCGAATTCAAGTTCTACAGCACACGTCTATGCACTTACAATTATTGTAACCAAATTAGTGATTGGCGGTGAATTCGATCAGGTAAATGGTGTTGGGGGCGCAGGTCGAACGAATATTACAGCCGTGAATCTTTCGAACGGAACAAATACAACCTGGAATAATTCAGTAAACGGGCCGGTATATGCACTTACTTCAGATGGCTCAGCGAGTATTTATGCAGGCGGTTCATTTACTCAGGCAGGATCATATGCCAGACAGAATTTGGCAAAATTTAATTCTGTCGGCTCGACAAATAATTTATGGGTGAAGAATGCGAATGGTGTTGTGCGTACACTGGCGACTCTAAGCTTAAACACCCGGATTCTGGCAGGCGGAGATTTTACTACCATTGGCAGTACAACTATGCCATACATTGCCAAACTCAGCGTAACTGATAATACAAACGCACCAATTGCAACGTGGCAACCTGAACCAAATGGGCCTGTTTATTCTATTGCCATCAGTAATGACAGAATTTATTTAGGAGGATCCTTTCAATATGTATTCTACTCGACAAATCCAGTAATCCGAAATTTTATCGCCTGTGTTGACAGTTCAAACGGTATCACCGCTCCACGGAGTTTTGATCCGAATGCTAATGGAGTAATACTGCAATTGAATTTCGATGGCCCTCGTCTGACAGCATGTGGATACTTCACAAACATTTACGGAACAGGCAGACAATATGCATGTTTAATTGATACAGCGGGTAGCGGAAGTCTCTCTTCTCTCAAACTTGAACCTAACAGTTACACCAATTGTTTTAGCAAATCCGGCTCAGCTCTTTTAATGGGTGGCTCCTTTACTGCTTTAAAAGACTCTCCTCGGAATTATCTTGCAGCGATTTCTACAAGTAGCGGAAGTGTTTCAATTTGGAATCCTGACCTTGACGGATATGTGAGCGATCTAAGCTTAAGCAGTAATGATCTATATGTTGTCGGAAGCTTTGATCATGCTAACAACACGAGTGCACCTTCTACCCGATTTGGAGCTGCTTCATGGAATTTGTCGACAGGAAATTTGAATTCATGGAATCCCCAACTCCTATATCAATCCAACGGCACAGCGGCAGATTTGAATAGCATTTTATATTACAACAATGCCGTTTATTTAGGAGGGAATTTTGACTCATCCGGAATTGATGCAAGATCATTTATTATGCGATCAAATACGACAACAGGAACTGCCGATGCATGGAACCCTGAAATTAATTGCGCTGTCAGAACAATTTCAGCAGCCGGTTCAGATGTGCTTATCGGCGGTTGCTTACATTTACACGTTACAAATCATTTAGTAATTTAGCCTGCCTTTCACATACATCCGGTTCGCCTCTTTCCTGGAATCCAATACCGGATAACGAGGTCTTCGATCTGGCCATCAGTAATTCGAAACTTTTTATTGGCGGAAATTTTCACAACATTAATTCTGTAAGCAGATCTTCCATAGCAAGATTTGATCTCCATACACTTTCTAATTCTCCAGATTCATGGAATGCTAATCTTTCCTTTATGGGCAACCTTTATGCTGGCTCTGTAAGTGCAATTGCAATCAATAATAATCATGTTTATGTTGGAGGCTATTTCGATTCAACAGGAGTTTATGGCAGACTGAATATTGCCGATCTCGATTTCAATTCAGGAATTGCTTCATCCTGGAACCCACAACTGAATTCAAATGTATTTGATATCGCTTGTGAATCAAATGACATTGTTGCAGTAGGTAATTTTTCTTCTGCTCATTCACAACAACGAAACTATTTGGCTTCCATTTCTCATAGTACACACCAAATAAACAGCTTCAACCCTTACTTTAACAGTAATATAAACAGGTTGAGTACAACTGGAAATAAATTATTCGTGTCGGGAAGTTTTTCGTATACAAACAGTTCGCAACGTAACGGATGTGCATCATTCGATTTAAACACCGGTAATTTGAATAGCTGGGATCCTATCATCAAAAGCGGAAATTCGCCGGGAACTATCTATTCAATTTTAGCAAATGGAAGCTCTGTTTATATTGGAGGTATTTTCGATAGTGTCAGTACACACAATAGAAATAATTTAACAGCAGTTGATACAATCACAGGAGCTCCTAACTTATCGTGGAACCCCTCACCAAATTATTCGGTAGGCTCAATTTCCATTTCTGGCAATTCTATTGTCGTTGGAGGAGACTTCAATTTCCTTAAGGGAGCTCAGAAATATAATCTTGCAGCGATCGATTCAGCTACAGGATTAGTGAACCTTGGCTTCTCCCCTGAACCTGATAACACCGTAAAGTCTCTTGCTCTTGCAGGTAGTACATTATATGTTGGCGGTAACTTTAGCAATATTGGAAATCAAAGCAGAAATCTACTTGCAGGCGTAAATACGTCTTCCGGGTTGGCTACATCATTTAACCCAAATGTTACCGGCAACTGGGTTAATTCACTTGAATTAGACGGAAGTAACAATATTTATATTGGCGGTAACTTTGGTTATGTTGCATCAACTGTTCGTAATCATGCAGCTGCATTGAGCCCTTCAGGAACATTACTATCATGGAATCCTGATCCGAATGCAGAGGTTAATGATCTCCTGATTGATGGAGGCACCATTTACATTTCCGGAAATTTTTCAGCATTAAACGGTGGCACAAATTCCAGAAATAGTCTTGCAGCAACGAATTTGACCGGAGCAGCAAGTTCATTCAATCCTTCAATTAGCGGAACTGTTTATGACATTACAAAATCCGGCACCAAACTCTATTGTAGCGGAGCAATCAATGATGTAAATGGTAACACGAGAAATAACCTGGCAGTATTTGATTTGCCGGGAGGAACATTGAATTCATTTAATCCGGTTTTCAATTCGACAGTTTTAAAATCTGCAGTAAGTAACAATACCATTTTTTCAATTGGCTATTTTACAAGTCTTAATTCGACACTCAGATCAAATATTGCAGGGTATAGCAAAACCTCGGGACAGTTGATGAACTTCGACTTCAGTCACAATAACTCATTCACAAATATCATCACAAACTCGACGGACCTAGTCACTACTGGTGACTTTACAAGAATCAATCAGGGTCTTCGAGGAGGATTTGCCGTATTTACTTTACCGGCGACAAATTGTCCGGATATCGGGACGCCATCAGTCACTGCTAGCGGACCGCTTTCGTTCTGCGCAAATAGCAGTGTAACTTTAACAGCAAGCTCAGGATACGCATCTTATTTGTGGAGCAATGGAGCAACAACCTCTTCTATCACAGTGAATCAACCTGGCACTTATTCTGTAACTGTGAGTGATGCATGTAATTATTCAGCGGCGTCCTCTCCTATTACCGTCAACATACTTTCGTCACCAACTATTAGCATCACGTAAGCAATCCTCAAATTTGCCCGGGCGGAAATATTCAACTTTCTGCAAATACAATCGCCCCTGGAAATGGAGTTGCATTTGATGGCATAAATAGTTACGCTAATCAAGGAGGTTGGTTCAACAATGATGAATTTACAATTGCACTTTGGGTGAAACAGGGCGCTAGTCAAAACAATTATGCAGGAATTCTTGACAATCAAGGAACATATTATTCAAATTGGTCTCTTCATGGAAAATTAAATCCTATACAGGATGGTTATGAATTTTCTGCAGGAAATGGCAGTTCAGCTTTCTCCATCAATCTACCTCTGCTAGTTCAACAGTGGCAACATGTAGCAATTGTTTTCAATCAAAACAATCATACTTTAAAAGGTTACATCGATGGAGCACTTGTTGACAGCATTACTTTCAGCGGAAACATTTATTATGATGGCAATCAAGTTTTATCAATTGCAAAATCTTACTGGTATGGCACACAATGGCTAGGTGAAATTGACGAATTGCAATTATTTAATTACGCAATGAGTCAATCACAAATCAATTCAATAAAAACTCAAACCGCTTCACCGGGTGCATCTGGATTAATCGGCTTATATTTATTTGAAGAACCTTCAGGAACTGTGGCAACAGACTTAAGTACGGGAGCTCATGATTTCAATTTCCAAAATAATGTCACCAGAACTCAACCCAGCTACGTCCCAGCTTCGAATTATTTATTTGTCCCAACATATACCTGGTCACCATCCACAGGATTATCTGCAACCAACATTGCCAATCCAATTGCCCATCCTACAAGTACACAGACGTACACTGTAACTGTTTCAAATCCTGCCAGTGGTTGTATCAGCACGACAACAAAGACTGTGTCTGTTACTTCCAATCCGAATCCAACCATTACAGCTAATGGCCCGCTGACTTTCTGTTCCGGAGGAAGTGTCATCTTAGATGCAGGTGCTGGTTATAATTCCTATTTGTGGTCTAATGGCTCAACCACTCAAACAATCTCGGTTTCTAATTCCGGCTCTTATTCAGTCATTGCAACCGGCTCGGGCGGATGCACTGGTAGTTCTGCTCCTGTGACAGTAAGTGTAAACAACAACCCTACTCCAACTATTACACCGTCCGGTTCGCTTACTTTTTGTCAAGGTGGTAGTGTGAATCTCTCTGCCAGTTCGGGTGTTGCCTATTTATGGTCAACAGGCGCGACGACTCAAAGTATTTCTGTTTCTGTTTCCGGCACATATTCTGTAACTGTTACTTCAGCTCAAGGTTGTTCAGGAACTTCTAATCCAACAGCAGTAAATGTTATTCAACCACCGTCAGTAACTATTTCTCCGGGAGGACCTACTACATTTTGTCAGGGTGGCAATGTAGCTCTTGATGCCGGAACTCACTCAACTTACTTATGGTCTACAGGCGCAACAACACAAACAATTTCTGCAACGAGTATCGGATGGTATAATGTGACAGTTTCTGATGTTGGTGCCTGCACTGCAAACGCCAGCATCTTTATTAATGTCTTAACGAATCCAACTCCTGCTATTAACCCGACAGGGACTATAACACTTTGTACGGGACAACAACAACTTCTGGATGGTCCGGATGGATATCAGACTTATGTATGGTCAAATGGTCAAACTAC
The DNA here is from genome assembly GCA_016721305.1 of Bacteroidota bacterium. Taxonomy (GTDB): domain Bacteria; phylum Bacteroidota; class Bacteroidia; order AKYH767-A; family 2013-40CM-41-45; genus JADKIH01. Next base: position 226,795 of record JADKIH010000002.1, read on the forward strand.
AGAAGATATTAATGTCTCTGTTGCAGGAACGTATTCACTTACCGTCACAGATAACAATGGGTGTACAGGAACATCTGCTCCAACAATTGTTCAAACGAATTCTAGCGGTAACGCTACGATAACGGCAGGTGGTCCACTCTCTTTCTGTTCGGGTGACAGTGTTCTTCTCACTGCTAATTCCGGCACTACTTATTTATGGAGTACCGGAGCAACCACGCAAAGTATTTATGCATCTGTCTCCGGATCATATAGTGTCACCGTTTCAAATGGTTCATGTGTAGGAACCTCATCACCTGTATCTGTAACAGTTTTTCAAAAGCCAAATCCGATCGTTTCACCTGTGGGATCAGTTTCGCTTTGTCAGAATGGAAATGTTATTCTGAGCACACAAAGTTTTAATGGTTATTTGTGGAGTACCGGTCAAACGAGTCAAAGTATTATTGTCACAAATGCCGGAGACTATTCTGTTACCGTTTCTGATTCTCATAATTGTTCTGCTATATCTGCTGTCACCAATGTGGTCGTCCATCCAAATCCTACGCCCCATATAACAGCAAACGGTCCAACCGATTTCTGTATCGGAGGAAATGTTGTAATGGATGTTGGAAACCAGTATTCATCTTATGCATGGTCAAACGGATCAACTGCTTCCTCTATCACTATTTCAAACACCGGAAATTATACGGTAACAGTTACAGATTCCAACGGATGTTTTAGTAGTACGAATCAGTTTGTAAATGTCGCACCAATATTCCGCTCTTATCAGTAAACACCAATGCTCCCTTTGCCGTGGTGCTGAATTGCATTTGAATGCATACGGAGCTACAACTTATCAATGGTCAGGACCCGGTTCATTTAATAGTACTTCTCAATTGGTTGTTATTCCAAATGTTCAGACAAGCGATGCAGGAACATATACTGTGGTCGGATCGAATCCCGGAGGATGTACAGCGAGTTCTTCGCTGAGCGTTGCCATTTCATCGAATCATGCACCGCAACTTAATTTCTCCGGAACACAAACTTTTGCCAATCATTTAGTGATACCTCAGGCAGGCGAGCCATCGGATCGATTCCGTTTCCAGGTTACTTACAGTGATGCTGATGGAGAACTTCCAGCTTCAGGATATCCACGACTCATGCTCGACTTTGAAGGCAATCAAAGTTATTTAGATGCCAACGATCAGGTTTTAATAATGCATGAGGTGAACATCAATGATCAAAATGTAAGTGACGGTAAAGACTACTATTACGAAATCATAGGTCTGGAACCTTCTATCTATTATACAACTACAATTGTGGCAGATGATTCAAGCGGATGTGAAACAACTCTAGGTTCGCTGACTGAACCACAAGTGCGAAGAGGAGTTGATCTCACGATCTTCGCAAATGATATTACTTTTTCAAATACTAATCCTAATCCCGGAAGTACTCTTTCAGTCACAGCGAAAGTGCATAATTACACAGGTAGCAGCGCGCAAAATTTCACCGTGCATTTAAAGAATCAATTTTCACCCGGAACTATTTATCCCGATCAGGTTATTCCATATCTGGGACCTTATCAGGATATTCTGATTACATGGAATATCACGACTCCGGCTAACCCTGCCTGGTGTCCGATGCAAGTTTTCGTAGATTACACAAATGCTATTGCCGAACCAAACGAATTAGACAATCAAGCCATTCGTCCGTTCCAAAATGGTCATTACACATTGCCGGGAGATATTTACTTAACAGCAAGTCCGGTTTCAGATTCAGGTGCAGCATGTACAAGTACAACTATTGTAGGAAGCGCCTATTATCGAAACACAGCAATCACTCTTCCTGATTCGTCTTGCGCAGGAGCAACTGTAAGTTGTACAATTGTTGAAACCGGAATGATTGCGACCGGCTATACAAATTCTCATGGTGACTATAGCATTACTTTTGAAACAGTTGGTGGCCCTGGTTTGTACCATGTAAATGTATCAGTAACGGACTACACTCTTGATGGAGACTCTACAACTCAGTTCACTCTGGTTTACTGTCCTCTTGGATCCGGCGGTGGTAATTCCGGCCAAATTAACGATCCCGATATTGGTGGCTACTGCTATACGATTCGAGATCTGGCACCACATCAACTTCACCTTCAAGGTTCATTACAACAAGAGAATACAGTTCCTGCTGGAGATTCATTGCTAGGAGGTGTTCAGATAACCAATTTTGGTTGTGACAGTGTTACTCGGCCTTCAATCGTACATATTGTGCTGCCGGATGGGAATCCAGTTCCGGGCCCTTTTGTAGTACCTCCTCTAGCTCCCGGTGAAGGATTTTTTATTGATCTTGGTTATATGGTTTTTCCTTATCCGGGAAACACCTATATCTCGATTACTTGCGACTACACTGATTCAATTCAAGAGAATAGTGAATTTAATAATACTATAATTGCCAACATTCTTGTCTTGCCTCCTATACCTGATATCGATCCGATAGGTAGTAATGTGACAGGAGATAGTTCTAAACTTAAATGCGAGTTACCGGAACTTTCATACCAGATTAATAACGAAGGCCCGGTATCAACAGGCAGCTTTAACTCCCGATTGAGAATTTATAGAAATGGCGTTTTGGAAAGTACACAAATCAAAAACATTTCAAATATTCTTCCGCAAGGAACGACTGATCTTACCTACACTTTGAGTTTAGTCGACACCGGTTTGTATACGTTCTCGATTGATTGCGATTTTCAAAACACGATTTCTGAAATCAGCGAACTAAACAATAATAAAACGGATACGATACACATTCTTCCTTGCAAAGCTGATCTTACTATACTTTCATGCGGCGGCATTTTTGTTCAGCCTGCCGACCCAAATCCGGGTGATACGATGCGAGTCAGCACTAATATCTACAATGCCGGGCAAACAACTGCTTACGGACCTTTCGTAGTCGCCTTTAGTGTTAACGGAATTCACTATTCTACTACAGTATCTGATTCAATCCAAACGTACACACAAAAATAGTAGTGTCTATGCACCAATTCGGCTCACGGACATACTCAATTAGTGTTGAGCCCGGATTCCGGAAGTTCGATTCCTGAGCTTAATGAAAACAATCACGGCCTCTGAATTATTATACTTTGGGATTTCAGACCTAGCAACATCGATATTTGCACAGCTCCGGATGCACTTTTCATTCCTACATCTTACTCACAGAACCTCCCTCTCGTATTCAAAACAGGAATTCATAATTCCGGAATCTATGAAGCAACACATATGGCTGTTCGATTTGAAGTAAGCGGCCCGGGACTTTCCGGTTGGGTGACTGCAGGATCGACTTCATTCTATATGCCTCATACTTGTAATTGTCCTATCGTTGCAAGTTTGCCAGTTCCATTTTCATTCCCGCAAACAGGTAATTTCCAAATTCGAATTACAACTGACCCGCTCAATCAGTATTCCGAATGTGATGAATCCAATAATCAAATCATCGTACCAATTTCGATTACAAATTTCCCTGACTACAGAATTCTCTCTCAATACATAGCTCCAAGCTTGCTAAACTTAAGAACCGAATGAACTCGTTATCGTTAGTACCTATGAAAACATCGGAAGGGCTTATCAAAGCGATTCAATGGAATTGTTCATCAAAGGTGATACAAGTAATCTGGATTCTGTGCGTGTTCAACCATTGCTAAATTCATCATTCAGAACTGTGCACATTAGTCAGCAATGGTCTTCTTCGGTGAGAGGAATTCACGTTATTCGCGCCGGTATCGATCACGATAAAGTACTGAATCAAATGAACTGAATAGCAGAGCTACAAGGCAATCGTTGTAGGAAATCTCCGAATCTCGTCTTCACTGCATATTCCATTTCAAATCCTAATCCGACATCAGGCTCACTTGTGCAACTTTCGGCAACAATAAAAAATGTCGGGTACACTGAATGCACAGGAATTTACACCTTGTATTACGTCGACAACTCGAACATGGAAGTTCTCATCGGTCAACGTAATCTGAGCCTTGACTCGTCTGAAAGCATCAGCTTCACGATTCCATGGTTTGTAGCTGATCAACGCACGACTCTAATCGGACGTTTGATGAATGCTGTTCCTGTTGAGTTCAACACAGATGACAATGAATATGAAATTCCGATTGGACAACTGCATATTGCTGCTTACTCATTACCGGCTTCGTGTGCACACGATGGAACCGGACTGGCAGTTGTAAATGTTGCAGGTGGTATGCCTCCTTACTTTATACAATGGAGTACCGGAGAACACACCGATTCAATAAGAGGACTTTCGGGAACATATATTGTCGGTGTTTCTGATGCCGAAAACAATACACTATTCGATACAATTGCCATTGAGTGTTCTTCTTATGCAAACGATATAAACTATCATGCAATTTTATCGGAAGGTTTCTCGAAGTAGGAACTCAAAAGATGATAGCAGTAATTGACCCGACTAATTTAGATACAATCGCAGATTCGATTATCGTAATGCTCGCAGACACTCTACCACCCTACACCATCTTGTATAGTGACACTAGCTTACTCAGCACAAACGGAGAAACAGTAGTTCACTTCAACGACGATGTTGTTCAGAGATCCTATTATGTCGTCATACGCCACAGGAATCATCTCGAAACTTGGTCGGCAACACCATTAGCTATCCGTGGATCAGGAGCAATTTATGATTTCACTCAAAGTGCAAATCATTCGTATGGCAATAATGCATGCGAAGTTTCACCGGGCAAGTGGGGAATCTGGTCGGGCGATGTGAATCAGGATGGTGTAATTGACGGAGTCGATTTAACACGGATTGAAAATTCGACTAAAGTATTTTCAGTCGGCTATTTGCCGGAAGATCTCACAGGGGATCACCTTGTTGAATCGACAGACTACAGTTTAGTAGATACGAATTCGGGATTGTTGATTTACAGGATGAAACCGTAACAGAAAAACTAGAGCAAGGTAAGGTTGAAAGCAAAAATTGCCTGATTGAAATGATTCGAGATTTTTTGAATCAGTTCATTCAGGCAATATTTTTATATATTATCCTATTTACAAAGAAGGACAAGAACGGACTAAGATTGTTACACATCCTACCTCACATTTTCCCTACTAAAAGTCATTGCCTCATTCGCTTTTTTTTCTTATTATCGTAACCTCATAGGCTCAAACAGCCCGATTTTCGCGGATTTCAGCGCTTTTTTTAAATCTCATGTTCTGAGACCTAAGCTGCATTAACCTTCCAAGCGAAAATGAAAAAAACTACTTCTTATTCTGGCATTTATCGGCTTTTCTATTGTCGATTCGAATGGACAGACTTCTTACAACAAGGCAGACTTCAAAGACAAACCTGTTTGGATCGAAATGATGAACGATCCGAATGTAAACTACTATGAAGCTGTAGAAGCCTTCAATACTTATTTCAAATCACACGAATTACCGGGCGAAGAAGAGGAGGAAGAATTGATGGGCTCTACTCCGGAAGCACGCGCTGAATTTGAAAAGGAAATGAAACGCGAGAATAAAAAAATCCGAACCGATAAACAAAGAGCCGAACTTGTTGAACGCGAACAAATGACTTATCAGGTAAAACGATTCCGAAATTGGATGCATGAAGTTTTACCATTCGTACAGGAAAATGGACATATACTCACTATGGAAGAACGAGCAGAAATCTGGCGGAAACAACAGGCGGAGAAGAAGTGAGTTGGTTACTTATTTGGTTCAACGGTCAAAGTTTAAAGTTCAAGGTTCAAAGTTCAAGGTTCAAGGTTCAAAGTTCAAGGTTCAAAGGTTCAAAGTTCAAGGTTCAAGGTTCGCTTCGAAGCCAACAATATTCAATCTTCAATATTCAATAAAAAAAGGTCGCCTTCGCACACAATGAAAAGACTCCTACTCACAATATATATACTGATCGGTTCACTGCTTTCTACATTCGGCCAGTCGAACTGGACGGCTGTGTTGCCTGCTACATTCCCTACTAACGTCAGCGGCCAAATTCATGGGATCAGTCGTATCAGTCAGTTGAAATTTCACCCAAGTGATCCGAATAAAATGTACGCCATCAGTGCGCGTGGCGGTTTGTTCATTTCTACAAATGGTGGAACAAATTGGAATATCGCTCCGGGAACAGATTTCATGCCGTATGCACGACTGGCTTCTGTGTGCATTGATTACACAAACGATCAGATCCTTTACCTAGGTACCGGTGATCATAACTACTATTACAACGGTAACGGAGTAATGAAATCGACAGACGGTGGCAATACTTTTGTGAATTCGGGATTATCCGGTCTTCTTGTTGTTGACATGATCATGGATCCGACAAATCACAATACGATTGTTGCCGTTACCAATTCAGGAATTTATAAATCTATTAATGCCGGATCTACATGGACATTAAAAACTACTGCTCGCCCGTTCGACGATCTTAAGATGAAAGCGAATGCAGCAACTCGGACTTTATTTGCTGCCAGCACCGACTCCGCCTTCTTCCGATCAACTGATTTCGGTGACACATGGTCGCAAATTACTAACGGGATCGTTTTGCCATCAGGCGTCACCAACGGAAATGGTGTTCGCATTGGCGTTACTCCGGCTGATAGTAATGTAGTTTACATTTCAATGGTTGCAAACGGCGGAATGGTTTATAAATCTACTGACGGTGGTACTACATTCACGGCAAAGAAAACCACATCATCTCCCTACATCGCTTATTACACAAATAGTTCGGCAAGTTCCGGACAAGGCGATTACAACTATGGTCTGCGTAAGCCGTACCGATCCAAACACATTATGGTATGTCGCTCATGCAGTCTGGAAATCGACTGACGGCGGAATTACCTGGGTGCAACAATCAGATTGGTGGGCAATCGTACACACCGACATGCATCAAATTTGCGAAAACCCTTACAATAGCACGCAGCTCTTTAATATGAACGATGGTGGTGTGTGGGTTAGTACCAATGGCGGTACTGCCTGGACTCCAAAGAGCGACGGAATTGCAGGCTATGAAATCTACCATGGCAATTGTAGCCCGACACGACGAGATATGATTAGCATCGGCACTCAGGACAATGGCGAACTTTACGCTACGTCTGCCGGATGGTTTACGAATCGTGGCGGTGACTGGGGAAGTCAATGTTCTTTCGATTATCGAACAAACAGTTCTATGGTGTATTACCATCAGAACAATAAACGAAGATTGGTAAACGGTGGTGATGTGACTTATGGATTACCGGCAGCAATCACCGTTTGTCAGGATATAGCATTCAACAGAAGTAACCCTGATCTGGCTTTTGTAGGTGATTCTCTAATCGTACGTACGACGAGTTTATCGGCTTCTGCACCAACTTGGACACAAATTGCAAGTCTTGGGAAGAAAATCATGTCCATGCATTCTCATTTCGGAGATGCCAACAGATTATATGTCATCACATCCGATGCAATGATTTATGTTTCTACAAATGCTTTGAGTGCAACTCCTACATTTACCTCTTATGCATTGCCTAACTCCACCAATAATGCCGCTAATATTACATCGATAAAAAATTCGCCAAATACAATTTACATTACTTGTAATACGAAAGTCTATCGCTCAACTGACAATGGAGCAACATGGACAAATGTTACTTACAATTTACCTTCCACAAATCACGTAACTATTTTGGCTGACGAATACTCTTCATCAAACGAATTGGTTTTTCTGGCAACTAATAATTCTGTTTATTACAAGTTGGCCTCAGCGACAACATGGACTCTTTACAATAGCTTACTCCCTACTCGTACTGATGTAATTGATTTATCGATTTACAACGATAGCACATCAAATACTCTCTTACGACTTGCAACATACGGTCGTGGAATGTGGGAAGCTCCGATCAATTCGTTACGTGAGCTCAAAGCAAATTTCAGCGTCAGCAATCCTTACCCATGTACCGGAAGCACCATTCAGTTTACTGATCTGTCAACAGGTTCTATCACTTCCTATTCATGGAGTTTTCCCGGAGGAACACCTTCAACGTCGACACTTCAGAATCCGACAGTGACGTATAACACTGCCGGTAATTATGCGGTAACACTCACTGTGACCGGATCGGGCGGAACTAATTCAGTAACTAAACCATATTTCATTTCTACACTTGGTTCGAACATTTCTGTTAAAGAGAATTTTGAAACTGTACATATCCGCCGAAGAACCGACAGAATTCGACGACGGTGCAGATGGAATAAAATGGCAATTGAGCACGGCAGCAAGTGGTTTCGGAACCGGAAGTCAGAGTATAAAATTTGACAACTGGGGCAACAACACAAATGGCAAGAAGGACGATATTCGCACACCTCGCATGAATGGATCTTCCTACAATTCTATCATGCTTACATTTGATGTCGCTTATTGGTTTTACAGTAATACTGCTTATCAGGATACACTTCAGGTACTAATTTCAACTGATTGCGGAAACACCTTCACTCCTATTTACACATATCTGGATAATATCAATGTAACGGCAACCGTTACGGCAAACGCAGGAACAGATCAAACGATATGTTTGGGAAGCAGCACTTCTATTGGCTCTTCAGCAGTATCAGGATTAAATTACTCCTGGTCTCCATCCACAGGTTTGAGTTCAGCTACGGTGAGCAACCTACTGCTACGCCTACCGCTACGACATCTTACATCGTAACTGCTTCGCATGCCATATCGGGTATTTCAACGAATGACACTGTAACGGTTACTGTCACGCCTAATTCCGCAACGATTACACCGGGAAGTCTTACATCTCTCTGTCAGAACGGAACAGTGAGTATTCCATACACAGTTACCTGCAGCTTTGGAGCCGGAAATGTTTTCACAGCTCAACTGAGCGATGCATCAGGCAATTTCACAACGCCAATTACAATTGGCACTTTAACAGGTTTCGCCCGACCGGAAGCGGAACTATTAATGCTACAATTCCCAATAGCACACCGATTGGCAGCGGATACCGAATTCGCGTTATTACTTCCACACCTGCAACAATAGGTGCCGACAACGGAAGTAATTTACCGGTCGCAACTTGCTTCTACACATTTGGTGTGAAAACACTGATTCAAGGCTACTACAAGAGTGCCGGTATAATGCGTGCGGTATCGAATCCAACAGGCTCTCCGATTACCTGCGATACCATTAGGTGTTTTTTGTTTTGAATTGCATAACGGAACAGCTCCCTTGGATGTTCCTTGTTTAGGGAACATTTAAAGCACTCTGCTTTTAAAAAAATGGATTTGGCGCACTATTCCTCACTACCGATTTCAACTCTTGGTCAATCACTTTATATTGTCGTGAAACACAGAAACGCTTTAGAAACATGGAGCGCAACACCGGTAACACTCGCCTCATCCGGCACTTATGATTTCACAAATGCAATTACAAAAGCATATGGATCTAATCTTGTGTTTTTAGGCGGAACGTTTTACGGAATTTACAGCGGCGATATCACTAATGGTGTAACTCCGGGAGTACAAGATGGCATTATCAATGAGGCAGATTTTCTGGAATTAGAAAACTCACTGAATCTATTCCTCACCGGCTACAACATTCATGATTTCAACCGGTGATCAGTCTCTGGAGTCGGGGGGTGATTTTAGTTTGATCGAGAATATTTGTGGTTGTTCCGCGGGAAGAAGGCGGGGGGCTTCGCAACCCGAATTAAAAAAGATGAAAAAAAACCGATTAAACCCCCGGCCACACTTGTTCGCCCCTTGTTTTTTTCGTTCCTCTTTAAAAAAGTAAAACCCCACCCCAACCCCCATAAAACCCGAGTTGTACCCATAAAATTTGCAAAAATAAAAAACAAAAATGTTTCCCCTTTTTCCCGGGGTAAAAAAAAAAACCCCCTTCTTTGTCCCCAAAAAAACAAAAAAACCCCCCCCTGTTTTAAAAAAAAAAAAAAATTTTTACCGAAAAACAACCAACCGGAAAAACTTTCGTTTCGGGGCCGGGGGAGGGTTTTCAAAAAAAAAGAAAGAACCACGGGCCCCAACCCCCGGGCCGAAATTTCTTTCCCCCCGGGGTTGGCGGCGGCGGTGTTCCCCTTGGGGGGGGGTTTCGCCACCTTCTTTCCGCTTTCCCCCCCGCACCATCCAAAAAAGTTGGACCAAAAAAAACCCCCCGCCCCCCTTTTGCCCCAAGGAACCCAAAAAACCGGGCCACTTACGGGAGAAAACACCCCCAAAAACATTTGGAAGAAAAAAAAGAGGAAAAAAAAAAAAAAAAAAAAAAGAGGTTTCACAAAAGATTTTCTGTTTTTTTTTCCAATTAGGGATATCTCCCCCCATTTTTAAAAAAAACAGCAATTTTTTCCTAAAAAATAAAAAAAAATAAACACAAAAAAAAAAAACACCGGGTATAACCCACCCGGGGTTGGGCGGGAAGCAACCACCCCCCCCCCCCACAAAAAAAGAAAGGGGAAAAAAAAAAAACGGCCCCAACCCGAGGCCGGCTCCCCCAGAGGGGGGGTTTTTTTTTACCCCAAGAAAAAAAAAGGAAATAAAAAAAAGGGAAAAAAGGCGGGGGGGAACAACACCCCCACAAAAAAGAAAAAAACATACCGTTTCCCTTACGAGGGAAAAAAAACCAAAACCCAAAAAAAACCACCCAGGCCCCCTCCCGGGACCCCGCCCCCGGGGCCACCCCAAAAAAAAAAAAAAAAATTTCGCCCCCGGGAGGGGGGTTCCCCCCCCCCCCACCCAAAAAAAGGAAAAATTTTGCCATACTATACGCGGACATTGGAGGGAAAAAGGACCCACCAAAAAGAGAAAAAAAAAAAAAAAAAAAAAAAAAAAAAAAAGGAGATTTAGGAGGGAAGAGGAGAGGGAGGGGGAGGGGAGGGCCCCCCGGCCCCCCCCCCCCGCCCCGGAACCCAACACTTCGGCCCCCCCCCCCCCCCCGCCCCACGAAAAAAAAAAAACTTTCAGGGAAACTACCCGGGGTATTCCCCCCCCCCCTCCCCCCCCCGTTTTTTTTTGTCCCCCAGGGGGCACCCCCCTGTTGGCCCCCGCCACCCCAAAAAAAAGGGTTTTCCCCCGGGAAAGGAAGGGGAAAGGGGGGGGGGCGGCAGGGAAACCCCCCTTGGCTTTCCCCTTTCCCCGGGGGGGGCCCCGGCGCGGGGGCCACCCGAATTGTGGCATGATCGCCTCGCCGCTGGTGTTTTTCGACAAACCCCCGGCGGGGCACCAAACCACAACAAACAAAACCACCACAACAACCCAACCCCACACAAAACACCCCCAACCCCCCAACCCCCACCCCCGCCCCCCACCCCCCCCCCCCCCCCCCCCCCCCCCCCCCCCCCACCCTCCCCCCCCCCCCCCCCCCCCCCCCCCCCCCCCCCCCCCCCCCCCCCCCCCCCCCCCCCCCCCCCCCCCCCCCCCCCCCCCCCCCCCCCCCCCCCCCCCCCAACCCCCCCCCGGGCGGAGGGGGCCGCGCGGCCCGGCCAAGACACCCCCCCCCCCGGGGGGGGGGCCCCCCCCAACCCCCACCCACCCACCGGACCCCCCCAACGGGAAAGGAACACCCCCCCCCCCCATACCCCCCCCCCCCCACACACCCAACACCCCCCCCCACCCCCCCCCCCCCCGCCCCCCCCGCCCCCCCCCCCACCACCCCACCCCCCCCCCCCCCCGGGGCGGGGCATACTACCCCCTTTTTCCCGGCCACCCGGTTTTCCCCGGCCCGGGGGGGTTCCCGGTGGGCCCGCGAGCTGTAAAAGAAACCGGAGTAGCAATATATGGCGTTACGGGCAGTATTACATCTCCAAGTTTGAACAGATTTAAAACCTTATCTGGTCCTTCCGGTGTTTCCGGCGTGTAATGTTATTTAACCACTTTCAACTGTCGTTGCGCGCGCTCACAAAGTGGTAAGGGCGGGTTGTTCGCGGCCCAGGTGGACTGAGGCGGAACCCTTGTGCTTTGGGGTGCATGTCCATGCTTTTAGGGCAAGACTTTCAAAGCTTGTTCATCTATCATTTCACAACCCCTAAAAACCAAAATTTTTTTCCCCAAAAAAAAAAAAAAAAAAAAAAACAAAAAAACCAAATATAATAATATTTTTTATAATCTCAATTTTTTCTCCCCCTACCCCCCCCCCCCCCCCCCCCTAAATTACACAACCCCAACACCCACCCCCTACCCCCCCAAACCCCCAAAAAAAAAAAAAAATTTTTTTTTTCCCCCCCCCCCCCAAAAAAAAAAAAAAAAAAAAAAATACCCCAACAAACCAACCCCCACACCCCAAAAAAAACACCCCACCCCCCCCCCCCCCCCCCCCACCCACCACCACCCACCACCCCCCCCCCCCCCCCCCCAATAACTTTTCTCCCCCCCCCAAGGACCACCCAAAAATTTTCCCCCCCCCCCCCCCCCCCCCCCCCTCCCCCGGGGTCCCCCTTTTTTCTTTTCCCCCCCTTTCGAGCCGGAAATACGTAATTATTGGTGTATCGCAAATTGAGTTCAAGGGGTTGCTGCTCACGCAGGCCCCCCCCCCCCAATAGCCAACCTTTGGGGGGGATACAGATAGATAAGCCGTCAGGAAAGCCCAATTGCGGCCATGGGGCGAAGTCGTTCTTGGCGTGAAATTTTGGCGGTTGCTTCTGGAATCCAAGTTTGCTTTTTTTCCCAAAACACAATTGATCGGTCCAGATCTTTTACAGGAAGGCATACTCTCCCGGGAAAAACCCACAAATTTGATTTTGGGGGGTATATTTTTCAGGCTTCGAATAATCTGACGGCGCATGGTCAAAAGTGTTTTCCTGCAGGCTGAACAAAGCCTTCTACAAACGACACCAGTGTCGAAAATTAAACCCTTCTTCCGTCTGAAAGAATAAAGCTTTTCACCATCGGACTCGGGTGTTGGTATTTTGAACCATATCCGGGGCCGATTCAATTCCGGGAAGAACAACACCATCAATTTCTTTGACATAGTAGGTCAATGCGATATACGGCTCTTGTACCTCTCGTAACATAATCATGATTGCCCCATCCGAAATTTGAATAAGCGGAAAAGGAAAATCAGTACGAAATAATTCGGAAAAGCCCAGCCTTTGGTAATAATTTAAAGATTTTTCCAAATCTGTTGTTGTGATGGTAAAAGCTGTTACCTCGCCTAATTTTGCTTTGGGAAATTGAAACATTGACATAGGATTCCTTTTGATCTTTAATTTGAATATTTAAAATAAATCATTTTTTTTGATTCAACTTTTAAACCTGTTTTTTTTCTACTCAATTTTGAGCCCTTTCCTGCTCCGATAATTTTTCATACATGCTCTTTTCCCTTGAAGTAAACCATAGTCTAATAGACCTCGAATCTAAAATCAAATCATGTATCGTCATCTTATTTACCCACCCTCTAAAGAATTAATTTGCCCGTTGAAGGATTCATTAAACTACATTGACAATTCTGACAGGTACTTAAGTGAGCGTCGACCTCTATTAAAATTTAGAGGAAGTGAATAACAGAAAGCTGAAGTTGCCATTTCATCATAGACCTGCTTGAATAAGAACTTTGAATTGATAAAGAACGAACTTTTCCGGATATAACATTCATCTATAAAACTACTCCTAAGTTGTATCAAGAAGAACTTTAAGACCATTCACAAAACACTGAATATCAAACATTAACCATCATTCATTCTACTTTTCGCTTCCTCCCCTAACTTTCCTATCTTTGCCGCCCTATGGGAATATTATCGTTTTTGCAGGGAGAAAATAAAAACGGCGAAATGTCATTTTTGGGGCATCTCGAAGCGTTGCGTTGGCATTTGTTCCGATCGGTTGTGGTGGTGATGTCGCTGGCCATCGTATTATTCTTCTTCAAAGAGTTTCTTTTTGACGATGTACTTCTCGCACCTAAAGGACAAGGATTCCTTACTTACCGAATCTTGTGTCATCTTTCACATTCGCTAAATCTTGGCGATGACTTGTGCGTTTCTGTTGCACCGTTCGCCTTGATTTCGACCGATATCTCCGCCCAGTTTACAACTCACATGTGGGTAGCATTCATTGGTGGACTTGTAATCGGATTCCCATACGTTGTTTGGGAAATTTGGAGATTTATCAAACCTGCGCTTACGACAAAAGAAAGGTCATATGCCCGTGGTATCGTTTTCTATACATCATTCCTTTTCCTTTCCGGTGTATTATTCGGCTACTACATTATCACACCCATGACGGTAAACTTCCTGGGGGCTTACCAGGTCAGTACTCAGGTGCAGAATACAATTACACTCGATTCATTTATCTCCACAGTTACGACGATGACGTTGATTTCAGGAATCGTATTTGAATTACCAATCGTCGTTTACTTCCTCACTAAAATCGGCCTTCTCACTCCTATTTTCATGCGCACTTACCGCCGTCATGCCGTAGTAGTTATCCTGATTCTTGCCGCTGTTATCACTCCAACTTCTGACGCAACTACTCTTGTCATGGTTGCTCTTCCACTCTATTTGTTGTATGAGATCAGTATTTTTGTGAGTGCCTATGTCCTCCGTTCGAAAACCGCAGCTTAATTGATATACCATGAACCAACTTGTAAATGACTTCAATGAATATCGCTCCCGAATGAATAACAAAATTCTGGATGCCGACAATCTTGTCATTAAGCGCCTGTTTAATCTGGATACGAATACTTATGCAGATGGAGCACTTAACACGAAGACGAAGGAAATGCTCGGACTTGTAGCCTCTATGGTTCTCCGTTGCGATGATTGTGTAAAATATCATTTAGGCAAATGTCACGACGAAGGAATCACAACAGAAGAGTTGTTCGAAATCTTCGCTGTGGCAAATATTGTTGGTGGTACAATTGTAATTCCGCATCTTCGTCGTGCCGTTGAGTTCTGGGAAGCACTTCAGGAATCCAAATAAGCTATGAGATTACACTCCGAAAATCTGGTTAAACGCTACAAACAGCGAACTGTCGTCGATAAAGTATCGATTGAAGTTTCGCAGGGGGAAATCGTTGGATTACTTGGACCCAATGGTGCCGGCAAAACCACTTCATTCTACATGATTGTAGGATTGATCAAGCCCAATGAAGGAGAAATTTATCTCGACAATGAAAAAATAACTACGCTCCCGATGTACAAACGCGCGCAAAGCGGCATCGGTTATCTGGCGCAGGAAGCCAGTGTTT
Source organism: Bacteroidota bacterium (assembly GCA_016721305.1). Lineage (GTDB taxonomy): Bacteria > Bacteroidota > Bacteroidia > AKYH767-A > 2013-40CM-41-45 > JADKIH01. The sequence continues at coordinate 241,957 of JADKIH010000002.1, forward strand.
TTCGTAAGCTGAGTGTGGAAGATAATATCAGAGCCGTTCTCGAAATGACGAAGCTGAGCAAGGCCGATCAAAAAGCCAAGCTCGAATCGTTGCTCGATGAATTCGGTTTACAAAGAATTCGTACCAATCGCGGTGATTTACTTTCCGGTGGCGAACGTCGCAGAACAGAAATCGCTCGTGCTTTAGCCGTTGACCCGAAATTTATTTTGCTCGATGAGCCTTTTGCAGGAGTCGATCCGATTGCCGTCGAAGATATTCAGGCCATCGTTTCACATCTGAAAGACCGTAATATCGGCGTATTGATTACCGATCACAATGTGCATGAAACATTAACGATTGTTGATCGTGCATACCTCCTTTTTGAAGGTCGCATCTTAAAAGCCGGAACTGCGGAAGAGCTGGCGAATGATGAGCAGGTGAGAAAAGTTTATCTGGGGCAGAACTTCGAGTTACGAAAGTAAACTTAGTGTCTTAGTGTCTTAGTGGTAAATTTTAAAATAACCACTAAGACACTAAGACACTAAGGCTATTTCGATTCTTCGAGAGAGTAATGAAACGACTCCATAATCGGATTCGACAGCAATTTTTTACAAGCATCTTCCACTTTCGTCTTGGCAACTTCTACAGAAGCTGCTTCGATTTCGAGAGTGATGTGTTTCCCGATACGGACATTTTCAATTTCAGATAAGCCCATATTTTTTAAGCCGTGAGAAACAGCTTTTCCTTGCGGATCCAACAGAGCTTTTAATGGCATTACATCGATTTCGGCAGTGTATTTCATGAGTTATTGTGGATTAACGTCTGTGATATTCTTTATGACGGACAAAATTACGTATAAGAAGATGATCATTGGAATGGCAGCGAAGAAAAATATTGCTGTCAAAAGTAATGCTCCGATAATCAGGAAGTATTGAAACTTGTTGCTTTCAAAATCAAACGACTTGAATTTCATGTCAAAGAGCGGAATCTCGGAAATCAACAGGTACGACATCAATGACGTTAGCGACAGGATGAAGAACGGATTCAGGATAAGTGCATCAAATTTTCCCGGATGATGACTTAGAATCAATGGCAATGAAATCACGAGCAAGGTATTCGCCGGAGTTGGTAATCCGATGAAAGAAGAAGTTTGACGGGTATCCAGATTGAATTTGGCCAAACGAAGAATTGAAAAAATCGTCACTACGAAAGGCAAAAACTGCATGAACGATCGAACTGCTTCATCCGGAATGGCCTGACGGAAATCCGACATCTGGAAGAGCTTAAACAGAACAGCCCCGGGCACGAATCCAAAACTAACGGCATCGGCCAACGAGTCGAGTTCCTTTCCGAAAGCTGAGTTCGCTCCGACTTTTCGGGCAATCATCCCATCGAATAAATCGAAGAAAGCAGCTAAAAAAACGAAATAAGCCGTCATATCCAGTCGATTACGAAATACCATGACTGAGGCAATACACCCACAAAACAGATTCAGACAGGTTAAAACATTGGGGATGTGCCTTTTCATGGATTTTGTAAGATTTGGCTCAAAATTACTTTTTCCCACGCAAAAAGCAATCTGAAAGAAGTGTCCGATGCCTGAAATTCGAGCTTCCCGAACGAAATAATTAACATTCTCACTCTGACAAGGCAATTTTTTCATTCCTAAAACCCCTCGGAAAGCCTCGTCACTGCTGTAAAGTAATCATTGCCTTATGAAAACTTTACATTGACCAAAAGGGTAAAAATTGATGTTCAAAAATCGCCAATTTCGTATGTTCAATCGAAAAGTCTGCCGAGTCAAAATGCTAACTTTACGGATTGAGCAATCCCGAAGGGATAGAGAGTAAAAACGCACAATATCTCCCAAGTAAAAACGTTTTGTGCCAAACCGTACAAACACCACTTATGAAAATCAAATCAACCATCTTTTTGTCGCTGTTTTCGATTGCCACATTGCAGTCATTCGGACAGGCACCGAAATACAGTAACGAATTCCTTTCCATCGGCGTGGGCGCTCGTGCCATGGGTATGTCGGGAGCCGTTGCCGCTTCTACAAGCGACGCTACATCGGCGTTCTGGAATCCGGCCGGCTTGACTCAAATCACGACCGATCTTCAGATCGCTGCCATGCACGCTGAGCTGTTCGCAGGTATTTCCAAATTCGACTACGCTACGGTTACCACACACATCGACGATTCACGCATCATGGGATTTTCCATCCTTCGTTTCGGAACCGATGACATTCCAAATACACTCGATCTTATCGACGCTTCCGGAAATGTGGATTACAGCAAGGTCACCAGCTTTGCCAGTGCCGATTATGCGTTCATGTTTTCATATGCCAAAAAAACTTCCGTACCGGGACTGAACATTGGCGGTAGTGCAAAAGTTATTCATCGTAAAGCAGGTGATTTCGCCAAAGCCTGGGGTTTCGGTTTTGATCTGGGCGCTCAGTATAAAATGGATAAATGGCTCTTAGGCGTTCAGGCTAAAGATGTCACTTCTACTTTCAACAGCTGGTCATACAACACTGATTTATTCTCCTCTCAATTTGCTCTCACCGGAAATGAAATTCCTAAAAACAGTACAGAAATCACTTTACCGAAATTGATCTTCGGAGCAGGAAGAGAATTTGCTTTCAGCAGCAAGATTTCCTGTCTGGTTGAACTCGATGCCGACATGACGTTCGACGGACAACGAAATGTACTGATCGGTTCAGATCCTGTCAGTATCGACCCTCACCTCGGCTTCGAATTAGGATACAATCATTTCGTATTCCTCCGTGGCGGTGTGCAGAACATTCAAAAAGTTAAAAACTACGACGGCTCCTCTACAACCGTCATGCAACCCAATCTTGGCCTTGGTATCGTACTGGGTAAATTATCGATTGATTGGGCGATGGCTAACATTAGTCAAACTCAATCCATCCTTGCCTCGAATATTTTCTCCCTCAAACTCGACATCTCCAAACATAAATAGTAGTTTCTCCAATTAACCAAAAATCGAATGAGAAGATTTTTACCGCTACTTTTAATTTTCCTTTTGTCAAAAACCGGTTCGGCACAGACGTACACGAACAACTGGATTAATTACAATCAGGAATACTACAAAATCAAAGTTGCTCAGGACGGAATCTACCGGCTCGACAGAAATGCGTTGATCAATGCAGGTTTTTCTGCTACGTCAATTGATCCGCGTAAAATTCAGATCTTCCATAACGGACAACAACTTCCGGTTTATATCGAAGGAGAGGCCGATGGAGTTTTCGACGCCTCCGATTTTATCGAATTCTACGGTCAGCGAAATGATGGTAGTTTCGACACACCTATGTATGCTGATCCGACATACCAGCCTGCAATCGAATTCAGTCTTTTCAACGATACATCTGTTTATTTCTTAACCTATAATCCGTTGGCAAATGGAAGTCGTATTACTTCCGACAACACCAATAACTACTCCTCATACACACCTGCCGCTTACTTCATGAACGAAGTGCAAACGCAAGGGCGCGATGTACAACCTTCATTCTTCTTCGGCTATAATCGCGGGATGAATGATCAGTCGATCGACTACACCATGAGCGAAGGCTGGGGAGCTGTATTCGGAAATTTCGGTGCGGGGAATTACCCGATTACATTCTCTGTTTCCACAGATAAAATTTATGGCGCCGGTCCGGATGTTGAAATGGATTTCACTTTTGCAGGTGTAAATACATTACAACATAATACTTCCATTGCCTATGCCGGCAACACATATTACGATACGGCTTACTACGACAAAATGCTTCGTCGTGTACATCTGTCAACACCAACTTCAACTTTTACAACGGCATCAACTAATTTCGTTTTCAATTCATATACTGCCAATCCGGCTACAAATCCGGATTACAGCATGATGTACTGCTTCTATGTAACCTATCCTCACACCTACGACATGGAAGGCAAAACAGCATTTAAGTTCAAGGTGAATGATGACGGAAGCCAGAGTATGACTCGTGCAGACTTCACTAACTTCAATGGCGGCTCTGCTCCCCTGCTTTACGATTTGACAAACAACAAACGAATTCTAGTTACACCAAACGGTGCTACCTATCAGGCATTGATTGGAAACGACGGTTCTGCTACTCCTAAAACATGCTACCTGACGAATACGGCTAATATTCTAACGCCGACAATTCAGCAGATCAATTACGTAAGCAGCAACGCAGGTCACTTCAACGATATTCAGGCAATGCAGACTGATTCGGCTTTTATCATCATTACGAATCGAGTACTGTGGAGTGAAGCAAATTCTTACAAAACCTATCGAAATACTACTTACAACAATCACGCTCTCATCTTAGATGTAAACGAACTGATAGATCAATTTGCTTACGGTATTGGAAAGCATCCGTTGGGTATCAAATATTTCGCAAACTACATTCTGAACAATTGGACAACTGCGCCGGCACAACATATTTTCCTTATTGGCAAATCTGTTTCACCGGCCGATTATCGTTTAGAGCCAAGCCTGTACTCGATGAATATGGTATCATCATACGGTGTACCATCATCAGATATGTTATTAACTGCAGGCATTAATGGGTCTCAATGGGATCCGGCAATCCCGATCGGACGACTGAGTGCACAAGACGGACAAACGGTTTTGAATTATCTTCAAAAAGTAACTGAATACGAAAATGCGCAAGCCGGTCCGCCTCAACCATGGATGAAAGAAATCCTTCACTTTGGTGGTGGTGACGATCAGGACCAACAGAATCAGTTAGGAGGCTATCTGAATAACTACAAGACAATTTTGGAAGACAGTTTATTTGGCGGACACGTTACTACTTACTTAAAGTTTACATCGAATCCGATTCTCATCAACCAGTCCGATTCGTTACAGGCACAAATTGATTCGGGAGTTGCAATCATGACCTTCTTCGGTCACGCTTCCGGTGCTTCGTTTGATGCCAGTACGGATGAACCTTCTGCGTACAACAATCAGGGACGCTATCCGATAATCGTTGCCAACTCATGTTTCGCCGGCGACTTCCACTCTACTGTTCGAAGTCTGAGTGAAAAATTCGTAATGGAGCCTCAAAAAGCAGCCATCGGATTTTTAGCCAGCGTTGGACAGGGAACTGCACCTTATCTCTACGACTACACTTCTGCTTTGTTTGATCATGCTTCGCATGACATGTATGGAAGTACGATCGGACAACTGATGAAAGCTGCCATTCAAACTATCCAGCCTTTTGGTGATGAAGCCCACAAAATTGTTTCAAATGAAATGTCGTTCCAGGGTGATCCATCACTTCGATTAAATCACTTCGACAAACCTGACTATTCATCAGACGAATCACAGATCGCATTTACTCCATCAAGATTAACAACAGACCTCGACACATTCGGATTACAAATCATCACCCGTAATTTCGGGAAAGCTGTTCAAGATTCATTTATCGTAAAAGTTACCAGAACATATCCTGACGGACTTGATTCGGTTTTTACTTACCGTCGTGGACGTTGTTATTATGCCGATACATTGAATATTACAATGACGACCGGAGGATTCAGTTCAGCCGGATTAAACAATATCAAGGTTGAAGTTGATTTACCGGATTCAGTGAATGAGTACGACAACTTCTTCAACAACAGTTCGAACTCTGATGTATTTATTTTCTCAAAAGACATTATCCCGGTTTATCCGCCTAAGTTTGCGATTCACCCATACAATACTGTTACGCTGAAAGCAAATACTTCGAATCCGTTTGCAGGTGTTAACAGCTATGTATTCCAAATCGATACGGTTGATATGCAAATTGTCGACTCGGTACCGGGAATGCAGCATAGTCCGCTCTTCCGCTTCTCTACTGTAGCCGATAGCGGTGGCGTGATCTCTTGGTCGCCGCAGAGTTACCAGCTCATCGATAGCGTTGTGTACTACTGGCGTGTTGCGAACGATTCGATCAATGTTGACCCGACCAAATTCTCATGGCAGGAAAGTTCATTGCAATATATCCCGGGAAAATCAGGCTGGGCACAATCTGATTTTTACCAATTCAAGGAAGACGATCTGGAGAATATCGATTTCGATACTCTTCAACGGAAGTTCAGCTTTGTTTACAATAACAAATCTCTTCGTGTCTATACAGCAGGTAACCCTAACGGAACAAACTTCAGAGATATCGGATATTACTTTAACAACTCTCCGGTAGAATACGATGGCTGTCAGGTTGCACCCGCCATTCATGTCGCCGTACTTGATTCTATCTCACTGCAACCATGGACAACGTGCGATTATTCTGTTCAACAAGCAAACACGTTTTACCCTGCCTCTCCGGGGTTTGTAACTTCGGTCAGGTTCATCAACCAACATGGCCATATACAGGATGCGGGCATCAGCGTTCTGAAAACTATTTCATTTTCCGATACAGTGATGTTGATCAAATGCCAGCGTTCCAGAATTTCATAGCGTCTGTGCCGGCGGGTAATTACATTATTTTGTACTCCTGGTTTACTGAAGCATATTCAGCTTCACCAAACAATGCATATTTATTCAACACAATCAATTCACTCGGCTTTAATACCGGTGCACTCCAGGACAACACTCCTTTTATTTACCTTCTTAAAAAGGAGACTTATCAAGTCTGCAGGAAGTTCACGGAACATCGGCAAATGATACTATTGTGATGAATGCGTTATTATCTTCTCATTGGAATCGCGGTACATATCACAGCACTGCAATTGGACCTTCATCACGTTGGGAATCCCTCCATTGGAATCAGAATCCTGACGAGCCGGATCCTTCGCCGGATCAATATCATGTGAATGTACTTGGATTAAACTCCACAACAAATTCATGGGATGTACTTGCCTCCAACTTATCTTATGCAACCGGCAAAGACACTACTTTGAGTTGGATCAACGCCAATACATATCAGTATCTTAAACTGGAAACTTTTGTTCAGGACGACTCTTTATTCAGTCCGGCACAGATGAGATATTGGAGAGTTTACCACGACGAAGTGCCTGAAGCAGCTTTAAACCCTAATTATAATTACAGTCTTTATTCTGAGCAATTATCAGAAGGCGATACTTTACGTTTCAGTGTTGGCATCGAGAATATCAGCAATCTGAACATGGATAGTCTGGGTGTGAAATTCTACATGTACGACAAGAATCGTTACAAGCACAATTTATCCGTAGTCAAGCTCGATTCACTTCGTGCTAACAGGTCACTCATTGCCAGTATGCGCATCGATACGACACTTGGACTTGCAGGTGAAAATAGTTTGTGGGTCGAAGTCAATCCGTTCGATACACTTCATCAGATTGAGAAATACCATTTCAACAACTTGGGAGAAATTAAATTCAATGTAATTCGTGATAATATCAATCCGATTCGCCATGTCACATTTGACGCGATCCACATTATGAATGGCGATATCGTTTCAGGAAACCCTCAGATTGCAATTCAATTGCATGACGAGAATAAACTCCTCGCGCTGAATGATACTTCGAAGTTCAAAGTCTATTTGCGAAAACCGGGATCAACAACTTCCGAACAGATTTCATTCCAGGCTCCGTTGTATGGTGCAGCTATGCGATTTACTCCTGCCAGCTTACCGAAGAACAGTTGTCGTATCGACTGGGAACCAACATTAGCCGATGACGGAACTTACACTCTCGAAGTCGAAGCTGCAGACAGAAGTAATAACGAATCCGGAAAGTTCAATTACCGAATTCAGTTTGAAGTCGTCAATAAATCATCGATTACCGAAGTGCTCAACTACCCGAATCCATTCTCTACTTCTACTCGCTTTGTCTTCACACTTACCGGAAATGAAACTCCGACACACATGAAAATCCAAATCATGACGGTTACCGGAAAAATCGTACGGGAAATTATGCTGAACGAATTAGGAAATATTCACGTCGGACGGAATATTACCGACTACGCATGGGATGGAAAAGACGAATTCGGCGATCAGTTAGCCAACGGCGTTTACCTCTACCGCGTTATCACTGATCTCAACGGCGAAAAAATCGAACATCGCGAGACGGATATTGATACGTACTTTAAGAAGGGTTGGGGGAAGATGTATTTGATGCGTTAACCAATCAGGTAATTTGCTGATTAGCTGATTAGCTAATCATGAAAGTTGACACTGTATTAGACTAAATACGGTGATAAAAAAAGCATCATCATTACTAATACTTATAAAAGAGAAAGGCTGCTTTATTCAAAGCAGCCTTTCTCTTTTATAAGTATTAGTAAATCCAATTAGCAATGTTGCTACCGAATCCCTCATCAGCTAATCAACTAATCAGCTAATCAGCTAATTATTTCAAATTATGATAAACTGCCTGCACATCATCATCCTCTTCAAACTTATCAATGAGGGCGAGGATTTCGTCGGTTTGGGTTTCGTCTAGCTCTACTGTTGTTGTAGGGATTCGCTCGAGGGCAGCTTTTTTGATTGTGATATGTTTATCCTCTAAGCCCTTCGACATTTTACCAAAGTCTTCGTAAGCTGTGTAGATGATGATTTCCTCTTCATCCACCTCCATGCTGTCGAGTCCGAAATCGATAAGCTCGAGTTCTAATTCGTCCGGATTAATTTTATCGTCTTTCGCAATACGGAACACTCCCTTACGCGTAAACATAAAATCCAGTGAACCTGTTTTTCCGAGCGTACCATCACCACGGTTAAAATACATACGGATATTTGCGACAGTTCGAGTTGTGTTGTCAGTTGCTGTCTCTACTAAAATGGCAACCCCATATGGGCCATATCCTTCGTATACCGTCTCATCGTAACTGCCCTCATCTTTCGACGATGCACGCTTGATAGCGCCGTCGATTCGATCTTTAGGCATATTAAGACCCTTGGCATTTTGAATAGCTGTTCGCAATCGCGGATTACTATCCGGATCCGGACCATTGGCTTTTACTGCAATTGCAATTTCACGTCCGACTTTTGTAAAGGCTTTCGCCATTTTGTCGTAACGGGCAAACATTTTATGCTTCCGTTTCTCAAAGACACGTCCCATAATAGATACTTATTTTGGCCGCAAAGTAGGTTTTTTGCGGAAATTCCACAACTCAACTCCCTGCATCTCGACAGGTTTTTACGGGAGGGGGTTCGCAAATTCGGGAACTTGAAAATTCGGAAATTAGCAAATTCGGAAATTCGGAAATGGGCGGCAAAGCTAACGACAACCTACAAAACAAAACCGTCTATTTTATTGCATATCAATAAAATAGACGGTTTTGTAAATATTAGCCTTCCGATCCGGGTAGGCCGCCAATTTGCTAATTTGCTAATCGCCTAGTAAGCCTCCTCCCGCTCCGCATTCGCTTTCGCCTGTACTTCGCTGCCGGGCTTGCCGATCACTTTATACTGGCCTTCGCCTTTGAGGATAGTTGTGTAAAGAGATGAGTTATTCATTACTTCAATCGCTTTCTTCACTTCCGGATCGTATTTGAAACCGGCTTCGAGGCGACCTTTTTGATAATAATAGCGAGCTGCAATTTCTCCTTCCAAAACTTCTTTCACTTCGTTATGGTGATTTTGCAAATCCATCTTTTTATTGTCTTTCAACTTTTGTTGCAAGGCAAGGAATTCGGTTTTTACCACATCATAATGTTTGTCTTTTTCCAATGCCTTTCTGAAATCCTCCAACTTCTTCTCAGAACGATCGGTGTAGTCGAAAGTCTTACCATCGAGGAAATGAACGAAATCATTGTATTCGCTTTCCGTGATCGAAAATGATTTGGCATCTGAGATAGAAACATGCTCTCTGGCATACTTATTTGCATAATCATAGACGAGATAATTGCTGAAAAGAGCAACGGTAAGATTGCTGTATGGATTAGGGTCGGTGTAAACATCCGGAAAAATTCCGCTTCCGTCATAAACCGAACGACCGTTCTTAGTTTTGAATTCGGTAATCAATGAATCAGGTACTTTGTAAACGCTGCCATCAGAATTACGATGTGTGTAATCGAGCGCCTGAATGCAACGACCGCTTGGGGTGTAATACTTTGCAATTGTTACTTTCAAAAGCGTGTTGTACGACAAGTTATAAGTTTGCTGAACAAGTCCTTTTCCGAAAGAACGCTGACCGATTACCACTCCCCGATCTAATTCCTGAATAGCTCCGGTAACGATCTCTGATGCTGATGCCGAGCCGCGATCAACCAAAACAGTGAGAGGTATTTCTTTGTCGATAGCAGTTTTACTTGCAAAATAATCGACATTCATTTCCTTGATCTTTCCTTTTTGGGCAACAATTTTTTGATTGTCGTCGACAAAAAGATTTACGATATCGACAGCTTCTTTTAAAAGTCCACCGCCATTGCCTCTCAAATCGAGAATGACGTGCTTCATATTCGGATTTTGTTTCAGCGTAACCAAAGCTTCTTTTACCTCTGTTGCAGCATTCTCAAGGAACTGATTCAATTTAATGTAACCGGTATTTTCCGAAACCATTCCGAAGTATGGTACATTCTTAAATTTTATTTCATCACGAACAATCGTTTTTTCAATCGGGGAAGATACTCCTTCACGTTTGAGAACGATTTTAACAGAAGTCCCCTTCTGCCCTTTCATGAATTCGGTAATATCATCTACTTGTCGTCCCGAAGAAGTATTCCCATTAACTGAAATGATCTTGTCGCCAATTCTTACATCAGCTTTTTGTGCAGGAAAGCCTTCGTAAACTTCACTGATTTCAATCTCTCCGTTACGCTGATGAACTAGCGCACCGATTCCGCCATACTCCGCAGAGATGTGCGTCATTTTGTAATCTTCGATTTCGCTTTCAGGAATATAATTCGTGTATGGATCTAACGAACCTAGCATTGCGTCAATTCCCTTTTTCATTAATTCACCGGGCTGTACGCTGTCGACATAATAAATATTTACATCACGAAAAACCGTCGTGAAAATGTCAAGGTTTTTTCCGACTTCGAAATAGTAGTCGTCGACGAAACTATACGAGGCAAACGAAACGACGGAAACTGCTACAACAACCGCAGTCTTCTTGCGATTGATGACCCATTGTTTGAACTTCTGAAACATAGAAAGGAATTTGAATAGCTGATTGTTACGCAAATAACGGTAAAAGGTTGGTTTGATTTTATAAATTTAAGGTATATTAACGAGTTGTGACAAAGGGCTTACATTCAGCCTGTCATACCTTAAAAAAAGCTCAATTCATCGCCCGAAAATGAGGCTGATCAGCGGAAATTGTTTCTGAAGTAGACGAAGATCCATTCAAACAAAAACACCAGTCCCATTATGACGGCCAGAATTAACACTAAAGTACCCACGGGAAGCTTTCCCGGCTTTTCATCGTTTTCCATACTTAACGCAATACAGTACCCTTTTTCCCGTACCAGGGATGAATAATAAAATCTAAACGACCGGCAGCAATTGCAGGATCGGTTTTTAGCAATGCGATCACTTCTTCTTTTGATTCGACATTAAAGATAAAAATTCCTCTCCAATCTGTGTCATCGGCAAACGGACCGGCAAGGTCTATTTTCCCTTCTTCGTACAAACGAGTGATATTGGCTAAATGTCCTTCTTGTATTTTTGCTACCGTCGCAGAATCCTGCGTTCGATTAGCGCCTTTGACCAGTATCACAAAATAGTATTGCTTAAGGTCCATTTCGGCATCCTGCGCTTTCACAACGAAAATACTAACGAAGAATGCTAGGAGTGTAAAGTATATTTTCATGTTTAGTTATTTATCACATTATGCAAATGAGCGAGATGATGGCGGCAATGCCAGGCATAAATTGACAAAGCAAGATCCAAGGTAAATTGCTTACCACTCTCCGGATGAAAATAAGTCCTGGAAAATTCATCAGGCTCCATATTGTTGAGAACATGTACCCAGCGAGAATGAACGGCCCGGGTCAAATCCACAGAAACAATAGGGTCCATATCCCGACTGTCGGACAACTTCGCCCACAAGCTTTCGATATATGGTTTAATGGTTGGATTATCTTCTGTTAAGGTGAGCTTGAATCTTATATATGCATTCATATGACTATCGGCCACATGATGAATGACCTCCCGTGCATTCCATCCTTCGGGGCGATATTGAATGTTAAACCGATCCAAACTTTTTAATTTTGAATAGGCCTTTTCCACCTCAGCCGGAAATGCTGCTAAAATCGAAATCGCAGCTCGTCGGCTTTCCATATCGTATTTTGAAGGGGCAGAAAATTTTCCTACCGGGTACTGTAATTTGCTAAATTCTTCAGGTGTCATTGAATTCTTGATTAATTACTGCGAAGATATTATTTACTTTGCACTATAGTAACATGTATGCATCATGAATAAAAAATTAACACTCGCCGGATTTTTTCTGCTTATTAGCACTCTTTTCTCCTGCCACATCCAAAGGCATGTTGACACAATCGTTTTCAACGGCAAAATTTACACTGTAGATAACGGCTTTTCAGTCGTAGAAGCCATGGCCATTAAAAACGGCAAGATTGTAAGCATAGGCAGTACCGAAGACATGCTTTATGATTACTCTGCCGATGAGAAAATTGACCTGAAAGGAAATACAGCTTATCCGGGATTCATTGATGCTCACTGCCATTTCTATGGGTATGCTACCGACTTAACAAAATGTAATTTAACAGGCACTTCAAGCTACAGCGAGCTGATTGGCCAACTGACTGAATTTGCAAAGACTAACAAGTTCACATGGCTACTTGGAAGAGGATGGGATCAGAATGACTGGGAAGTGAAAGAATATCCGAATAACCATGAGCTCGACAGCCTATTCCCTACTTTGCCCGTATTTCTGATGCGAATTGACGGGCATGCTGCTCTCTGTAATTCTGCCGCTTTGAAGCTGGCCGGTATCGATGAAAACACTAAAATCGATGGTGGTGAAATTTTGAAAAAAGACGGGAAGTTAACAGGTGTCGTGATTGACCATGCTATGGAACAAGTGTTTTCTAAAATTCCGCCTTTCAGTTCTGACATAGTCGAATCATCAATTCTTAAAGCTCAACAGAATTGCTTTGAAGTGGGACTTACAACGGTAGATGATGCAGGACTTGGTAAGGACTCAATTTTTACATTGCACAAACTGCAAAAGGAAGATAAACTCCGTTTACGCATCTATGCAATGATTTCTGACGACCCTGTCACTTTAAATCACTTCATTGAACATGGTCCTTTCAAAAGCGATCGGCTAAATGTCCGCGCAATTAAAATATATGCCGATGGTTCATTAGGATCGAGAGGAGCTTGCATGAAAGCCGACTATGCTGATCTACCCGGTCATAAAGGATTCTTATTACACCCTGCATCTTACTTCGTTAAAATTGCCGATGAAGCAATTGAAAACGGATTCCAATTGTGTACTCATGCTATCGGCGATTCAGCAGTAAAAATTACTCTCGCATTTTATGATGCACATTTAAACGGCGAAAATAATCGTCGATGGAGAATTGAACATTGCCAGGTTGTTAGTGAAGCCGACAGAAAGCGCTTAGGAACAAATAATATTATCCCCTCTGTTCAACCGACTCATGCGACGAGCGACATGTATTGGGCGGAAGACCGAATCGGAAAAGATCGGATTAAAGAAGCATATGCTTACAAAGACCTGCTCGACGATGCCGGTGGAATCATTGCATTCGGCACCGACTTCCCTGTTGAAGGAATCAATCCTATTAATACCTTCTATGCAGCTGTTGCCCGAAAAGATTTAAAAGGCTTTCCGGAAAACGGTTTCCAGATTGACAATAAAATAAAGAAAAAAGACGCTTTGAGAGCAATGACTATCTGGGCAGCATATTCTAATTTCGAAGAAGAAGAAAAAGGTTCTCTCGAACAAGGCAAGTTTGCCGACTTTGTTATTCTCGATACCGATATCATGAAATGCGATGAAAATAAAATCCCCGCAACAAAAGTGTTAGCCACATTTGTAAACGGGGAAAGAGTTTTCAGTCGTGGCTTCTAACGTCATTCCTGATGCATCATAGGCTTTTTACAGCATTCGTTTAATCGCTTGTAAGCTTTCTCGTCGGCTTTTAATGTGTCTGCATCGTAGCCGGATTTAGTAACTGCTACTCTGATTTTATCCGGAGTAACTTTAGCAGCATCATAAACTACGGTCAGTATTGCCGATTTCACATCGAGCTTTACATCCTTTACACCTTTAACAAAGGAAATATCATTTTCCAATGTCTTTTTGCATTGATCACAAACTGCTGATGTTTTGATATGCAAGGTATCTGTCTGCGCGGAGAGACGGAGGCTGATTAGGAGGAATATGATTAGATATCTCATTGGGAATTGGGGATTGGGAATTGGGAATTATGAATTATGAATTATGAATTATGAATTATGAATTTACTTCAAAGTAACCCGCAAACCTATGTACATCCTTCTGCCTTGTAATGGCCCCCAGACGTTGGTAGCATCAAAGGTATCACCAAAAGGATTGTCTGCACTCAAGATCGGATCTCTCTGACGGAAATCCAAAATATTCTCTGCTCCGCCATAGATTTCGAAACGACGGAAGGTTTTCGTAAGCTGGAAATTCATAACGAAGAAATCAGGCGAATACTCAGGAGTTGAGACTGACAAAGGCTGAAGGCGCTTTGCTCCTTCCCAAACCAACGTATAATCTGCTTTCCAATGGGTATGTTTCGACTCCCATGCCAAATTCGCTAAAGCACGTTGTTTTGAAACCAATGGCTGTTGCTTGAGGATTCCTTTGTAAGTTGATTTTACATCGTCGGTTTTGTAAGCTAGCCGGAGATCTAAACCGTGAACAACTTCTACGTTAAAAGATACTTGAGCACTGTTCGAGTATGATTTTCCATCGAGTGAATAGATATGGATAATATTGGAATCGGAATACAAATCGACAACGAGCTGCTTTACAAAATCGGTTCGGTACAAATCCAGAGTAATTGATGCAGGATGCTCTTCAGAGCCAAACTTCTTAGTCAAATTGATTCCGTAATTCCAGGCTTCCTCCTCTTCCGGAACTGTTGTTATATCGAGCCAGCGTGAAGTTGCCAATAGCGAGATGTGGTCGGCGAGTGGAACAGGCTCACGATAACTACGTCCGGCACTAAAACGGAAGACAAAATTTTCGCTAAAGTTATACTTCCCGTGAATACGAGGAGTAAACAACCATGTTGCCGTATTATCGTTCTGATTCAAAAGCGCATCTTCCCTCAGTCCTGTGATTAAGGTAAATTTCTCCAGATATGAATAAGTGTATTCAGCAAAAATACCCGGAATGAGTTTCCTGGCAGTCTCACCAAAAGCCACTTTACCTGAATACTGCCATAGCTCATTCCAGTTTAGAACTACTCCAACTTTATATAAGTGAGCCGGCGATATAATGATATCCTGGTAAATCCCCTGATAAAAGAACGACCTTTCCTTTGCATTATAAATTGTATTTCCAAAACTCGAATTCATTCGATGATCTACAAATTGAAAAATATTTCCAATGCTTTTGCTGGGGTGCTCAGGATACACAATTCCAATTTTTCCGTATGCTTCAAAACGCTTAGTGTTCACTTTTGTCTCATACATATAATTATACATCGGGCGAATCCCTGTTGGCAGATTCAATTCACCTCCAGAAATTTCGTCGAGTAAATACTTAATACCAAATTGCGTTTCTACATGCTCACTCAAATGAAGCTGAAAACGATCGTATATGTTCACTTGCTTGTCTGAGGGAACGTCGGCGAAATTATCATTATTCAGATCCGACATCTTATTCATGTATCGTCCATGAACCATCAGCAGGTTTGAGAAATCTTCTCCTGCATTTGTTTTATGAATAGCATTCAGTTCCGTTGCCAAATTATCTTCAGCAAAGAGATTCAAAAAGAAACGAGGTGTCTCTGTTTCGTTCGGCTTTTTAAATTCTACATTGATCAATCCGGTGGTTGATTCATATCCGTTGAGCACCGATCCTGCCCCCTTAGACAATTGAATGGATTCCATCCAAGGGCCAGGAACGAAGGTCAATCCATAGATTCCTGCCAGACCTCGCATGTTTGGAATATTTTCGGTTAACAAAGCCGAATAAATTCCCGACAAACCGAGCATTTGGATTTCTTTAGCTCCTGTAACGGCATCCTTATAGGCAACGCTGATGGTAGGATTCGTTTCGAATGCTTCAGATAAATTGCAACATGCGGCTTTTAACAATTCCTTTTGCGTAATCTTCTCTACGTTCATCGGCTTCATTGTAGAAACCACTAAAGCATCTTGCTTACCTGTGATATCAACAGTTTTCAACTCGAGCGATTTTTCCAGGAAGACAGAAAACTGCTTGTCTGTACTGACAACTAACGTATCGCTTTTGAAACCTATAAAACTAATAACTAGAGTATCCGGAAGTGATGTATAAGCGATGCTAAACCGCCCTGAAGCATCTGTGGTCACTCCTTCCATCGTTCTCATCCAATACACATTGGCTCCGGGGATGAAGGGTGGATGTGCTTCTGCCTTTTCGTAAACTATTCCTTGAATTGTCCCCTGTGCAAAAACCGAGTTGTACCCGATAATAAGCAACAGCAACAATGTCAGTGATGACTTTGCTTTCATTAGATTTTATAAAATAATGTGATTAACTGAACAGATCTAAATTCCTTTCAAAAGAAGAATTGATCAAATCAGCAATTGTCGAAAAGCGATAACCGGTGACTCTACCGGAGGTGGCGCATGAAAAGATGGAATCTGAAAATGTTCAGAAGGTATAATCTGAATAGGGGTTTCACAAAAAGAAACATGCACATCTGCGATGGGAAAAAGTTTTTGATCGGCATAGGACACAACCTCAACTTTTGAGTAAAAGGTCGAGATGCTACAACATTTTGATTTAAGACTTTCACATTCTTTATCCTCTTTCTCATCTCCGCAACAAGAATGATTGCCTGATAATGAAATTTCGGAATGATTAGAAGACAGACAACGATGGACAGACATAAATACCCCGCCACCTGAAATCAGGATTAACGATGCCAATAAAAGGACGAGGCTTTTCCGCATTGTGCAAATATAGCAGATTGTTTATGTAGATGTGATGATTTGTCTCAGAACTGAATTAAATTCCCATTCGAAGCTTGCTTTAGCACTAAATTAGCCGATTTTCCGCTAAATACCAAAAGCAATTTATTATTGAATGATGACAATAGCCGCTTTTAAAATACCGGCAGAATGCATTTTCAGAAGATAACTTCCGGCCGGGAAATCTAGTTTGAGCTTTTCCTCAAAATCAAATTTACGCGATAACACTACTCTTCCCTGCAAATCGTAAAGGAAGGCTTCGGTATCTCTGACTCCTGAACTTAACAAAATCGATTGGCCGGAAGAAACCGGATTCGGATAGATTTTTATTTGAGATGAAACTATCGATGGTATTTCATCACAAATGTCGAAGATAATCTGAGCGGTATCACTTGTTGTACACCCATTTGTATCCGTAACAAAAACGTAAACCATTTGTGTATCGGCAATATTTCCCGTCACGAAGGCATCGTACACTATATCTGTACTACCATCACTCCACAAATAATTATTAAACCCGGGAGGCGCTTCAAATGTAAAGGATAGGTTGTTACAAACTGAAGTATCCGGGCCTATGGAGATTACAGGATTTGCTAATAACGTAATTGTTAATGTATCTGAAATCTTCGGGCAGCCGTTTTCATCCGTAAATGTAACGAAGTAATCGCCGGCCTGACTTACGGCTATGGTTTGATTTGTATCGCCTGTCGACCAAAGATAATCGCTTCCATTCGGTACATACAATTCAATTTCACCACCGGTACAAAATGCAGACGGGCCGGTAGAATTTACATTCGAAGGCACCTGATCAAACGACACAGGTTTAGGATCAGATGAAGAAGAACAACCAAAGCTGTCGGTTACTGTTACGAAATACACACTTTGAAAGAGTGCATAGAAGATCGAATCCGTTGCCCCGGAAATTGCATACGAATTGAAGTCATCCGCATAATACCATTGCGATTGAAAGCTCGAATCGACGGTGATTGACATTCGAAGAGAATCAAATTCGCATACGTATGGAACTTCCGGAGATGAAATTGCAGGAATAGCAGGGTGCTCATAAAGTGTATCGACAAAGACGATATCTGAGTCAGCTCCACAATAGTTACTGATCACCAATTTATAAAATCCTGTGTCGGTAGGTATAATATAAGCAGAGTGAGCTCCATCAATAATCGAATCATTCCGATACCACTGCAATGACAATGTCAGATCAGGAGTAATTTGATTTATAAGTGCAGCACCGCGACAAATTCCAATCGTATCTGGACCCAATGCGACTGAAGGTTGAACTGCACAGTACACGGAAATTTTCTCTGATTCGATTCCCACCCCACTTGTGTCGTAAATCGTAGCATAGTAAACGCCGGTCGAATCAACAGTTATGGAATTCCCGGTCTCGCCTGTACACCAAACAGCATGCGTGAATGGTGGTGTTGATGGAGAAAGTTGCAGAACTGCTGTATCTCCCCCACAATAATAACGACCCGGGCTTGAAACAGAATAAGGTGTATTGACAATACCGGCAGAATCTGTTTTCACAAAATAAATTCTGCTATCAGGAAAAGCTGTGCTCGTACCTAATATGATGTAACCGGAATCTTCAGATTGCTCCAGATGCAAACCTAATTCGTTCCTTACACTTCCCAATCTGCGGCTCCATAAGCTATCGCCTGAGGCATCGGTCTTTAAAAGCAATACATCGTGCTGACCGGGTAATGTCGGATCCGGAATATTTGCAAGCAAGGCATAACCTCCATCGAAAGTAGGAATTGCGCAAACTGTTTCTTCATTAAAGACACTGCCATATTCTTTCTGCCAAAGAATGTTACCGGTACTGTCCAGTTTCATTAATACCATATCCTTTTGTCCGGTCGAATCTTGTGTACCTGAAATCAACGCATTGCCATCGTCCAAAGTTGTGATGGAATTTGTTGCCATATCGAGCAGATACAACGAATCAAGCAATACTGTTCCTGTCGAATCAAATCGACGGATGTACGACGCTTTGTAAATCGGAGCAGGAGAATAATAATAGAAATCGTAATAAGCCAATGAATAATATCCTTCGTTATTTGCAGGGGCAAGCGAATGACAGTTAAGTAACGATCCGTCATAACTGATGAACTGCGTCCAACGCGTTGACAAATCGTTATTCAGTCGAAATAGCGAATAATAATTTGTTGAAATATATCCATCAGTATAAAGCGTAATTACCATGGCCGAATCGGGTGTGCTTTCGATTCCAATGCCACTGGTGCCCCATCCGTCAAAAGGTGGATACGTTACTGAGTTAATATAATTACCGGCTGTATCAAGCAAAACGACTTCAGCAAGTGCAGAGTAAATCACCGACGCATGAGTACCGATGATGGCAATATTTCCGTTCGATAAAATGCACATACCGGCAGCATATGAACTAAAGGCATCGGAATAATTTTTATCCCACAGCTTATTCCCGTTTAAATCCGTTTTCAGAATGTAATACCCTCTTGAGTTGTAAGTGGAATCAATTGAAGAGCCGACAATCACATAGCCATCCGTGGTTCGCTGAAAAAATACAGCTGTTTGATCAGACCTGCTTCCCAAATAATGCTCAAAGAAAGCCGGTTGAGCAATGCCTGTCTGTACAAAAAAACAGATGCTTAAAGTTAAGAGTAGTTGCCTGATCAAGTGTGTGAAACTGAGAATGCTAATATACAGAGATAGAAGCAATTCATTATCACCTTTTCATTAAGACTTATTAAATAATATGTCTTGAAAACTACAGAAAACAACAAAAAAACAACAAAAAAGGGAGAACTGAGTTCTCCCTTGAGGATTATTCGGACTAAATCGGTCGACTTAGTAACAGTATTTGTTTTCGCTGAGTAATCTGGCTGCGACTTTACGACGAGAATCTCTCACATTGAGAGGGGCCACTTTCGTGAATCGCTTAAGTCCCATCAGGAGCATTCTTTGCTCATCGCCTTCAGCAAAAGAGCCAATGGCATCGCGTCCCGACTTGGCAATACGGTCAGAAGCATCATTCAAATAAACACGCATCATTTCGATGTGTTCGGCACAGGCTGCTTCTCCGCGAAGTGCAACCATTTTTTCAACGCGTAATTGGATGGATTCGCTCACGTATAAATCGATCATCATATCGGCGATGTTCATCAGGATCTCCTGCTCTTTTGCCAGTTCCATCATCAGCTTCTGAACGGCTGATCCGGCTACCATTAAGACAGCTTTTTTGAAATTGGCGATATATTTTTTCTCGGCATCAAATAAAGCATCACTACCGTTTCCGAATTCAGGAATTTTCATGAGCTCGGAAGCTACTGCTGTGGCAGGTCCCATTAAATCGAGTTCACCTTTCATCGCACGCTTAAGCATCATATCGACAATGAGCATACGATTGATTTCATTCGTTCCTTCGAAAATTCGATTGATACGTGAATCACGATAAGCACGATCCATCGGAGCATCGGCACTGTAGCCCATACCGCCGTAAACCTGTACACCTTCGTCGACAACGTAATCGAGAACTTCACTACCATTTACTTTAAGAATGGCAGCTTCAACGGCAAATTGTTCGACACCTTTTAATTTAGCACGCCCCTCTTCCATTCCGCCTTCTTTCAGACTGTGAATGGCATCTTCAATATTTTGAGAGCAACGGAAAATTGCTGACTCGCAAGCAAAGATTCGGATAGCCTGTTCTGCAAGCTTGTATCGAATAGCGCCATACTTAGCAATCGGACGACCGAATTGCTGGCGCTCGTTTGCATAGTTGATGGCTGCCGTGCTTACGCGCTTGAGCCGCCAATCAGCACCGGCAAGCTTAACACGACCAAAGTTGAGAATGTTTACGGCAATCTTAAATCCATTGCCTCTTTCACTCAATAAATTTTCGGCCGGCACAATGCAGTCGTTAAAGAAAATCTGACGTGTCGAACTTCCTTTAATTCCCATCTTATGTTCTTCCGGATTCAGAGTGATTCCGGGATAATTTCTTTCTACGATGAAAGCAGATAAATTTTCGTCGTTATCAATTCGGGCAAAAACAACGTATACATCGGCGAAACCACCGTTGGTAATCCACATCTTTTGTCCGTTGATGACATAATTTTTCCCGTCGGCCGATAAAACAGCTTTTGTTTTTCCGCTATTCGCATCAGAACCTGAACCGGGCTCAGTTAAACAGTAAGCCGCCTTCCACTCGCCTGAAGCAAGTTTCGGAATGTATTTATTTTTCTGTGCCTCGGTACCATAGTATAAAATCGGAAGCGTTCCAATACCGGTATGAGCAGCATAGGCTACCGAAAAAGAATGTCCTGCTCCGAGAACTTCGGTTGCGAGCATTCCGGTTGTAAAATCTTTTCCGAATCCGCCGTATTGTTCAGGTATAGAAATACCAAGCAAGCCTAATTCACCGGCTTTGTCGAGAATAGACTGCATAAGTCCTTCCTCCTGCGCATCAATTTTTTCCAGATTGGGATATACTTCCTGCTCTAAAAAATCGCGGCATGTTTGAGCAATCATCTGTTGCTCTTCGTTCCATTGTTCAGGAATAAAAACGTCGGCTGCCTTTGTTTCTTTAATCAAAAATTCGCCGCCTTTGGTGGCTGAGGTTGTTGTGGACATGATGCGGGTTGCGAGTTGCGGGTTACGAGTTGCGGGTTGCGGGTTGCGAGTTGCGGGTTACGGGTTACGGGTTGCGGGTTACGGGTTGCGGGTTGCGGGTTGCGTTATCGCAACTCATAACTCGCAACTCGTAACCCGTATCAACTTTACGCCGCCAATCCCCGAATGTTACAACATCTCGTAAATCCCTGCGGCTCCCTGGCCTGTACCGACACACATGGTCACCATGCCATATTTCTGCTTGCGTCGTCGTAACTCATTGAATATCTGAACGGAAAGCTTGGCTCCACTGCAGCCCAGAGGGTGTCCGAGGGCAATAGCTCCACCGTTCACATTCACTAATGAGGGATCCATTTCGAGCGTCCTAACGACGGCAAGTGACTGAGAAGCAAAGGCTTCGTTCAGTTCGAAAAGATTAATATCGTTTAATTTCATTCCGGCATGCTTTAACACTTTCGGAATAGCTTCTATTGGACCAATTCCCATGACGCGAGGCTCTACGCCGGCAACGGCGTAATCGACCAAACGGGCAATTGGCTGAACGTTCAGCTGCTTGAGCATGCGTTCGCTGACAATAATGACAAAGCTGCACCATCGCTTGTTTGCGATGAGTTACCGGCAGTCACTGTTCCGCGAGCATCAAAGACAGGTTTAAGCGTCGCCATTTTTTCCAAAGTAGAATCGGCACGCGGGCCTTCATCGGTATCGACGATAAATTCTCTAACCTGGCGTTTTTCTTTTTCGTCGAGATATACTTCGCTTACCGGAATCGGAACGATTTCGTCTTTGAACTTTCCTTCTGCGATTGCTTTCACAGCTTTCCGGTTTGATTCAAATCCGAATTTATCCTGATCTTCGCGTGAAACTTTATAATCGCGGGCAACAGCTTCGGCTGTTAGTCCCATTCCCCAGTAGTACTCGGGGAAATCCTGAACGTATTTCAAATTCGGAACAATCTTCCAACCTCCAAAAGGAATCGGCGACATGCACTCCACTCCACCGGCAATGATGCAATCGGCCATGCCGGCATGAATCTTTGCAGAAGCTATGGCAATTGTTTCCAATCCTGAAGCACAGTAACGATTCACTGTCACCCCCGGAACTTTCACCGTGTTGAGACCCATCAGCGAAATCATTCGTCCGATATTTAATCCTTGCTCAGCTTCAGGTGTGGCATTTCCGACGATCACATCATCGACTTGTTCTTTGTCAAGTTGAGGCACACTTGCCATCAGATGTTTAATGACGAAAGAGGCAAGATCATCGGGGCGAACCGATTTGAATTTCCCCTTTGGTGCTTTTCCAACCGCCGAACGGTAGCCTGCTATGATGTATGCATTCATTTTTTTTCGGAATAAAAACTATTTCTTAACAGGTGTTGATGGAGCCGGTGTTGTCGCTCCTTTTGGTGCGGGAGCAGATCCTTTTTTATCGCCACCATTTTTCTTTGCTTCAGCAGCCTTCTTTTCATCTTCTGCTTTTTTCTTGGCGGCTTCAAGCACTTCTATATTGACTCCGTCTTTGTATGTTGCTTCACCAACAACATTCCCTTTCCGGTTGTATGTTTTCCAAACCCCGTCTTTCTTTCCTTTTTTGTAAGAACCTTCCTGGCGAATAGATCCATCTTCGAAATACTTAGTCCACTTGCCATCCTTCTTTCCGTCTTTATACGTTCCTTCAAGCTGTACCTGGCCGGAGAAAAAATACTTGGTGTATTGTCCTTCTTTCACACCTCCGAGGTATTCAGTCTCTTCTCTTGGCTTGTCGTATCCGTAAAATTTACGTTCAACACCTTCTTTCTGATCGTTTACAAAATCAATTTCGGCAATCTTCTCGCCAAAGGTGTTGTAGAACATCCATTGCCCCTGCTTACGACCAATTTCATCGGTCTTATTACGATGCTTTTCCTTACCGGGTGCATACTTGGGCTTTTCTTCAGTTTGAGAATGACTCAGAAGTGGAATGAAAAGGAAGATCAGCAGCCATTTCATTTGCTTTCGAATAATCATATGATTGATAATATATTTCATGTTCGTTTGAATGTTGGGTCTAGTTACGGAGTGGTTTTCCTGAAGTCAGGATGCTCTGAATTCGTTCCAGCGTTTTCTTTCGCCACAAAGTGACAAGAAAGCTTCCCGCTCGATGTCGAGCAAATATTGTTCAGACACATAGCTGTATGATGACAGATCGCCACCACACAATACGTATGCTAATTTTTGAGACATGAGTTGATCGTGCGCAGAAATATAATTTCCGGATTTCATCGCATTGGCTCCGGCATAAAACATTCCCATTCCGCTTCGTCCAAGAACTTTGATGTCTTTTCGCTGAGCGGGCATCGTATAACCTTCTGCTGCCATTTCCAGGACAGCACGCTTTGCTTCGGTAATTCTTCGAGAAGGATTTACCACCACTTCATCGTGTCCCGGTTTTAATATTTTCAGATCGAATGCTTCATAGCCGCTGGTAGACACTTTTGCCATAGCGATATTCATGAAGTATTCTTTCAGAACGTTTTCGTCAATCGTTCCATCGGTAAATGCATCACTTGCACGTAAAGCGAATTCCTTACTACCACCACCTCCGGGAATAAGTCCCACACCGAATTCAACCATTCCGATATAAGTTTCTGCAGATGCTACAACACGATCTGCGTGCAACGACATTTCACATCCACCGCCAAGTGACAAAGCATGCGGAGCAACAACTACCGGAATGCTGCTGTATCTAACACGCATATTCATTCCCTGAAAAGCACGAACGGCCATATCGATTTCATCGTACTCCTGCTCGGCGGCAAACATGAATATCATTCCCAGATTTGCTCCGGCCGAAAAATTCTGTCCTTCATTGGCAATCACCAATCCTTTGAAATCTTTTTCAGCAATTTCTATCGCTGTGTTTACTCCTGAATAATTTCACCACCGATTGTATTCATCTTCGTGTGAAACTCCAAATTCAAGACACCATCGCCGATATCGAGTAAGGTGCAGCCTGAATTCTTCCAGACAATTTTCTCCCGACATGCATCGAGCAGAATAAAATTCTCCGAACCCGGTTTTACTTTTACTGAACCATCAGTTGCGTAATAGCACAACTGTCCGCCCTTATACTGATAAAATTCCTTATTCCCTTTTGCCAGAAAATCATAAACCCACTGTGCAGGCTTTTGATTTTTCGCTTCCATCATTTTCACCACTTCCTGAACTCCGAGTATGTCCCATATTTTAAACGGACCAATCTCCCATCCGAAACCGGCACAGATTGCATCATCGATCTGATATAAATCGTCAGCAATCTCAGGAATGCGGAATGAAATGTATTTGAACAACGAGCAGAATGAATCGCGATAGAATTCTCCTGCTTTATCTTTTCCTGCAAATAAAATCTTAACCCTGTCTTTGAATGAATCAATCGTCTTTGTTTGATCCAATGTCGGAAATTTCGATTTCGACTTCGGCTTATATTCAAAGCTTGCCAGATCTAAACTCAAAATCTCACTCTTGCCTGCTTCGTTTTTTACTTTCTTATAAAAACCCTGATTCGTTTTATCACCAAACCATTTATTGTCGACCATTTTCTGAACGAATGGCGGCAACAGGAATGTTTCACGTGATTCATCATTCGGGCAACGATCATACATCCTTCGCCACTTTCACCAATGTATCGAGTCCGACAACATCGGAAGTTCGGAAGGTGGCAGATTTAGGACGACCAAGTACAGGCCCTGTAAGTTTATCGACATCGTCAACCGTCATTCCGTTCTTCTCAACTAAGTGAAGGAGCGACATGATTGAATAAACTCCGATTCGATTGGCAATGAATGCAGGAGTATCTTTACAAATAACCGTTGACTTACCTAAGTAGAGATCACCGTAATTCTCGAGAAACTTTACTACTTCCGAATCAGTTTCCGGAGTAGGAATAATTTCGAGTAAGCGCAGGTAACGAGGTGGATTAAAAAAGTGCGTTCCGCAAAAATGCTTTCTGAAATCGTCGCTGCGTCCTTCGGCCATCAGGTGAATTGGAATACCTGATGTATTCGATGTAATCAGACTTCCCTTACGACGGTATTTTTCTACTTCAGAAAAAACGCTTCGTTTAATGTCAATATTTTCGATGACAGCCTCCAGCACCCAATCGCAGTTGGCTATATCCTTCATGTTATCGGTAAAATTACCGGTTCGGATTCGGGATGCGAATGCCTTTTTATAAATCGGCGACGGATTTGCTTTCAGTGTCGATTGCAACGCAGTGTTTACAATACGATTTTTAACGACAGAAGAATCAAGCGACAGGCCTTTTTTCTTCTCGTCATCGAGCAATTCCTTCGGAGCAATATCAAGAAGCAAAACTTCCAGTCCGATATTCGCGAAGTGGCAGGCAATACGACTACCCATGATTCCGCTCCCAGCACTCCACTTTTTTAATAATCCGTTTCATAGTTAAGTTTTATTCCACTGTAATTTAAAATGATGAAAGAATCGAATTCAGATTCCTGTGCAACACTTCAACCATATTCACCAAGAGCGAAGATGGTTGCCATTCAAATCAATTTTGACCGGCATACATCTGATCAATCTGCACTTTGTATTTTTCATTGATAATTTTTCTTCTCAACTTCAAAGTCGCCGTGAGTTCACCTGAATCTACTGTCCATTCTTTAGACATCAGTGTAAACTTTTTAATCTGCTCCGACTGACCAAATTCAGCATTAAAGTGATCTACGTCTTTTTGAATTCTTTCTACCACAGACGGATCTGCAATTGCCTTTTCCTGTCCCTGATAAGGATGATTATGCAATTCGCACCACTTTTGAATATGCTTAAAATCGGGAACAATCAGCGCCGAAGGGAATTTTTGATTTTCGCCCAACACCATGATCTGCTCAATGAACAGAGATTCCTTGAACTTATTTTCCAAAGCTTGCGGAGCGACATACTTTCCTCCGGAAGTCTTGAAGATTTCTTTTTTACGATCGGTAATTTTCAAAAAACGATTATCGACAAATTGACCGATATCGCCGGTATGAAACCATCCATCGGCATCAATAACTTCGGCTGTTAAATCAGGTCGGTTGAAATAGCCTCTCATCACATTCGGTCCCTGACAAAGGATTTCGCCGTCGTCAGCAATCTTCACTTTCACACCCTTGATCACAGGGCCGACAGAACCGAAGCATGCGCTATTGGGTTCGAGATTATTTACCGATATCACCGGCGATGTTTCCGTAAGACCGTAACCTTGAGTACCGGAATTTTTGCCGACCAGAACACTCGGGCGAGTCGTGGCTGCAATGCAGCACCCCGCTGACAATCACGAACATTTCTCCCAGGGCTTCTACGCCATTTGGAGAAAATTATTTTATTCGCAACTGACAATTGTGTTTCATATAGCCAGCCATTCTTTCCTTCGAGTTCATAACGCAATCCGAGATTCAAAGCCCAAAAGAACAGCCCATGCTTCACACCTGACAACTCCTTACCCTTATCCACTATCTTATCGTATACCTTCTCAAGCAAACGAGGAACAGTTGAGAACACCTGTGGCTTTACTTCTTTGAGGTTATCGGCAATCTTTTCCATGCTTTCAGCATAGTAAATAGATACCGATGAATTGATAGAGATACGTCAGCATTCTCTCATAACTGTGACAAAGCGGAAGAAAACTCAAAGCGCGATCCTTCGGTCCGACCGGACAAAGATGCTCGCTCGAGAGTACATTACTCACAATATTGTCGTGAGTAAGCATAACACCTTTCGGCGTACCTGTTGTTCCGCTTGTGTACAGAAGAGTAGCAAGATCAGAAGGCTGAATCGAATTCATTGCCTCCTCGATGTCGCTGTTAAATGACTTGCCTTTTTGTAAAATATCATTCCAGTTTGGAACACCCGGAAGTTGGTCAAACGAATAAACTTCCATCAGCGATGGAACTTTGTTTCGGATATTATTTACCTTTTTGTAGAGCTCAGCATCACCTGCAATGATCAGACGCGCTTTGCAATCGTTCAGGATAAATGTAATTTCAGATTCAGAAAGAGTCGTGTAAACAGGAACATTGACAACGCCAATCTGCAACATTCCCAAGTCAGAAATATTCCATTCCGGCCGATTGGCAGAGATCATCGCGACGGCATCGCCTTTTTTCAATCCCATCGAAAGCAAACCCTTCGACATCTCCACACCCTTGGCAATGTAATCGGCAGTGGAAGTAGCAACCCATTGACCGCCAACTTTTCCAAGCAGCGAATCACTTTTGGGGAATTGCTCCGCCTGACGGCGGATGATCTCAAAAATTCGGGTTATTCCAGGCATAGTGCACATCAATACCAAATCGGGAGGCCAATTTTCAGTCTCCGATTCGGTCATTTTCTATCTCTGCCAAAGTAAACTTTTTGCCCTTTCAAGAATGATAAATTCTATTTTTTTATCCATCGTTTGTTAACAATTCGAGGTGATAAACACGGGGTTATTAACAGCCGGAGATAGGATTTTACCTGTAGGTTTGTATCCTAATCGAATTCCGGTATGATTTATAAAAACGGGTTTACGGAAACACTCAATTTGCGCTTTCCGCTGGTGATGGCATCTATGTTCTTGGTCACCAATGTTCCAATGCTGAAAGCCGGGATGGAAGCAGGAATTTTGGCTTGTTTCCCCTCTTTGAATTTCCGCAAGGAAGGCGAGCTTGACTCCGTTTTGAAAGAGCTTAACGCTTTTTAGCAACACGAAAAGGCAGTCAAGGGACATATGGTGTAAATCTGATCGTTCAAAAAGCAATCCTTTTACCGAAAAACACCTTCAAATTTGTCTTGAAAAACAAAGTACCGGTATTTATTACTTCTCTAGGTAATCCCGAAAAAGTAATACAAGGTGCCCATGCCTATGGCGGAAAAGTATTCTGCGACGTGACCAATCTTACCCATGCACGAAAATGTTATGAAAAAGGCTGCGACGGTTTCATTGCCGTTGGACAGGGAGCGGGCGGACATGCAGGTCCGGCGCCGCTGGCATTACTGGTCGAGGCTCTGAAAACTCATTTTCCCGACAAGCCCGTTTTGGCTGCCGGTGGAATAGCAAACGGAAGAACTTTGTTGAGTGCTCTGGCTTCCGGGGCTGCAGCGGGTTATTGCGGTACCCGATTTATTGCTTCGACAGAAGCCGGAGTTTCGCAAGAATACAAGCAGGCAATTCTCGATGCGAAAATGAGTGATATCGTTCTCACGACACGCATCAGTGGAACACCTTGTACGATCATCAATACCGAATTCGCGAAAAAGATTGGCACTCAACAGAACTGGTTCGAACGTTGGATGAGCAATAATCCACGCACAAAGAAATATTTCAAAATGATTATTCAGCGCCGAGGCTTCAACTGGCTGGAAGATGCCGTTAAGCCGGGGAATTACAACAATCTCTGGTGCGCAGGGCAAACAGTTGAAATGATTAACGACATCAAGCCTATTAAACAGATAATCGACGACATGGAAAAAGAAATGTATCAGGCTTACGAAGAACTTCAAAAAAACATCCGCTAAGATTTTTCCTCTATGAAAAAACTTCATACGCTAATGGATGATGCGATGAATTCTTCGTTCAAAAGAAGGATTCTAAACTTCGTTCTTGGAAGAGCCATCCCCTTTAATGCTCCGCATCATTTTAAAGTGGAAGAAATATTTACTGATGGAGTTCGAATCAGTTTACCCTACAAACGAGTAAACAAGAATCACCTCAACGGAATTCATGCTTGTGCCCTGGCGACGCTTTCTGAATACGCTTCCGGGTTAACACTGATGAGAATTCTAAGAAGTGCAGATTACAGAATAATTATGAAAGACCTGAAAATGACCTATCATTATCAGGCGAAAGAAGGTGTAAAGGTGGAAATGAGGGTGAATGAAAAAGCTGTTTCGGATTTAATATTAAAACCACTGGAGAAAACAGATGCTGTCTTTTTCCCAATGATTGCCGAGGTTTACGATTTTTCCGGAAATCATATCAGCACAGGTGAAATAAACTGGCAACTGAAAAAGTGGGATAAAGTAAAAACCAAAGCATAGTACTGAAATATGACCAAAATATTCCGTTCAACTTTCCTCCTCCTATTCTTTGGTTTGTTTCTCATGCTTTGCTTCAGAGCAAGATTTGCAGCTGATGACTTTTTCTTTATGCATTTGGGCGACACAAATGGTGTTTGGGGCGGAATGTCGTCGCAATACTTTTCTTTCAGCGGCCGATGGGCTTGTCATCTGGTAAGTATCATGCTGTTAAAACTCTCTTCTCTCCCACTCTTTCTGCCCGTCTTTTTTCATTACGACATTCACCATTTTTTACTTTGTCTTATCCGCGCTTTTTTACAAAATATTTGTCAGAACCGATGTTGACGAAAGAGATTTCAATTCAGATTTTGCTCCTTTGTTCTTCCTGATCTGCCTGTTTTTCGCTACGAACAATATTGGAGAAGTGTGGTTTTGGTTTATAAGCGTAACAGGATATTTATGGAGTATGATTGCAATACTTGCTATTTCTAATTTCCTCTTAGGCAAAAAGACACAAATTTAAAACGACTGCTGATTACGCTTTGCGCATTGTATGTTGGCGGAGCGTCTGAGTCAATGGCTATCAGTTACACAGTTATCCTTCTGATTGTCGGCGGTTATTACATTTACAGGGAAGGAAGAAACGAATTTTTCAAAAGCCTATTCGGGAAATATTGGCTTACTGCTACCTCTCTCATTATTTTATCGTTGTGCATCTCTGCCGTTGCTCCCGGAACGTCGAATCGACTTGAGCTATTACCTCATGTAAGTTTCGGAGAAAAATTCGTAGTCCTTCTCAAATCCATTGTCAAAGTCTTCACTCGTTATTATCGTCAATACGGACTATTACTGATCCTCTTTAGTATTCCATGGATGCCGTTTGGATTTTTTTCATACAAGAAAGCAAGCCGATACTTTACAAAGACATTTTGAAACTGGCAATGAAATTTACAATCGTCTATTTTATCGGCCTCATCATCATATTATTTCCGATAGCGTTCATTCTGTCAGAAAACGGTCCTGCCCGAACGTTGTTTCCTGTCACTCTTATTTCCGCTGCATACTTCGCTTCTCTTTTGACTTTAGCAGGAATGTTTTTCAAACACTCAAGTCATATCGATAAAGTATTATATGCTCATTTTTTAATCACGCTTACTTTTGTCTGCTTTCAACTTTTCAAGCAATATAATACAAGCCTGATTTTTGATATGCAGTACGACGAGCGCATTGCGCAGATTAAAACTGTTAGTCCGGGAAATTCTCCTGAAGTGATCGAAGTCCCTCCATTATCTGATCCGGGCATGCTATTCAACGCAGAAATCTCTACTGATACGGCTTTTTATGTAAATCAACATTGGCGAATGAAATATGGCGTTACACTCAAATTGATTCGCTGAAATGCCGTCGGAATGCGATAGTTTTCTATCTTGCGCGCAAATTCAAGTACCCGTTATTCAGATTGAAAATGCCGAATCAGAATTTACCACATAATTGATACAAATTCAGGGCGAACGAATATAGGATTCTCTATTCGTACACCTATTTTATCATGTAAATTTCTTTCGGAAATTATAATCTGAACAGCACACTACTCAATATTTCAAACAACATGATCAGTCGTATCCTACGAACAATAATGGGCATTTACGCTCTCATTATATTTCCAGCCACTTTACTAATAGTCATACTCGCCTATTTGTTCGTGTTCACATTTTTCAATGAGAAAAAAGCTCCTTTCATTGCCCATAAATTAATATCCAGAAATTGGGCGCGAACGTTATTTTTCTTTTTCGGAATCAGACTAAAAACTCACCACAAGAACTTATTGGATCCGAAAGCAACTTATGTTTTCGTTGCGAACCACCTGTCGCAACTCGACATTCCTGCATATGCGATCTCTACTAACCACGCATTTCGTTTTCTTGCAAAGGAAGAGTTGACAAAAATTCCTTTAATGGGATACATTATCCGACGCTTATACATTAGCGTAAACCGCAAGGATAAAATCGCCCGCGCCCGAAGCATGGAAAACATGCAAAATTCTCTTCGTGAACATATTTCTATTTTTATCTGCCCCGAAGGAACTCGAAACAAAACAAAAGAACCTCTTCTCGATTTCCGCGATGGCGCATTCAGACTGGCGATTCAGGCACAAACTCCACTGGCAGTAATGACGATCATTAATTCCGGAAAGTTGTTGTCGCCAAACCGCCCGATAGAACTTTCTCCCGGTGTGATTCATTGCGTTTGGAGCGAACCGATTTCTACCATTGGCATGACAGAAGACGATGTTCCGGCACTTCGTGAGAAAGCACGTAGTCTGATGACTGAAAACCTCAAAAAATTTGGTTCAGCCTAATAACTTCGCCTTTTAATTTTCTTTATTCACATCAGAAAATCTTGCGTTTGTCAAATGCAACCGGATCTTTATTTCGGGTTTGAAAATATCTGATACATTTGAGTAGAATTTCACCATTTATGCTCAAACGTTTACTCCCCTTATTCTTACTACTATTCCCTTTTATTTCTTTTGCACAATTTTCTCCTGAATCTGATCCTCATCGGGGAATTTATGCGGACGATTTTTTAAAATTAAATTCTGCCAATACGGAAGTCGACTCTTCCAAATCCATACTTACGGTCGATGCCAATCATGACGGAATATTTGAAAAGGAAGATGCACTGCTCTCATATGCCTGCGAAAACCACATAACATATCTGGCCTTATACGACACTCATCGTATCATCGGAAAGCATCGGATGATCTGGAATGAGAATTCAGCACAGTATGAAGATCTGGAAAAACACCTATGCCGATTTATCACCAAGGCGAAATCAGAATACGGAATATCCGAAATCGGTGCTATCGGAGGATCGCCGCAATACTTCGACAGTCTGAGCACCTACATGGATCGCTACCCGCTCACAGCGCCGGTACACCTAGACTCAACAATTACTTCGAGCCCTTATTTTAACGAAGCCCTGCGTATTGCTGAGAAAGAATATCATTCTCAATCACCGGAAGCGCGAAGAGCAGAAAAGATTAAGCAGAGCATTGCTATCATGAATTTTAATTCAATCAATTCATGCGGAGCATCAATTGATGTTTTGAATGTCGAGTACGAATTCTGGGGAGATTGCGCCAATGAATTTCAAAACTTCTACGACATAGCCGTAAGCATGAATTCATTGAAACAGATAAATAATCAATTGCATCCTTCGCATCCTTTGAGAACTGAAGCTTATCTGGCATTATTGGGTTATTGTAACAGCAATCCGACTTTTTACGATGTAGTAAAAACAATTGACGGATGTTCATCGTGTGCTCCTTTCCCCGGAACGACCAACCCGCATCCGGCGCTGATCGATCGAATTCTGCTTTCCTTTTTACAAGCTAATCCTTATAACTTCGATTGGAGTGAAGAGTCTCTTTTTGAAAACAATCTCACCCAAGACAGTACAGACATGCATCCGATTTTCTATGCAGAGTCTCAGGATCTTGGTGGTTCGTTTGACTTTATGGGAAGATGGTTTCCTCAAGCACCGACAAACACAATATTCCTTGCCGAGAATTACTTCTTCTATCATTTCCTCAATTTCTCAGGATCCTCACTTGGCACTCCTTCTCAAAACAACGTACAATCAGGCGGTGCGCAGTGGTTTGCATATTCTTTCATGAAAGAAAACCTTCGACATCCAAAATGTTGCAAACGGCCGGATCCATTTGCTCTACAGGTCTCACATCGTCTGTAGCGTTGTCATACTATGGCCCGTCTGAAGCAGGTACAGATTATGAATTCTCCATCTCCAGGAATTCAGATGATTCGATTGTTTATCCGAATTCCGGCATTCCGTTGCATGGAACATCAGCTTCGACAATTCCGAATCCGGCACTTGCAAGTATAAATTTCAGAGACACAACTCTTTTCCCTCCTATCATTTTACCGAATGGAGACTATACAGCACATCTTCTTCTTAAGTACAACCATTCTTCAGGATGCAGTTATTACACTTCATGCCCTGTAATAGTTGACAACAGGCCAAGATTAACAATCATGGGTGATACATCGTTTTGCGAAGGAGGCTTTACATTTCTCAGTACATCAACAGGCGGATCCTATACCTGGTATTGCAATGGAAAAATTGTTAGTGGTCAAAGCACAAACACTTTGCAAGTCACAAAAGATGGCGATTATTATTGCAATATTAATTCGGGCAGTTGTACAGGCATTTCCGATACTATTCACATTACGGTTCATCCGATGCCTAATTTGAATATCAGCTCATACTGCAACGGAAACAACACAGTGACACTTCGAGCCGATCTTCAACCATTTTCAACAACATCAACTCTACATAACGGAACTTCGGGACTAATCTATCTTTGGGAAACCGGTGAAACAACGGATCAAATTGTTGTGCCTGTACCTTCATCAACAGTATCGTATCATCTCGTTGTGACAGATCCATACAGCGGCTGCAGCATTTCCCGATCGTTCCGAGTACCGGCAAATCCGGATTCACTCACGGCACATGTGTACGTTGTTACTCCTCCAAGTTCACCATGTTCATCAGATGGTGTGATTTCGGCAGAATTGCTCCCAAGCGCCTCTGTTCTCGGTGCTTGTAATTTCTATTGGTCAACCGGTGCTACTACTCAGACTGTTTCCGGACTCCCACCGGGAAATTACACTGTTGCTATTAGCATGCTGAAATCGGCTTGCAGTTCGCAGGGTAGTGTTACACTGGGATCCCTGCCTTCAAACCCGCCATCAATCAGCTCTAATATCACAAACGCCGGCTGTACAAACTCACGATGGCGCCATACAGCTTTCAATCAGCAACGGAAATCCTCCATTCAACTACCATTGGGACGGCATTCCAAACGAGAACGGTTACAATCCTTCTCAGCTTAGCCAAACCAATCTTTATGCAGGCATTTATACACTTCATGTTACTGACGCTAACAATTGTCATTTTTCATATACATATACAGTTAGCCCTTCTCATCAAAAACCAATCGGAGCCGTTGTTTCCGTAAGTGCAGTGACAGGTTGCTCTACGAATACTTCCGGAAGTGCTACGGTTTCGGCAACGGGTGGTGTTTCTCCTTATCAATTTCAATGGGACGATCCATTCTCACACACCGGTACCACTGCTGCTCAGCTCTCTGCCGGAAGTTATGATGTACACATCACTGATGCAGTAGGATGCACGTCAACGTTGGTCGTACATATTCCATCAACAATTGCCGCATTGCAAGCCGATCTATTACCAATTTCCAATAGCACATTGTTATGCCCCGACGGAAACGATGGTTCATTGTATGTAAATATCGGTGGTGGTACTCTGCCCTATTCTGTTAACTCTCCATGGCAGCTTACGAATGATACTGCATTTTTGGATAATCTTACCGATAGTATATACATCCTTCATATTTCGGATGCTAACGGTTGTATCTTAAACGATACATTTCCGATCACTAACAACAATTTTTTTTTCTACAATCGATTCGGCTACCAGCTGTATCGGATGCCCGAATGGCAGTATAACATTCCTCTCACAAAACGGAACACCTCCCTATTCGATCAGCATTACTCCAAATACCGGTATCATTCAAGGCATGACGGTAACAAATCTCACTTCCGGTATTTACACTGCTTGTCTGACCGATGCAGACAATTGTACGCTTTGTAAAATCGACACGGTCTTCAACGATCCTTTGTATGTCAGAGAGTTTTCTTCCGCCGATCTGAAGGTTTATCCGAATCCATCCAATGGCCACTTCACAGTGACAGCGCCCTATTTTATGGAGAATGATGCATTTATCAGAATCCTTGACATGAACGGAAAATTGATTGACTCGAGAAACATCAGCCAAAAGACTGAGCAGGAAGTTGATCTGAGCAAGTTCAACGAAGGCATTTACGTCATCGAATCCGGCACTAAGTCAGGTAAAACAGGCGTTTTCCGAACACGAATCATTCTTTTCAAATAAGACAAAACCATTCCCATACTTTCTTGTTACATTTGCTGACTAAGTCATCAAGATTGTATGTATAAAAATACCCGTCATTGGATCAAAACGCTCGAAGAAAAAGGTGAGCTGGTTAGAATTAAGGAATACGTTAACCCTGAATTAGAGATAACCGAAATCACTGATCGCGTTTCAAAACAATATGGTCCTGCTTTATTATTTGAAAATAACGGAACCGAATTTCCACTGCTCATTAATTCGATGGGCACGGAACAACGAATGGCCTGGGCTCTTGGAGTTGAAAAGCTCGACGAAGTAGGTGACGGAATTGAATCGCTCATCAAACTACTTACTTCTCCTAAAGAAGGCATTTTAGAAAAACTAAAAGTCCTGCCTACTCTTGGTTCAATTGCATCATGGATGCCGAAAGTGAACAGCGGCCGTGGTGAATGTCAGGAAGTGGTTATGCAAAATCCGGATATCACCAAGCTTCCGGTTTTAAAATGCTGGCCGGAAGATGGCGGCCCTTTCCTTACTCTGCCCATTATTCATACAAAGGATCCACTTACCGGAATTCGAAATGTCGGACTTTATCGTATGCAGGTTTTTGGTCCGCAACTTACAGGGATGCACTGGCATCGCCATAAGGTCAGCGCACGACACTTTAATGAATACAAAAAACTCGGCCAAAAAATGCCTGTGGCGGTAGCTCTGGGCGGAGATCCGGTTTACAGCTACGCAGCTACTGCTCCTCTACCCGATGGAGTTGACGAATACATGCTCGCAGGTTTTATTCGCAAGAAAAAAGTTGAGCTCGTTCAATGTCTTACACAGGACGTGCAGGTACCGGCCGATGCCGATATCATCATCGAAGGTTACGTAGATCCATCAGAGGATTTCATCCTTGAAGGACCCTTCGGCGACCATACCGGTTATTATTCGTTGGCCGATTACTATCCTAAATTTCATATCACTGCAATTACACATCGTAAAGATGCGGTTTACCCATGTACAATCGTCGGCATTCCACCGCAGGAGGATGCATGGATCGGAAAAGCTACCGAACGAATTTTCTTAGTGCCGATAAAAATGACGATGGTGCCGGAAGTCGTTGATATGGTTTTACCGGTTGAAGGAGTCTTTCACAATCTAGTGATTGTAAAAATCAATAAAGAGTATCCTGGCCAGGCTTCGAAAGTCATGCACAGTATGTGGGGCGCAGGACAAATGATGTTTACGAAGATGATGATTGTCGTTGATGGCGATGTCGATATTCACAATTCGGAAGCTGTTGCAAAATACATAAGCGCCAATTTCGATCCGGCGCACGATACCTATTTCACACAAGGACCTGTCGACGTTTTAGATCACTCCTGCTCCGTTATGGCTTTTGGTGGAAAAATCGGAATAGACGCCACTCAAAAAACGCACGAGGAATTAGCGGGAAGAAATCCTAACCCTTTCCCATCTTCCGCCAGCATCTCATTCGAAAATATCAAAACACGATTCACCGAAATCAAAGACATCAACTCCAAGTTGCTGAAAAATGGCGTTTCCGTTGTCTTTCTTTCTATTGAAAAAATCGTAAAAATCATATCAAAGACCTGGCACCACAAATCGCAAACCTTCCTGAATTTGCCGGCGTCAAAGTTATCATTTCTTGGAACACACTTTTGATATCAGCCACACCGGCGATGCAGTTTGGAGATTCGCCAACAATGTGGATCCGCGAAGAGACCATCAGATGCTCGTCGATGCATCGGGCTTCTCACATCTGGTACTCGATGGAACACGCAAAACTAAAGAGCACGACGACTTCCAACGCGACTGGCCTAACATTCTTGCCAGCGAAGAAAAAACGATTCTTCACATTGACGCAATCTGGGATAAGCTAGGACTTGGAAAACTAATCGAATCACCTTCTCGTCGCTATGCCGGTCAATTATATCCCGGAGGAGCTGTTGCTAAGTAATTCTGAATTCAAAATTTACTTCGCATAAGGATTATCAGCCTTGTAAACCTTCAGTGTAAGTTCATCGATCAACAAAGACTCTTTCTTACGATTCCAGATATACACCTTCAGTTCGGCTCCCGGTGGAATAGGTTTCGTAATTTCAGCAGATAATATTGTCCTGCTCCACGATTCCGGAAGATGATAAAATTTGGACAAATCGGCTGCTTCGTATAGCAGCGATTCTCCATCTTTCTCGACAGAAAGCACGAGCAGAACGTCAGAAATATCATGATCAGCTTTAAAATAAACAGAGGCAATAAAATACCCGAATTGAGGTAAAGGCAAGTCTGATATTTTCTTTTGCAGCGAGCGGGAAAACTCAACTTCCGCATTTATTTGTTCACTTGAAGTGCCGGAGTAATGATCGGTTGAAATGCGATGTGGATCACCATTTCCTGAATCTTCGTAATCGAGACTCTCCTTGTACAATAAATCATTTCCCATTTCAGTACCTGACTTAGAAAACAAATAGGCCGCAGAATTAAAATACAAATGCTTCTTCTGAAGGTAAGGATACTTGTCTCGAATTATTTCGAGAATTTCCCATGGATGAAATTCGTTAGTCCACGCAAAACCGAAATGCTCAGAAGTGGATGTATCGACCTGCTGTATTAGCCGGGCAATTTCCTCTCTCTTAATCACGCGATAAATGAGCTTTTAATCCAATTCAGGCATTCGCACTTTATAGTATTCGAAATAATCGGGATTAACTACATTGACAACTACCGGTGTTTGAGACGGGAAATGACTGACATCAACGGTCAGCTCTCTAAAAACTCCGAAGTGATTTTTCGTATAGAAGCCATCACGAATAAGCGTTACCACACCGACTGCTAAAAAAGCAACAACAATTATTGCATTCAGCCATTTTCGCTCGCCAAACGAAAATGAAAATAATACCAGGAAGATGAACGGAAGCGGAAAGAGAATCGTCGAAAATTGAATTACCGGATGAGCTAATACGGAATAGCCATAGGCAAGAACAAAAACAAGGAGAAACCATAAAACAAATAAGATCCGCCATCGCCATTGATCCGGCATTTTTTTACCAAAAAATATTCCGAATACAAAGAGCATTAGCACGAACCCAATCAAAAGAAACGATTCATTAAACACCTGATAAAAGAATCGAACTAAAAACATTTTATCAGGCGCTGAGAGCCATCCTCCAATATCTCCCGTCTTCATTTGCTCTCTGAAAATCGGTAACTCAGGAACAAAAGTCAGCAATGCAATTATTCCACCTAAGATATACTTCCAACGATTTTTCTTATCGATAAAGAACATCCCCGACACACCTACTCCTGCTGCAAAAACAAAAGCAAAGTAATGAAGATGCAAACACGCTATCATCGACAAAACCCACAACCACCACCATCTTCGTTGATGATTATCATTCGGGAATACATAATTCAGCCAGGAGTAAACAGTCAAAATGGAAAAGAAAATTCCCGGACTGTACATTCTTGAAATCTGAGTGTATTGCAAACACAAGGAGGATATGGTGAATGCAGCTGCAGCCAATAGCCCCGACAATTCACCGAAACATCGGCGTCCGATGAGATACAATACCCATGCGGAAAGAAAAGAAATCAGAACGAATGGCAATCGAATGATTAATGCGTCTTCTCCGAAAATCTGATTGTAAAAGAAAAACCAAATATGAGTACCGGCCGGATGATAGTCGGTATATACACCCTGTCGTATCATTTCAAGAAACGATGAATGCCTTGCCCGCATGATCGAACTAAGTTCATCGTTCGACAACGACAAA
The DNA here is from genome assembly GCA_016721305.1 of Bacteroidota bacterium. Taxonomy (GTDB): domain Bacteria; phylum Bacteroidota; class Bacteroidia; order AKYH767-A; family 2013-40CM-41-45; genus JADKIH01. The sequence goes on from JADKIH010000002.1 coordinate 281,443, forward strand.
TTCTTTAAGTTCCAGAAGTGCAAAACTACTGACAGTGCGATTATGCCAATAATTAGGATGCGGTATACAAGCCGATCCGATTTAGCGGGTGCTAAATTCATAAGCTTAACGATTCAGATTTCTTCAGACAATTAATTTCTTTGGCGAATCACTTCGTACATCATAACTCCGGCGGCAACGGAAACATTAAGGGAGGAAATTTTACCCATGAGAGGAATTTTACACAACTCATCGGCTATTCGTATAATATCGTTACTCACGCCATCTTCTTCCGAACCCATTACAATGGCAATCGGGCCTGCTAAATCAGTTTTATAATAATCGCCTTGCCCTTTTCAGATGCGGCAACAACTTTGATTCCGCTTTGCTGAAGGTATTCTACCGTGCGCTTCAAATTTGTTTCACGGCAAACGGTAATCCTGCTAAGTGCTCCCGCCGAAGTTTTAATGGCATCCGCTGTTACTTGCGCTGCTCCTTTTGCTGCAATAACGATGGCATGCACACCGGCACATTCAGCTGTTCGTGCAATAGCTCCAAAATTTCTTACATCAGTAATCCGATCCAAAACTAAAATAAATGGTGTGCTCCCACCTCGAATACGGTTGGAACCACATCGGCTAACTTTGAATATGAAATTGAAGAAATATAGCATACAACATCCTGATGATTGTTGCGAGTAATACGATTCAGCTTTTCCATCGGAACTTCTGTCCAGGGAATCTGACGTTCCTTCAGCATATCTTTTAACTCCGCCATCAAATCGCCTTTAGCTCCACGGCATATGAATAATCTTTCAATTTCCTTTCCGGCCAGAATAGCTTCCATCACCGGACGCAATCCGTAAACCAATTGCTCATTTTCATTTTCTTCCGGGCGACGCCTGCGGAAATTCTCATTTCTTTTCGGATACATACTATGTTAATTAAAGCTGTTGTACGCGCGGCCTTGTCGCCACGTTTCTACAGCCCGATACCAATTTGCTTCGTAGATAGGTGTTCTGGATAATGTGTAATCGTTGTAAGTAAACGGATTGTTTACTTTGGTAAAGAAAAAATTAACAGCAAGTGAACTTCCTGCCGTGCCGTAGATCCAACTTTCCGATTCAGCGCCAAGATTTATGGTTGTCGGCATACCGAAGATTATATAAATCATCCCTCGATCAGTTCGCCAGCCTTCTGTATAAGACGTAAAAAGTCGATTTGCCTCTTGTACTCTACCGTAATATTTTTTAATCAACGCTCTCGTTTTTTCAGCGCCTCCTCCTCTCGAAAGCCAGAATTCATCTACAGCGGCTTTTAAATTCGGATTCGTCTTCATTGTTTCATACTCTCGCTTTGTCAACAAATATCGTAATGCTTCAATCATTTGAGCCGGCGAAACCACAGAAGGAAATCCTGATGTAAAGCGGTAAATAGTGAATCCTGTATAATTAGATGTATCTATTTGAAACTGATAAAAGCCTTCATTTGGCAATACAATTCCATTCGAGTCATTCACTGCTATCTTAAACAAGCTGTCAGGGGCATATACAAACTCCTCGTGCATATCAAAAGTATAAGGCGGTGGAGCCAAAATAAATTCCCGATGATAATAACGACACCAAGCTGAATCCAGTTCCCGATTTTTATAATTTAATCTGAACGTATCGGTTGAACTCAAATAATTTCGAAATAAGGGTTGCCCGCTTTTACCACATAAGAGAAAATCGTTTCTTGAAGGACTTGCTTCACGATCAAGTGGCACAAAAAAATCGTCTGAAGAATTTCGGTTCAAATCAAACATTGTAATACGCACTAAAAGAAGTCCGGAATGCCGCACAGGCAATGATAAACTAAGCAATTTCTGCTTCGACTTATCCGTCATATCTAATGCAAATCTGGCTGATGCACTATCGAGAGTCTTCAACGACTCGTACGACGTCACCACTTCGGCAACAACGTTGATAAATGATTTAAATGTCTCATCCGTCTGGCGTACAAAAAGAAATTCATCGGGCTTTATTCGAATATAAACTTTAAGAGATGAATCGGATTGATTCTCCAAAACAAACTCAGGATGCGTCATGTGTTCCGTCGGCTTATAGTACGACACCATATTCGTCGAACTTAAATCCCTTGTCGAAAAACAGGAAACCAGAAACAAAAGTAAAAGAAGCGAGACGATCTTTAGCTTCATCAATTTATCCTTGAATATTTTCTTCTGCCCGTTCGATTAGTCCGACCGGTAAATCCTTCGTGGCTTTCGCACCTAATTTTTTCAAATCCTCTATTCGTTTCACAATATTACCGGTGCCCGTACTGAGCTTGAGCATCGCATCTTCGTAAGATTTTCGAGCCGAACCCATTTTCGTGCCGACATCAATCATATCATCCATGAAGTTTTTAAACTTATCGTACAATGCTCCTCCCTGTCGGGCAATCTCCAATGCATTGCGAGTTTGCTTTTCTTGCTTCCAGATAGATGATATCGTTCGCAATGTTGCCAATAAGGTAGACGGGCTTACAATTACAATCTTCCTGTCCCAGGCAAAGCTGAATAATTCATTATCGGCTTGAACAGCCATACCAAACGAAGACTCAATTGGCATGAACAATAAAACAAAATCCGGTGTTGTGAGATCTGACGAAGTCTGATAATTTTTCTCACTCAGGTTTTTAATATGAGTACGGACCGACAAAACGTGCTCCTTCAATGCTTTTTCGCGATCTTCATCACTTCCGGCATTTACCATCATTTCATAAGCAAGGAGACTGACTTTAGAATCGATGATAATGTGCTTGTTGTCGGGAAGATTAATAATCACATCCGGCTGTATTCTTTTACCCTCTTCGTTATTAGTACTAAATTGCAATTCATATTCGGAACCTTTGGTTAATCCGGAGCGCTCGAGAATTCGCTCAAGAATAACCTCACCCCAATTACCTTGCTTCTTTGTATCACCTTTGAGTGCCCGGGCCAGATTGTTTGCTTCTTCGCTGATCTGTTTATTTAAGTCGATCAGATTCTTAATCTCTCCCTTCAAAGTATTACGCTCTGCCGATTCAATTTTATACGACTGTTCCACCTTCTGCTCAAAGTCTTTAATCTTTTCACGAAGGGGATTCAAAATCACGTCCATATTGACACGATTTTGTTCGGTAAATTTCTGACTCTTCTCTTCTAAGATTTTTGCTGATAAATTTTCAAACTCAACGCGAAAACGCTGATGTAGATTTTCAATCTCCTGCTTCTGATTCTCCAGCCTCTCCAAATAATTCTTGGATTCAGCCTGTGCAGTTGCCAGAGCGGAACTTAGCTCTATAATTCGGTTACGTTCGGCAACAAGCATTTCCTCAGCCGAACGGCTCTGAAGTACACTTTGATTCAGACGATCCTGCAGAATACTGTTCTGCTTTTCGGCTTCAGATAATTTTAACTGCAGCTCACCCTTTTGAGCATCGGGCTTCGACTTTAAAAAGAGCCAGACAATGAGAGCTCCTAAAACCACACCGGCCAATAAAAAAACTATTTGCATGTTCTATTGTACTTAGATGATTCAATACCCGGAAAAAACACCACGAGACTCTCCGTTCCGGCGCTTTCAATTCTCGAAATTAACTTCCGAATGCAATGAATCTGATATAAATTCGTTTATTCTTACTTCCAAAACTCGGCAGCTGCCTCATATTTTGGTAGCTTTGTAAAAATACAAATAAATCCTTGCCTTTCCGCCATGATTTCATTCAGATTCAGCATAAAAATTACCCTATTTTTCCTTTTTCTGAACCTAATTTCCGTTCAGACTAAAGCCGCCGATTATATACTGAACCTAAAGCCTCAAGATTGGAAATTGCAGGCAAAAGGGTTCTATCTCAAGTCGGTGGTTGACGAACGCAACGAAAAAACGAACGGGGTAGCGATGGTGAGTGGAGCAAAAATTCCCGTTAAATTCAAGAACTCCCTGGAGAATGATTTGGCTGATCTCATCCGATCCTCTACCTCCTTCGACTCAACAGGCATACCTTTGGTATTAGGAATTCAACTTTTCGCATTGCAGGAAAAAGGTACGATGTCGCGGCATACAGCTTCGCTTCTGGTAAAGGCTCATTTTTACCGCGAACACAACGGGAAGTTGTACGAAATTGTTGAACTCGAAAGTAAGCCGGCTCTGGAAATGAGCGGACCTGTACCTCTTGCACAGGAAACTATTATTCAAAATGCCATGAAAGATTTTATTTCCAATCTGATTCAGATGCTGAAAGAAAGTCCCAACATGTCGCAGATGGCAACCGCAGCCAAAGTTATTATTGATCCGCTGCCCAACTCATATTTCAACAAACGCGACACTCTTTATTGGAACCCAAAGCTCCGACTGAAATGGTCCGATTTTAAAGGGCCGATTCCCGAATCACCCTTCTCGGCCGAAAGTAGCTGTGTGTTCACCTATACGGCATCAACGAATATGAACAATTCAACTCTCGAAATCCATGTGCAGATTGCCGCTTGTTTTAACACTTATAATTCGTGGGTAAAACCTGAGCTTAAACGCGACACTTTGCTCATGCACGAACAATTGCACTTTGACATTTGCGAAAACGAGATCCGTAAGCTTAAAAAAACACTAAGCGAAGCATCATTGGATCCGTTTGATTTCGACGTGCAAATCCGTTCTGCTTTCAATGAGGCGTGGACAAAGTACAAAGACATTCAGCATTTATACGACGAAGAAACTCAGCATGGAATTGTTCTCGACAAACAAAGCGAGTGGATGAATAGAATTGCCCTTGAATTGAATGCTCCCTCAGAAAATTAATTCAGTTTGACCGTGCATCGGCGGACGATGAAATAGAGTCAAATCGTAGTCGGGAAACTTTCTTTCAGAAAGATGCTTTCGTACCGCCGTTTTGAACAATTGCCGAATACTCTCGGCTTCGTGTCCTACTCCTTTCATCCTCGTTCCAAAACGTGAATCGCTCAGGCTTCCTCCATGGCAGGCTGCAATTAAATTCAACACCTTCTCGGCTTTTTCCGGATAGGCTTTTGAAATCCAGTCTTTGAATATGTCGGCCACTGCATCATTCAATCGTACGATTGTCATTCCGGCCTGACGTGCTCCGGCATTGGCAGCCATTTCGATGATCGACGGAATTTCATGACTGTTCAATCCAGGGATAATAGGTGCTACCATCACACCCACAGGAATATTTTTCTTCGACAACTTCTCAATTACCTTAAGCCGGTTAACAGCTGTTGCCGTTCGTGGTTCAAGCTTTAGCCGAACATCTTCGTCGAGAGATGTAATACTGATCATGACGTGAACTAAATTTAATGACGACAAGTCCGATAGGATATCGATATCGCGAAGAATGAGTTGATTCTTCGTAATGATGCTCACCGGATGTTTAAATCGTAATAATACTTCGAGCAACGAACGAGTCAATTTAAATCTCCGTTCAGCCGGTTGGTAACAGTCGGTATTTCCGGAAAGCATGATTGGAGCCGGTTCATATGATTTCTTCCGCAGAGTTTGTTCAAGAAGTGCAGCTGCTTCCGGCTTGACTAAGATTTTCGACTCAAAATCTATTCCTGCCGAGTAGCCCCAGTATGCATGAGTATTTCGAGCATAGCAGTAAATGCAACCATGCTCGCACCCCTGATATGGATTCATCGAATAGTCTGAAGGGATATCCGGGCTTTCAACACGATTCACTATCTTCTTCGGGTACTCCATCAAAAACTGTGTACTCCCATGCAAATTCAACTCTTCATCGAGGCCTTCAATATGCTCGGTGACCAGCTCTTGCTTCAGAAATTTATTGGCCGTATTTAATTGCGCCCCGCGTCCCTTCTTGAAATTGTCGGTATTACGATCAAAAGTCATTCTGACAAATTACTAAAACGAGTTTAGGTCTGTCAGTTTGATGAAAATTTATTTTTGCATCATGAAATAAAATGCCTGGCGCTTGTCAAACAATCATAATTCAATCAATAATTTGAGCACCCATGCTCTTGTAGTTTTCGCAATAGTATAGAGCTCTTCTCAAACACAAACGAATTAAATTTTGCTTGGAAAACACCGTTTTCACACAGTTTTACGCCACTATTTTCAAAGTCATTTTGTAAATCCGTTTGATTTTTTATCTTTGAAAATAGGACGATTTACCCCACTCGCTTACTACTGCGAATTGTAACAGCGACATCACTATCATCCAAACCTGCATTCACATGAAACTTAAGTACACCCTAGTATTTGTAATACTCTTACTTCCGTTTATCGCATTTTCTCAAAACAAAATTTATTCTGATGTTAGTCTGTCCAAATCATCGGGCAGTCAATTCATAGAGCTAAAAGTCTTCAATTTTAATTCCGATAATTTAAGTGATCTCAAGATTTCTCGCGAAGCGCTGAGCTCCGGAGTAATTCTGGATGCTCAGGGAAAAACACTTCAGACAATTCTGAAAGATCAGCCAGAAAAACTTACGATCGTTATCCCTACTTCATCAAACACGTTTTTTAAAGTAGACTTATTAAAACACAATATCTTTGCCGACGGTTTCTTCGTCTCAACGAATAAGGAACCCAACACACCAATTAAATTTGATCGTGGCGTTCATTACAAAGGTGTAATTCAGGGCGACTCAAATTCCGTTGTTTCTTTTAGCTTTTTCAATCGGGAAATCTATGGCTTAATCTGCAACAAAGACGGAAATAAAGTTTTAGGCAAAACTGAAAACGATTTTACAGGCCGCTATTTGTTATATAACGACATCAATTTAAGTAGTCAAAACCCTTTTGATTGCAGTACACCTGACGACTCAAAATCATACACTCCGTCGCAACTTAATCGCAACGGTGGAAATACAACTTCCAGTCTTGGTGATTGTATTAACGTATACGTTGAAGCCGACGATGACATAGTTACCGGAAAAGGAGGCGTGGCAAATGCCAGTGCATATATATCTGCTTTGTTTAATCAGTGTATTACTCTCTACGCAAACGAAACTCTCAGTATGGCGGTATCGCAAATCATGTGCTGGATCACTCCGTCGCCGTATTCAACGGCAACAAGTACGTCGGCACTTCTTGCGGCTTACCAATCGAGTACCGGAACATTTAATGGTGATTTATCGCATCTCGTTTCTTATCGTGGCGGCGGTGGTCAGGCTGCGGGTTTCTCCGGAATCTGCAGCGTAGATCCTGACGAAAGTAAATGTGTTAGTAAGTTTATTCCACGTATAGCAATGTACCGACTTATTCCTGGTCCGTTAATGTCATCACTCATGAAATGGGCCACTTAATCGGTTCCCGACACACGCATGCTTGCGTCTGGAACGGGAATAGTACAGCCATCGATGGCTGTGCCGGTTATGTAGAAGGAAGCTGCGCCCTACCCGGAAATCCTTCCAGCGGCGGTACAATCATGAGTTACTGCCACCTTACAAGTGTCGGAATGAATTTGAGCCTTGGTTTCGGCCCACAACCCGGAAACGTAATTCGGAACACCGTCCTCAATGCAACTTGTCTTCACAATTGCGGATACTCATCTTGTACCGACGGATTCATGAATGGACAAGAAACCGGAGTCGATTGTGGTGGCCCCTCTTGCCCTGTTTGTCCTGCCACTTGCACGACGCCTTCAGGGGTAACAGTGACATCCATCTCTGTTAATTCCGCAGTGATTAGCTGGACAGGCGTAATCGGTGCCGTAACGTATGCACTCGATTATAAACTCAACTCCTCCTCTACCTGGACGGTTGCATCAGCGGCGATAGCGAATGGAACAAGCTTTTATTTAACCGGACTAACCGGTGGAAGTCTTTACGATTTCCGACTAAGAACAAATTGCGCTTCCGGAAACAGCTCGTATTATCAAAGTCAGTTTACTACACTTACTCCGGCTGCTTGTAATTCGAATTACGAGCCTAATGAATCTACGGCTGCTGCTGCAACTATTCCTGCAAATACAACTATAACAGCAACCATTGGAACAACATCTGATCTCGACTATTACAAGCTCACGACTACGGTGACATCCGATTTCAATGTCAACCTTACCAATCTTGCCGGAGACTACGATCTTCAAATGTTCAATTCGGCCGGCACATCGATAGGACTCAGTGAAAATCCTTACACTACTTCAGAAAACATCACGCTCACTTCTCTTGCCGCGGGAACATACTACTTTTTTGTTTATGGATATGGTGGCGCCAACAGTCCGACGGTCTGTTACAATCTGAATGTCGGAGTTTCAACCGCTGCAGGCTGTATTGCTCCAACCGGACTCACTGCGAGTGCAATCACTTCAACAACAGCTACGGTTTCATGGAGTGCTGTAGGTGCAGCATTAAGTTACAATGTAGAGTACAAACTAAACTCTTCCCCTACATGGATACTTGCTACATCTACAAATACTACATTATCCGTCAATCTTTCAGGACTAATTGTTGGCTCATTATATGATTATCGCGTCAGCGCCAATTGTACAGGTGGACTTGGGCCATATGCTCAAGCACAATTTACAACGAGCCCTGCATGTATCACCGCTTTCGAGCCAAATGAAAGTCAGGCTGCAGCTGTAACGATAAGTGCAAATACGACAGTCTCGGCAGGAATTTATGCCAGCGGAGACTTAGACTATTTTAAGGTCACAACGAGCGTTGTTACAAATTTCAATGTTACGCTTACCGGACTCCCGGCCGATTTCGACATTCAGATGCTCAATTCAGGCGGTACTGTATTAGTCACAAGTCAGAACGGAGGAACAACAAGTGAAACAATTACATTGACTAATCAAGCTGCCGGAACATACACCTTCAAAGTTTACGGCTACGCAGGTGCTAATAGTGCAAGCGTATGTTACAACTTGTTTGTCGGAACAACATCAGCAGTCACTTGTGACGTGCCGGGAACACTAAGTACAAGTGCAATTACCACTTCAAGTGCTACTTTCAACTGGGGTGCTGTTGCAGGTGCAACAGGTTACAATATTCAATATCGATTGATTGGCGCATCTTCATGGACAAGTGCAAACTCTGCTACCAACTCGTATTCAGTATCAAGCCTCTCTCCAAATTCAAACTACGAGTGGCAGGTGCAAACGATTTGCACAAGCGGACTATCAGCTTTCAGCTCTTCGGTTTTATTTACCACAGTATGCGCAACTCCGTCTGTTACCATCACTGCTTCGGGACCAACAACGCTTTGCCCCGGTGGCAGTGTCACTTTAACTGTTAACCCTTCGCTGCCGGTTAACAATTATCAATGGTTACTTAACGGATCAAATATTTTAGGCGCAACTTCATCTACCTACACATTATCTTCAGCCGGAAATTATTCTGTTCAGGTTACGGCAGGAACATGCTCGTCAACTTCAGCCGTTACAACAATATCTTCGGCAGGATTACCAACGATTACTTCCTTTACTCCGACATCAGCAATTGTCGGAACGAATGTTACGATCACCGGAACCAATTTTGTAAACGTTAGCGATGTGCGCTTCAATACTACTTCGGCGAGTTTTATTGTTAATTCAGCAACAAGTATTACAGCCACTGTTCCGGCAGGAGCAACTACCGGACTTCTTTCTGTGATTACTGCATGTGGAACAGTAAACAGTGCAAGTAATTTTACCGTTGTTACGAATTATACAATCCTGGCTAAAGTGTACATCGAAGGATTTTACATTGGCGGTGGACTTATGCGTGCTGTAGTTAACCCTGTTGCCACTCCTTCGCTTTGCGATACAGTCGAGATTCAATTAGCCAGAGGTACTTCGCCTTACACTATCGACTATTCCGACAAAGTTGTGATTGGCACAAATGGAATCGGAAACTTCCACTTCCCTACATCCGTTATCGGCCAGAGCTATTATCTCGTTGTAAGGCATAGAAACTCCTTACAAACATGGAGTGCAAATCCAATCACATTTAGCGGATTCACGATGGTGTACGATTTCACAACGTCGGCCGCCAAAGCATACGGTAATAATCAAATGATTCAGGCCGATGGAAAGCGTGCATTTATAGCGGAGATATCGATCAGAACAATTCTATCAATTCAACTGATTTTTATGCAGTAGATAATAGCACAAGCTTGTTTTTAACCGGCTATCAAATTTGCGACCTTACAGGTGATGGATGTGTGGAAGCAGCCGACTACAGTTTGATCGAAAATCATTATAACGGAATTTCATTGGCCAGACCTTGATATCAGACCTTCTTTATTTAATGCTTTTCCGTTTTTGTATCCGGAAAAACTGAACCATGGCATACAAGGAATATACTATTCTTTATCTAATTCCCAGATTGAGAAACGTATATTTTCTTTTTAAGATAAGCTCATAAACATATGAATATATGAAAATTTGCTGAATTATCGCCATTTCCGAAAGCTCCACAATTTTCCGGAATAATTACTTTGACGGAACAAAAAACTCTCCTATCTTAATCCAACCAAATACCTATCACACTGATGTAAACAAGAACTCCATTCTATAAATCACCTCTCTCCTATCATTGTTTGAACGTCCCAACGCTAAAACATAGTTATCTAAATTTTATTCAATTCACATGAAAAGAAAAAATGATTTATTGAGTGGCGTATTGTATGCCATACTCATCGGCTTCGCTACTATCTTACTGCTTCAACCAAAGCAAGCCAATGCAACACATATGGCAGGTGCAGATCTTACCTATACCTACCTTGGTAATAATCAGTATGAGATCCGATATACATTTTATCGGGACTGCGTTGGTATTCCGGCTCAGACTTATATTCCTCTCGATTTTGGATCTGCCACATGCGGATACTTCAGCACTGCTACTTTATTACCAATCCCGGGAACAGGACAACAAATCACACATGTTTGCCCCTGGGCTCAGACAACATGCGATGGAGGTACGGCAACAGGTATCCAGAAATGGGAGTACACAGGCATCGTTACATTGCCTCAGGCTTGTCCTGATTGGCATTTCGGAGCAACTGAGTGTTGTCGTAACGGCGCAATCACAACTCTTGTCGATCCGCTCAACTATAACATGTACATTGAAGCGACATTAGATAATTCTACTTCAAATAACAACTCCGCAGTATTTTCTAACATCCCAATTGCCTTCGAATGTATCGGGCAAAACAACTACTATAATCATGGAGGTTATGATATTGATGGCGATTCGCTTGTTTACCAGTTCGTAGTTCCAAGAGATCTTCAAAATGTCCCTGTTGTTTATGCATCAGGCTATTCTCTTGCTAACCCTCTCACATCCTCTCCTGCTGTAACAATCTCAAGTACAACCGGAGATATTTTTATGCACCCTGTCACTAACGAAGTTGCTGTGCTGGCCGTTCAGATACAAGAATACAGAAACGGAATCCTCATCGGAACTGTGATTCGTGATATTCAGGTTTATATTATTCAGTGTAACAACAATCTCCCGTTAATGTCGGGAATCAATGGAACTCCAAGTTTTTCTACAAGCGCTTGTCTGGGAAGTACAATTTGCTTCGACGTATTTTCCTCCGATATTGACGCTCAGGATTCGCTCACGGTTGAATGGAACCAGGGAATTCCGGGAAGCACTTTTTCCGCTCCAATGTCATCAACTCGTCCAACCGGTCATTTCTGCTGGACACCTACACCTGCCGACGTTCGTTCACAACCATGGGTATTTACTGTGAACGTTCGCGATAATGCTTGTCCTGTGAATGGCGAACAAACTTTCTCCTATTCAATTTTGTGTAAGCGAACTTACTGCTCAGGTTGTAAGTACGGATGTTAGTTGTAATGGTGGACACAATGGAAGTGCGACGATTACTCCTGCAGGAAGCGGGCCGTTTGACATCATCTGGGTTCCCGGGGAAATGCAAAACGCACATGTGACGCATTTGTTAGCCGGAACTTACACTGTGAACGCAACCAATGCAGCAGGTTGTTCGGTGAGTCAATATATTACGATTGACGAACCACCGGCACTTACGATCTCTATAAGTTCACAGAATGCAACTTGCAGTGGACAAACCGGAAGTGCAGTTTGCACTGTCGGCGGGGGAACGCCTCAATACACCTATTCATGGAATACAACACCTCCTCAGAATACAAGTTCAATTTCTAATTTGATTGCAGACGTTTACACTGTAAATGTAACCGATGATCACAATTGCCAGATAACAGACTCCGTTGAAATACTCGGCGCTGCAGGCTTCACGGCTTCCATTCAAACTACACCTGCTACTTGCCTCGCAACAGATGGTAGTGTAAGCACACAAGTATCCGGCGGAAGTGGCGACTTCTCCTACGTTTGGAACCCGTCGGTAAGCACGGGATCCGATGCGACAGGATTAGCAGCAGGAGTTTATTCGGTTACGATTACTGATAACGTTGGCGGTTGTCAGCAGACACTGAGCGGCATAGTCGGAAATACAGCCGGTATTGTTGCTACTATCGTTTCTTCAAGCGATGCAACTTGCTCTAATGGCGAAGATGGCAGTGCTACGGCTTCAGGCTCGGGCGGAACACCACCGTATTCCTACCTGTGGACACCGGGCGGTGACACCAGTGCTACCGTTACCGATCTCGCACCGGGAACTTATACTGTTCAGGTTTCCGACTATCTCGGCTGCCCTGATTACGCAACAGTAACAATCGGCTATCATTTCTTATCTCCTACTGTCGATTTAGGAGCCGACACACTTATATGTAATGGTACTGTATTGACTCTTGACGCAGGACCAGGCTACCAGTACTTGTGGTCAGATAATTCAACCGGACAGACACTGACTGTTACATCGTCAGGAATCTATTCCGTACTCGTGACTGACGGTAACGGTTGCGAAGGATTTGATGCAATATCAGTTGACACTATCACTTGCAATCCTCATTACTCGACTGCTCTTTCAAACTCCGGATTTGAAGTATTCCCGAATCCGTCGTCAGGCGATGTCTCCCTTACCTTCAACAATCAACATGCAGGCGAAGTACAAATCACAGTTATCGATGCTGTCGGAAAACTACACTATTCAGCAAGCGAAAACTTAAAAGCTTACTCTGTCAGAAATCTTGATCTGAAAAACCTTTCTGAAGGAATCTATTTTATCAAAGTCACTTTTGAGGGAAATAGTTCGGTTGTTAGGTGGGTGAAAATGTAAGTTGTAAGTTGTAAGTTGACTTGCAGTTAAAAAAAATCGGTCAGGAAGTTTGAATCCTGACCGATTTTTTTTGCGAGTTGCGGGGTGCGAGTTGCGAGTTGCGGGTTGCGGGTTACGGCTTGCGGGTTGCGGGTTACGAGTTGCGGGTTGCGACCGGTTCAGCCAACAAGTTACATCAGATGCCTTACCCGTAATTCAACTTACTACTTACTAATTACTAATTTCTAATTCCCAATTTCCCCTTCCCACCAACAGTCGCCTACCAAAAAGTCAACTTACTACTTACTACTTAGTAATTACTAATTACTAATTTCTAATTCCCAATTTCCCCCTCCCACCCCCACAGTCGCCTACCAAAAAGTCAACTTACTACTTACTAAAAAACAATCACCATATACCCCTTCTGCTCCAACGGCGCAGTAGGCACATTATTAAACATAGCCGATTCTGCAGCCTGCTTTGCTTTGGTTTTTAAGTAATCGCTATTGGTTGTAGAACCCGGAGCGCCCGGAGTTGCTTTGATGACGTGGCCATATTTGTCGATGGAGATTTCTACTACTACCGTACCCTTTTCCTGAGTCAGATTATCCACTTTAGGATGACGATCAATTACACGGTCGGCCACCTTGTAACGAACCATATAATTTCCGGCCATCACTTGCTTCTCGCCAACTTCACGCGGAGCAGATGATGTTGAAGATCCTTCGGTCGACATGCTTGCTTCCGCAAAATTGATCGAATATATTTCGGAAGTATTAATCTTCATCACATTTCCTTTGTACAAAAATTCAACTACGCCATTATTGAGCGACTGAACTTTGCCATTCATTTTTTCACCTGACTTCATGGTCAAAATTTGCTGGGCAAAAAGTTGGACACCACTAAAGATCAGAAACGCTGCTAAGACGACTTTTTTCATTGGGCTATGATTTTTTACAAAAATAAGAGTACAATTCAGGGCATTCGATGAAGTAAGGATGATTTATCAACACATACTTCCTGAAATATTCTGAACGGAAAACCGTTGAAAACATTGTCATACTTCCCTTTAGAGGCAGATTCCCCCTATTTGTTTTCTTTCTATCTTCCGCACAATTATCAGATCCGAATGAAAATTATCTCCCTGTCCTTACTTATTGCCTTCTATCTCTTTGCTTCACCTGACAGCAATGCTCAATCGTTTCGTATCAGAAAAGAATACAAATCTGATTGTACCGGCGGCATCAAAACCCTGCTGACAACTGAAGAATATAATCAAAAAGGTTTGCTCGTTAAGTCAACTCGAACCGATCGTAAACGGAGCACACAATATTTCTATGACGCGAACGATAATCTCATTTTGAAAATCCATACCGATTCAGCCGGAATGATCACAAAGTTTAATCGCTTAAGTTATGTCGATAATAAGCTAAGTACCGATACATTATTCAATGCCGACTCAACGGTTAACATGATCTTCTCTTCCCGATTTCTGGCAAAAAAAAGAGAGCAGAAAATCTTTTGGATTGATCCTAAAAAAAATACTTACATCTCCACACAAACCATCAAAAGGGATAGTTTAGGAAATGAAATCGAAAACAAAAATTGCTCTTCCAATTCAGACTGCCGCTTCTCTACCTATGAATATGTAAACGGGAAGAAATCTGCAATGCATTACTTTGGAATGGACGAAATGATTCGGAAACGAATTCCAATTCAATCCGAACTGTACGAGTACAATTCGGCCGGACAATTAGTAAAAACAACGGTAAACGACGACCAAAACAATAGTTGTCAATTTATACTGACATACGAATATAATTAACGTCAACTTTTGAGCACTTAATTTTCCCGGATGAATATTCTCCATGTACATCATGTTGCGATTATTGCTTCCGACTATTTGCGTTCGAAACAATTTTATTGTGATGTACTGGGAATGAAAATTGTCGGTGAACATTATCGTGCGGAGCGACAATCGTACAAATGCGATTTAAGCTTGAACGGCAATTACACTATCGAACTTTTTTCGTTCCCCAATTCACCGGCACGACTATCTCACCCTGAAGCCACCGGACTGCGTCACCTGGCTTTCGCAGTTCAAAATCTTGATGATTGTATTCTGGAATTATCCCAAAAAGGAATCCATGCTGCCGAGATCCGATTGGATGAATTTACCGGTAAAAGATTTTGCTTTATAAGTGATCCCGATCAATTGCCAATCGAATTTTATGAAAAATGAGCGAAGAAAAGTCAAACTTGTAACACCATTTAATCTAAACCACAATCGACTGAATTGCAAGTATTTAGTCAATAATCTTATTTGATCCTAATCCCGAAAAAACGAATAAATTCAAGCAGACACTTCTCATTCAATTCAGAATGTGAAATGACATTCTTCCTATGATTTCATCGAAATTTCAGCCTTCCATTGTTTCTGTTATTCCTGTGAATCCCGTACATTTATACCCATATCTTTCTTGATCAAGTGAGAGGACAACTCTTACTTCGATGAAAAGGATTCATCAAACATAGAAAAGCAAACAACAACAATTAAAAAATCATTCCTATGAAATTAATGAAATCAATCGGATTGACATTAGTGATTACTTTCACTGCTGTTGGTTTAACACTCGGGCAAGGTGCAACAAAAAGCTCCTGCGCAAAAGCAGCGACCCCTGCCGCTAAAGCTTCTGATGCGACTCCGGTTACATTTGAGCAAGCTGAAGCGAATTTTCACAAAGTGATGTCCGGTACTTTCCACCCTGTAGAAGACGGAAACTATGAGCCAATTCGTGCTCGTGCGGCAGAATTAGCAACTGCTGCCAATGCCTGGATGAAAACTCCACTCTCTAAAGTCGCTGAAACGAAAAATGATAAAGGAGAAATTACATCCACGCTTACTTTACTCGCCGAAAAAACTGAACAACTCCGATTGAACATCAGCAAAGGTTATCAAGACGATCAAATCAAAACTGATCTGACAGAAATCCACGATATTTTCCATAAAATCGTTGAGCGTTGCCAACCTGGACAAGAAGAAAAATAATTTTTCAAAAAGAGCCGAAAGGCTCTTTTTTTTTGATGGATATTCAATGAAGTGCAATATGTGAGGAGGCAATTCGTCCTCACATGTACTCCTTAATCCGTACATTTGCCGCACACGAAACATGAAGCTACTTTTATCCTACCTCAAGAATTACAAGAAATTTGTCCTTTTAGCCCTGCTTTTGGCTGCTGTCAACCAGTGCTTTTCTCTCATGGACCCGCTTATTGCCGGAAAAATGATGGACCGTTTTGGTGTTCACATTTCTGATTATCAAAACGATCCGAGTCGAACCTTTTATACTGATATTCTATGGCTGCTCTGTGCTTCTATGGGCGTGGCAATGATTTCACGTATTGCGAAGAATTTCCAAGACTACTTCGTTAATGTCGTTGTCCAAAAAGTGGGAGCCGATATGTACACCGATGGTATCCGTCATTCACTCGAACTTCCTTACCAGGTTTTCGAAGATCAACGAAGCGGCGAAACCTTAGGCAAGCTTCAAAAAGTTCGCTCCGACTCGGAGAAATTCATTATCAGCTTTATCAGCGTGGTATTCCAAACCTTAGTCGGACTGGTTTTCGTTCTCTGGTATGCATTTAGTGTTCATTGGCTCATTGCTCCTGTATTCCTTCTTACCGTCCCCTTACTGGGTGTCATCAGCAATTTTCTAAGTAAGAATATCAAGAAAGTAAGCAAAGTGATCCTCAGTGAAACTACATCTCTTGCAGGAAGCACTACCGAATCTTTGAGAAATATTGAGCTCGTAAAAAGTCTCGGCCTCGCCAAACAGGAAATCGATCGTCTTAATTCTACTACAGGGAAAATCCTGAAACTGGAATTGAAAAAAGTGCGCTACGTACGAAGTCTGAGCTTTGTTCAAGGCACAACGGTGAATTTCCTCCGCACAAGCTTTGTCTTCCTTCTCTATTATCTCGTATTTCACGATATCATTACTCCCGGAAAACTCATGACGCTGATGTTTTTCAGCTTCTTTATTTTCGGACCACTTCAGGAATTAGGTAATGTAATCGCTATCTATCGCGAAGCACAGGCATCGCTTTCTAATTTCGAAACTATCCTTAGCATGCCGCTTGAGCCTCGTCCGGAACATCCGGCTTCGGTAGGAAACGTTGCCCGCCTCCGCTTTGAAAATGTAACTTATCGCCACCAATCATCCAATGCAAATGCAGTCGAAGGAATTAACTTCACTGTCAAGCAAGGAGAAAGCATTGCCTTCGTCGGCCCTTCAGGTGCAGGAAAAACGACGCTCGTGAAATTACTCGTCGGACTTTATCTTCCTAATGAAGGAACTATTTACTACAACGACCTGCCGGGCGACACAATCAACAAAGACGATTTGCGAGAACAAATTGGACTCGTGACGCAAGACTCTCAATTGTTCAGCGGATCGATTCGCGAGAATTTACTCTTCGTTAATCCGACTGCTACGGATGAAGAGTGTATGGATGTTTTACAAAAGGCATCATGTCAGAGTTTATTAGCAAGAGCCTCGAACGGATTAGACACCGTTATCGGTGAAGGTGGCGTAAAAGTTTCCGGTGGTGAAAAACAACGGTTTGTCTATTGCCCGTGCATTGTTACGTCGCCCACATCTGTTGGTCTTCGATGAAGCCACCTCCGCTCTCGACTCTATCACGGAAGAAGAAATCACCGGCACGATTCGTCAGCTTTCTGCACGCGACGAACATATTACGATTATGATTGCCCATCGTCTCAGCACAATCATGCACGCCAATCGCATTTTTGTACTTGAAAAAGGACACATTGTAGAGTCAGGTACACACGACGAATTACTGTCAGGAAAAGGCCTTTATTACGCAATGTGGCGGCAACAAATCGGAGAACGAAAGCGTACTGATATACAGAATGGAAATGGCCATGTGGCCCCGAAAGTTATGGCTCGCACATAACCCCGTCCGTTCCTCCTACCCCGAAAGAGTCATTAAAAAGGGGATTTTTTATGTTATCAGAATTAAGCAGACAACTCAGACAACGTTTAGCGCTTCCGCTTCCCGGAATTGAAGCCCAATATCAAATGGCTCATGCGGAAAGAAGAGTTAATTTATCACGATATCGCATTCCCGAAAATGTAAGAAAAGGCAGTGTCCTGCTTTTGCTTTATGAAAAAAACGGGGAAATAATGTTTCCGTTAATCGTGAGACAAGAATACGAAGGTGTTCATAGCGGACAAGTTGCCTTACCCGGAGGAAAATACGAAGAGGAAGATGGCACTTTGGAATATACGGCCATCCGTGAATCTCACGAAGAAATCGGAATCATAAAACGCGACATTTCACTCATTGGGCAACTAACGGAATTATATATCCCTCCAAGCAACTTTTTAGTACAACCGTTTATCGGAACTTTAAATTACGAGCCAACTTTTTTACCGGATGCCAAAGAGGTTGCACGCGTAGTTGAAATCAGCCTTGAAAATCTGATGGACGAACACCGTGTGAGCGAAAAAGTAATTAAGCTAAGTAATGGAATGGAAATACTAACGCCCTACTTCAGCCTCCGCGGAAATGTAGTTTGGGGAGCAACCGCCATGATGTTGGCTGAGATGAAATCGGTTCTGTACGAAATCGGTTACTAGGAAACTTTCTTGTGTCTGAAACAATCTTTCAGATGGTCGTTGACCATGCCTGCTGCTTGCATATACGCATAACAGATTGTTGAGCCAACGAATTTAAAGCCCTGGCATACAAATCCTTACTCATGTTATCGGATTCTTCTGTACGGGCAGGAACATCGCCTGTTTTCACTCTCTTGCCCTGTATAACCTTCCCTTTGGTAAACTGCCAGATATACTTATCGAAGCTTCCAAACTCCTTCTGAATGGCCAGAAATGCCTTTGCATTGCCAATAGTTGCCTGTACTTTCAGGCGGTTCCGGATGATTCCGGGATCCAATAAAAGCTTCTCGATTTTAGCCTCCTTGTAGCGGGAGATTTTCACCGGATCGAAACCATCGAAGGCCTTCCGGAAAGTCTCCCGCTTATTGAGGATTATACTCCAACTTAGTCCTGCCTGAAAAGAATCCAGAACGATGTACTCAAAATGAAGCGCATCATCATGAACCGGTACTCCCCATTCAGTGTCGTGATATTCCATCATCAACTCCGTCGACAAGCACCAAGGGCAACGAACTAGTTCTTTCTTCATGCTTTCGCCGTCTGAGCAGCGATCGCTTTTGCTGCTTTCTCCTTCATACCTTCAGAAGTCACAGAACCCGGACGTTCAAGAGGATGACCAAGTGCACGATCCCACAATAATGAAGAAAGTACACCTAATGCGCGACTCACCAAACAATACCGTATAGAAATCATACTCTACCAATCCGTAGTGAATCAAGAATGCACCACTGTGAGCGTCAACATTCGGCCAAGGATTCTTAATCTTTTTAAAACCTTCCAGAATTGGAGGAACTACTTCGTAAACCATTTTCACGATACGACAATTCTCATCGTCCGGCATATACTTCGAAGCGAAATCCATCTGCGCCGTGAAGCGAGGATCAGTTTTACGTAATACGGCATGACCATAACCCGGAACAACTTTTCCTTCTTCCATCGTCTTCATCACATAATCGTGAATCTGCTCTTTTGTCGGAGCTGCTCCACCGTAATAGTCGCGCAGATCTAAGATCCAACGAACCACTTCCTGATTAGCGAGACCATGTAACGGACCTGCCAATCCATTCATTCCGGCAGCAAACGATAAATATGGGTCGCTTAGAGCTGAACCAACAAGATGTGTTGTATGTGCAGAAACGTTTCCTCCTTCGTGATCGGCGTGAATAGTCAGATACAAACGCATCATACGTTTCATATCGTAATTATCATAGCCAAGCATGTGAGCAAAGTTCGCTGCCCAATCCAGCTTCGGATCCGGCTCAATGTGTACGTTATTTTTGTAGACACGACGATAGATGTATGCAGCAATACGCGGCAAACGTGCGATGAGATTCATCACATCTTCGTACATCGGATCCCAATATTCTTTCTTGTTTAAACCTTTGCGATAAGCAGCAGCGAAAACTGATTCAGTCTGCAAAGCCATTACAGCCATACTGAATTGTGTCATCGGATGAGTATTCACCGGCAATGCATCGAGCATGTCGAATACGTGCTTCGGAACATTACTACGACGAGCCCAGGCAATACTCACGTTCATCGCATCGTCTTCCGTAGGCAGCTGACCCATCAGCATCAGATAAAAAATTCCTTCCGGCAATGGCTCGCTGTCGCCATGTGCTTTCGGAAGTTTATCCTGCAGTTCAGGAATGCTATACCCGCGGAAACGAATTCCTTCCTCCGGATCAAGCTTGCTGGTTTCTGTAACCATCCCGATCATCCCTTTCATGCCACTGTACACTTGTTCGATAGTGTACTGACCGATTACATGATGACCATTCTCTTTGATGAAGTCCTTTATCTCTGCGGACATTGGCAACGCAACTTTGGCGAACTGCTCTTTTATCTTATCTGTTTTCACTGACGAATAATAATGCTAAATACTGTTTATTTAATGAGCGAGATGAATTCCCTAATTCAACCGCATTTTTTCCATGTTATCTTTTTTCTTATTCGATTGTAAATCGAGCTCCGGAAGAACCAAAACCAGACTCACCACAAAGCCAATCAATAGTATCACCCAAACAGCCATTTGAAGGCGCTTTTTATCTTAGATCTCTGAAAGAACGGCTTCTTTTTATGGATACCGAACGCGCTTACGCAAACGACCACTTCTGGGAGAAATCGAATATTCTCCTGAAGCTAATTTATCGAGTGTGTCCTGATCCATGTCTAACAATCGGATGAACTATTGGTTTATCTTGTAATGAATTTGAAGTCTTTCCGCCAAATCGCGCACTTGCCCCAAGCCTTCTTCGATACGAAGAAGTTGATTGTATTTCGCAATCCGGTCGGAACGCGATGCGGAGCCTGTTTTAATTTGTCCGGTTCCCAAAGCAACAGCCAGATCTGCAATTGTCACATCTTCCGTTTCGCCGCTGCGATGACTCATCACAGCAGTGTAACTGCTAGTTTGTGCCATCTTCACCGCTTCAATCGTTTCCGTCAATGTTCCAATCTGATTAACTTTTACCAAGAATCGAATTGGCAATATTCTCTTTAATTCCACGACTGAATCGTTTACATTGGTAACAAATAAATCATCGCCTACCAACTGAATTCTCTTTCCGACTTTCTCCGTAAGTATTCTCCAACCTTCCCAATCGTCTTCGGCCAAACCGTCTTCGATAGAAACAATCGGATATTTATTGATCCATGACTCCCAGTAAGAGGCCATTTCTGCCGGAGACAATTTGTCGCCTGTCGATTTTTTGAAAATGTATTTTCCCGCTTGTGCATCGAAGAATTCAGATGAAGCTGCATCCATGGCAATGAACATATCCTTGCCCGGAGTATAACCTGCTTCTCCAATGGCATCCAGTACAGACTGAATTGCTTCTTCATTCGATTTCATATTCGGCGCAAAGCCGCCTTCGTCGCCCACATTGGTCGAAAGACCTTTTTCTTCAATACAGATTTCAAATGGTGAAACACTTCAGTTCCCATTCGTAATGATTCGGAAAACGATTCTGCTCCAATTGGCATAATCATGAATTCCTGAAAGTCGATGCTGTTATCGGCATGTGAACCTCCGTTGAGGATATTCATCATCGGCACCGGAAGGATATTTGCATTTACGCCACCTACATATCTGTACAATGGTTGTCCGGCTTCTATTGCTGCAGCCTTAGCACAGGCCAAGCTTACTCCGAGAATAGCATTGGCACCTAAATTGGATTTGTTCTCAGTCGCATCGAGCTCTATCATTCGAGTATCGATCAACACCTGATTGAAAACCGGGTAGCCATTCAGCTCATCGTTCAACAACGTATTGACATTGTGAACAGCCTTCAAAACTCCTTTCCCTAAATACTTCTTCTTGTCACCATCACGCAACTCAACCGCTTCGTGAACTCCAGTGGAAGCCCCGCTCGGAACTGCGGCACGACCTACTACTCCGTTCTGAGTGATAACTTCAACTTCGACCGTCGGATTACCTCTTGAATCAAGGATCTGGCGGGCGTGTATGGATTGGATGAGACTCATAGTTTTTTATGGTTTAAACCGTTGGCCTGAAAAGCTCATTAAGAGAGAAATTGTCAGGATTCGGAAAACAGGTTAAGTTAATGGTTGTGACAGGCAAAAGTATAAAAATTTGACCGTTCCGCAAAGTGAGAACGGTCATGTTTTAAGTCACCTTTTTTGCCAAGGATCAAGGCCAGCGCCTCGAGGCGATTTCCTATTAGACGAATGACAAAAAGTTAAATGGGCCTTGACCCTAAGTATCACAAAAATCCTTTTCGCAAGCAAATTTATTCGCAGAATACCACTTCTGTTAACAGATTGGAGACACCCTAAACACCATGATGCGTTAGTCGTCAAGGGACTTACTTTTCACCTGTATCACCATTACCTCTTTCCCGAAATCGCCAATTCTCTATCTTCGCGTCGTGGACACTTTTTTCAAAGCCCGACAATACCTGAAATACAAGCTGACTGCCGGAACCCGGCACGATGTCCACTCGCCTTTTGTGTTCGACTTTGTCAACACGATTCTTCGCGATAAAACCCCGTTTTTATTCCTTCGTGCCCATTGAAGCTGTTCGGTCGAAAATGCTCTTGAGCAACGATGTAATTGACGTACTCGATTTGGGCGCCTCCGCTAATCATGGCAAACGCAAGATCTCGGATATTGCAAACTCTGCATTGCTTCCGGTCAAATATGGTCAAATGCTTTTTCGAATGGCCAATCACTTCCGCCCTACTTCTGTTCTTGAACTAGGCACTTCTCTTGGCATTACCAGCTTGTACCTGGCTATGGCTAACAAGAAAACACCGGTTTGCACCATCGAAGGGAGTCCTGAATAGCCTCCGTTGCGCAATCAGGCTTCGGTAGACTCTCCTGCACGAATATCGAATCGGCAGTCGGTGACTTTTCGAGCGAACTGCCACGATACTTATCCTCGGTGAGCAAGATCGGATTGGCTTTCATCGACGGAAACCATCGGTATGGAGCCACGATGGATTATTTTAAAGCCTGTCTCGAAAAACAGGACGATGATTCGATTCTCATCTTCGACGATATCAACTGGAGCAAAGAAATGGCCCGAGCATGGAAGGAAATTTCTTCCAACGAAAAAGTCACCGTTTCAATCGATTTGTTCCGAATGGGAATTGTGTTTTTCCGTCAAGGAGTTCCCAAACAACACTTCAAGCTAAAATTCTGATCCGTCACCTACGGTGTAGCTATTCTTTGTTGCTTTTGAAAATAACTTTTTGATAACAGAATAAGCCTTACTTTTGCTTCAGCCTCAAAACAAGTGTGAAACAATTTAAGGCCTCCAGTTTTACTTATCTACCTCCAGCGTATGTCGGCTCTTCTAGAATTAAAAAGTATTGGTAAAAGATACATCATCGGAACCGAAGAAGTAAACGCTCTTCGAAGCATCGACCTCTTTATCAACAAAGGCGAATATGTTGCACTTATGGGACCTTCCGGCTCCGGTAAGTCGACGTTGATGAATATCATCGGTTGCCTTGATACGCCTACGAAAGGCTCTTATCTTCTCAACGGAAAAGAAGTCAGTAAGATGACGGACAACGAACTGGCGGAGATTCGCAACAAAGAAATCGGATTCATTTTCCAGACCTTTAATCTCGTGCCACGATCTAATGCGCTCGACAATGTCGCTTTGCCATTAGTTTATGCCGGAATCAAAAAGGAAGAACGTGAAACCCGTGCATCAAAAGCATTGGAAGATGTCGGCTTGCTGGAACGAGTCAAACACAAGCCGAATGAGCTCAGTGGTGGTCAGCGTCAGCGTGTAGCTGTTGCCCGTGCATTAGTCAATCGTCCGTCCATTATTTTGGCCGATGAACCAACAGGAAACCTCGACTCTAAAACCTCGGAAGAAATCATGAATCTTTTTGAAGAGATTCATAAAAAAGGCAATACGATTATCGTCGTAACTCACGAAGAAGATATCGCCCGTCATGCTTATCGAATTGTGCGTATCAAAGACGGCATGATTGAATCAGATACGCCAAATAGAAAATAACATCCCCTTATGAAAATATATACCCGCAAAGGCGACGAAGGGCAGACATCTTTAATCGGTGGCACACGTGTATCCAAAGCTCACATGAGAATTGATGCATATGGGACGGTCGACGAATTGAATTCCTATATCGGATGGCTTCGGGACCTATCTGGCCAGGCCGTTTCGGCAGGAGTACTTATTGAAATTCAGGATCGCCTTTTTACTATTGGTTCGTTACTTGCTTCAGACCCGGTGTCTTCAAAAATGAAATTGCCGGAACTCAAAGAATCTGATGTGATCTTCCTTGAAGAAGAAATGGATCGATTGACAAAGACCTGCCGGAAATGAAATCTTTCATCCTTCCCGGCGGACATCAGGCCTCCTCCTGCGCTCATGTTGCCCGTTGCGTTTGTCGCCGTGCCGAACGAAGCGTCGTTCTCCTTTCCGAAAACGATACCGTCGATCCGCTCGTGATCAAGTACCTGAATCGCCTTTCCGACTACCTCTTTGTGCTTTCCCGTCATTTGAGCGCATTTTTCAAGGCCGAGGAAACTCCTTGGAAAGCAAGGATATAAATTAGTTCAGACCTTCATTTTCCCTATTTAATGAGCAAATATTCCAATTGACTATTTTGCTTTAGGATTTGAATTATATTTTTATACTTTTGCCACCCATAAAAAACAGGCAAAAAACCTAAGCAATTATTTCATTATGTATTGGACACTCGAATTAGCCCAGCACCTGGAAGATGCACCATGGCCGGCTACAAAAGATGAGTTGATTGATTACGGTATTCGCTCCGGAGCTCCTCTCGAAGTTATTGAGAACCTTCAGGAACTAGAAGACGAAGGCGAAGCTTATGAAAGTATCGAAGAAATCTGGCCTGATTATCCGACTAAAGATGATTTCTTTTTTAACGAAGACGAATATTAATCGAAACGTATTCATCATACTCAATTAAAATCTACAAGAGGCCTCTATGGCCTCTTTTTTTTATCCCCTGCCATTCCTTATCTTTCAGTACAAATACACATCCATGAAAAAACTCCTGTACTCAATTTTCCTGAGCACGCTCGGACTTACAAGCTTTGCTACAAATAGATTCCAGACTCTTTACGGTGATATGGAAACAGACCGGTGTCGTGCCTTTGCTACGACGGTCGACGGATATGTTTTGGTCGGCAACAATTCATTCGGTGCGACTACTGCTGATGTAACTGCCTACAGAATTGATAACTCAGGTAGTTTGCTTTGGTCGGCAAAAATCGGCACGGCAAAAGACGATGAAGCAACAGATATCAGAGAAACATCCGATGGCGGTTTTATTATTACCGGAAATACCCTTGGAGGAACAATGGACACGGCCCATACCGACATCTTCGTTTTGAAAATCGATGATCAGGGCTTTCCGATCTGGTCGACAACTTACGGCGGGCAAAATCAGGACGAAGCCAATTGCATCATCGTGAACCCTGCAGGTGGTTATTTCGTGCTGGGGAGTACTGCCAGCTATGGAAACGTAGACCGTTCGGCTCTGCTTCTTAAAATCGACAATAACGGTATCCAGCAATGGACTATCACCTGTAATGCTACAAACATAAATGCCTTCAATAATGCCATTCTCACTCCTGACGGAAAAATAATTGCTGCCGGCTACGCTTTGAAAAATTCAGGCAATGACACCGACATGCTCGTAGTTCAGATCGACACCTCCGGAACCATTAACTGGGCAAAGAGAATCGGCTCAATAGGAAATGATCAATTGAATGCGCTTTGCTCTTTTACAGGCAGCGGTTTCTTACTTGCCGGTTCGGCCGGATCAAATTCAGGTATCGACTCAGATCAAAATATCACTTGTATTGAAAATAACGGAAACATCCGTTGGTCAAGAAACTGGGGTAAGGTTTTGAAAGACGATAGAGCTACTTCTATTTCTACATTAGGAAATGGTCATCTGCTTGTTGGCGGTGTCGTAGACCTGGGCAACCCTTCTCTCCGACTCTACCAAATGAGCCTGATGGATGTAGACACTCTTGGAAATACGAATTGGGCACATACGTATGGCGACCCATCGGTGGAGAGCGAATCATTCGCTTCTGCAGCAGGAATCAACGGCGGATATGCATGCGTCGGTTATTCCATTACTTCAGGCGACCCTAATGGTGATGCATACTTTGTAAAGACAGATGATAATGGCAACAGCGGCTGTTATGAACTTCCTCTCTCCCTCAATACGGTTGCAATCTTTTTATCGGATAGCTCCGGCGTAGATTCACAAAATTTAACCATCGACGAAAATCCTGAATTCTTTAACTGGTCAGGTTTTATTAATCAATTCACGCAAAATTGCTTTTACGATAATATAAATTCTCCGCTTCAGAATCAGGCAATGGCATTTCCAAATCCTGCAAACGAATCAATCTCATTGTTACTTTCAAAAGAGAATTCTCTAATCGAAATTTACAATGCATTTGGTCAACTTACTTTCAAATCATCGACCAACAAAGAACAAATTTCGATTCCAACTTCTGAATGGGCAGCCGGAATTTATCTGCTTTCAATCGACGGAACGTCTTTTCAAAAACTGATCGTTCAACACTAGCAAAAAGTCATTAAAATTTATCCATAAAAAAAAGGGTAAATAAGTTAGCCTAGCCGGCCTCTTATTTACCCTTATTTTTTTGCTTTTACTATGCTACAGTTGAGATACGTTCGCAGCACCCGAGTTGTCAGCTGAGCTTGTCGAAGCTCGCAACCCGCAACTCGTCCTACTGCTTCACCACTTTCGAACTAAACAAATGTCCATTCGAATTGCTGATTGTACAGAAGTATACACCTGAAGCAAGCGTATTCAGATTCATTCCGATTTTCTGTGGTCCGTTACCTTGCAGATTGCTTTGGCTTTGCATTACTCGGCCCGACAAATCAGTGATTTGAATTGAGTATTTCTCTGTACTCATCATAGGGAAAGTAACTACAATCTCTCCGGATGAAGGATTCGGATAAACCGCTGCCGTAAACTTCGCATCAGTATTGCCAATCGAATTGGAATTATCAAAAATATTGATGTTGTCGACGTAGAGATCGTTACCATAGCCGGTCTTGAAATCGAACTGAATAGTAACTCCTGATTGACCTGCAAGCCAGCTAAGGTTGATTGTATCATTCACCCATTCAGAACTCTGCGGATAATAAATACTCGTACTGGTTGGAGCGGTTGCAAGCGAATTATCACCCTTAGCATAGAGTATATTAGGGAAAGTTTGGCCGCAATCAGTACTCATTCTCACAATCAAACTATCATGGTATGAGCTCGAATAAACAGCATAAGCATGATCGAAGCTTAAGATAATTGGAGGAACAGCATTTGTAAAATCCAACATATCTGATTTAAGATAGGATGTTCCGGCGCCCACGCTGTAGTAATCGGCGCGAATAGAGAAGTTGGAAGACCCAAACGCTCCGTATGGTTGTGCTGTAAATAAGTTTGCATTATCCGTCACACTAAAGTTAACCGGATTCACAGTTCCCGACTCAAAATCTTCCGCAAATGGCGGTGGCAATGAAATTGTGTTGATCAAGAAGTTCGATGTACGAGTATCGTTACCGGCAAACAAATCAGGCTGACCGTTAGGATTCGAAGAGGTCGCAGTAAATGTATGCGCCCCACCTGAAACAGTAAACGCAGGCAAAGTAATCGTCGATGATACACCATGCGCAAGAGAACCTGTCCAGATGTATTGGTTCGAAAGAGAACCATCTACACCAAAATCAATTGTCAACGACACGAGTGTATCTTGTCCGTAATTGAAAATACGAATAACCGGTGTGATCGTTGAATCACAAGAAGAAGCAGATGGTGAAACAATGGCCTGCAATCCTGCATCAAGTGCATAGAGTGTTGAACTCGCCAAATCGGCTTCCCAAATACCACGACCATACGTTGCAGCTCGTAGCTTAGAAGCACCGTAGTGAATTTCTAAATCGGATACGATAACGTTTGGCAAATCGCTTCCATAAGCTTGCCAGCTTGCTCCTCCTGTGGTGTAAAATACTCCAAAGTCAGTTCCGACATAAACTAAATCCTGCGAACCGTTTTGGAAAACAATACAATTTGCAGGAACGTTCGGAATACCTCCCGAAAAATTCGTCCAGCTGGATCCTCCATCTGTACTTGCGTAAACCTTTTCTCCTGCTGAGTATCCGGTAAATGAAACCCAAACCAAATCAGGATCAGAATCCGAAACCGCAATCATCGTGATTCCCACTGAACTTGTCGGTAAGCCGCTAGTAATATCTGTCCAGGTTGTTCCGCCATCAGTCTTTCTCCAGATTTGTCCTAACGTTGCCGTATAAATGTAATCTGAATTCGAAGGAGCAACCGTGAGTGCAATAATATTGCTGTTACCGGTCATTCCCGATGAAATAGCATTCCAGCTTAAGCCTCCATCCGTCGATTTAAAGACATCAGAATATCCGCCGTAAATAGTTTGTGCATCATTTGGATCTATCACAAATGGTGTAACCCAGTCACCGCTCGAAGGCGCAATGTCGCTAAAGGTTAATCCGCCATTAGTCGATTTTTGCAATCCGCCATACTGATAAGAAACGTACACATTCTGATCATTTGCCCAGTCAACCTGATTGTCCATACCATCAGCTCCGTAAACCTGAGTCCAGTTTCCGTTCGACAATTGATCCGAACCATTATCCTGTGCTCCTGCGTAAATCAGATACGGATCCGATGCAGAGCTACTCATTCTATAATATTGCTTAATTGCTAAACCATTGCTCAAATCGGTCCATGTAGTTCCTGAGTTTGTAGTCTTGAAAATACCTCCGTCATTTCCGGAAAACACTGTTGAATTTGATCCGGGAAGAAAATCGAGGAAGTGATTATCAGCGTGAACGTAATCCGAACCGCCTGCATTCGCAGCATCCACCCAATTATTTCCGCCATCGGTACTCTTCACCACATTCAAACCTCCACAATAAAGTGTGTTTTCATCTACAGGTGAAACAGCAAGTACCGCATCGTAGTAACCATAGAATGAAGTTTGATTTCCAGGTGATCCAACCATATTAAAATTCAATCCGCCGTCGGATGAGCGATAGAGCGTAGATGTCTCACAAAAAATGTAGAGCACATCGGAATTGGCTGCCGTAACTCCCAATGAAAGTCGTCCGTTGCAAAGTCCGGTATTCAACTGTGTCCAGTTGAGTCCTCCGTCTAACGAACGATTTACACCATCGCCGTTTGTTGCGTAAATGATATCAGGATTAGCTGTATTAAATTCAATATCGTAATGATGGCCATTTTCCGCAATCGTCCATGTAGCGCCGCTGTCATCGCTGCGGTAAATGGCACTGCGTGTAGCTGCCAATAACACATTCGGCTCATCCGGCTTCACGACCAGTCGCTGAATGATATCATTCGCATCCTGAGTGTATGTCAATCCGGTTGCTGACCATGTAGCACCGCCATCAGTCGACTTTAATACGCCGGCTGTATACGTTCCGCCCCAGAAGTCCCCTCCTACTTCGTATCCGTAACCATCGCCGGTTGCGATATAAATATTGTTTGTATCAATCGGGTAAATCGCAATGTCGGCAATACTTAATGCCGATAAGAAACCAGTGTTTGATGACCATGTATTTCCGCCATCATATGCTCCCCAAAAACCGCCACTTGCAGCACCTACACAAAGTGAGTTAGGATTACCCGGCATGAAACGGATAACATTGATTCGACCGGCACCTCCGCCTGAAGCAGGAACTACCAATGGACCGATCAATGTCCAGTTAGTGCTCGCAGATTGATTCGCCGGAGCAGCCATTCGCTTTTGCTTGTAATCTTGATACTCCTTAAACAGAATTCGTGAATCAAAGAAATTCCCTGAAGGATACGTTCTTTGTTTCATAAACCATTCCCAACGTTTGAATTGCTGATAACCACCTTCTTCAGCATTCTCCTCTTCGTTTACAGAGACTTCTTTGTTTTTCCAATAACTGTCAAAACGAGCAGAGATTTCCTTCAGATTCGGCTTCATAGCCGGTGTATTTGCTGACGGAATGTCTCTTTTCAGCCAAGGTTGACCGATCATGCTCACTGGCACGAACATTACTGTAGCAAAAAGCAAGTAAAAATTTTTGAGCTTCATATGTGTATAATTATGCTCCAAAAATACGATTTGCTTTTGATTACAGAAGCTTAATCAGTTTATTTACACTAATTTGACGAACTTCATAATCTCTCAAATAAAGAGTACTTTTGCACCCTTAATAATCTCTATCAATATGATTGGAATTCTCAATAAGGCTATTACGAAGATTTTTGGCAGAAAAAGTGATCGTGATCTCAAGGAAATCACGCCATTAGTCAATAAAATCATCGAAGAATACGCCAAACTTGAAAACGTCAGCCACGACGATTTACGCAGCCGGTCCAATGTCTTCCGCCAGAGAATTGCCGATTACCTTAACGAAACAGTTGAGGAAATCAAAAATCTCGAAGCCGAAGTCGAAAATAATCCTGACCTCGATCTGGATGTCAAGCAGGACAATTACCGTAAAATAGATCAGCTCAAAAAGGAGAAAAATAAACTGACGGAAGAAATCTTAAAAGAAATTCTTCCGGAAGCTTTTGCAGTGATGAAAGAGACGGCTCGTCGTTTCACTCAGAACGAAAGTGTTACGGTAACAGCAACACAACACGATCGTGAGCTGGCAACTAAGCGTGATCACGTTCGCATTGAAGGCAATCAGGCTATTTTCCAAAACTCCTGGACTGCTGCCGGCGCTACCGTTACATGGAATATGATTCACTACGATGTTCAGCTCATCGGTGGTTCTGTACTCCACTCCGGAAAAATTTCGGAAATGGCAACGGGTGAAGGTAAAACGCTCGTCGCTACTCTCCCGATTTATCTGAACGCTCTCGCCGGTCAAGGCGTGCACGTTGTAACGGTGAACGATTATCTCGCCAAACGTGACTCGGAATGGAACGGACCTATTTTCGAATTCCTCGGATTGACTGTCGATTGTATCGACAAGCACGAACCAAACTCCGATGCTCGTCGCAATGCTTATTTAGCCGATATCACTTACGGAACAAATAACGAATTCGGTTTCGATTATCTGCGCGACAATATGGCGCGCTCTCCGGAAGATATGGTACAGCGTGGTCACCACTACGCTATCGTCGATGAGGTCGATTCAGTTCTCATTGATGATGCTCGTACTCCGCTCATCATCTCCGGCCCTACTCCAAAAGGCGATCACCACGAATTTGACATTTACAAACCAAAAGTCGAGCTGCTTGTAAAAGCTCAACGCGACTATTGCAATACAATCATCTCCGATGCACGTAAATTCTTAACGGATAAAAAAGAAAAGAAGCAGGTCTGGCTCTTTTCCGTGCTCATCGTGGACTACCAAAAAACAAAGCTCTTATCAAATTACTGGGAGAACAAGGTGTTTCAGCAATTATGCGGAATACCGAGAATTTCTACATGCAAGATCAACAAAAAGAAATGCACCTTGCCGATGAGCCATTGTATTTTACGATCGACGAGAAAACAATAGCATTGAACTGACAGAAAAAGGTGTTGAATTAATTTCATCTTCGAGCGAAGACAAGAACTTCTTCGTAATGCCCGATGTCGGTTCCGTTGTTGCTGAAATCGAAAAAAGCGCTTCAACTCCTGAAGAACGCATGACTCGCAAAGACGAACTCATGCGCGATTACGCCGTGAAGTCAGAGCGTATTCACACCGTAAACCAACTCTTAAAGGCTTATACTCTCTTCGATCGTGACATTGAATACATCATCACCGAAGGGAAAATTAAAATCGTCGATGAGCAAACAGGTCGTGTGATGGAAGGTCGTCGTTATTCCGACGGACTTCATCAGGCTATCGAAGCAAAAGAAAATGTAAAAATCGAAGCATCGACACAAACGTATGCAACGATTACACTGCAGAACTACTTCCGTATGTATCATAAGCTGGCCGGTATGACGGGTACAGCCGAAACAGAAGCTCAGGAGTTCTGGACGATTTACAAACTCGAAGTAGTTTCTATTCCTACCAATCGTCCGATTGTCAGAAAGGATCACGAAGACAAAGTCTATAAAACCAAGCGTGAAAAATACAATGCCGTTATCGAAGAAATCGAACAGCTGGTGAAAGCCGGTCGTCCGGTTCTTGTCGGTACAACTTCAGTTGAGACATCAGAGTTATTGAGTCGAATGCTGAAGCTTCGTAACATCAAACATAACGTCCTCAATGCGAAACTTCACCAGCGTGAAGCTCAAATTGTAGCCGAAGCCGGATTTGCCGGAACAGTTACGATTGCCACCAACATGGCCGGTCGTGGTACCGATATCAAACTCGGACCGGGTGTAAAAGAAGCAGGCGGTTTGGCCATCGTCGGTACAGAAAAACACGAATCTCGTCGTGTCGATCGTCAGTTACGAGGTCGTGCCGGTCGTCAGGGTGATCCGGGATCTTCACAGTTCTACGTTTCTCTTGAAGATGATCTGATGCGCTTATTCGGCTCTGATCGAATCATGAAACTGATGGATCGCATGGGATTGCAAGAAGGCGAAGTAATTCAGCACAGCATGATCACCTCTTCTATCGAGCGTGCTCAGCGAAAAGTTGAAGAAAACAACTTCGGTATCCGTAAGCGTCTGATCGAATATGACGACGTAATGAATTCACAACGTGAAGTCGTTTACACGAAACGTCGTCATGCTATTTTCGGAGAACGTCTCAGCATCGATATCAGTAATATGATTTACGATATCAGCGAAACACTCGTGAATCAATTCCAGGAAGCACGCGATTACGAAGGATTCAAAATGGACCTGATCCGAATCCTCTCCATCGAAACTCCTGTGACTGAAAATGAATTCATGGGCAAAAAACCTCAGGAAATTGCTCAGAAAGTATTCGACGAAGCTCATCGTTTCTATAAACACAAATGCCAGATTGTTGTCGACCGCACGCTTCCATTTATCACCGAAGTATTCCAAAATCAAGGTGCAACAATTCAGAATATCATCATTCCGTTCAGCGATGGAATTAAAGGTATTCAGGTTACAGCTAATCTGAAAAAGTCCGTCGATTCACACGGTCGCGAAATCGTCAACGCTTTCGAGCGATTGATTACTGCCGCCTTCATTGATGACGCATGGAAAGAACATCTTCGTGAAATGGATGATCTGAAGCAATCTGTTCAGAACGCTGTGTACGAACAAAAAGACCCTTTACTGATTTACAAATTCGAATCATTCGAATTGTTCCGTCAGATGATGGATCGCAATAACAAAGAAATCATCAGCTTCCTCTTCAAAGGCGTTATTCCGCAACAAGATCCGAATCAAGTGAAAGAAGCACGTCCGATGCCTAAGCAAGACTTACGCAATGTAAGTACGAATCGCACCGACAATGTTCCAACAGGAAACCCTGCTCGTCCAACTGTTCCGGGCGGACAACTTCCTCCGCCAAAAGTACAACCCGTTCGCGCCGAACAAAAAGTAGGTCGCAACGATCCTTGTCCTTGCGGTAGCGGCAAGAAGTTTAAGAGTTGCCATGGGGCGGGGACTATTTAAGGGTTGCGGGTTGCGGGTTGCGAGTTGCGAAACTGCTCACTCCCCCTGTTACTGTTACTCACACTAATGCGGGTTGCGGGTTGCGGGTTGCGGGTTGCGAGTTTCGAAACTGCTCACTCCCACTGCTACTCAAACTCACACTGCGGGTTGCGGGTTGCGGGTTACGAGTTGCGAGTTGCGACTTGCGAAACTGCTCACTCCCACTGCTACTCAAACTCACACTAAAACGAGTTGCGAAACCAGCTAACTCAATCAAAAACATACAAAGGTTCTGTACAAAAGTGCAGGCCCTTTTTTTATGCCCTTTAAAAAACACATGAAGATGTAGCAGGTGAATACTTATAGTCAATATTCCTACAATATCTTCAATGCAGCTTGCATGTTATTATTAGGTGTGAGTTTGAGTAGCAGTGGGAGTGAACAGTTCCGCAACCCGCAACTCGCAACCCGTAACTCGCAACCCGCAACCCGCAAACCCGCAACCCGTATTCCAAATTTCTACTATATTGCATCCTTCAAAACCCGTCTAACCGATGCATAAAGAACTTACACTGGAAGAAATCCAATCGTTTAAAGGAAAGTATCCGAAACAACTCTGGTATCTCTTCTTTTCTGAAATGTGGGAACGTTTTTGTTTCTATGGAATGAGAGGAATGCTCACTTTTTTCATGGTGAATCAGTTGTTCATGAAGGAAGATGCTGCCAATTTACAGTACGGAGCGACTCAGGCATTTGTGTATGCTTTCACTTTCATCGGTGGACTCTTCGCTGATAAAATTCTCGGCTTCCGTAAATCGCTTTTCTGGGGAGGATTACTCATGATCACAGGCAGTTGTATTTTGGCTGTGAATCCAAAAGATTTCTTCTTCTTGGGATTGAGCTTTTCAATCATAGGCACCGGATTCTTTAAACCGAATATTTCGACAATGGTCGGCACACTGTACAAAGCCGACGACAGTCGTCGTGACGCCGGATTCTCCCTCTTCTACTCCGGCATCAACATCGGCGCTTTATTAGGCGGCTATGCTTGTATCACCATTGGCAAAACCTACTCCTGGAATCTGGCCTTTGGTCTGGCAGCAATCGTAATGACGATCAGCTTGATCACTTTCTTATACACACAAAGAAGTATGGGACCGATAGGCTTATCCCCGCTCAAAGCATCGGCCGATGGAAAGTCGAAGAAGTGGTATGACTATGCAGTGTACATCGGATCACTGGCCATCATTCCGGTCATCATGACGATGGTAGCAAAAACCCAGTATACAGATTGGTTTATGTACACAATCGGACCGTGTACCTTGCTTTACATATTTTATGAGATGACAAAGTTCAACAGCGCTGAACGAAAGAAAATTTGGGCTGCCCTAATATTCATAGTCTTCTCCATTTTCTTCTGGGCATTCTTCGAACAAAGCGGTGGATCGCTGAGTTTGTTTGCTGCAAATAATTTGAACAACAATCTGGTCGGATTAACGCTTGACCCTAACGGAGTAAACAATTCTGTCAATTCATTCTTCGTAATCATTTTTGCACCGCTGCTCGGAATTTTATGGATCTGGCTTTCTAATCGCAAAAAGGAACCAAACACCGTTGTAAAATTCGGCTTAGGTTTTCTCTTCTTAAGTCTTGCCTTCTACACTTTCTATGCAACTCGCTTCTTTGCCGATGTTGCCGGTGTAACTTCGCTCAACGTATTCACGCTGGCCTATTTCATCATCACCTTCGGAGAGCTTTGCCTTTCGCCAATCGGATTGTCTATCATGACAAAGCTTTCACCAAAACCTTTGCAAGGCGTGATGATGGGAATGTGGTTTTGGCCAGTGCTTACGGACAGTATGCCGCGGGACTTCTGGGCGCCGGAATGACGAGCCCTAAAGAAAATGCGTCGGCCGTTGATAAGCTCATTTCTTATACGGATGGCTACCATCAACTAGCGATCTACGCTCTTATTGCAGGTATTGTTTTGATTGCCATTTCTCCAATTGTGAGGAAACTGATGCAGGAAGTCAAATAAGCCCTTGTCTTTGCCATGGAAATCGAGAATTGTTAATTCTCCTTCCGGCTGTGCGAATTCAATTCTTTAGTAGTAAATTTAACCTTCGGCTGAATAGCCCGAAAAGTGAGTGCTACTATTTCGCTTCTTCCTTAATCTCTAATGCCACAGAAGAAAATGAGAAAATTGATCATGATGTTTTTGATCACATTACCTACGTATGCACAATCGCCGACTTTAAAGACGATTGGCTTCGATACTTTCTTCAGCGATACAATTTCGAAATCAAGCGGAATTATTGTCTTAAATTTTTGGGCAACCTGGTGCAAACCCTGCGTTGCTGAATTGCCTACTTTTGAAGAGGCAAATACCAAATTGAAAGAAAGAGGTCAGGTCATTCTTGCAAATCTCGATTTCAATTCACAGGTCGACAAACTTGTTGTCCCATTTCTTGAGAAGAGAAAATTTAATTCAAAAGTTGTCCATATCGATAGCGCCAATCCGGATGCATGGATCAACAAAGTAGATTCAAACTGGAGCGGAGCAATCCCTGCCACTGTCATTTATTTCAATGGAGAAAAAAGATTTTTCCATGAAGGAGAAATGACCGGAGAAGAATTGAATAAGGCGATTGAATTAATAGCACCATCCAAGTAATCAATTCCTGTTTAAAAAAGCATTGTAGTTCAGCATTGGCTGATCCCGGTGCAATCGACTTAAAAACTAACCTAAAAATAATACACAGACAAATGAAAACGCACACACAAAGTTTTGCAACACTTTGCATGGTATTGCTCTCAGCGACTATGCTCTGCTTTACTACCGGCTATCAGGTAGGCGACGAAGGCCGTGATTTTTCTCTAAAGAATATCGACGGAAAAATGCTTTCGATGAAAGACATGAAGGATGCGAAAGGCGTCATCCTGGTTTTTACGTGTAACCACTGCCCTTTCTCGAAGGCTTATGAAGAACGAATCATCGCCCTTGATAAAAAATATGCTCCACTGGGATATCCTGTGATAGCAATTAATCCCAATGATAAAACCCGCGAACCGGAAGACTCATTCGAGAACATGCAAATTCGCGCAAAAGAGAAAGGCTTTTCCTTCCCATATCTCTACGATGAAACACAGGAAATTGCACAATCATACGGAGCTACACGCACGCCACATGTTTATGTGTTGAAAAAAGAAGGTGCTAAATTTATCGTCAAATACATCGGTGCCATCGACGATAATTCCGACGAACCCGAGAAAGTAACTGCAAAATATGCCGAAAATGCTGTTGATGCCCTTTTGGCCAATAAAGCAGTGGCTACTCCGGAAACCAAGGCTATCGGATGCGGAATTAAGTGGAAAGCTCAATAATTAACCATTTCGGGCCGATTTCTTTACAAAGCGTTGACTTTTAAAGCCTAAGATTCATGTTAATCGCCTTGTTCTTCAAAGAAATCCTCGTAATTTTGAGTCCTCTAGTTCTAAAAAATATCTAACCAAATACTCATTATGAAAAAACAATTACTTCTCGCGGCTCTTTTCCTGTTCAGCTTGGGCGTATTCGCTCAAACAGGAACTTGGGTTAGCCAGGCAACCGGATTCACTGATGTATCGTCGGGTGTCCGCAATGTGACATGTGTCGATTCAAACATCGTATGGATCGCATCTTATGACGGTTCTGGCGGTGCTGCAAATCGTCAAGACTGCTCTCACACATCAGATGGTGGAGCTACCTGGACAGCTACAACTGTAACAGGTGTACCTGCATCTCACGACTGGTCAATGGTTTTCGGAACCGATGCTGACCATGCTTGGGCTTGCTTCTATAACGCAACTGCCGGTTCAGGCGGTGGAATCTGGGCAACTACCGATGGTGGTCTTACCTGGAATCAACAAGGCGTTGGAACTATTTATGATGCCAACTCTTTCCCTGATGTAGTTTATTTCTGGGATAACAACAATGGTTTCACAATGGGAGATCCAAACCCTAAATTCGAAATTTACACGACGAATGATGGTGGAACTACATGGAATGCTGTTGATCCGAACAACATCCCTGCAAACTTATCAGGTGAATACGGTATCGTTGCTCACTACAATGTGATCGGCGACACTATCTGGTTCGACACTAACAAAGGACGTGTTTTCCGTTCTGCTGACCGTGGTTTAACATGGACGGTTTCTTCTACAGGTATTACTGTTCCGACAAACGGAGCAATCGATATTTGTTTCTCAGACGCTCTTAACGGAATGGTTCGTTTGTACACTGCAACAACAGGTGTTAGCAATTGTAAAGTTACAGCTGACGGTGGTGACACTTGGACAGCTTTCACACCAGTAGGTAATCTTTGGGGTTCTGACCTCAAGCACGTACCGGGAACTGCTTCTATGCTCGTTTCTACGGGTGCTGATGCAACAAACGGCTTCACAGGTTCTTCTTACAGCTTCGACGGTGGTTTGAACTGGAACGATATCGATATCGGTGTACAACGTACAGCTTTAGGTATTGCTGACTCTCTTCACATGTGGGCAGGTGGTTTCACTACTTCTCCTACAGCTGATGGTATCTTCTCTTGGACTATCGTTCCGTTAATCCTTTGCTCTGATGGTAACATCAACCCGGGCACAGGTACTTCTACCGCTACTGCACTTTGCGAAGGCGATACAGCTACTTTCACTGCAACAGGTGTTGTTGCTCCGACAGAAGGTACAAACTACGGTGTTAGCTGGTTGATCTCTTCAGCAGATATCACAGGTGTTGCTGATCCGTTAAACGATCCGAACCTGATTGCTACTTACACTTTCACTCAGCCTGCAACAGCTACAAGCGTTCGTACATTCATCAACGACGCTACTTTGATCACTACATACGGAACTTACTACCTGGACTCCTGTTGTGTTTGCTAACGCTACACCGGCAGTTG
Organism: Bacteroidota bacterium; assembly: GCA_016721305.1. Taxonomy (GTDB): domain Bacteria; phylum Bacteroidota; class Bacteroidia; order AKYH767-A; family 2013-40CM-41-45; genus JADKIH01. The sequence goes on from JADKIH010000002.1 coordinate 320,262, forward strand.
CCAGCCCTGTATTCCTGGGTGACCTTACATTAGATCCAAACTGTACTTATGTTGGTGCATCTATTCCGGTTCTTCTTTATGCTCCGGGAGATCCAAACTGCCCTACAGGCGTAAACGATCTTGCTAACAGCCAAATCGCGTTGACATCTTCACAAAAAGATGCAAACACTTTGGACGTTCAGATCAGCTCATTGAACTACGGAAAAGTTATGCTTTCTGTATTCGACATGACAGGCCGTTTGGTAACTTCAACTTCATTCACAGTTTCAAGAGGTATGAACCATCAGTCAATCGATGCTACTACTCTTGCAGCAGGAACATACGTTATCAAAGCCGATTTCAATGGCTCTAAAGCACAAGCTAAAGTTGTGAAATACTAATCTGTATTTTTCTTCTTAGAAAAAAAAAAACACTCTCTTCGGAGGGTGTTTTTTTGGCCTGAAATCCAACTTCAAAGAAAAATCCCTTACCTGGAAATTCCACACATAGTGACCACCTATTTCCGCACAAAAATAATTGCCTGACTCCGTCGAAAACCGACCATCATATTCCGATATCAAGACAAAGCTCACGAATTATTCTACCAATTATACAAGTAACTTTAGGTGGGCTCTTTGAAGCGGAATTGGGTGGACAGTTTGAACGGAACCTCCAATACACTACTCCCGACTGAATACAGGTAAAGTAGTCGTCATAATCAATATTCGGATTGATCAGTTTATAATACGCCCTGGTTTTCAATAAGGCATTTCCACAGGCGAAGATTGGAGATTGTACAACATTTGGACAATGGATAAAATATTTCATCATTGCTTAATGAATGTCCTAACTATTTTCTGCTTCTCAGTCAAAAGCTCAATGTAATAGAAGCCATTTTCTAAGCTTGCAACATTAAAATGCAAGTATTCATTTTTAATGAGCTCGCTCGAAATTGAGACGATTTGCCCTAGTGAATTGAACACTAATGCTGATTCAATCTTTTCATTTCCAAGGTTGACGTATAAATCAACATCCGCCGGATTCGGAAAAACGGAATAATCATCAACCGGTTTTCGAATGGTTGTTATCCCGGTAGGTAAGCTATCGCAGACAGTTCCACTTTCGGCACCGAGTAAATAATTTGGATAATTAGGCATTGTAACTGCTACCCAACGAGGTAAAGGCAATCCACGTTGAACAAAATGACAGGATGCACCTATGCTATCTGGAAAATTAATTACATGAAAATACCTTGAACCATCGCCGCAGTTTATATAAATTTTTTCATCTGGAGCAAGAGCTGCCAAATAAAAATTTTGGTGAAGTCCTTGTTCAAGATAGTTATCATAAATGCCAACTAAGTATTTCGTACTATCAATATTACTACTTTCTACATCGTACTGATAAATGTAATTTAAACTCGAAACGTAAAGATATTTTCCAGAAGGAGAAAATGCACACCCACCAATCCCAGCTGAATCATTAATATCAACATGTATAAGATTAGAGAAAGTGCCCGTACACCTATCAAAATCCAAAACATCGAGATCACCATATGGCTCATAAAAGGCAAAGTTATTACCTTGGGGAGAGAATATAGCTTGGCCAAATGCAAGATTTCTCCATGTAAATAAATCCTGCATTGTTGGTCCTGATATACCATTTGGAGTGATTAGATATTTGTAAACCATTCCAGAATGAAATTGATGCACAATTAACCACCAGTCTCTTCCATTAGCATGTTTGCAAGCGGTTATCCTGCCGCCTATCAAACTATCGTGTAGGAGCACAACATTCTTTTGAATAACTCCCCCCAATCCCCCATCTAGCGTCATATCAATGACAGAATAATATAAATTTAATGTTACCCATGTCCCGAACATGTCATCACTTGTATCATGAAAGAGATAATATTTCGTAGAATCATCAGGAAATGGAATAACTAGATTGGCTTGAGGTATTGCTAAACCGTAATTAATTCTTGATGTTGTATAGAGGCTCGGGTTAAGTCCTGAACCATTTTGCATTGTATCATTGGCGGAATTTGCAATATAAATTCCATTCGAAACAAATAACAAGTTGCCGTTAGAGTCACTAATTCCTCCGACGGTACAATTGATACTAATATTTCTCTGAATCGAAGATACATTCGGGCCACCTGAACCAAAATCAATATCAAGACCGCCAAATTCAGTTGAACAACACGAGTATCCCATAATCCACCTTGTGTCCAACCTTTGGCCAGAAACTTGAAGAACAAAAATAAGTAACAGGTACAAAACACCCTTCATCAATTAAGCCTATTTAGTTAAAATTGTCTTAGCCCCCTAATTAGCCGGACAAAATTTGTAAATCAATTTTGTCACACTAAATTAGGGAATTATGAGCAAGAACCGAAGAAAATTCTTACCGGAAGAGCGATTATCGATTCTTCAGGAATGCGAACGTGAGGGCCAGGCCATCACCTGTCGCAAGTACAGTATCTCTCCTTCGCTGATACAGAAATGGAAGGCCAAGTATGAGGCAAAAGGTGTTGAAGGATTAAAGCGATCATATCATCGTGTTGATCCGGATAAACGAGCCATGGAAGAAGAGATCGAGCGATTAAAGAAGATCATCGTCAAGCAGGCCTTAGAACTGGAATTTAAATCAGAGCTGCTGAAACATGCTTCCATTGATCCGTCAAAAAAAAAGAAGTTATGAGCCGGTTTAAAGATCAGCTACCTGTTGACCGTATGTGCGAATGGGTGGGTTTAACCCGCAGTGTTTACTATTACAAACTAGCGGGTGGTAAGCCGGGCTGTAGCGTCAGTACAACAACAGGCAAAGCAGATGGTACGCAGGTGAGTAATGAGGAGGTTGTTTCGACAATTAAAAATATTCTATCGGAAGAATTTGCCACCTACGGGTATGAATACACGGCAGCAATTTTAAAACGTCAGGATTATATCATTAATAAGAAGAAAGTGTATCGGCTGATGAAAGAGAATGATCTGCTGCTGAATAAAAAAATATCCACTACCGGCCCGCGCCAGTTCATTCGGTTCCGTACGGTTACAGCGGCTTATTCGATGGAATATCTTTCGATGGATATCAAATATATTTGGGTCGAGGGTGAAAAACGCAATTATTATCTTTTATCGATCGAAGATATTTACAGTCGGAAAATACTTGGTCATGTTTTTAAATCATCCATTCGAAAAAAAGATGTCCTTCAGCTATTGAAAAAATTGCAGGACCAAGCTTCGATCAAAGGCGTTATTATCAGAAATGACAATGGTCCGCAGTTTATCGCTAACCAGGTAAAAAACTTCCTTCGACTGGCAGAAGTAAAGCAGGAGTTTTCTCACCCGGCAACACCGGAAGATAACGCCTACATCGAAGCCTTCCACAGCATCATGCAAAGAGATATGGTGGAACGGAATGAATTTGAAAGCTATTATGAAGCCAAGACAACCATCGAACGATTTATTTATCGCTACAATTTTATTCGGCCACACCGCAGCAATAAAATGATGACTCCTCACGAAAAATGGGAAGCAGGGCTGGCCTTAAGATCATCCGATAAGCAACAGAACGAAGGGGCGAACTTGTCAAGGCTGATGAATACCGATGCAGAAAAATTAGAAAATTCATCACTCTGCACCGGCCTTGACAAGATCGCGAAGGGAGAGTATCTTTGCTTATCGGATGATCTTAAAGCGCGTAAGCAAAACGAGGAATTATACCAAAACCATTTAGAGAAAACTGTCCGAATAATCGGGGGCTAAGACAAAATTATCTTTCCAGTATTAATTAAATTTTGCTGATCATGAATTCTAAAGAAATATATTCCACTTAAATAGTTGCTTATTTCAATTTTAGTAGACGTTGATGACGGGTCTAATTTTTTAACAACCAGTACTTGCCCGAAAGCATTTGTGATTTCAATGTCGCATCTGAAGAAACTGAGTAAGCAACAAACACTAAACCGGAAGTTGGATTCGGATACAAGTTACAGAACTGTTGCACGTCTTCTTTCTTTCGGTAAACTACCCCAGATTGAATACATGTGTAGTAGTCATCATAATCAATATTCGGATTGATCAGTTTATAATACGCCCTGGTTTTCAATAAGGCATTTCCACGGGCGAAGATTGGAGATTGTACAACATTTGGACAATGGATAAAATATTTCATCATTGCTTAATGAATGTCCTAACTATTTTCTGCTTCTCCGTCAAAAGTTCAATGTAATAGAAACCATTTTCTAAGCCTGAGACATTAAAATGAAAGTATTCACTTTTAATGATGTCACTCGAAATTGAAATGATTTGACCAAGTGAATTAAACACTAATGCTGATTCAATTTTTTCATTCCCGAGATTGACATACAAATCAACCGTTGTTGGATTAGGAAAAACAGAATAATCATCAACTGGTTTTGAATGTTTGTTATGTTAGTTGGTAGACTATCGCATACAGTGCCACCCTCGGCTCCTAGAAAATAATTAGGATAATTAGGTATTGTAAAGGCATTCCATCTAGGTAAAGGCAAACCTCTTTGAATAAAATCACAAGAAAGCCCTGTACTATCCGGAGAGTTGATTACATGAAAATATCGCGATCCATCACAGCAGTTGATGTAGATTTTCCCGTCCGGGGCAAGAGCAGATAAATAAAAATTCTGGTGAAACCCTTGTTCCGCATAATTATCATAAATCCCGACAACAGTCCTAGAACTATCTATGTTTGTTGCAGCCATATCGAATTGGTAAATGTAATTAACACTTGAAAGATATAAATATCTACCGGTCAACGAAAATGCAGCCCCACCAGCGAAAGCCGAATCATTAATATCTATATGGACTAAATTTGAAAAATCACCAGTGCAACGATCAAAATCCCAAATGTCCAAATCCCCATATGGTTCATAGTATGCAAATTTTTTCCCCTGAGGTGAAAAAGTAACTTGGCCAAAATAAACATCACGCCAGGTGATTAAATTCTGTGTAGTTGGGCCTTGGATTCCCTGTGGTGTAATAAGATATTTATAAACTAAGCCAGAATGATATTGATGAACAATTAACCACCAGTCTCTGCCATTTGCATGTTTACTAGCCGTGATTCTTCCTTCAACAAGGCTATCATGAAGTAAAACTACATTTTTTTGTATGACAGCCCTAATCCTCCATTTAGTGTCATATCAATTATTGAGTAGTAAAGATTTAATGATGCCCAAGTTCCATACATATCATCACTCGTTTCATGAAACAAATAGAATTTTGTACTATCATCAGGGAATGGTATGACCAAATTTCCCTGAGGAAGTGCTAATCCATGTGTAGTCATTGATGTTGTATATAGACTTGGGTTAAGCCCACTACCATTTTGCATGGTGTCTCCTGTCGCATCTGCAATGTAAATACCATTACTGCAAAATTGAAGTGCACCAGTTGAATTCGATATAACTCCATTTGTTTCATAGAAATTCATTTCTCTTTGTTCTAGGATTAGGCTTGGAGTCCCGGCACTAAAATCAATATCTAATCCACCAAAATCTCCCGTGACAACAAGAATAACCCATCACCCATCGATTGGACAAACCTTGTCCGAAAGAGTAAATAGAAAACAGAAATAACAAATAAAGAAGTTTCTTCATTAAGTTACTTTGTTAAAATTAATTTTCCGGTATTTATTAAATTTTGCTGATCGTGAATTCTATAAAAATAGATGCCGTTCAAATAATTACTAATATCGAGCTTCATATTCGTTGAGGTCGGGTCTAACTTCTTTGCGACTAAGATCTGCCCGAAAGCATTTATTATTTCTAAGGTGGCATCCGTTGCGACCGAATAAGAAACAAAGACTAAACCGGAACTTGGATTTGGATATAAGTTACAATATTGTTGAGCAACATCCTTTTTTCGATACACCACTCCAGACTGAATGCAGGTATAGTAATCATCATAATCAATATTCGGATTGATAAGTTTATGGTATGCAAGAGCTTCGAATACTGGATTGTCACCGTAGAGTAGAGATTGTACAGCATTTGAACAATGCAAAATAAACTTCGTCATTGTTTAATGAATGTTCTAACTATTTTCTGCCTCTCAGTCAAAAACTCAATGTAATAGAAACCATTTTCTAAACCGGAAACATTAAAATGCATGTATTCGTTTTTAATGACGTCGCTCGAAATTGAAATGATTTGCCCAAGTGAATTGAACACTAATGCCGATTCAATCTTTTCATTTCCAAGGTTGACGTATAAATCAACATCCGCCGGATTAGGAAAAACGGAATAATTATCAAAGAGTTTTCGGATAGTCGTTATGCTTGTTGGTAAGCTATCACATACAGTTCCGCCTTCTGCACCGAGAAAATAATTTGGATAGTTGGGTATGGTGTATGCATTCCAACGAGGCAAAGGCAGCCCCCTTTGAATAAAATCACAAGCTAGACCCGCACTATCTGGAGAATTAATTATATGAAAATATTTCGAGCCATTCCCAGTATTAATATAGATTTTATTGTCCATCCCAAGAGCAGAAAGGTAAAAATTCTGATACAAACCTTGTTCGCGATAACCATCATAAATTCCGACAACTATTTTTGAGTTATTAATATTGCTCGCAGTCATATCGAATTGATAAATATAATTCATACTTGAAATATACAGGTAGTTCCCTGTCGAAGAAAAGGCTGCACCACCTGCCGCTGCTGAATCATTTATATTAATATGAACAAAATTTGAAAAAACACCTGAACATCTGTCGAAATTCCAAATATCTAAATCTCCGTAAGGTTCATAATAAGCAAACTTATCCCCTTGAGGCGAAAACAGTGCTTGGCCAAAATACACATCTCTCCAATTTAATAAATCTTGCGTTATTGGGCCTGAAATTCCTGTTGGAGAAATTAAATATTCATAAACCATTCCCGTATGGAATTGATGCACCACCAGCCACCAATCTCGTCCATTAGCATGCTTGTCTTAGCCCCGATTATTCGGACAGTTTTCTCCAAAATGGTTTTGGTATAATTCCTCGTTTTGCTTACGCTTTAAAGATCATCCGATAAGCAAAGATACTCTCCTTCGCGATCTTGTCAAGGCCGGTGCAGATGATGAATTTTCTAATTTTCTGCATCGGTATTCATCAGCCTTAATAAGTTCGCCCTTCGTTCTGTTGCTTATCGGATGATCTTAAGGCCAGCCCCTGCTTCCCATTTTTCAGAGGGAGTCATCATTTTTTGTTGCGGTGTGGCCGAATAAAATTGTAGCGATAAATAAATCGTTCGATGGTTGTCTTGGCTTCATAATAGCTTTCAAATTCATTCCGTTCCACCATATCTCTTTGCATGATGCTGTGGAAGGCTTCGATGTAGGCGTTATCTTCCCGGTGTTGCCGGGTGAGAAACTCCTGCTTTACTTCTGCCAGTCGAAGGAAGTTTTTTACCTGGTTAGCGATAAACTGCGGACCATTGTCATTTCTGATAATAACGCCTTTGATCGAAGCTTGGTCCTGCAATTTTTTTCAATAGCTGAAGGACATCTTTTTTTCGAATGGATGATTTAAAAACATGACCAAGTATTTTCCGACTGTAAATATCTTCGATCGATAAAAGATAATAATTGCGTTTTTCACCCTCGACCCAAATATATTTGATATCCATCGAAAGATATTCCATCGAATAAGCCGCTGTAACCGTACGGAACCGGAATGAACTGGCGCGGGCCCGGTAGTGGATATTTTTTATTCAGCAGCAGATCATTCTCTTTCATCAGCCCGATACACTTTCTTCTTATTAATGATATAATCCTGACGTTTTAAAATTGCTGCCGTGTATTCATACCGTAGGTGGCAAATTCTTCCGATAGAATATTTTAATTGTCGAAACAACCTCCTCATTACTCACCTGCGTACCATCTGCTTTGCCTGTTGTTGTACTGACGCTACAGCCCGGCTTCCACCCGCTAGTTTGTAATAGTAAACACTGCGGGTTAAACCCACCATTCGCACATACGGTCAACAGGTAGCTGATCTTTAAACCGGCTCATAACTTCTTTTTTGACGGATCAATGGAAGCATGTTTCAGCAGCTCTGAGTAAATTCCAGTTCTAAGGCCTGCTTGACGATGATCTTCTTTAATCGCTCGATCTCTTCTTCCATGGCTCGTTTATCCGGATCAACACGATGATATGATCGCTTTAATCTTCAACACCTTTTGCCTCATACTTGGCCTTCCATTCTGTATCAGCGAAGGAGAGATACTGCATTGCTTGCGACAGGTGATGGCCTGGCTCACGTTCGCATTCCTGAAGAATCGATAATCGCTCTTCCGGTAAGAAATTTTCTTCGGTTCTTGCTCATAATTCCTAATTTAGGTGTGACAAAATTGATTTACAAATTTTGTCCGGCTAATTAGGGGGCTAAGACACTTGCAAGCCACGATTCTACCACTAACTAAACTATCGTGAAGGAGAATTGTATTCTTTTGAACGACAGCCCCTAATCCCCCATCAAGTGTCATATCAATAACTGAGTAGTAAAGATTTAAAGTCGCCCAAGTTCCATACATATCGTCACTTGTCTCATGAAATAGATAATATTTTGTTGAGTCTTCTGGAAAAGGAATAACTAGATTTGCTTGCGGTATGGCAAGCCCATCTACAATTCTTGACGTTGTGTATGGGCTTGGATTAATTCCTGTTCCATTTTGCATTGTGTCGTCCATTGCATTTGAAATATAAATACCATTTGAAACGAACAACAAATTGCCAAGAGAGTCAGTAATACTTCCTACAGTGCAATTAATACTCATGTTTCGCTGAAGAGAAATAACATTTGGTGCCCCAGAACTAAAATCAATGTCCAATCCACCAAAATCTCCATGACAACAGGAGTACCCCATCACCCAACGATTGGATAATCCTTGGCCAGAGACGTTTAGAGAAAATAGGAATAACAAATAAAACAATTTCTTCATCCCCTTACTTTGTCAAAATTATTTTTCCTGTATTGATTAGACTTTGTTGATCATGAATTCTAAAGAAAGAAATGACAACACTCTTTCTCACCCCATAAGTGAAAACTATCTATGTAGCAATGAGAAAGTATTATATTGAATGGTATTCACAAAATTCGATTTAACAAAAAATAATTTCAGCGTCGGTTTCACTTAAAACTTTTAACCTGACTATTCTTCCTACCTACGCTGAAATGTAGAAACATTTTTGAATTCGCAAAAACGAGTTTCAAACTTTTCCGCGAATGCTCCTGTTTTGTATTTGAATATTCGCATAATAGATGCGATATCTGATATTAATCAGCTTTTCATTGATGCACATCCATAAATGGTTTTGTGAAGACAAATTTACCATCCGCTACTTTTAAAATGCATGTGCCACCAACGTAAGGTATTTCAATTTCGAGAATCGAGCCACTTGAAACTTTACGAATGCATTTTGACACAACGAGTCGCCCTTGCGTATCAAATATGGCGAGCGTAACGTCTGCCATGTCTCATTCAAATGCAATATCCAAACTGGTCTCGTTTCCAGAGAGGATAGTAAACGGTTCATTTGACCGGTTGTCTACTATTACAACAACCAACGCTAAAGATTGGTTGCAACAGCTTTTCTGGAACTTGAAGATGATTTCAATAAAATTCAAAATTTTAAAAACTTAAACAAATTACATCAAGCGATCAAAAACAATCTCAGTAAGAAACCAATAGGAAAATTTTCAACTAAGAAATAGACATCCCTATTTCACTTCCAAGTCTAATACTCCTTTTGGTTGAATTCGAAATTAAAAGATCAAAAAAAACTCCGCCTCAAATTCTGAAGCGGAGTTCGTTCGTTGGATGATTTTAAAATTCTTATCTGATTAAAGTTATCTTTCCAAGGTAAGTATGCGGTGAGTCTTTTTGGTCTGTCACCTGAATACGATAAACAAAAACGTCATTTTCTACTTCGCGGTTCTTAATCTTTCCATCCCATGGTTTATCGTATTCGGAAGTCTTGTACACTAAGATTCCCCAACGATCGTAAATCGACATTTCGTAGTCTTTAATAAACGATCCGTAGCCCTGGAAGAAATCATTCACTCCGTCTCCATTTGGCGTAAAGGCCGATGGTACATAGAAGCTATAGCCGTATTCTACCCTTACGATTCCTCTTGTCGTATCGCGGCAATTGTGATTGGTAGAAGTCATCAGAACAACTTCGTACGCTCCTACTTCCGCATAAGTGTGATTCGGACTTACCAATGTAGACGTAGCACTGTCGCCAAATGTCCACTGATATGTATCGCCATTTACTGTATGATTCTGGAATTGAATCACCGGCTCATAGATAGATGTAACGGCCGGATCAGCAATGAAATCGGCGATCGGCATAGGATACACTTTAATAATCTTCAGCATCGTTGTATCATGCGAACAGCCATCTGCCGTTATTGAAGTCAGCTTGATTGAATATTCACCTGCATGAGCAAATACGTGTGTCGGAACGGCCGCTGTATCCAATGTACCGTCGCTAAACTCCAATGGAAGTTAGCTGAATTCAACGTACTCAAATTCGCCAGAGGCACAGTAAGTGGCTCACAACCTTCAAAAACTGCAGGAAGGAAGTTGGCTCTAGGCATCGGGTTAATCTGAATCGTATCCGTATAGGCAGGACCCGGACAACCTTCGTAGCTCGAGTTCAACGTCACTACATATTTTCCGATCGCCGAATACTGAACGATACCCGGAACAGCTGACTGACTTGAAGAAGGTGTTCCTCCCTGGAAATTCCAAGAATACGTTACTCCCGGGAATACATGTCCGTTCGGAACAAACATAAAGGCATTGTCATCTAAACAAGCCGGATCGTGATGCGCAAAGATCGCAGCAGGAATTGCTTTTGTCTGCACCGAAACCGTATCCTTGTTTACACAACCGTAATTCGTCGTCGCTGTAAGAATATAAGTATCGGTCGTTGTGCCCTGATCATTGTTAATCGCATGCATCAACGTCTGACCTACAGTCGGATCATCTAATCCTGACGCCGGTGTCCAAACATAAGTGGTATTTGCCGATGGGCTCACACCCAGCGTTACATTCGTTCCTGAACAAACAGATGCATCTGCACCGGCATTCACCACCGGTAAAGGAGCAATAAAAATTGTTTGAGTATTCGCCGGTGACACACATCCTAATTGAGTAACAACAAGCGACACATTGAGACTTGCAGAATTAGAACTCGAAAGGCTGTATGGCCCTGATCCAACTCCCGATACAATGGTAGCTCCGTTGAAATTCCAATCGTATGTTGCCGAAGCATTTCCATCGCCTGTATAAGCAACAGGAACGGATTATTTACGCAAATTGAAGGAGGTATTGTGAATTGCGCTGTAGGAATCGGATTAACCGTAATATTTGATGTCGTAGAATTCGTACAGCCATTCTGCGTTACAGTCAAACTGATTGACTGACTTCCTGCTGCAGCCCATTGTACTGAGTACGGACCTGCTCCACTACCCGACATTACTGTTCCGCTTCCAAATGACCATGTATAACTTGCTCCCGGCAAGGCTGTACCATTAAAGGCAATGCTACCCGGTTGACCAACACAAACTGCACTAGCCGGAGCAACTGATGCAACCGGAATCGCATTGATTACTACAGGTACGCTTTGAGGCGGCGCTGCACAACCATTTTCAGTTACATCAAGCGATAATGTATAATTACCCGAAGTCGGCCAGTTCAATGTGTACGGTCCTTGTCCGGATCCGCTTGCAACATTGGCACCGTTAAAATTCCATGTATAGCTTGCAGATGCAGTTGCCGTACCTGTATAATTCACGGTAATAGGATCGCCTGCACAAGCTGATGGCGTTGCTGTGAATACAGCAGTAGGAATGGCATTTACGTTTACATTGAATGGCTGTATCTGTACAACCCTCATCTAAAACAATAACAGAAAGAACTTGCTGTCCGGCTGCATTCCATGAAACAGAATAAGGACCGGCTCCACTTCCCGATGCTACAGTGCCTGAACCAAATGTCCAGTTGTATGTAGCCGTGCCGGTAGCCGTGCCATTGAATGTTATATAATTTGATGCGCCGGTACATAATGCAGGAGTTGCATTGATCGATGCGTTTGGAATCGGATTGTTCACCACGGCCTGAGATGATGGCATCGATGTACATCCATTCTCATCAACAGTGAGTGAAACATTCGTACTACCTGCAGTATTGTAAATCAAAGTGTATGGTCCTGCTCCGCTACCGGAAACAACAGTACCACCTCCAAAATTCCAGTTATATGTTGCTGTTCCTCCAGCTGTGCCGGTAAAGTTCACCGTTACAGGTGAGCCGAGACAAACAGTTGGTGTAGCATTGAAGTTAGATGTCGGAATTGCATTCACAATTACAGAAGTGCTGATTGTATCGGCACAACCGTTTGCTGAAACGATGAGATCAACAGGATATGTTCCCGGTGTATTCCATGTTACATCGTATGGACCTGCGGCTGAACCAACGGCATTACCGCCACTGAAATTCCATGTGTAAGCTGCACCTGCAGGTGCCGTTCCTGTGAACGTTACATTCGCAGGAGCTCCATTACATACTTGCGCATCGTTGGAAACCGTTGCTACAGGTACCTGATAAATTGTAACTTGTTGTGATGCCGATGCTGTTGCGCATCCGCCACCGTCAACAGAAACATCGATCTGATAAGTTCCCGGTGTAGCCCATGAAATAGTATACGGACCGCTTCCGCTTCCGGAAACAACTGTACCGCTACCGAAATTCCATGTAAAGACTGTGCTTGCTAAATAGACTCCCGTGAATGTTACAGTTGATGTTGTATTCTGACAAACACTGGTTGCCGTAAAGGCTGCCGATGCGCATTGGAATACATTTACCTGCTGTGTAATTGTCTGAATACATCCTGCAGGCGAGGTTACTGTAAGAGTCACGTTATACGTTCCGCCCACAGCGTAAGAGTGCGTTGGAGAGTAAACAGCACTATTTGTTCCATCGCCGAAATCCCAGTTATAGGTTAAGCCGATAGTACTTGTATTTGTGAAAGTAACAACGTCTCCGACATTCACCGTTGTAGATGGTGAAATGGTAAAGTCGCTGTAGGTGCAGGCCATACATGAATTACAATCGGTACACGGGTTGTTCGAACAGGAACACCATCATCACGACCAATCAAATCAAAAGTATTCATCCCGACATTCGATGCAAGTCCAATGACTTGAACGGTAAAGTCGGTTGTATTCGCAGGTGTTGTATTGATAAGCGACAAACCTGTCATCAGAGATGCCGTTGTTAACGTAGTAATCTGTCCCTGCTCCGGAGAAAGGAAAGTTCCCTGAATTAAAAGTGTATCACCTTCGCAAACATCGAGTGTATCGCACGTTTGAACTGAGTTCAGGATTGGAGGCACGTTTGAACCACTCTGACAAACGTTCAACAAGAACGACTGATTATCGAGGGCATCAATTCCATCGTTGTTGAGGTATGGACCATCATAACCGGGTCCCAGTGTATCAAACAAACCGATCTGAATGTAATCAATACCATTTCCCTGATTCACACCCACGGTTGCCGGTGTTCCGCCAAATCCGCCAACTCCGGAAGAGGCATCTCCCGTTGTCCATTGCATATCCTTGTAACAAAAAGAAACGTTTGATCCGGGAGGTAAAAGTAAGTCTGTTCCATTCGTCATGATCAACTGAAAAGTATTCAGCTTATCATCGTGTGTTCCAAAATATCCGACATTCTCCCACTGAATAATCAAGTGCGTGCTTGTCATTTGATAATATACAATTCCACTCAATGCACCGTGTATCCACGTCGCCCCAGAAAGGAGCAATCATGGTAAACGATGGATCAGGGAATGAATTTGCTGTAAATGTCGAGTATGGATTGTCGATTGAAACGTTACCATTGTTGTTGATGAAAACACTGTCAACTTGTCGACCATAAAAACAAAAAGAAAGGTAATGGAAGATTTACTGTTGACCAGTCATCGTTTCTGTAATCAGGAGGCGAACCCGGCCCACCACTCCCGCCCGAACCATCGAACTGTGCAACTTGCCAAGATGCATCACGAGCCACCCAGCAGTTACAACCACTAGCTGTATTCACCGTGTTATTCCCGGTTGAATTTGAAGATACACGAGATGGATTTTTTCCCTGGACGTCGTAATTGACATACTTCTCATGCCCGTTCAGTTTTCCATCGAGCTTTGCTTGATTGAGTTTTCCCATATCAATGGTTTTCACATCAATCTGCGCAAGCAGTTGAATGGTGAAAAACAATGATGCACAAACTAGGAGAGTAAATTTTTTTGTCATCAAATTGGAGTGTTTCTGAATTACTTAAAAAGTACGTGGTGACGTAAGTGCTTATTGGGTCCTCAAATATAAAAAAATCGAAAGGCGATTGCAAGTAAAAAAAGCTAAAAAAGCTCATTTTTAAGCAAATTTCGCACTTGGACAAAGAGCTTCGCGAATAGCAAAATCTCGTCTCGGCAGAATCTCCCTTTTTGCAGAAAAAAATGCTTAAGCCAATAACGTCGAGCTGACAAAAATCAGCTTTGATTCAAATGGCCACGAAGAAACCATTGCCAATGATTCTAGTTCTTGCTGAAGTTCACGATGTTTTTGATTCAAAATTCAATAGTCAGGAAAATCATTTTCAGAGAAAATTGCAGCTACGTATTTCAGAAAAATGCCTTTAAAATTCTTTCTTGAGATTCTTATCACGAAGACGAATACCTGCTTCGGCTTGCTCTGTGAGCACGAAATAAATTTGAAAAAGCAGACCGATGAAAATGAAAACAAAAGAGATCATCATCTTTCTTTTCCGGATACAATTTGAAAATCATTTGTCTCTTCATGCATAAAAAGCCAGATCGGAATTTTCTCGAGGACATAAGTGAGACAGAAAACGGTCGGATAAATAAGTGTAGTTACTGTGTATGCCCAGAAATGATAATTCGACGGGATATATTTTCTCGTATAATGATGAATCAGGAACGACACAAGACCGCATGGCATTACGATTGCCATCATTACGGTAAACACAAATAAAAAATACTTCTCCGTCATCGTTTTCTTCTCGGCTCGGATCCATGATAATCCGGTTGCGAAACTATTTTAAAAATCTGAATCGAAAATGATTCTTCCCTGTAGCCATTTGGGGTATCGAAAGTAGTCATTCCTATCCGCTTTTCCCCTCTCTTCACCTACATTTTACTCAGTTTATTCGCAAATCGCCAACTATCGCTCAAAAAGCCATGATTCGCTTCTCCTCGAGTTAAAATAAAGTGCTCTTAAACTTCGGTTTATGTCTTTGGAAGATCTCTTTTTCAAAAGCGGCAGCCAGATTAATCAATCTTGCTTCTTCAAAAGCTGACGAATAAAACGAAATACCAACGGGCAGACCATAGACTTCACCCATCGGAACAGAAATATGCGGGTAGCCGGCAATTGCTGCCGGAGCAGTGGAAGCATCGCCCAGATAATGATCACCTAAAATCAAATCGGTTGTTCCGGCCGGTCCGATGGTTACGCCCGAAATGGCGTCAAGTCTGTTCTCCGACAAGGTACGATCAATAAGCACTCTCGACTCTTCATTATTTTTTCTAAGTAGTTCGAGATATTCAGTTGAATTCAGATCTGCTTTTTTCTGACTCGCCTCTAAAATATCCTGCTTAAAAAACGGCATCACTTTATCCGCATTCGCTTTGTTGAAGTCAATTACATCCTGCATCGATTTTACTTTCGCCGTTGACTTCGCCAAATAAGCGTTCAAGTCGGCCTTGAATTCGAATTTCATCAGCTCAAATTCCCGCGTATACAGTTCATTCATCTTGCTGAGAATATCAACTTCGATACACTCTCCTCCTTTTGCTTTGATCTGATCAACAACTTTCCGAAACAAATCACAGCCTAAATCTTCTCCCTGCAAAAATGCTTTGTCGATGCCGATTCGCTTTCCCTTCAGCGTTGCATTTTCTGTTGCCTTCAAATAATCTGCTTTCGGCTTAGTCACTGAATTCTGTGTAACCGGATCGGCCTGATCAACGCCTGCCATACAACTCAACAAGATCGCAAGATCTCGCACGGTACGAGCCATTGGTCCGGCGGTATCCTGCGTATGCGAAATCGGAATGATGCCTGCACGACTTACCAAACCAATCGTAGGTTTCATGCCGACAATTCCATTGAAAGATGCCGGACAAACTACGGATCCGTCGGTTTCCGTTCCAACGGCAACCGTGCAAAGATTTGCAGAAACAGCAACACCGCTTCCACTGCTGGAACCGCAGGCATTGCGATCGAGTGCATACGGGTTTTTTGTAAGCCCTCCTCTGCTACTCCATCCCGATGTTGATTTCGACGATCTGAAATTCGCCCACTCACTTAAATTTGTCTTGCCTAAAATTACAGCACCTGCTTTACGAAGTTGTTCGACAACGAATGCATCTTTCTCCGGATGATTTCCGACCATGGCCAGACTGCCGGCCGTAGTCATCATCTTATCACCTGTATCAATATTATCTTTCAGCAAAACAGGAATTCCATGTAATGGCCCTCTGATCTTTCCGGCTTTTCGCTCTTTATCCAGACCCTGAGCAATGTAAATCGCATCGGGATTTAATTCGATCACTGAATTTAATGCAGGACCTGATTTATCAATAGAGTTAATACGATCGAGATAGAGCTTGACAATTTTCTCGGAAGTATATTCTCCCGAATTCATAGCAGCCTGTAATGTCTCAATTGTAATTTCATCGAGCTCGAAAGCAGCAATCGGTTCCTGATGTGATGAGTTATCTTTTTCGGCTTCAGCCGATCGACAACCCGCAAAACTCAATGACGTAACGGCAACGCTTGCCAAAGAAGACGAAATGATAAATTTACGACGATCCATAGCTTTTATTTAAGACGATTAAAATACTGAATACCAAATTTCATTTAACCGGACAGAATAAAAAATAAATTCCGTGCGGACTTTGACGAACTCATGCTTTATACCAAATCTTACATCAGTTTACGATAGAAATGAACCAAGTTCCCTGCGGGATATACCATTCTCTACTCGTATTTTCATTTTGGAATGGTATAATTGGAATCAAAATACTCCTTCCTCCTATCAAATTTACGGAACGGCTCTATCGCAATACAACTACACGATTTGTATAGCTTTCTTTTCCCGTATCTGCTTTTAAAAAATAAACGCCATTTTTCAAATCAGGTAATGTCAAGGCATACTTACCTTTCTCACCAACTGAATTTAATCGGCCATTGTACACTATCTCGCCCAAAGCTGAAACAATTACAATAGAAATTATGCGATCAGCGCTTCCGGGAATGGTAATGTGAAGGATTTCGGATGTCAAGGGATTTGGAGAAACAATAACGGACAAAGCAGATATCGAAGAAATCTGATTCAAACTGCAGAGCGAACAATTTTTTACTGCCGTTACGGTAGCATCGCTTTGTAGTGTATTCTCAAAATCGAGACCTGACTGACAATCATTCTTAAGAGTATAATTAAGCCAGGGGATTAAATATCTCGAGATTGCCAGATGCTGATCGGCACGTGAAATCGTCGGTGCCGGCGAGCAGGAAGATTCCCTATCGAACAGAGGAAGTTTGAATTTGCCATTTGACAATGACTGCCACCCAAAATCGTGATTAGATCTTTGCAATCACTTTGCAACGAATCATACATAGGAATCTGATTGGAAGCAGGCGGAGTAACACAATCATTTTCTCCGGCAAATATTAACGACGGAGCAGTGATAAAAGAAGCTGCTGAAATCGCCGAAGGATTTGTTTCCGCAGGAGCCAACAATGCCATTGAACGAATCGATGTATCGGAAGCCATCGCCAAAAAAGAAGCCCCTCCTCCCATGCTGTGTCCCATCACTCCATCCATAGAATCGACATGCTGAAAATAAAAGCTTGCGTTGTCGGAATTAAGCCGGTGCATTTCGCGAATCAGAAATGCCAGATCCAATCCGAACTGTTCGTGAGAAGGTGAAATTGTTCCTTCCGTTTTAGGAAAGATCATAATGTAACCGTTGGGAACAACAGCTTCCCAGATGTTTTGATAAGCATCCCAAGTCATAACGAAGCCATGTCCAAATGCCAGCACAGGAAATAAATCCGAAGCAGATGTGAATGCTACATTGTCGCCTGCCACATCGGCCGGATAATATACTTCTGCGTCTATGCTGCGATTAGCTCTGGAGCTGTCTACAAACACTTCCGTACGGTGTCCAACAGAAAATGACTGCGCACGAAGAGCAGAAAACAGTAATAGACAGATCGGAAATAGCAGAACAAATTTATAATTCGTGTAAGAGTTTCTTTTCAAAGCAGCATGGATTTTATTAATACTATATGAATTAGTAAATATAAACAAAAGTCTGCCGGTATTGTTATTCAAACAATAAGAAATCTAAGAATTCTCCTGTTCGCAAATCTCAATTTCCTTAATAGTAATTACAGAATCTTTTTCCCACATTGGGACGGTTTTAAAACAAATACGCTTTATGAGAAAACTCCTACTTGGCTTACTCATTGCATCGACCATACATGTCAATGCTCAAACGATTAAAATCCTATTTGATGCATCGAGCGCTCAGATGGCAGGAAATGCCGATTGGGTGATAGATGCCGACACGCGGAATATCAAAACCGGAACCGGAGGGATAATGACAACCGGAGGTAATGAATCCAATCCACAACGAATCCCTACTCCTGCTCAATCAGGAATTACGGCTTCCTCTGCCGAAACATTTTGGGCAGGTGGTATTTCAAATTGGGGAGTAGATCTTGCAAAAAGAGGATATATCATTGAAACACTTCCATACAATGGTCTTATCACTTACGGAGTAAGTACAAACGTACAAGACCTGAGCAATTACAAAATCTTTATTATCGACGAGCCAAATATCCGTTTTACCACAGCCGAAAAGACGGCTCTATTAAATTTTGTCGCTAACGGTGGCGGATTATTTATGATTGCCGATCATACGGTAAGTGATAGAAATAATGACGGTTGGGATTCTCCGGCAATCTTCAATGACTTCATGACGAATAATGGTTCAGTAAGCAATCCTTTCGGAATCAAATTTGACCTGGCGAATTTCTCACAGACTTCGACAAATATCCTTAACTCATCGACTGATCCGATTCTACATGGAGTGATGGAAATGTAACCGGACTTCAATACAATAACGGCACGTCCATGACGATCAATAAAACTGCCAATGCATCGGCAAAAGGATTGATCTTTAAAACCGGTTCTTCCACCACAGGAACTACAAATTGTATTTTTGCAGCTGCGAATTACGGCACCGGTAAAGTGTGCGGACTGGGCGACAGCTCCCTGTTGACGATGGAACAGGCGATCCGAATGACGTACTCTACTCTTCTTACAAAACAGCAGTAAGCGGTTCACATCAAAAACTTCTGATGAATGCAGTAATCTGGATGCTAACACCGGGAACGGCCCCACGAATGGCTGAACCAACAATTGAACCCGCGGCCTCTGTAGGAATGAAATTATACCCTAATCCGGCTAACGATCAAATTCATTTATCATACGCCATTCAGGAAAATACGGGAGGACAACTTTCAATCATGAATCTGACCGGGCAAATTGTTTTTCAAAAAACGATTACAGCTGATTCAGCTGCAGGGGATTTTACTCTCGATCTTTCTGCTTTCCCTGCGGGAATGTATGTTGCCACACTTCAAAATGGCAAGGATGTAATTTCACAAAAGTTTATCCGACAATAAAAAAAACTAACAATCATATCACAAGGCTTGCCAACCGGCAGGCCTTTTTTGTGGACATCAATCATAGCTAAACACAAAAAACTGAAGAGCTTGGATAGAGCAATCCAAACATTATCATATTCTGAAATAAATATTATTTATAATTACAAGTCGATTATTGACAATTCATAAAGATACCTTAACCTAATTCCTTGCATTTTTTATAATATTGCAATTCATATTCACCCAAACGAATTTCCGGATTCAACAAACATCAAGCAATGATTAAAAAATTACTTAGCCTTGGAGTACTTCTCCTTTCCTTTGATCTTGCATCCGCTCAGGATGTAGATCTTTCGAATAAACTGATTCAGGAATACAATTCATATAGAAAAGAGCGGTCGGCCGAGTCAAGTTTGCGATCTCACCGACCAATAACTTCCTCTTGCTTAAATTCTCTCATCCTTGATGCGAGAAAGAATTGGAATAACCTGACCGATGAAGCTAAAAACACTTTCCGAACCTACCTGTCTCGACCATCCTATAGCGGAACTGAAGTCATTGTTACAAGTGCTAACTTCGACTATCACTACACTCTTACCGGGGCTGACGCTATTCCATCTACGGATGCTGATGGTAGTGGATATCCGGACTACATAGAAAATATGGCTGCTATTTTTGAAAATTGCTGGACGCAGTACACAAATAGGAATTTTGCCATGCCTCCGTTCGATGGTGCAGAAGGCGGCAGTCAATATTATGATATATATGTTGGCGATCTTGGCACGGGTTTATACGGCTTTGTTTCACCCGAAAATAATATCGGCAACAATCCACAGTCAGGAACTACTGAAGTTTCTGCGTACACAAGTTGGATGGGAATGAATAAAGATTACTCTTGGGCTCCGGGCATCACTGAAACACAAGCCATCCAAGTTACGGCTGCACACGAATTCTTCCATGCCGTTCAGTTTGGAACAACATCTGAAACGACAAACTTCCTGGCCGAAGCAACAGCAGCCTGGTCGGAAGACGAAATTTATCCGGGCATCGACGACAACTTCCAATACATTGTCGATGTATTCAATCGCCCCGACATTGCACTTAACTGGAATCGTAACGACGGCAATTCAGGAAGTCCTTACTCTTCGCATTGGTACGGACCGTGGATTTTCTTCCGTTACATGACTGAGCATACCAGCACCGACATCATACGCGCCATTTACGGTCGCACGATCTCTCAGCCCAACGATCTGGAGGCTATCAATCTGGAACTTACTTCCAACTGGAATAGTTCACTCAGAGATATGTTTGAAAAGGCTTACATCTCCTTTGATGTACTAAGCAGCACATCAAGCTATGCACCTTATACTTTCAGTCGTGCTTCGAATTACGTTTCTTATCTCTCCTCTTCATGCAGCGGAGTCTGTTACGAAGACGGCTACTCTTATGCCGGAACACAACTTGTGCATCATAGCAATACGGATGGCAATCATCGACTAATGCGAATGAGTGCCGATTACCTGGATATTGCTTCCAATCAAAATTTCAGTGTACGATTGACGAAGAATAATCAGAACGCTCAACTCGACATCATTCTCCTGAAATACGATTTTGCAGCGAGTACAGTGGTGGCAAGTCATTCTACCCTGCTTGGCAATGACCCTATCATTCGTATAACCGACAATGCCAATTACGACGCTTATACATTGCTTGTGGAACGAATAGACCGCACGGTGACAGATACACTTTCTGAGCAGTACACAATCACGCTCGACAATGCAACGGTTGACGTTGAAGAAATTCCTCAATCCGATATCTCCGTTTACCCGAATCCGGCTTCGGATAATTTTATGATTGAAAATCGCAGTAAAGCCATTCTGAGCCATATGGAGTTAAAAGATATTACAGGAAAATTGATTCAATCGTACCGTTTTGAGTCCGCTTCAGGTACACAGCGAATTTCGGCATCAGATTTGCAAAGCGGGTACTACATCGCCACACTTTACTTCGTCAATGGCGCAATCAGTACTCAAAAAATAATCATTCAAAAATAGTCAAACACATGTTTAACCGACTAATCATCATCTGCCTCATCGCTTTCGCATCATGTGCGACAACAAAAGTAGCTGTGAGCGAATCGTCCGTTCTTACTTTCGAAAAACACCTTGCTTCGGTCGTTGTCCGACATACAAAATGACAATTCAGGGCAATGGCAAATGTATCCTTGTAGGTGAGAAAAACACCGCTCACATCGGACACTTCGAAAAACAGTTAACGAAAGAAGAAGTCACTTCGATTTTCACCGATCTGAAAAATGCCGGCTACGATACGCTCCAGGAAAAATACCTCGAGCGTGCTACCGACCTTCCGATGACAATTTATTCGCTCACGGAAAACGGAAAAACAAAATCCGTAACTTCTCAACAAGGCCAGCCGGAAAGTCTAATAGAATTAGACAAACGCCTTTCAGCTATCGCTGAAGCCGAAGATTGGAAACAAAGCGAATAATGAATTTAAAGCCGGAGTAAACGCTCCGGCTTTTTTATGCCTATAAATCTCCATTAAAGACCCTTTTTATTTGACAACCCCATCTGCCAAGAAGGCCAAATGTGTGAATCATGCAAACATTCCGCGGAGTTCTGTAAGTCCTGGACCGAATAATGTCCCGACTTTTACCGATTCACACTTTAAACATTTAAACTGAAGTGCAGATCCGATAACTTCTTGTTTGCCACAAGCAGCAAACGATTTTCACTCACCGCAATTTTATGTTTTGCAACGAAACAGATTCACAACTTTTGTTTTGTCATAGAAACGACTTTAACAACTCATGGCCATAGCAACATTACCCGGAAAGAAACGAACATTGTTTAAGAAATTAGCCATTGTTGCACTAATTCTAATGATTGCCGGCTTCGCATTAATTTTCTTCTTCATATCACCTCTTTCAAAATATCTGATAGAAAAATATGATGTAAAATACACAGGAAGGGAAATTACGATCAGGCACGCATATGTCAACCCTTTCACCGGGTATATACACCTGTCAGACTTTAAGGTGAAAGAAGAAAAAAGTGACAGCCTGTTTTTTAGTGCCGACGGCATTAGTGCAAACTTCGCTTTGCTGAAGCTATTTTACAAAACATATGAAATCAGCGATCTTACACTTGATAATTTCAAAGGAAAGATCATCCAAAACAAAAGCGCACTCAATTTCGACGATCTCATCAAATTATTTAATCCACCGAATAATGGAGATACCACGAGAACTCATTTCAATATCATGCACCTTCGAATCAACAATGGCGAATTGATTTATTCGGAGGCAAGCATTCCGATTTATTACACCTTAAAAAACATTCAAATTAACAGTTCTGGCCTTCAATGGTACAGCGATACAATTGCCGGACGATTTTCATTTGAATCAGGAGAAGGAAACGGGACTGCAAATAGCTCATTCAACATTAATATGAAGTCGCTTGCTTATCGATTTGGAATTGAAATCAAAGATTTTGACCTGAACTTAATAGCTCAATACCTGAAGGCACTTACGAATTACGGACAGTTTTCTGCAAGTCTTCAGGCTAACTTAAATGTAAAAGGGAATTTTAAAGAAGAAGATGATGTTACGTTCAAAGGCAATTTATCGATCAATGATTTCAAATTCGGCAAAACTAAGAACGACGATTATGCTTCCTTCGAAAAACTTACCCTTGCGATAAACGAATTAAGTCCTAAGAATCACAAACACCTGTTTGATTCGATAACTCTTATTCGCCCATTTTTAAAATACGAACGCTACGATTCACTCAATAATGTAGAAACAATGTTTGGACGCAATGGGTCTAACTTAAGCGCTTCGGCAGCAGATCAAGCGAAATTTAATTTAGTTATTGAAATCGCTAATTACGTAAAAGTGCTGTCGAAAAACTTTTTCCAGAGTAATTACCAAATCAATCGACTGGCGATTGTCGATGGAGATGTAAAATTCAACGATTATTCGCTCAGTGAAAAATTCAGCGTCGATTTAAAGCCGTTAAATGTGCAGGGCGATTCAATCAACAAAATACATCGGAGGGTAAATCTGAGTTTCAAAAGCGGAATTCAGCCGTACGGATCAGCAAGTGTGCGACTCAGCATCAACCCAAAAGACAGCGGCGACTTTGACATGAATTACTCGATGGTGAAAATCCCGGAGGCGCTTTTTAATCCATATACGATAACCTACACTTCATTTCCCCTGGACCGCGGAACGCTGGAAGTTGAAGGGAATTGGGTTGTCAGAGAGGGCATCATCAAGAGCAATAACCATCTAACTATTATTGATCCGCGAGTAACAAAAAGGCTAAAAAACAAGGACACGGACTGGCTTCCTCTGCCTTTGATTATGTCGTTTGTGAGAGAGCGTGGAAATGTGATAAATTACGAAATCCCGATAACCGGAAATTTGCGTAACCCTAAATTTCATCTTAGTGACGTGATCACAGATTTGCTCAGCAATATTTTCATGAAACCTGCAACAACTCCTTATCGGATGCAGGTAAAAACGCTAGAGCGTGAAATCGAAAAAGCCCTTACGATCAAATGGGAAATGCACGTCAATATATTAAGTAAAACTCAGGCAACATTCTTATCGAAACTTAGTGATTTCTTAGACGACAATCCTACTGCTGTTATCGTAATCCGTCCACAATCCTATCTTGTTAAAGAAAAGGAATACATATTACTTTTTGATGCCAAGCGAAAGTATCTGACTTCAACGGGAGCTATTCAATCAGGTGATCTTTCGGTAGCCGATTCAACGATGATCA
Source organism: Bacteroidota bacterium (assembly GCA_016721305.1). Classification (GTDB taxonomy): domain Bacteria; phylum Bacteroidota; class Bacteroidia; order AKYH767-A; family 2013-40CM-41-45; genus JADKIH01. Next base: position 344,846 of record JADKIH010000002.1, read on the forward strand.
ATAAAATGTCGGCGAAAGATTCTCTATTTGTGAATTACCTCGGCAAACAAAGTTCAGACAAATTGATTTTCACCATACAGGATAAATGCCGAACACTTATTCCGCAATCCCAAATTGACGCCAACTACGAACGACTACTTGGATTGAGGAAAACATATTTCTGCGACTTTTTTTCGCCTCACGCCTTGAAAAACCAAATTGTCTTTAAAGCAGGAAACACTACAATTCCGTACAACGGATTTTCATTTTACAAAATAGAATATGTAAACGAATTACCGGAATCGTTGACGAAAGCGTATGAAAAACTCAACCAATTGAATGATGAAGCGCCGCGGAAAGAATTTGAAGACAAACGCAAATCACAGAAAAGTATCACAACAGGACTTTGAACGACGAAGAATAGACCTATTCTGTATGAATATCGACGCAAAGACCGAAACAAAAGTGTGAATTATGCAAAGTTCTCTCAGAGTTATGTAACATGAAAAACATCTAGTCCGGCTACCTTCGTTGGCAACAGAAGAGCTTAGTACCAATTAGCTCAATCTTATCACTCAACCCTATGCCTTCGAATGTACAATTGCCTTTCTATGCGAAATTCGCCTTCATTGCAATTGGGCTCTTCCTTTTCATCTTCACCTTATTTGTGTGTCAACAAATCATCCTGCCATTAGTATATGCTTTCATTCTGGCAATTCTCCTGAATCCATTTGTCAATTATTTACTCCGGCATAAATTCAATCGCATTTTGGCGATCTCTATAGCTGTTGTTTCAGCCCTGCTCACGCTTATTGGACTATTGTATTTCATATCTGTACAAATAAGTCTGTTCGGAGAAACATACCCGATTCTCAAAGTACGATTTGAAGGTGGAAGCAGGCAGCTTATTGGATGGATTTCGGAAAGTTTCAATATTCGTGTATTCAAAATTGATGCATGGATCAAAGCAACGCAAGATGACGCTATCAACCACTTGGGCGGAAGCATTGGACAAACTTTGTCTACTCTAAACAGTGTGCTGATAATAGTCTTTCTGCTTCCTGTATACTTGTTTATGATTATCTATTACAAAGGCCTTCTCCTGGAATTTATTCGAAAATTATTCAAATCAAATGATCATGACACTGTTTTTGAAGTTTTGAATAATTCCAAAAGAATCATTCAAAGTTATCTTACCGGTTTAATGCTCGAAGCTGTCATTATAGCAGTGCTAAATTCTACAGCATTATTGCTTTTAGGAATCGATTACGCAATCATTTTAGGAATTACAGGAGCTTGCTAAATGTAATCCCATATATAGGTGGCGTTATCGCCATTGCTTTGCCAATGATAATCGCCTTCGTCACAAAAGATTCGCCTTCATCTGCGATACTGGTTTTTGTCGTATATTTAATTATTCAATTTATCGACAATCATTTTATTATTCCACGAATTGTCGCTTCGAGAGTCAAGATAAATGCTCTCATTTCTGTTATTGCCGTTATTGCCGGTGGCGCACTTTGGGGAGTTCCCGGAATGTTTTTATCGATTCCACTCACTGCCATCGTTAAAGTAATTTTTGATCACATCGAGCCTTTGAAACCCTGGGGATTTCTTCTGGGAAATATTACTCCTACTTCCAAATTGAGTCTTGGTGAAATTATTCGAAAGCCATTAAAGCGAACATAACGTACGATTAAAAACATTTCATTTTCAAAATTGATTCACCTTTCCATGAAAACGAATAATCCTATAGCAAAAGTTCAAGGAATGGCCGTAAAGCAGTCTGTTAAGCTACACGACAAAACGATTGAAAAGACAGCTCTTTTTAGCCAGTTCTTGATTTCGATTTCGGATGTAGCATTATTCATTGCTCAAATCTTCAGAGAAACATTCTCACGCCGATTTGAACTTCGTGAATTCATGAATCAGTGCTTTCAGATCGGATATAAATCGCTGCCGCTTGTTTCGGTGACGGGTACAATTATGGGACTGGTGCTCACGATTCAATCACGACCGGTGCTTGTCGACTTCGGTGCCGTTACCATGCTTCCCGGCATGGTAGCCGTTTCGCTAATACGCGAAATGGGGCCTGTTATCACTGCTCTCATTTGCGCAGGAAAAATCGGATCCGGTATGGGCGCCGAACTCGGCTCGATGAAAGTTACGGAGCAAATTGATGCGATGGAAGTTTCATCAACGAATCCGATGCGCTTCTTAATTGTCACACGTGTATTGGCTGCAACTCTGATGGTTCCTCTGCTAATTCTCTATGCTGATGCCTTGGGAATTCTTGGCAGTTGGGCAGGAGCAAATATAAAAGGCGACGTAAGCTTCGTATTGTTCTTCTCTCAGGCGTTTAGTCATGTCGACTTCATGGACTTTCTTCCGGCTGTAATCAAATCATTCTTCTTCGGTGCGGTTATCGGTCTGGTGGGTTGCTACAAAGGCTACAATGCCGGACGTGGTACTGAAAGTGTCGGAAGGGCGGCAAACTCTGCTGTCGTCCTGTCTTCTCTACTTGTCATTATCGTCGATATGGTTGCCGTTCAAATTACTGATATGCTTTCAAAATGATAGAAACACAAAATCAAATATCCAAAGATAAAACGTCGGAGAATAAATCGGGCGAGATTGCCATTGAGATCACTGGACTGAGTAAATCGTTCGGCTCTCAAGTTGTGCTGAAGGATATAACAGTGAATCTCTACAAAGGCGAGAATCTAATTGTTCTAGGTAAATCAGGCAGCGGCAAGTCGGTACTTATCAAATGTATCGTCGGTCTACTGGCTGCCGATAACGGTACGATAACCGTTATGGGTAAAAATGTCCTCAAATCAGGTCGCGACGAATTGGCGAAACTCCGAGAGAAAATCGGCTTCCTTTTTCAAAGCGGCGCTCTCTACGATTCGATGACGGTAAGGGAAAATTTGGAATTCCCTCTGAAAAGAATCAAAAGAGAATTAGATGAAAAACAAAGAGAAGATAAAATTCACGAAGTACTTGAAAACGTCGGCCTCGCCGATGCCATCGACAAAATGCCATCGCAGCTCAGCGGCGGAATGCGGAAAAGAATTTCACTCGCCAGAACGCTTGTCGTAGATCCTGACATTATACTTTACGACGAACCAACAACGGGTCTCGATCCGGTCACTTCCGACGAAATCAGCGAGCTTATCAATGATATTCAGATCAAATACAAAACCTCATCCATGATTATCACTCACGATATCGAATGCGCTCGCGCCACTGCCGACCGACTGATCATGCTAAAAGATGGCGAAGTTTATCTCACCGGCAATCTGGAAGAAATGGAAAAGTCAGAGGATGAAATGGTGAAAGCGTTCTTTAAGAGTGGTAAGTTGTAAGTAGTAAGTAGTAAGTAGTAAGTAGTAAGTTGACTTATTGGTAGGCGATTGTTGGGGATAACAAATTTATCAAATAGGTCGTTGCGAAAATACTTTCACATACTAGAAAAACTTATAAATAAATTTGAATTTTATCAAAAGTAAACCTCGGCATACAAATATCTTCTACAAAATAATTAAACGCCTACCCGCCAATTTCTAATTACTAATTTCTAATTACGCCTTGCAACTTACTACTTACTACTTACTACTTACAACTTACTACTTACAACTTACTAATCGCCAACAAAAACAATGGACAATCACACCAACAAATTCAAAATCCGACTCGGCCTCTTCGTTGCCGGGGGATTGGCTTTATTTGTACTGGCCATTTTCATCATCGGGAAACAGAAGAATATGTTTAATCCGGTATTTCGACTCACTTCGACATTTTACAATGTAAGTGGATTGCAAGTTGGGAATAACGTTCGTTTCACGGGAATCAATGTTGGGACAGTAGACAATATTACGATCATCAACGATTCTACTGTTCGTGTCGATATGCTTATCAGGAAAGAAATCCAACCGTTTATTAAATCCGATTGCCAGGTTGCGATTGGCTCGGAAGGATTGATTGGCGATCGATTGCTCACGATTTCTCAGGGAAGTGCCATGGGCGGTATGGCTCGCGAAGGACAGGAACTTGTTTCAGAAGAACCGGTCGAAACCGATGCGATTATGGCAAGCGTGCAGGTTACTGCAGGAAATGCGGAAATAATTTCACAGCAATTAGCCGAAATCATGGTCAAAATCAATAGTGGAAACGGAACACTCGGACGGTTGATTCAGGATTCAACAATTGCTGAAAACTTCAATCAAACCATTAATAATCTGAAGAAAAGCTCGAAAGGCCTTGATGAAAATATGGAAGCTGCTAAACACAATTTCCTGCTGAAAGGCTATTTTAACAAGAAAGAAAAAGCTGCTGCTAAGAAAAAAGAGGCTGAAGAAAAAGCTAAAGAAGAAAAAGCAAACGAGCTCAAAGAGAAAGCTGAAAAAGCTAAGGAAGAGAAGAAATAACCCCTGCCTTGAGAACGGCCGGTACATATTCCCGTAAAAGCAGGATGCAAATGCGTGTCCTGCTTTTGCTATTAGTACTCCCCTTCTCGATCGAAATTTCAGTTGCTCAAGAAGGTGCCGCCAAAAAGATACGACAAAAATTTATCGTGACATTGAAACATATTCTAAGAAGAGTAAGTTCCGGACGTTTATCTACAAACTGATATTTAAGCCCATTGAACCATCAGCAAAAAAAAGCAGCAAGAAGAATAAACAATATAAAAAACTTATCAATAAACCCTACAGTGCATTCGAAGGGAAAATAATTCGGCACATAAATATATTAACGCTTGACCCGTTCGGCTATTCGATTAATGACACAACTTCCAATACGAAAGAATTATTGCCGAGAACAGCAAACAGATTGCATATACGATCGCAGAAAATTACTATCCGAAACTTATTGCTCATTCACCGCAACGATGAATTCGACTCCTTGCTTGTCAAAGAATCGGAACGGCTAGTCCGTAGCAGACCTTTTGTGAAAGAAGTGCTTTTTACCGTCACGTCTACCGGAAAGAATTCCGATTCAGTTGATATCTCCATTCGCGAAATCGACAATTGGAGCATGATTCCGGAAATTGCCATTAGTACGACAAGAATGACGGTTAATGTACTCGACAGAAATTTCTTCGGACTCGGGCATGAATTTAAGCCGGGATTCACGTGGTATCAATCAACCGGAAACAATGCTTTAACTTTAAAATACTTTATCCCCAATATTCGAAACACGTTTATCAACAGCACTTTTCTGCTCGACCGTGATCAATACGGAAATTACAACAGAGGTATCAGTGTGGACCGGCCTTTTTTCTCTCCATTTGCAAAGTGGGCGGCCGGAATGAGCTTCATTCAGAACTTTCGTCGTGACACATTGAAAGTAAATGACACATTGAACGAAGTTTCCCGTATCCGACTCAACACTCAGGATTACTGGGGCGGAAATGCCATTCAGATCTTCAAAGGGAATTCGGAAGAAAGCCGGACAACGAATCTTATTACGACACTTCGCTACCTGAGAATTCGCTATTTGGAAAAACCGAGTCAGGATAGCAACTCAACAAATCAATATGAGAATTCAGATTTTTACATGACCGGCATTGGTGTGTCTACGCGAAAATACGTTCAGGATAAATTTATCTTCAACTACGGAATTACCGAAGATGTACCAATAGGGAAAGTGTACGGAATTACGGCAGGCTATCAGGCGCGTAAGTCAGGCGGGCGTGTCTATCTCGGAGCTAGAGTTTCTTTTGGTGAGTATTACAAATGGGGCTATCTGAGCACAAATCTCGAATATGGAACATTTTACCGCTCATCAAATCGTGAAGAAGGTGTTATTTCGGCAGGGTTTAATTATTTCACCGGACTGATCGAAACCGGACTTTGGAAATTCCGGCTCTTTGCAAAACCGCAGTTTACTTTCGGCTTGAATCGTCTGGCTACAGATAGTATTACCTTGCGAAATAACAGCGGACTCGAAGGCTTTAACAGTTATGCGCTCTCGGGAACAGACAGAATGATTCTCAGTTTTCAGGCACAAAGTTATGCTCCATGGAATCTGATCGGTTTTCATTTCGGGCCTTATCTCATTTATTCGATGGGAGTACTTGGCGATGAAACAACAGGTTTTAGAAACAGTAAAGTTTATTCGCAAATTGGATTAGGTGTTTTGATCAGGAATGAAAATTTCATTATTAACACCTTCCAGTTTTCCGTATCCTTTTATCCACAGATACCGGGAAATGGCGATAATATTTTTAAATTTAACTCCTTCCGAACAACGGATTTCGGATTTCGTGATTTTGAAATCGGCAAACCCGCTGCATTAATATTTCAATGAGATGAAACGACTGAGCATATCAACCCGATTAAAAACACGCGTTTTCTGTTTACTGAAAGTCTGAGCGGATTTGTTTCCGACAACGGACTTAAATTGAGCGCAGCACTCTCCTACTATACTATATTTTCGTTGCCACCTTTGCTTATCATCATTATCAATCTCTGCGGGTTTATCTTTGGTCCGGAAGCCGTACGCGGTGAAATCTTCGGACAAATCAACGGTCTTGTCGGGAATGAAGCAGCCATGCAAATTCAGGAGACGATTAAAAATGTTTCCCTTTCAAACAGCAATACTTTCGCCACTACCATTGGCATTATCGTTTTGCTCATTGGCGCATCCGGTGTATTTTCAGAAATTCAGGACTCCATCAATTTCATCTGGGGTATCGAAGCCAAACCCAAAAAAGGTTTGGTGAAATTTTTAAAGAACAGATTGATGTCGTTTTCCATGATCGGATCAGTAGGCTTTCTGCTGCTCGTCGGATTGATCGTAAATTCCATCATGGACTTGCTCAACCAAAAACTTGCCTTACAATTTCCGAAAGACACGGTGTACTTAATTTATGGATTCAACTTACTCATGGTCTTTATCATCATCACCCTTCTTTTCACCATCATTTTCAAAACGCTTCCCGACGGAAAAATTGTCTTGCGTGATTGCCTGATTGGCGCCTCCTTCACGGCCTTTCTTTTCATGCTAGGCAAATTCGCCATCGGTGCATATCTCGGCAGTTCTGCCGTCGCCTCTGTCTATGGTACTGCCGGCTCAGTGATTCTGATTCTGGTTTGGGTTTACTACTCTGCCATCATCCTCTACTTCGGCGCTGAGTTTACCAAGATGTATGCGATTACACATGGAGACAAGATTATTCCGAATGAGTATTCGGTTAGGATTTCGAAGGTGGTTTTGGAGGCTGAGAAGTAGGAAATATAAGTGGAAGTGAAGTGGAAGTGGAAGTGGAAGTGGAAGTGGAAGTTTTATTAGTCTACCCCATTCCATGCTGTGTGGCCTGACCCGCCCACCCCTCTCTATCCAAACTCCGATACTGTATCGCCTCTGCCAAATGAGCCGTCTCAATATTCGTACTCGCATCTAAATCGGCAATCGTTCTGGCAACTTTCAGAATACGATCATAGGCACGGGCAGATAAGCCTAGTCGCTCCATCGCTGTTTTCAGTAGCGTGCTTCCATCCTCGCCTATTTGACAAACGGAATGCAGCAGACTCGAATTCATTTGCGCATTGCAATAAATTCCTTCGCTGCCGATAAAACGGTTAGCCTGAATTTCACGGGCTCTGACTACTCGTTCCCGAACCTGATCGGATCTCTCGCCGCTGCGCTGCGAGGTGAGTTCTTTGAAGGGAACGGGCGTTACTTCCAAATGAATGTCGATGCGATCGAGAAGCGGACCTGAAACTTTGTTGAGATATTTTTGAACGACGATCGTGCCGCAGACGCAGTCTTTGTCGGGGTGATTGTAATAGCCGCATGGGCATGGATTCATCGATGCCACCAACATAAAACTCGCCGGATAATCGATGCTGAATTTTGCGCGGGAAATGGTAACCGTTCGTTCTTCTAGTGGTTGGCGCATGACTTCTAAAACCGTTCGCTTGAATTCGGGTAACTCATCGAGGAATAAAACGCCGTTATGCGCGAGAGAAATTTCGCCGGGTTGAGGGAAGCCACCACCTCCTACTAATGCCACATCACTGATCGTATGATGCGGCGAGCGAAACGGACGAATCGAAACCAACGATGCTCCGTCTTTTCCAAGCTTGCCGGCAACGGAATGAATCTTCGTTGTCTCCAATGCTTCACTCAATGTAAGTGGCGGAAGAATAGTTGGCAGTCGTTTGGCAAGCATCGTCTTCCCTGCTCCGGGCGGACCGATGAGAATAATATTGTGTCCGCCGGCTGCGGCAACTTCCATGGCACGCTTGATGTTTTCCTGACCGCGTACGTCGGAGAAATCGATGTCGAGACGACTCTGATTGTTTTTGAATTCTGCTTCAGCATCTACAACAGTTGGCTCCAAAATTAAATCGCCGTTGAAGAACTCAACTACTTCAACAAGATTTTCTATTCCGTAAACATCCAAACCTTTTACCAGCGCTGCTTCGCGCGCATTTTGCTTCGGTAAAATAAATCCTTTGAAGCCCTCTCGTTGCGCCTGGATGGCTATTGGCAATACGCCTTTGATGGGCTGCAGACTTCCATCAAGCGACAACTCGCCCATGATAATGTACTTTTCCAAGTCATCTTGCTTTACCTGTCCGGAGGCGGCAAGTATTCCCATCGCAATCGTGAGATCATACGCCGAACCTTCTTTCCGAATATCGGCCGGCGCCATATTCACTGTGATCTCCAGTCGCGGATACGTGTACTTGCAATTCTTTATCGCCGGAACAATTCGTTTCTGACTTTCCTTCACGGCATTATCAGGCAAACCGACATGAATAAAGTTAACGCCCGAGGCAATGTTGACTTCAACAGTTATCGTTGTTGCGTTCACGCCGTAAACGGCGCTACCGCAGGTTCTGACCAGCATAGACAATAGTTTTTAAGCCCGCTTCATAGCAGGGATTTATGACTTAGTAAATGCCGGGATTACCATTTCTTCTAACGAAGAATGGTTAAAAGTTCAACAATGAATCAGAACGAAAGTTCGATTGCCTGTATGAGTGAATGAATCACTTTGATGTGAATTTCCTGTGCGCGATCAGCATAAGGTGAATGAGGTGCACGAATTTCGATATCGCACAGCGGCCCGATTTGCCCGCCGTCTTTGCCTGTAAGACCGACAACAATCATCTTCGAATCCTTTGCGGCATGAATGGCTTCCAAATACATTCTTCGAATTTCCACTTGTGCTGATTGCCAATAGCACATCGCCTTCTTTGCCTAATGCTTCGATGTAACGTGAGAATACAAAGTCATAGCCGTAATCATTTGCCACGCAAGAGAGATGCGAAGGATCAGAGATACTGATAGCAGGCAACGCACGACGATGCTCGCGGAATCGTCCGCTCAGTTCTTCGGCAAAGTGCATGGCATCGCACATACTGCCACCATTACCGCAAGAGATGATCTTGCCTCCGTTCTGAATGGCGTTAACCATAGCCGCCGCAGAAGTAGCTATTGCAGTGATGTTTTTCTCTGATGAATAAAATTGCTGTAACACACTTTCAGCCTCTTTCAGATTGGCTTTGATTTGCTCAGTGATTTGCATAGACTTTCTGTTTCGCGGGGTGAAGGTAAGAAAGTGCTTTGGAATTGGTGCTTGGGGGTGAGAAGTATTCGCTTTTATGCGGATTTCGGTGATCGGGGTGTTGGGTGATCAGTTATGTGTGTACGCAACAACTTCACTAAGGATTTCTCTAGGTCAGTCGGGGAGGATTGTGCTTTTAATCGTATTAATTAGTCGTTCATCGTCCGGGTTCGAGCAGTTTGTATTAACATTAGTAGGTTGTCCCGGACGATGAACGACATACAAAAACCAAGGTGAACCGTCATCTCGCAGAGAGCCTGTAGGTAATTAAGAAAGCAGTCGATTTGTACTTGATTTTAAGTTCAACGCCTTATTACCTACAAGGTCCCCCTTTGGGGGATGACGTTCGTAAAAGCTTATCAATATGTCGTTCATCGTCCGGGACAAACTGAATCCTATAAACAAAGTTCTTGAGCCCGGACGATGAACGACATACAAAAACCAAGGTGAACCGTCATCTCGCAAAGAGCCTGTAGGTAATTAAGAAAGCAGTCGATTTGTACTTGATTTTAAGTTCAACGCCTTATCCCTACAAGGTCCCCCTTTGGGGGATGACGTTCGTAAAAGCTTATCAATATGTCGTTCATCGTCCGGGACAAACTGAATCCTATAAACAAAGTTCTTGAGCCCGGACGATGAACGACATACAAAAACCAAGGTGAACCGTCATCTCGCAGAGAGCCTGTAGGTAATTAAGAAAGCAGTCGATTTGTACTTGATTTTAAGTTCAACGCTTCATTACCAACAAGGTCCCCCTTTGGGGGATGACGTTCGTAAAGCTTCAATATGTCGTTCATCGTCCGGGACAAACTGAATCCTATAAACAAAGTTCTTGAGCCCGGACGATGAACGACATATAAAACCAAGGTGAACCGTCATCTCGCAGAGAGCCTGTAGGTAATTAAAGCAGTCGATTTGTACTTGATTTTAAGTTCAACGCCTTTTACCTCAAGGTCCCCCTTTGGGGATGACGTTCGTAAAGTTATCAATATGTCGTTCATCGTCCGGGACAAACTGAATACTATAAACAAAGTTCTTGAGCCCGGACGATGAACGACATACTAAACCAAGGTGAACCGTCATCTCGCAGAGAGCCTGTAGGTAATTAAGAAAGCAGTCGATTTGTACTTGATTTTAAGTTCAACGCCTTATTACCTACAAGGTCCCCTTTGGGGATGACGTTCGTAAAGCTTATCAATATGTCGTTCATCGTCCGGGACAAACTGAATCCTATAAACAAAGTTCTTGAGCCCGGACGATGAACGACATACAAATGGCTAATCGGTGAACGTAAGACTTTTGTAGATAGCACGCGTGTCGGAAGCTGTCTTTTGGCTTTCGCCTTTTGGTTTTTGAGTTAGCCGTAGGCCTAAAAAGTAAACAGCGGCTCTCCCTGCCGCTGTTCAACTCGAATAAACACCTCCATGTTGTTTAACCAAAAACTAACCATGAGATGCATCGAATATACACCCGGAATGGGCGGACGTCAATTCAATTAGGTGGCGAATCTTACGGTCTTGGTGAATGGTGGCTTTTGCTCTGTGAGTAACGGAGTTCAAAAATTCCCGGGGCTTGTATTTTTCCTATGGGCATTCCTCCTATTTTCGTCGGACTATGTTGATTCAGGAAAACTTCTCGCTTAAATCGCTCAATACGTTCGGACTTGATGTGAAATGCCGGTTCTATGCCCGGATTGAATCGGTCATCGATCTCCAATCTGTTCTGGCCGACACCCGCTTCGCTTCGGTTCGGAAAATTGCAGGTGGCGGCGTTGTATGGCATGAGTTCGTCCTGCATACGGTAAATCTGGGGCTCGGCGGACTGGAAAACCTCTCGCTCATTCCGGGCTTTGTTGGAGCGGCACCGATTCAGAATATCGGCGCTTACGGTATGGAAATCAAGGACACAGCAATGCCGTTATCGCTATTCGACAGAGCAAACTACCCGATCCAAAAGTCATCGGTAACGCCGGAAGCTTTTTCAAAAACCCCGAAGTCCCGGCCGAACTCTTCGCTAAGCTTCAGGCAGACTATCCAACGATTGTCGGTTACAAGACAAAAAATGATCTCGTAAAACTCGCAGCCGGATGGCTCATCGAGCAAGCAGGCTGGAAAGGAAAACAAATCGGCAACACCGGAATGCACTCTAAACAAGCTCTAGTCTTAGTTAACCACGGACACGCAACCGGCTCTGAATTAATCGATCACGCCAAGCGAGTTCAACAAAGCGTTCAGGAGAAGTTTGGGGTTTGGTTGGAGATGGAGGTTAACCTGATCAATTAGCTGATGTGACGATTAGCTGATGAGACGATTAGCTGATGAGGCTGTCGGCGTTCACGGAGCTGCTAAAAAAAATGCGACAGGGAGACCTATCGCATTTATTATTTATGAATGATATATCGAAATTCTTAACCATCTAAAAACTACCTGCCTCAAATTAGCCCGGCACCTATCAGGAAGCCCCATCGGCTAATCAGCTAATCAGTTAATCGGCTAATCAGCTAATCGGCTAAAGGTAGTTCTTCAACTCCGTCCTAGTCAACACCAACTCCACCGCCAGAGTCTTCACGAGATCACTGATTCCGCGGCTGTCGAGGTCCTTGCCTTTGATTTCGATCACCCGGCAGGTTTCGGCCATCTTGTTGGCTCCGATGTTTAAGGCAGAACCTTTCAGCTTATGAGCCAGTCCGGCCATTTTTGGAAGATCCATAATAGGCAAGAGTGACGTTATTTCGGTAACGATCTCTTCGCTTTGATCGAGGAACATTTGGATAACCTGAGAGAAGAAATTCGGATCGGCTCCGGATGTCATTTCTTTCAGTCGATTAATCACTACGCTGTTCACCAGCTCTGTTGCTGTATTATTCATGGCTGTATTCTTTTCGGTGATCTCTTTCTGAGTTTCCAGGAAGCGCCCACCCCATTTTCTAATTCGTTCGATAATTTCTTCGACCAAAAACGGCTTGCTAATATAATCATCCATTCCGGCCTCTATACACTTTTCTTTATCGCCTTCTAAGGCAAAAGCTGTCATGGCTACAATGACCGGACGGCTTCTTAAATTCATCTTTGTCGTAATAAAGCGTGTTGCCTCCAATCCATCCATTTCCGGCATCTGCACGTCCATGAAGATAAGATCGAATTCGCCCTTATTCAACGCATCTATTACCTGCAAACCATTCGACACCATCACCGGCTTGTAACCTAATCCTTCAAAAATGTTCTGTGCCAATTTCTGATTGATCTGATTATCCTCGGCAATGAGTAAGCGTAACGGAATTTCTTCGCCAAGCTTCTTCTCTGTCTTTTGCTGTTGAATCGACTGCTCATTCTGCGTACGCTGATGGTGCTCTACACTAAACACTCCAATGAGGATATCCAGAACTTTCGATCGTGATTCATTGCTAGGAATGACAGCTGAAATAATTTCATTCGTGTAATCAAAGAATATATCGTCGGCTTTATCTGCATTAAATAATACTATCGGTAAGTCGTCTTTCGAACGTAACGTTCGGATTTCACGGGCAAGAACACTCGCCTTGGCTGAAATCATTTGCGCATCAATAAGAATCAAATTGATGTCGCGACGGTTTTTCAACTCTTCAATTGCCGCTTTCGAATCATCGGCAATCTTCGGAATCATTCCCCAACGCTTAAAGTAGTTTGCATACATGTCAGCCTCTGTCTTGTCGTCGCTGATAAGCATGACGTATGAATTCGCAAGGCGATTCGTTCCGGTGCGAGAATATTTCGGAATCTCTGCCTGAGGAACGGCTTTTGTCTTGATCGTAAAGATAAAGTCGGAGCCTTGTCCTTCGACGCTCTCTACGTGTATAGTTCCATGCATCAACTCAACGAGATTTTTACAAATTGCCAAGCCGAGACCTGAACCACCGTATGTTGCTGCCGTAGATGAATCAGCCTGCGAGAACGAACGGAACAGGCGTCCGATTTTAGACTTCGGAATACCAATACCGGTATCCTGAATATGGAATTCCAATTCCATCTCCTCGCCTGCCTGGAATACTTTCAGAACTTTTACTGATACTTTTCCCTTTGCCGTAAACTTAATGGCGTTGGAAACAAGATTCATGAAGATCTGACGAATTCTGGTGATATCACCATAAACGTATGCAGGAACATCACGGGCAATGGTATATTGTAAGGAGAGATTTTTTTCTATCGCTTTCGACGACAATAAATCGTACGTCTCTTCGATTGCTCTCTTAATAGCAAATGGCTTATTCTCCAATTCCATCTTCGATGATTCGATCTTCGAATAATCTAAAATGTCGTTGATAACGGAAAGCAATGCCTCGCCGCTTAATAAGATACTATCGACAAACTCCTGCTGTTTCGGATTTAACGTTGTTTGATTCAACAATCGTCCCATACCGATTACACCATTTAACGGCGTACGAATCTCGTGACTCATCGTTGCGAGGAATCCTGACTTAGCCTGTGTAGCTGCTTCTGCTTCGTTCTTTTCTTTAATCAATTTCTCTTCGAGCTCACGACGTCGTGTGATATCGTGACCGAAAATCGAAATACTCATGACATGTCCTGCCTCGTCTTTCACCGGCGTGATTACAATTTCCAAATCGGAACGACGGCCATTCATCGTGATCGCTTTTTCCATCAGGAATTGTTCGCCTTTGAATGCTCGTGCATGTAAGTCGGAATAATCGGCACGCAAATTATCCGGCAAAATATCGAGCAGGCTAAATCCCGGCTCAACAACGATACCGGTCTGAGCATAGAGCATATCTGTTAATCGTGCGTTAATCGTCAGAATGGTATGACGACGATCGACAGACAACATTGAATATTCCGTATTCTCAACCAAAGAGCTCAAACGATTTCTACTTTCAGAAATATTTCGTTCGATGCGTTTACGCTGTGTAATATTATCGACGAATGAAATAACAAATCGCGGATGACCATTTTCATCTCGCGAAACGGAAAGCGATGAGCTTACCCAGATAACTTCATTGTTACGTTTTAAAAACCTTTTCTCTCGCTTGGAAACCGGAACTTCGCCTCGGAAAACAGATGAGAGCAATTTCTTTTCATTCGCCTTATCATCCGGATGAATAATATCCATCACTAAAAGTGACAACAATTCCGATTCCGTGTAACCGATAAGATTTACAAAGGAGGCATTCACCCGAATGAAGCGATAGTTTGTTCCGATAAATGCAATCGGAAAGGCTGCATCATTAATCCACGTGAAACCTTCACTCTGTTGCGCTGTTGTCACAACCTGGCTGGCAGACACAGTCGGCTCTTCAACTTTTGTGAAACGAACGCTGATAACACGACGATCGCCGATTTGCTTTTTAGAAGCCTCTAAAACAGCATTGAAACTCTTTTGCGTCAGTGTTCTGAATACACCGTTCACACGAACAAATCCTTCTGTATCGAGACCTTGTTTGATTTTTAATCGCTCCTGCGCCGGAAATGACGGATCGAAGAATGATGAAATATCGGCACCGATGAATTGCGTCGGGTTTCCTTCGAATAATTTCGCTGCTTCATCGCTGCAATTAATCGTTAAACCGGTAACCGGACTCAGCATGAAAACAGCATCGCCAAAAATATTGGCCTCGATCGGATTGATTGGTGCTGCAACAGGCAACGGTTCAGGCTGAGGGTTTATCGTGTTAATCGCATCGGTTTCGTCGGTCGAAGAAACGCGGAACCACATGTACGTGAGCGTAACGATAACGAAGCCGAATAAACTCAGGAGCAGGAAAAATGTGAAATGCAATTGCAGGAGATAGTCCAAAATGAAAACCAGCACATACACCACCGCCACTGCGAGTAGCAGTAGTCGGTAAAGAATGCGCCGTCCCTCTTCGGTTCGTTTGCCTGTATTTTGCGTTTGGTCGCTCACTGAGAATTATGCACAATTATGCTAATCTTTATATCAATATCAGGCTCATAGGTTGTGGAAATTTGAATCAATTTCGCAGGAATTAGTGCTCTATTATTACATCCTACAATCTCAGCGAAGTCCAACTTTGTCAAAAAAGTCAGCCATACTTACAGTTAAGAAATGAACAGAAAGAAATTTCCACCTACATGCAAAAAGCCATAATTCAAATCAAAATCCCGCCTGAAAAAAATATCAGACGGGATTTCGATGTAAGTTTTGAACAGAAATGATGAATGATTGCAAAAGAATGATTCGGGACCTTACAGTTTTTTCATTTCTTCTTTCACAAATTCGATGAGCTCATGTATGTATTTTTCAGAAAAATCGAAACGAATTCCGGCCGCAGCATAGACTTCAGGAATCGATTTTGAGTAGCCCAATTTGAGCGCCGTCATGTACTGACTGATGCCCAATTCAGGATTCTTCTTGTAATTTCTCCAAACGGCAATCGCTCCCAATTGAGCCATTCCGTATTCGATATAGTAAAACGGAACTTCGAATAAATGCAATTGCTTTTGCCACATAACCTCCAGTGCATTTTGATCGGTACTCCAATCAACTTGTTTCGATGTAAAGCTGAGAATTGATTTCTTCCATTCAGCCGTTCGTTGTTCAATTGTATGTTTCGGATTGAGGTATAACCAATGTTGAAATGCATCAACGCATGCAATCCAAGGCAATGCTTCTATGACATTTTCCAACTGCTCGCGTTTCGCACGACGAAGCTCTTCGGCATTAGCAAAGAAGTGATGCCAGTGTTCCATTGAAATTAATTCCATACTCATCGATGCCAATTCAGCAACTTCGGACGGAATATCTTTGAAGCCGATGAATTCCAAATCGTGCGTCAACATCGAATGAATAGCGTGACCGCCCTCGTGAACCATTGTGATCACATCGCGAAGTGATCCGCTTGCATTCATGAAAATAAATGGAACACCACTTTCGTACAAAGGATAATTGTAACCTCCCGGAGCTTTACCGATGCGTGAATCCAAATCAGTATATCCTTTCAATTTCAATGTTGAAAGTACGTGACCAAAGTATGGATGAATTTCGGCGAAACAGGCAATCGACTTATCGAGCATTTCTGTTCCTTTTTCAAACGGCTTCATATCCGGCTTTCCTTCCGGATCCACATCGATATCCCAAGGCTTCAGTGTATCAACTTTCAAGAGCGCTTTTCGTTCGCTCATGAGTTCGTCCATAACAGGCACAACACTGCTGCGGATTGACGAATGGAAATCGAGACAATCTTTTGCTGTATAATCGAAACGATCGAGTGCAACGAATTTGTAGTCACGATAATTCGCAAAGCCTGCATTCGATGCAATCTGCGTTCGCAATTCGACAAGCTCATTAAACAATGCATCCAAACGTTCACGATCCTGCAAACGGCGTGACACAATTTTGTGATACACTTCATCGCGCAATTTACGATCCGGATTCTTCAGGAAATTAGAAGCTTGTTGAAGTGTGAGTGTCTTCCCTTCTACCTCGACCGTCATTGCTCCGGCGATTTCGCCGTACTGTTGCTCTTTCAACGACAACTGAGCTTCGAGCGGAATGTTTTCTTCGCGGAACAAACGAATTGAATTCTGCACCGACTTTACATAAAGCGCATATCGTGCATCCAGTGATGCTACAAAAGGAATGGCAACAAATTTCTTGTGAATTTTATCTGTGTAAGGAGAAATTTTCGGATTGATTTCTTCAACAAAATAAGCATACGCTTCGCTCAGACTTTTATTCGTTGTGTCGCATGTCATTCGGATATACAACCAGCCGGCGTGTTCAGAGACCACTGCTTCGATTTCACTCAAATCGTACAACCATGAAGCCATATCTTCTTTTGAACCAATGGTACGATCCACAAGATCTTTGTAATATGGTTCAAGCTCCGACCAATTATTCAAATTGATTTCTTCCGGAAGAAACTGACGTTTGGTTGCGGGAGATGCAGAATTGCTCATGGATGTTTACTTGGGAGAATAAAAATTGCATTAATGAAGAAAAGCAATTTGAAAACAGAATCATCTATTCAAATTGCTTTTCGGAATTCAGTCGAATGACTGAGAAATAATATTAAACTTTCTTACGAGTTTTCGCTGTAGCACGTTTTGCACCTTCCGTTTTCGGACCATGCGCTTCGTGATGAGTTTTTACAACCGGCTTATCATTTTCTTTTTCAAGAATTGATTTTTCAGTCGCCTCATCTTCCACTTTTTCTTCCTTCGTGAAATCGATTTTACCATTTAGTACGTCGTACCAAGTCAACATCTTTTTGATATCGGAAGTGTATACTTTTTCTTCGTCGAACTCAGGAACGAGTTTTTTGAAATAGTCGCGCAACTTAGTTTGATCACCTTTCAGATCCACACCCAATTTGCCACCTTCTTTTTCCTGAATCTTTTTGAAAATATCACGAAGAGGAACTTCGCCATCAGCTGTGTAAACTGCGATATCTACTAACGTCATTATACGTTGGTTAGAATTGATCAGCGTACGTTTTCCATCTGCTAACGATTCTACAATGAAGCCATTACGGTTGTTGGCAACTACTTTGTAGAGTCCACCCATTCCCGGCACTGAAATAATTTCTTTGAATTCCATAGTTGAATTTGATTGTGAGCCAAAGGTAAAAGGAAAAAACGTTAGTTGGGCGGGGTTTATTGGAAAAAAATCAACATTGGGGCGGGTTGCGGGTTGCGGGTTACGGGTTACGGGTTGCGGGGTGCGGGTTGCGGGTTGCGGGTTGCGGGTTGCGGGTTGCGAGTTGCGGGTTGCGGGTTGCGGGTTGCGGGTTACGGGTTGCGGGGTGCGGGTTGCGGTGCGAAAAGCTCTGTTACCGAAGAAGTAGCTCGTGGTGGCTAAAGACTAAAGATTAAGGACTAAGTGCTAAAGAAAAAAGGGAGCCCGTCACCGAACTCCCTTCTCTTTATTTTTAAAAGACTGCTTACTAGTGAACTACGTTCATCGTCACGACTGAAGCCTGAGCTCCGGAAATCATACGAATTAGGTAATTACCTGCAGGTAAAGATGCTGTTTCGACAACAAGCGAGTATTTTCCGTCAGATAAATTTTCTTCTGCCAAAACGGTTTTCATTTTTACACCCATCATATTGTAAATAGCGATTTCAGTCTTTGCAGAACTGCCAAGAGTGAACTCGATGCGTGTTTGCTTATCGGCAGGATTCGGGTAGTTCCTTTAAGCGTCGTTGCATATGACTGTTGAATTGGTTTTACATCCAGAATTACTCCGTCATACATAATTTGTGCAGCATCGGCTGAAGTTTGAATCGAAGAAAGATTTTCACCGGCAATCAACGCAAAAGTTGCTTCAACAGAATCACCTGCTGCAAGCGTTACTCCTCCTGTAGACACAACGCTCAACACGTCGTTTCCTGTCGAAGCCTGTGCGATACCTGCATCGGCACGCATGGTATTTAACGAAGTAAACTTCTCCGAATTCGAGAAACCGTCTGAAAGATCGAGTCCGCCATTTGCTGCGTAATTGTCAATCGCATAGTGATTGAAACCTGCTGTATGACTCAGCAATTTGATAGCTGCGTATAAACCTCCGCCGTCAGTACTCCATACATAACCCATTCGACGACCGGCATCTGTCGATGCTTTATTGTTAGCATAAGCCGGTACATCCCAGTCAGCAGCAATACCAGCATACAAATTAGTAAGTGTAGTGCTTCCGATATTCTTAATCACAAATTTCGCCATGATGTATTTATTATCCGGCGCTTGTGTCCAAGCATATTCTTTTTGAGAAACTAAAATGTTCATTGGCGAAGTGGAAGTTGTTCCATTATCGCGGAATGTTCCTGATGCATCAAGATCTGAAAGAACGCCCGGAACTACTTTGCTGATATTAACAGTAGGTGCGAAATCATCGTCAGTCGTAGCTGCATCGCCACGGAAACAATCAGAAACCTGCGTTCCGTTAGCACCTACCATCAGCGACATTTCATACAGAACGGTAGCACTTCCCTGATAGGTAAATCCGATACCCTGCGTTTGGCCTGTTTGATTATAGCCAAACAATCCGCGACTGCTTACACTCGTTGCAACATCATTTACATCGATATTGATGTAATCAACATTTACTGTTATCGTAAATGAATAATTATCCGTCCATGTTCCATCAATCAAATTCACTCGCAAACTGATTTCTGTATTTTGCGGAGTTGACGGACTGATTATGATACGATATTGACTTGTATAATTTGAAATTGTGTCACCCGTTCCCAAGACTCCCGGATTGAATGTATTTTGCAGAATCGTTACATAGTTAGTAGATGTAGTCGACAGAGTACAAACCAGATTCGTAGTAGGACGAAGAAGATTCTTAAACAATGCTGTGATATCAAGTGTATCACCTGCATTGAAGATATTATCGACGCGATCGGTTGCTGTAAATTGTTTCACAACTACACCCGGAGATGTCGAATCAGTAAGAGCACGATAAAGATTCACACGACCTTTACCCAATTTTCCGAAGTAAGGAGTGTTACCTGATACTGCATAAATATTATCACTAGTCACACGCAATTGCTCACCAACTTGGGCTGCGTCAAATGCAGGCCAACGCGATTTAATCATCGCAGCAACACCGGCAGCAATGGGAGACGCCATCGATGTACCACTTTCTTGTCCGTATGAATCATTGTATTCTGTTGCAAGGATGTTATTTCCCGGTGCAGAAACATCAACAGCAAAACCGTAAGAAGAAAATCCTGCTTTACCATCGCTTGCAGAAGTTGCTGCAACAGAAATACAATTCGGATAAGACGAAGGCCAATGGTCTTCTTCTACTCCATCGTTACCTGCTGCTGCAAGTACGGTTGCATTTTGATTGATAAACGCATAATCAATTACATCATTCTCGAATTGAGAGTAGCCACCTGTGCGACCCCATGAAAGATTGATAACGTTTGCACCATGATCAGCTGCGTAAACAATACCATCGTATCCGTTGTCGATAGATGTTGTACTCGCATCCAAGCAACTTTTTACCGGTAAAAATCTGCAGTTAAAAGCCGACGAAGCTCCGCCGGTTGCGTTGTTTGTTACAGCATCTGCGCAACCGCTAACGTGTGCACCATGAGTACTGTTAACAACCATTGGATTATTATCGTTCTCGCTCACGTCCCAACCACGATAGTTGTCAATGAAGCCGTCGTTATCATCATCAATTCCGTTAATCGGATCTGCATAATTGATTTTTAAATTAGCCTGAAGATCCGGATGATCCCAGTCTGTTCCGCTATCCACAATACCGATAACAGTATTTGTATCTCCCTGCCAAACATCCCATGCATTGTATGCATTCAGTTTAGTGAGCTGATACTGGCCTCCTGCTGACGGATCATTCGGTGTGAAGCACATGAATTGTTTGTAAACAGGCTCTGCATAAGCTACACAACCGGTAGCCATCAACGCACTTGTCAATCGCATGATGTCGGCACTTTCCGCAACCTTCACTTCGTAGATCAAAGAAAGATCGATCGGTTTCATACCATTCGCCATGCGTGATTGAGCCGGCTCCATGTGACGCGCAAATTTCTTCGTTACCGAAGAGGCACTGTAACGTGCAAAAATTGATAAGAGCTTAGGTTCGCTGATCGAACCGGAAGAGCAAAATCCGCGAAACTCCGGTTTCATTTTAATGATCACACGGCCTGCCTGATATGCCTCTTTGCCTGACACTCTTTTGGGCGAAGAATTTCCCGCAAGTGGATTGGATGCCATCACTTGAACAGAAAGCAATGCCAGTAAAAGCAGCGTCGATGCCGCTCTGAATTTTTTCATGTCTGTAAATTAGTTTAGGTTTTTTTTGAGGCCTACAATGTAAGACCAATTTTTGCATCTGCAAATACTTCCGAAGGCTGAAAGTCAGCGTAAAGTCAGCTTTTCACCGCAGAATAGTCCGGAATCTCCCGGAGAAAAGAATAGGCCTGTTCTTCCTCATCCATTTTACAGACAAATGTCTCCATTCCGTTCGTGATGACGAAAAAATCAACTTTCAACGACATATTATATCGGGCTGCCTGATCAAAAACTGCTTGTGTAACGGTAACCGTAGGTGCTTTACACTCAACCAAAATCATAGGACGCATGGCTGTAGAATAGACCACAACGTCGGTGCGCTTTTCAAGATTATTTATTAGTAACTTTTTTTCAACACTGATCAGACTTTGCGGAAAGTTCCGTTCCTTGACAAGGAAATGAAGAAGGTGTTGTCGCACCCACTCTTCCGGAGTTAATCGCACATATTTCTTTCGGATTATGTCGAAAATTTTTAAACTTTGCCCTCCGTCTGACGGACGCTGAAGTTTAAACCGATATTCCGGAAAATGGAGACGTGGCAGTTGCACCGGGAATTTTTTTACGAAAATAGTTTTTATGAATAACAAAAAAGACATCGTTGACAATTGGCTCCCAAGATGAAGAAAAATCGTTTGGGTGATCTGATTCTGCCTATTGCTGCTATCCGTGGCGAAGGTACATCAAACGATTACTACCCTGCCGAAGTGCCTGCTCTTCCTGCATTTAGCCTCCAAAAGGCGGTCTCTACGACGATCCGTAATCACAAACGTGACTACTGGACAGGTACGGTATTTACAACCAATCGCCGTGTTTGGGAACACGATAAAGAGTTCAAAAAATATCTGGAAAGCACACGCTCCATGGCTATTGATATGGAAACAGCGACTATTTTTGTGTCCGGCTTCCATAATAAGATTCCAACCGGTGCGCTTCTACTCGTATCCGACCAACCGATGATCTCTGCGGTGTGAAAACTGCCGAGAGTGACAAGAAGGTTACTGAAAAGTATGTAGTCAGTCATCTTAAAATCGGTATCGATTCTCTGAACGAATTGATCAATAACGGTCTTACAGTAAAACACCTCCGTTTCTAATCTCACAGCCGGTTTCCAGTCATGAAATTCGAAGAGATCCTTAACGAGTTAAAGAAAAAGATTTTTCATCCTGTTTATTTTCTGCAGGGTGAAGAGGCTTTTTACATTGATGAAATCTCTGATTACATCGAAAAAAATGTGCTGTCCGATAGCGAGAAAGAATTCAATCAAACTATTCTCTACGGGAAAGAAACCGATATCCTTACGCTTATCTCCTATGCCCGCCGTTATCCGATGATGTCGTCGCATCAGGTGGTCATCGTTAAGGAAGCTCAGGATCTGAAATATTTCGGACAAAAGGATAAAGAAAGCAAAGAAGGCAAAGACGCAAAGGATCCATTCCTTGAGTATTTAGCCAAGCCTACTTCCTCTACCATTCTTGTCTTCTGTTACAAATACAAAAACCTCGACAAGCGGACGAAGATTGCCAAGGCAATTGCGAAAGACAGTGTTTTGTTTCAGACAGCAAAGCTGTACGACAATCAACTGCCCGACTGGATCAACGGACAGGTAATGAAAAACGGCTATCGCATCAATCCAAAAGCGTCGATGATGATGGCCGAATACTTAGGAAATGATCTGTCGAAAATATCCAATGAAATCAGCAAGCTGATTCTTTCTATCAAACCGGGCGACGAAATCACGGCTGCCATGGTTGAAGAAAACATCGGCATCAGTAAGGAGTTTAATGTATTCGAACTTCAGGCTGCTTTAGGCAAAAGAAATATTTACAAGGCAAATCAGATCGTCAATTACTTCGGTGCTAATTCCAAGAACAATCCGTTCATACTCACCTCCGCACAGCTCTACTCTTACTTTATGAAATTGCTGATGTATCATCAGCTTAAAGACCGAAGCAGTAATGCAGCAGCAAGTGAATTAGGCGTTCATCCATATTTTGTTAAAGATTACGAAACAGCTGCGCGAGCATACTCGCTCCCAACTTGCGTTCGCAACATCAGCTTTATACGCGAATACGATGCCCGCTCAAAAGGTATCAATAGCGCCAATACTTCCGATGGTCAACTCCTGAAGGAATTGGTCTATCGCATCATGCACTAATCAAGTTTCTCCATGGCATACTGGCTTGTTAAATCTGATCCCGAAGAATATTCGTGGGAAAATCTGGTCGCTGATGGTAAAGCCAGCTGGGATGGCATTCGTAATTATGCTGCGCGAAACCACCTGAAAGGAATGAAAAAAGGTGATCAGGTTTTAGTGTATCACTCAGGAGGAATTTCCGCCGTTGTCGGATTGGCCACTGTATCGAAAGAATTTTATCAGGATCCGACTACAAAAGAAGACGCTTGGGTATCAGTCGAACTAAAAGCAGGTAAGGCGTTAAAGCGCCCAATTCCTCTATTCGAGATCAAGAAAGATGCTCGTCTGAAGGATATGATGCTTATTAAAATCAGTCGTTTGTCGGTGATGCCGGTGACTGAAGCCGAGTTTGAGCTAATTACCAAACTCTAAGGCCCCTTTATTCCAATACCGGGCAAGCTTACCTACATTCTCCTGCATCACTTATATTGCTTCCAATCAATCAAGCTGTTAGGCCATTTTTTTGTTGCCTCTCTTTTCAATATTTAACTTTTCCATATCGAAATAAATTTAAATTTGCGCGACAATTCCAACTTATGAAATTCAAATTTTATACTCTCCTGCTCCTCATTCTGGCAGGGACTTTTCTTCTTTTGCTCAACAAAGCGGTGAGGTACGTGGCTTCGTCTACGAAAAAGAAACTTCCGAGCCGGCCATTTATACCAGCGTTTTTCTGCAGGGAACTACTTATGGAGCATTGACAAATCTCGATGGATTCTTCACAATTTCCCGAATTAAGCCGGGAACATATACACTTATGGTTACGTCTGTCGGCTTCGATACGATTCGCCAGGAGGTTATTGTTAAAGGTGGCGACCTGATCACACGTAAGCTTTATCTTGTTCAGTCCTCTATCGAAATGAAGGAAGTCGAAGTATCGGCCGAATCGCAGTCAAAGAAAACCGATGTCCGCATTTCCGTTAATAAAGTCACTCCACGTGAAATCCGCCAAATCCCTTCTGTCGGCGGTGATCCGGACTTAGCACAATATCTTCAAGTTGTTCCCGGTGTGGTTTTCTCCGGCGATCAGGGTGGTCAGCTTTATATTCGCGGCGGTACTCCGATTCAAAACAAATTGTTGCTCGATGGAATGATTATCTACAATCCGTTCCACAGCATCGGATTGTATTCCGTATTTGATGCCGATATCATTCGTGGCGCCGATATTTACACAGGTGGTTTCAATGCGGAATATGGTGATCGTATCTCTTCTATCATGGATATCACCACTCGCGACGGAAATAAAAACGTAAAGCCGGGAAATTCTCCGCCAACCCTTTTACTTCTAAATTACTGTTGGAAGGACCGATAAAAAAAGAAAATGAAAATGGCGGAAGCTCATCATTTCTGGTAACCGGCAAAACGTCGTATCTCGACAAGACTTCGAAATCGCTTTACTCTTATGCCGATTCACTTGGCCTCCCTTATTCATTCAACGATCTGTATGGTAAAATTTCTTTTAATGGCTCAAGCGGCAGTAAATTCAATCTGTTCGGCTTCCATTTCGCCGACGATGTAAAATACCTTCACATGGCAGATTTAGGATGGCAATCGACGGGATTCGGAACCAACTTCGTTCTCGTTCCTTCCGGATCAGCAGTTCTCATCGAGGGAAACTTTGCGTATTCTGATTACCGAATCGAATTAGTTGAAGCCGACAAATTAGATCGCCATAGTGAAATCGGCGGGTTCAACGGAGGCTTGAATTTTACTTATTTCATGGGCAAAAATGAGTTTCGTTACGGCATCGAATTATTAGGATTCAAAACCGATTTCAAAAACAGCAATGCCATCGGAACTACGAGCGGGCAATTAGAAAACACAACGGAGCTTGCCGGTTATATGAAATTGAAAAAGTATGGAGCAAAGTTGTATTTGAACCGGGCTTCCGAATTAACTACTACTCTTCTCTTTCTGAATTCTCACTCGAACCACGTGCGGGATTGAAATATAATATTAGCGATAAATTCCGCTTCAAAGCTGCTGCCGGACTTTACTCGCAAAACTTTCTTGCGGCTACGAGCGACAGAGATGTGGTGAATTTATTTTATGGCTTCCTTTCCGATCCGACGATTTTCCAAAAACATTCAAAGGCGAAGCTGTTGATTCCCGCCTGCAAAAAGCGCAACACGTTGTAGCCGGCTTTGAAATTGACCTTCCGTTTCACCTCACTATGAATATAGAAGGTTACTATAAAAACTTCTCACAATTGGAGAATATTAACCGCGACAAGATCTTCACCGACGATCAGGCACATGCCGATAAACCGGATGCACAAAAGAAAGATTTTATCATCGAAACAGGTGTTGCTAAGGGAGCCGACATGACATTAAAATACGAGCATAATAACTTCTATTTATGGCTCGTTTATTCTCAGGTTTTGTTATCACGACGATGGAACTCAGGAATATCAACCGAACTTCGACCGCCGACATAATGTGAACCTTGTATCTTCTTACAAATTCGGAAAGAAAGATGCTTGGCAAGTAAATGCTCGTTGGAATTTTGGATCGCCATTCCCATTCACTCAATCACAGGGTTATTTTGAATCAATGTTGTTCCCTAACGGGGCCGGTACTGATATCCTGACGCAGAATGGCGATATCTCTACTTACTACGGCCAACTTAATAATGGTCGCCTGTCCTATTTTCACCGACTCGACATATCGGTTCAACGAACATTTACATTCTCAAAAAACACCACTCTCGAAGTAACTGCCGGTGCAACGAATGTATACAACCGAGACAATATCTTCTATGTAAATCGAATGACAGGTGTTCGAATCTATCAGTTACCTATTATTCCAAGCCTGGGCTTAAACTTCTCCTTCTAAATCCCGAAAAAATATTTTAAAAAAGGCTTCTGATTTCAGAGGCCTTTTTACTTTCATTTAGTCTCAAAAACTCTTCAGCATGGTAATCCCTCCGCCATTGTTCTGAAACATGGGAATGAAAACCGTATTGGAATATAGTCGCGAGGAATTAATCCGCTTGTTATAATTACAAACCTGGGTACCGCATAAGTATCCGATAAAACCACCGGCCACCACATCTGAAAGCCAGTGTTCATGCTTGACTAGTCTTGAAACGCCTACTAAACCTGCTGTTGCATATGCAATGAATGGAACTGCCTTATACTCCTTATATTCTTTAGCAAAAACCGTTGCCATTGCAAAAGCGGCACCTGTGTGGCCTGACGGAAACGCATCGAATGAGCTAACCGTTCTATTTTTGTTGTAACGAGAATTGAACTGTGCAAACGGCCCGAACCAATGGCCATAATTATATTCAGCATCTGCATAAGAGCTTCCCGGACGAATTCTTCCGGCCAAAACTTTTCCGACTCTCAGCCAAACTCCTGCCGTGGCTGCTGCCTGAGCTGCTAGTACTGCGGTATGAAATCCTTTGTAATGATGAGTACTAAGATTAAACAAACCATATCCGGCCAGTAATGCGTATCCATAATAATCACCCAACTCCGTAAAATGCGAATTAAAGCTCCAAAGACCGGGATGCTTTTTTTCGATAGGCCTGAACTTTTCATCAATTTGGTGATCAACACTAAAAAGGGCAACCGTGGTCGCTGCAACTCCTGCCGTGACCAATGCCTGCTTCGCTGAAATGCGAAAAGGTGCACACGCCTGCTCCCCGAGGGAATGAAAAAAGAACGGGACTACTCCATTTTTGGCTTTCAGACTAAAAAGAGAATCTGCTTTCAACTCTCTTTTAAAAATCTGCTTCCTGATTTGCGCCGAATCCACTTCCGCATAAATCACTTGCGAAACCAACAGTAAAACGGTCAGCTGTAGACAGATCAGGTAAGTTCTCATCAGAGTGCAAGAATCAGCATAATTATTTACTACTCGAAATTTTTTTGTTTGTCTTTAACAGTTACATTTGTACCCCGTGTTGATGAAATGGCTTTTTTATTTCAGCAGCATTTTTCACTAAACAAGTAATAATCAGCACGGTGGCTTCAGCAAAATACATATTCGTTACAGGCGGCGTAACCTCTTCTCTCGGAAAAGGCATTATTTCGGCTTCATTGGCTAAACTCTTACAGGGTCGCGGCTATTCAGTAACCATTCAAAAACTCGATCCTTACATTAACGTCGATCCGGGTACTCTCAATCCTTATGAACATGGCGAATGCTATGTCACCGATGACGGCGCCGAAACAGATTTAGATCTTGGACATTACGAACGTTTTCTTAACGTTCCAACTTCCCAGGCTAATAACGTTACGACAGGAAGAATTTACCAGACCGTTATCAATAAGGAACGCGAAGGCGAATATCTTGGCAAAACCGTTCAGATCATTCCGCATATCACCGATGAAATCAAACGCCGCATCAAACTGTTGGGTGATACCGGCGAATTCGACATCGTGATCACGGAGATTGGCGGTACTGTTGGCGATATTGAATCACTTCCTTATGTAGAAAGCGTACGTCAGCTCAAATGGGAGCTCGGAAGTTCCCGCTCTATCTATTCACCTGACACTTGTACCCTATCTTGCAGCTGCCGGTGAATTAAAAACCAAACCGACTCAGCACTCTGTGAAAGCCCTCCTCGAATTAGGAGTCCAGCCGGATGTACTTGTGTGTCGCACCGAACGACCGATATCGCAAGACATTCGTCGCAAGATTGCTCTCTTCTGTAACGTGAACGTAAATGCCGTCATTGAATCCATCGATGCTGATTCTATTTATGACGTTCCATTACTTATGTATAAAGAGCAGCTTGACAAAGTTGTTCTAAATAAACTAAAGCTTGCTCTTCAACACGAACCGGAACTCGCACAGTGGAAAGACTTTTTGGGCAAGCTGAAAAATCCGGTGAATGAAGTTCGAATCGGACTCGTTGGTAAGTACATCGAGTTAAAAGATGCTTACAAATCGATTGCCGAAGCATTTATTCACGCCGGCGTTGCCAATGAATGCAAGGTCAAACTCGACTGGATTCACTCTGAAAAAATAGATTCTGAGAACGTATCACACAAATTAGCCGGGCTGAACGGAATTTTAGTTGCTCCGGGATTTGGCGATCGCGGTATTGAAGGAAAAATTACCGCCATTCAGTATGCACGCGAAAACAACATTCCGTTTTTGGGAATTTGTCTTGGTATGCAATGCGCTGTGATCGAATTTGCCAGAAATGTGATCGGCTGGAAAGATGCCCACTCCACTGAAATGAGTCCAAACACCAAGCATCCGGTAATTGACTTTATGGAAGAGCAGAAAAAAATCACCAAGAAAGGCGGAACCATGCGCTTGGGTGAATACCAATGCATGCTTCAAAAAGGAACAAAAGCTTATTCAGTTTATGGCAAAGCAAAAATCGGAGAACGACACCGCCATCGCTATGAATTCAACAATAAGTTTCTCAAAGATTTCGAAGAAGCCGGAATGACACCTTCGGGAATCAACCCCGATAATAATTTGGTGGAAGTAATTGAACTTAAGAATCACCCATGGTTCATCGGCGTACAATATCACCCTGAATATAAAAGTACGGTTGAAAATCCGCACCCGCTTTTCGTGCGTTTTGTTAGAGCGGCGATGGAGCAGACACGGAGTTGATTTTGAATTCGGAATTATGAATTATGAATTATGAATTCAAAAAAAAAGACTGCAGGGCTGCAGTCTTTTTTTTTGATATTTTTCTTGAGAATTACTCCTGGATAAGTAATCGTTGTTGACGGGTTGTAGTACCTGCAGAAAGAGACAAGATGTAAACACCTTTTGGAAGATCAGAAACATCGAGAACGAATGAGTGTTCTCCGACAGTCTGACGAAAATCTTCATGCTTCCATACACGACCGGTAATATCCATTACTTTCAGACTCACCTCTGTGGTGCGATCGATTGTATATGAAATTTTCGAAGTTGTACTTGCCGGATTCGGGAACACACTCATGAGTAATGTTGGTTTTGACAAATCATCGACATCGGTTGAATAAGCATAAAAAGTTGAGAATTTCTGATGCGTATGGCCTAAAACACCATCAATGTCCAAGATAGAAATTTGAAAGACCGGCGCACGTAAACCGCTTCTGTACCATGCATATCTCACAGCATGAAATGTAGTAATCAATCCGCCCAAATCTTCGCTCAAGTTGATATCATACTTTACACGAAGGGTATTGTTATACGGACCACCTTGTCCGGGCTGAACTTTCAAAGTTCCGTAACCATCCGCAATAGTAGAAATAGTTCCGGTCACCACTGCACCGGAATAACCTGTTCCTGTTACAGGAACATTCGTAACGGTACTATTGTACGTAAACGGAACTGTAAGTGTCTTGGCAACGCTTGAAATAAACAATTCATTCGAAGGACTATAGAATCCCAGGTATTGCAATTCAGTTCCTGCTCCATTTTTGATGTAATAATCTGTCCATCCGAAAAATGAAGTCAGTTTCAGATTTGCACCGGTAAAGGCCGCATCGTTTCCGGTTGTCAAAGGCAGTTCGTACTCTTCGCTAACGGTATTAACGGTAATGATGTAATTTGAAAAGTCCCACACCACTCCTGCTCCACCCGAACCCGGCTGAATAGTGGTATCAGTGATCATTTTGTAAGTAATATTATCTCCAAGGCTTGGAAGATTTGTCGACTGAAGAGTAATTTGAGCTACGCCGGCAGTTATCGCAGAAACCGAGAGCAAAGCAACCAATGTTGTTATGCGAGTAAATTTTTTAATCATAGAAACTTGATTTTATAGGTCAATAATGTTTTGAAATGCAATGATAAACTAAAGAATGCGATCTTCCGAATTTTCAGCAAAAGGAAGCGTATGATTCAAATCAGTGGATATGAACAAATGTTGATAAAAAAATCTTCAGAAACCCACCAAACTGATGCCGATTTTTGGCCAAAAAGAGGCTTGGAGTTTTCCGTGATTTTCCCTCACCCCACAGAAAGAATCATTCACCTATTCGCCCCGACTGTTTACAATTTAATTCGGCTTAAATCGAAGTATTTGTTGCTTTTACGTTATTTTTTTATGATTTTTGGAGTTACAAATTTAAGTTCCGTATTCTCCCGTTTTATGCGAGAACGCAGAAAAGATAAAGTCAAAAAATACACCTCGAAAAAACCAATTACTGACTAACCCGAATATCATGAAAAAAATCCTTACTAAATCTGCGGTAGTCCTGACATTTATTCTTCTTGCTTGCAACCAATTTACCTTTGGTCAACAGGCTGTCGGAATTCCATTTGGTTTTACTAATGCCGGAGCTTCAACGCCCTCTACATCCGTAAACATGGCGGTGAACGCTGCAGGTCAGGACAACTCAACTATTATTTTTGCTCAGGGTGGTACATTCAACTTCACCTTTGCAAATGTTCCGTACCAGTATATCGTTATGTCAACCAATGGTTGGGCGGCACTGGTTAAATCAACGGAACTAACGGCAAGTGGCTCAGCAACACTTACCGCTGCAACTGCCGCAAACACTAATATTTTAACTGTTGCATCGACAGCGGGTCTCGTGGCCGGTATGTATGTTTCCGGGCCCAATATCATGGGTGCGGCTTCTGCTGCATCGGTAGGTATGGCACAAATTGTTGCAGTTACGTCTGCCACAACTTTTACAATCAACCTATCCGCTCCGGCCGGAGGTCTCGCTTCAGGAGCAACAATTAACTATTATACTCCATCTGCTGCTTTTACTGCTGCCTTTGGAACTGCCTTACCAAACAATAACCTTAGCGGTTATGCCGGTGGCTTCCCTTTGATTGCTCCGCTTTGGGATGACTTAAATATTCTTGCCATGTCCTATACAATTGGTGCAACAACAAACATCAAGTGGACAGGTAAATGGGATAAATTAAATGCTACTTCTACTCTTCAGTTTGGTGTAAGCTTCGCTTCTGCTACAGGAAATTTCACTTTATTTTACCCGAACGTTGCATACACTGTAACAGGAGCTCCTTCAGCTTCGATTGGTGTTGCAGGGGTTTGTACAGGCGACTTTTATTCACTCACTCCATTAACTGCAACGACTGCATCAATTGATAGTGTAACTGAAAACAGTACCATTACCGGTACCAATCGTCAGAACAATATCATGTACACGTTCAACCCATATTGTCCGAACGATGCCTGTTCAGGAGTTCGTCCTGCAAAGGATCTCGGAACAATCAACGGTACTTGTACATACAGAACATTCTCTATTGCAAATGCTACTACATCCGGTTCCAATATTTGTTCAACTACCGATAATCGTGATGTATGGTTTAAGTTTATCAAACCACTTGGATCAAGTTCTGTAACCGTAACAACGGCCGCTACAGGAGGATGCCAAACGGCAACCGGAACAACGGTTGAGGTCTTTGCCACTTGTGGTGGTGCTTCTTTAGGTTGTGCAACAACGAGTGTGGCAAATCCGGGATTTGGTGAAATTACAGTTGCTCGTCCTTGTGCTGCAGAAACACTTTATGTTCGTGTAACATGTGATGGTGACCAAACAACTTCCGGTAAATTCCAGCTATGCGTAACTTCAGGTAACGCTGTCGCAGGAGGTACTACTTGCTCGGCTCCTACTTACATCTGTAGTATTCCGTACAATCAAACGGGTATGACTACTGCCGGATCAGGAAACGACTACGATAGTTTGAATGCCGTTTGCCACACCATTGCTATGAATGGTGAAGATTATGTTTTCGCATACACTCCAACAACAAATCAGTGTATCCGCATTTCAATCACAAGTCCGAACGACGATCCTGCTGTTTTTATTTACAGCAACTGTCCTGACTCAACTGGTGGTACAACATACTGCCTCGGTTCTGCAGAAGTTTTAACAGGAACGGCCACTATCAACTCCGTTTCTCTTGTTGCAGGTTCAACTTATTATATCGTTGTCGATAATAATATCACCGGAGGTAATACCAATATCAACTTCGACATCAATATCACGGCAGTTGGTACATCAAATACCTACGACAACTGTGCGACTCCTGTCAATTTGGGATCGATCGGAAGTGGTGTTAGTTGTGTTTTCCAAACTTATACTACAGAATGTTCTACTCCTTCGGCAGCCGGCACTGTGCCACTGCCAAGTTGTATCCCTAACTCAATTCCACGTGCATTCATCGATGGAGTTACAGGTGATGTTTGGTTAAGCTTTACTTCAACATTTACAGGTTCATTACTAGTCAATACGCAGCAAGGTGCCGTAAATCCAACTCCTAACGCAGCGATGGCAATCTATACCGGCACTTGCGCAGCGTTGACACTTTACGCTTGTGACTATAACTCCGGACCGAATGGCATGCCTACTCTTTCAATTCCGGTTATTAACGGTACTACATATTATGTTCGTGTATGGTCTGAAAATCCGGAAGGACAAGGAAGCTTCGATATCTGCTTCCAGTCTGCCTGTGCACCTCCAAATGACCTTCCTTGTTCTGCCGTTCTATTGCCTTTAGGCGGAACTGCAACAGGCTTTAATACTTGTTCAGGTTCATTAGCTGAACCGGTTAACGCTGCTCAGTGTGCTATCGGCGGTACTATCAACACGGTTTGGTACAAAGTTGTTGTTCCTGCCAGCGGTCAGGTTCATATCCGTACACACCCACTTACTCTTACAGATACCCAGATTCAAGCTTATACTTTCGGTGGTAATCTCTGTAGTAATGCTACAGTTTCTGCAACTTCTAGAGGTTGTAATGATGATGGTACAGCTTGTAGTGGTGGATTCAGCGATTTCTCTGACTTGTTATCGACAGGATTAACACCGGGTGATACACTCTTTATTGCAGTCGACGGATTTAACTCACTTACAGGTTCATTTGAAATCACTGTTATTGATGGTACAACTCCGGCATTCCCTCCGGTTAACCAACAGGATTGCGCAGGTGCTCAGGTTCTTTGCAGCACTTCTTCAGTTGTTGTTGCCGATCCGGGCTTCCGTAACAATGGAAATATTTGCGACTTACCTTCAGGAGCAGGTACATGCTGGGGGAACAGGAGAACGAAATTCAGTTTGGTACCAGTTCACAGTTGACCCTGCATTATCAGGTGGTACAGCTACTTTAGCATTCGACGTATTAACACCGGCTTCAACCGATATCGATATGTTGGTTTGGGATGTAACAGGACAGGCTAACCCTTGTGCAGCTATACAAGCGGCTACTTTGCCTCCTGCAGGTTGTAACTATGCAGCTGCGAATTCATCAACCGGATTAACGACTACTCTTCCTCTCCCTTATGGTTATGCCAGCGCCGTTACATTCTCCGGCGCTCCTAGGACTTACATCCTACTGCTTAACAACTGGAACAGTGCGATCAACGCCGGTTTCACACTTCAGTGGGGAACCACTCCAATCTCTTCTTCTGCAAGTACAGCGATCTGGAGCGGCGGTACAGTTTCCGCTGATACCAATTACACATGCGCAACATGTTGGGGAAGTTGTGGTTCAACACCGGCTTGCGGTATCGACGCTATTGTAAATAACACTGCCAGCGGTAGTTAACCTTGCATCGTTGGTGCTCAATCTGTAAAAATATTACCATCAACGCCGGTGCTACACTCCGTATTAAAACCGGTGCATCACTTGCAGTTTGTGGAAACTTCACAAACTTCGGAACACTCATTTGTGAGCCGGGATCAACGGTTCAATTCATTGGTAACACGGTTCAAACAATTACCGGAATCTTAACCGGAGCCAATAGTTTTGCCAATCTCACGATCTCTAAAGGTGGTGGTAGCGTAACTTTAGCGAATAACATCGATGTAACTCAAAACTTCCTCATCAGTTCTGCCACAAGTATTTTCAATATCAATGCTAAATACATGCGCGTTGGTGGTAACTTCACTAACAACACCGGCAACACTACATTTACCGGTTACACAGGCAGTACACTTGAATTCAACGGAGCCGCTGCTCAGACATTCACTAATGCCAATGGATCATTGATTGTTGGTAGCGTGTTCATGAACAAATCAGCAGGCAATTTATATTTAAGTGGCGCAAACAGTACGATGAATATTGACTCTACATCAATCCTTACTCTTACAAGTGGCTTGATCAATACTCGTGCTTTGGCTACCCTTGAAGTGAATCAAAGAAATCGCGCAACAAACTCAATCGTTGGCTACAGTGCAGCGAGCTTCATCGACGGAAAATTAAGAAGAACTGTTTATGCGAACGTAGCCTTGACTCTTCCGATGTCTATCGACTTCCCAGTTGGTGATACGCTCAATCCGGGTGGTTACAACATGGCCAATATCACATTCATTAGCGGTACAACAATCAACAGTTTACAAGGTACCTTTAACTCATTCGTCGGCGGGGTCACTCCACTTGGACCGACAGCCAGTGAGTGTATGATTGCCAACTATAATTCATTAGGACTTTTGAATAACGGTTATTGGACATTTACGAAAGGTAATGCCTCATTCAATGGTATTTATAGAATTACAGCGAATAATATCGGATACAATAACAACCTTGGAAGTAATGGATGGACAATTGCTAAATCAGATCAGGCAGCCAATCCGAATTTGGCAGCATCTTGGTCTTTGATAGGACAATGTGTTATTTCCAGTACAGTTGCCAGCACGCAGCGTATTAACTTCAATGGTCAGGCTGCTTATTCAGTTACAACGACAATTGGATCAAACGTAGTCTACACTGCAAACACGACTGCATTATCTGTTGGTTCACCAATCTCAGGAACAGGAATACCGGGCGGTTCAACGATTACGGCTATTCTTAACTCAGGTGCCTTCGTTATTTCAAACGCAGCAACAGCTTCGGGAACAGTAACAGGAAGTATTAATACTACTGCTAATGCAGCCACTTCATTTAATGCCAATTATGCAGTAGCTCAGTCACAAGTTCCTCTCCCAATTAAGCTTCTCTCATTTGACGCTCAAACAGAAGGCGAAAACGTAGTTTGCAAATGGGTAACAGCTTCCGAAACAAACAACGATCACTTCGATATCGAAAGAAGTCTTAATGGTGAATCGTTTGAGAAAATTGGACAGGTAGCAGGTTTTGGCGCCGGTGTTTCAACCACTAACCGTAGCTACTCATTCACAGATCCTGATAAGTGTAATGAAGTGAGATATTATCGCCTGCTTCAGGTTGATATCGATGGTCGCTCTGAATACTCAGAAACTATTGCCATCAATTGTAATGATATGCATAAAGCACTTCAGGTTCATCCAAATCCTGCAGCCGAAACTATTACATATGAGTTCCTGCAAAGCTTTGATGACGTTCTTGAAGTTAAGATCCTTGACATGACAGGTAGACTGGTGAAGGAAGAAACAATAAATGTCTCTCGTGGATTTAACTCCGCTCATCTTGACATTAACGAATTGGCTACAGGATCATACTATCTCCAGTTGCGTAGTGCCAGCTCAGTTACAAATGACACACCTAGACAAATCCAGTTTATGAAAAACTGATTATTTGTTGATCACTAGAAAAGAGGTTAAGCAATTAACCTCTTTTTTGCATTTTACGCACTTCCTTCTTAGTCATTTTGACCCTTCAAAATGACTAAAATTGCTATATTTACCCTTACCAAAATAGTAGTTCCAACACACCAACACATAAATCACTTCAGATGCATAAAACCTATACTCCAAAAATCTGGTTCGTAGTTCTTCTGATTGTTTTTCAAATTAGCTCTGCTCTTGCTCAACCCGGAATAGGAATTCCTTTTGGTTTTACTAACAGCGGAGCTCCCACTGCTACAACATCGGTGAATCTTGCCGTCAATGCAGTTGGGCAGGATAATTCAACAATCATCCTTACTCCTACCGGCTTCTCTTTTAATTTTGCCGGAACTCTTTATCAGGATGTTGTCGTTTCTACAAATGGATGGGCTGCATTAATTCCGGCTTCCCTGATGACAAATGCCGGCACTGCATCTCTCACAGCTGCAACTGCCGCCGGATCAAATATTTTGACAGTCGCTTCTACAGCCGGTCTCGCGCCGGGAATGTACGTTACAGGTACAAGCATAATGGGTGCCGCCGCGGCTCCAACTGTTGGTATGGCTCAAATTGTAGCTGTAACTTCGGGTACAACTTTTACGATCAACTTGTCTGCTCCTCCGGGTGGATTAACTATCGGAACAGCCCTTACGTACTACACAATTGGAACAGCAGCATTTGCAACAGCATTACCTACTAATAGTCTTTCTACGTACGCCGGCGGTTACCCTCTTATTGCACCACTCTGGGATGACTTAAATATACTCGCACTCTCATACACTGTTGGTGCTACAACTAATATCAGATGGACAGGAAAGTGGGACAAGAATGCCGCATCTGGAACATTGCAATTCGGCGCAAGCTTTTCCTCTGCAAATGGAAACATTGCTTTCTTCTACCCTAACTTAGCATATACTGCAACCGGAGCTCCTTCGGCATCTATGGGAATTGCCGGTGTCTGTACCGGAGATTTTTATTCAATGACACCTGTCACAACAAATACAGCAACAGTTGATAGTACAGTCGAAAATAACTTAATCAATGGTTCAGTTAAACCAACCAATGTTCAATACACGTTTAATCCATTTTGCCCTAACGACAATTGCGCTGCACCACGCCCTGCAAAAGATTTAGGAACGATAAATACGACGTGTACTTATGCAACGTTTTCGAATGTGAATGCAACTACTTCCGGATCGAATATTTGTTCTACGACTGATAATCGTGATGTATGGTTCAAATTCACAAAACCTGCCGGAACCAGTAATATTAAAATCAGCACCTCAGCTGCCACGTGTACAGCCGGACCGGGAACATCGATAGAAGTTTTCACTACCTGCGGAGGAACTTCGCTCGGATGCGCAACAACCAGTACGGCTAATCCCGGCTTTGGTGAAATGGTATTAAATCGCCCATGTTCTTTGGAAGTATTATATGTACGCGTAACCGTTGACGGTGACGTCACAGGAAAATTTCGACTTTGCGTAAATGATATTGGAAATAATATCGCCGGAATTACTAATGGCGCAACTTGCGCAACAGCAACGAATATCTGTAGTCTTCCTTTTAATCAAACCGGACTCACTACTGCAGGTTATGGCAACGAGTACGACAGCACCATTTCACCATGTCATGATCCTTATATGAATGGCGAAGATTATGTTTTCGCATTCACACCCAGCTCGAATACTTGTATCCGAGTTGTGTTAACATCGACAGGAAATAATCCATTCGTCGGAATTTTCGATGGATGTCCGGATGTCGGTAGTACACATTGTGTGTCGACTGCTGCAGGATCCAGCGGAACAATTACGATTAATTCAGTGACGCTGCTTGCGGGAAATACTTATTATATCGTTGTCGATAATAACTCATTGAACACAACGACAAACATTCCTTTCGATATCAATATAACTTCGCTGGGAACTTCAAACACATATGACAATTGCGCTACACCTTATTCACTGGGTTCAATTGGCAATAATGCTGCATGTGTCTTTAGTACATTCAGCACAGAATGCTCCTCTCCTTCACCGGTCGGAGCCGGATATCCGACTCCATCGTGCGGAAACTTTACTGACGGAGTAACCGGCGATGTTTGGTTAAGCTTTACAGCTTCCTTCACCGGAAACTTATTGATACGCACTCAACCATCAGCTGCGAACTCGACTGCCGATGCGGCAATGCAAGTTTATACGGGTTCTTGCGGAGCATTTTCATTGTATGCTTGCGACGACAACTCGGCAGGAAGCAGTATGCCATTACTTTCTCTTCCTGTCATTAACGGAACAACATATTACATCAGAGTATGGACGGTTAACCCTGCTAATACAGGAAGCTTTGATTTGTGCTTAACAAGTGCATGTGCACCTCCTAATGATGTACCATGTACGGCTGTTCTTGTACCTATTGGAGCAACAGCAACCGGATTTAACACATGTGCAGGTTCGACTAATGAGCCACCAAATTCGGCTCAGTGTACTATCGGTGGTATCATCAATACCGTGTGGTATAAAACTGTTGTGCCTGCAAGCGGATCAATCAGCATTCGTACGCATCCGCTTACATTGACTGATACTCAAATTCAAGCCTTCACTCTTGCAGGTGGTTGCGCTAACGCTGCAACTACTTATGTAAACAAAGGTTGTAATGATGATGGACCGGATTGCGGTGTTCAAAATGGACAATCGTATCATGACTACTCCGAATTACTCATTAACTCATTAACTCCGGGCGATACAATATTTATAGCCGTTGACGGATATAACTCTCAGACAGGAACGTTCGAAATAACAGTTGTCGACGGATCAAGCGTAAGCTATGCACCGGTTTATATGCAAGACTGTGCTTATCCGTTTGAAGTTTGCGGTTCAAGCAATCTCTCCGTTCCTGATCCGGGTCCGCTTAATTTTGGAAACGTATGTGACTTCTCACCTACTTATGACTGCTGGCAAAATGGAGAAAGAAATTCACTTTGGTATCGCGTTACCGTAAACCCGGGTACATTACAATTTGCAATCAACTCAGTAACTGATTACGATTTTATCATGTGGGATGTAACAGGCGTTTCAAATGCCTGCGCACAAATTCAAGCTCATACCTTGCCATCTGCACGTTGCAATTGGGTTACAACAACAGGACAAACGGGAATTTCTACTGCTAACCCAAGTGCAAATTGGGAACCTTCTATCAATGTAGTCGGTACACGTACTTACTTAATCCTTATCGATAACTGGAATCCACCTTCTTTCGTAACCGGATTTACCTTAGACTGGATGGGATCGCCGATTGCCTCCAATCCGACATCCGTTACTTGGAATGGCGGTATTGACACCAATTTTACGACAGTGAATAACTGGGGAACGGCACCATGTAATGCTCTCCCTTCTTGTACGGTGGATGCCATCATCTCTGCCTCTGCGTCGGGACGTTATCCGACAATGACGGTGAACACTCAGGTTAAAAATCTCGCTATCAATTCCGGTGCTACTCTTAGAATTAAAACCGGTGTCATCCTTGATGTTTGTGGCGATTTTACCAATAACGGAACTCTCATTGCAGAGCCGGGATCAACAGTTCGTTTTTCCGGAACAGTTAATCAGGGAATATTCGGAAGTTTAACCGGAACTAATTCATTTGCCAATTTAGTCATCCTAAAAACTTCGGGTACTGTTACTCTCAATTGCAACATCGATGTGAGTGAAAACTTCAGCACTGCCTCGGCAACAAGTATTTTCAATGTGAATGCAAAATACATGAGAGTTGGCGGTGACTTTTCCAATA
This sequence comes from Bacteroidota bacterium, assembly GCA_016721305.1. Lineage (GTDB taxonomy): Bacteria > Bacteroidota > Bacteroidia > AKYH767-A > 2013-40CM-41-45 > JADKIH01. The sequence continues at coordinate 384,626 of JADKIH010000002.1, forward strand.
GCACTGCTAATACAACTTTCACCGGTTATGCAGCAAGTACATTGGAATTTAACGGAAGTAGCGCACAGCACTTCACGAATAGTAGTGGTAGCATGGTCGTATTTAATGTTGTAATGAATAAGCCTTCCGGAAATCTTTATCTGACCGGAGCGAATAGTACAATGAACATCGATTCCACTGCTACATTAACACTTACCAAAGGATTGATCAGTACTCGTGCATTTGCCGCTTTGGAAGTAAATATGAAAAACAAAGCAACGAATTCTATCGTAGGTCATAATACAACCAGTTACATCGATGGAAAACTTCGTCGCCCTGTATACGTTGGAGTTCCGTTGACGCTTCCTTTGTCGATCGATTTCCCTGTCGGTGATACCCTTACTCCGGGCGGATACGAATTAGCCAATGTGACCTTCACGAGCGGAACAACAATCAGTAATCTCCTTGCGAACTTCAGCCCTTGGCCTACACCGGCTACTCCACCGGCTATTGGTCCTACAGCAAATGAATGTATGATTGCTACCTACAATATCCTTCCTCTATTTAATGATGGGTACTGGACAATCACAAAGGGTAATGCTTCGTTCAACGGTATCTACAAAATTACATTGAACAGTCTCGGACATACTAATAATGTCGGAACCGGCTGGACAGTTGTAAAAGCAGATCAGGCGGCAAACCCGAGTCTTACAGCTTCGTGGGGATTAATAGGACAGTGTGTAATCAGCAGCACTCAGTTCAATACTATTCGTGTCAACATCAACGGTACTTACGCATACGCAGTGACCACAACGATTGGTTCAAACATTATTAACACTGCCAATACAACGGCCCTTTCTGTTGGTGCTCCTATCACCGGAACCGGAATACCAGTCGGAAGTGTCATTACTTCAATTCTGAATTCAGGCGCCTTCACAATTTCAAATGCGGCTACAGCTACGGGATCCATTTCAGCCACATTAGGTAATACAGCTTCTGCAGGAACATCATTCAATGCCCTGTATTCAGTCGCTCAATCGACGGTTCCTCTCCCGATCAAGCTGTTGACATTTACAGCTGATCACGAAGGCGAGAATATTGTCTGCCATTGGATCACAGGCTCAGAAACTAATAACGATCACTTCGACATTGAAAGAAGTTTCGACGGCGAAACGTTCGAGAAGATTGGAAAAGTAAATGGATATGGTGCAGGTGTCAGTACTACCAACCGCAGCTATTCATTTGAAGATCCGGATAAGTGTCATGAAATTCGTTACTATCGCTTACGTCAGGTCGACATCGACGGACAATTTGAATATTCAGAAACCGTTGCGGTTAATTGTATCTCTAAAGATCAGATGATTCAGATTCATCCTAACCCTGCGTATGAAACAATCACTTATCAATTCAGCCAGGCCAACGACGAGGTATTGAATATCCGAATCATTGATGTAACAGGAAGAATTCTGAAGGACGAAAATGTAAATGCAATACGCGGATTTAATTCATTCAATACTCCTGTATCCGAATTACCTGCCGGTGTTTACTATTTACACATACGAAGCAATTCAGATAACCCTTCATCTACTCCACGTCAAGTTCAGTTTATGAAGAATTAAATCGGCTTACTCAGGAGAATTCCTGAGAGAACTCTGACAGCCTTTCGCTATTCCTGCAAAAGCCTGTCAGAGTTTTTTTTTGACCATATTTGATCAACGTTGAGATGCTTATGGCCATTGCTTAGAAACCAAAGCTCTACCCCTTTCTCAAATAGCTGATTTTTAATCTATTGCAGCCAGGTGTCAATTCAAATGAAGTTATCTACAAGTACGCTCTTGGCCAAGGGAAAGAGTGAATATTTTCTATCTTTGCGCACCTTTTTAGAAAAGAATCTATGGACAAAAATTCCATTCTTGGATTATCAATTATAGGCTTAATCATCGTCGCCTATTCCATCTTCAATCAGCCATCGGCCGATGAAGTGAAAGCGATGCAACAGAAGCAAGACTCAATCGCGAAAGTAGAGACTGAGAAAAAAGCTCTTGCTGCTAAAACTGCCGCTTCGATGCCTGTTGCTGAAAGTTTGAAAGACACTACTATGCTTTCTGATTCAGCTAAAGCTGAATTGGAGAAACAGAAGTTTGGCGACTTTGCCTCTGCTGCTAGCGGTACTGAACAAGTTCTCACGCTGGAAAATAATCTGATCAAGGTTTTGTTGTCGTCGAAAGGTGGCCGAATAAAAAGCGTTGAGCTGAAAAACTACAAAACGTGGGATAAGAACCCTCTCCTGCTTATGGCGGGCGACTCTTCTGTTTTCAACCTTACTCTTTCAGCGCAAAATCGTATCGTCAATACAAAAGATTTATTTTTTCAGGCAGCAGGAACAGCGGGAAGTAAAAACTCAGCCAGCCTCCGCCTGATTGCCGGAGAGAACAAATACCTTGAATTTGTTTACACCCTGCCGGAAGATTCGTACATGATGAACTACAAAATTAATGTAGTAGGAATGGAGGATGTCATCGCCGAAAATGCATCATTTATCAACCTCGACTGGAAAGATGTAGTTACACAGCAGGAAAAAGTATTCAGAATGAGCGCCAGGCAACGACAGTTTACTATCGTTTCAGCGACGAAGATGTTGACTATATCAATGAAGGAACCTCTGAAAAGAAAAACCTGAAAACAAAAGTTCAGTGGGTTGCCTTTAAACAGCAGTTCTTTTCTACGATTCTTATCTCTGATCAGGGCGGGTTTGAATCGCCGACGGTAGAGACAAAAGCCGACGATAAATCAACAAAAGTTGTAAAAGAACTATCCGCATCTTTTTCTCTTCCTTATGATCGCAAGAGTTTGCAGTCGTACGATATGCGATTTTACTTCGGACCAAATCACTATCAAACTCTGAAGAAATTTGAAAACCTCAGTCTGGAAAAACTAATTCCGTTGGGTTGGGGAATATTCGGTTGGGTGAATCGATTCCTTGTCATTCCGACTTTCAATTTCCTGAACAGCTTTAGTCTGAACTACGGTATCATCATTTTGATTCTTACCATCATGGTTCGAATCATTCTCTTACCACTTACTTATGGATCATTTAAATCGCAGGCTAAAATGAAAGTGCTGGGGCCTGAGATGAATGAGATCAAAGAAAAGTATGGCTCTGATCCGATGAAATTGCAACAGGAAAATATGGCATTGTACAAACGAGCCGGAGTAAATCCATTTGGCGGTTGTATTCCGGGTTTATTGCAAATGCCGATTTTGATTGCGATGTTCCGATTCTTCCCTGCCTCTATCGAATTGCGTCAGCAAAGCTTCCTTTGGGCACACGATCTTTCTACGTACGATTCTATCTTCGATTTTGGTTTCCACATTCCATGGTATGGTGATCACGTCAGTCTCTTTACATTATTGATGACGGTATCTACTCTCATTTATACTAAGATGAATATGCAGATGACAGCAGCTACAAATCCACAAATGAAGTGGATGATGTATCTGATGCCAATTCTCTTCCTTGGATTCTTCAACTCTTATTCTGCCGGTTTGAGTTACTATTATTTCCTCTCGAACGTCTTCGGTTTTGGCCAGCAGTTCCTCTTCAAAGCCTTTGTCGATGAAGATAAGATCCACGCTCAGATTCAGGAGAACAAGAAAAAGCCGGTGAAGAAGTCCTCCTTCCAGGCCCGATTAGAGCAGATGGCTAAAGAAAAAGCAGCTCAATCGCCTAAAAAACGCTAAATACTGACAAATCCGCCCCCAAAAGGCGGATTTGTTTTTTCATTCATAATCACGACTTTTGTTGTACTAAAAAAAGAAATACCTGTACCCTAAAAACAGGGTTAACTCAATTCCACAAACCATGTCACAAGACTTTCTTCCACTCTTAGGAACCGACCATATCGAATTCTGGGTTGGTAACGCCAAGCAGGCTGCATATTATTATCAGAAGGCATTCGGATTTACGCTCGTTGCTTATGCCGGCCCTGAAACAGGTGTTCGCGATCGCGCATCGTACGTACTTCAGCAAGGCAAAATCCGTTTCGTGCTCACTACCTCTTTTGATCCTGAATCAGAAATCAATAAGCACGTTCTTAAACACAGTGATGGTGTTAAGGTACTTGCACTCGGAGTGGACGATGCCGAAAAAGCATTTTACGAAACAATGTCGAGAGGCGCCAAAGCGCACACTCAACCCACAACATTGAAAGATGAATTCGGTGAAATTAAATTCGCTACAATTCATACGTACGGTGACACATTACACACCTTCGTAGAAAGAAAAAATTATTCCGGTCCGTTTATGCCCGGCTTTAAAGCTGCACAATCGACTTTCAAAACTGAATCTATCGGACTTGAATACATCGATCATTGCGTAGGAAATGTTGAAATAGGGAAAATGAACGACTGGGTGAAATTCTATGAAGACGTAATGGGCTTCAAGATGATCATCACCTTCGACGACAAAGATATTTCAACGGAGTATTCGGCTCTGATGAGCAAAGTTGTTTCTAATGGAAATGGCTTTGTAAAGTTCCCGATCAACGAACCGGCTGAAGGCAAAAAGAAATCACAGATCGATGAGTATCTTGAATACTACAAAGGTGCCGGTGTTCAACACATCGCCATTATCACCAATAATGTGATCAAGACGGTAACTGAATTACAGGAACGTGGCGTTGAATTCCTCCGCGTACCATCCAATTATTACGATGATTTATTGAAGCGTGTTGGCAAGATTGACGAGGATATTGAGCCATTGAAAAAACTCGGAATCCTGGTTGATCGCGATGATGAGGGCTATCTTTTACAAATCTTCACCAAGCCCGTTGAAGACCGACCAACATTATTCTTTGAGATTATTCAACGAAAAGGAGCTAAATCGTTCGGAAAAGGCAATTTCAAGGCTCTTTTCGAAGCCATTGAAAGAGAGCAGGCTATCCGTGGAAATCTCTAATTTAGAGCACAAAACATTCAAAAAGGGGGAAATTTCCCCCTTTTTTTATTGAAAAGGCCCGATATTTGCCTAAAAACCAAAATACTTTAAGAATACTTCATTCTTCTCAAGTACATTTACGCAACAAAAAATAACAGAACAGGTTGAATAACATTCCATTCAAATCACTATGAAAATAACAAAGCTGACATTTCCATTTCTGATTACTGCATTCTTCTTACTCTGCTCTTCGCAGCTCATGGCTGCTCCGGCTTATGAAATCAAAGTTCATGTTGCCGGTTTAAATGACACAACGTTATATCTGGGTAATCACTACGGCGAAAAACAATACGTACGTGATACGGTTAAGACAGATCACAACGGCTGGGCTACTTTTTCGGGAACAGATACGCTTCCCGGCGGCATCTATCTCATCATTCTTCTCAATAAAACATATTTCGAAGTATTGGTAAACGATCAGAAATTTACGGTTGAGACCGATACTGTTGAATATGTTTTACATATGAAAACTTCCGGCTCGGTTGAAAATAAACTCTTCAACGATCATCAGAAATTTATTTTCGACGCATCGAAGAAAACTCAGGAGATTCGCGGAAAGATGGAAGCCTACAAGAACAACAAGGACTCTACAGCTCTTTTCAAAAAGCAACTCACCGATGCCGACAAATCGGTCAGAGAATATCGAATGAAGATTGTTTCAGACTATCCGAATTCATTGATGGCAAAAATCATCAAGACGATGCAAGAACCTGATGTTCCTGAAGCACCAAAAGATGAAAAAGGAAATGTGATTGACTCTTTATTCCAATATCACTACTTCAAAGCACATTATCTGGAGAACGTTGATTTCGGTGACGAACGCTTGCTTCGCAGTCCGATTCTTTACAACAAAATCAAAACGTACACTCAACAGTTAACTGTTCCTGCACCTGATTCGCTTATTCCTGCCATTGATACAATCATAGAAAAGGCAAGAGCCAATAAGGAAGTATTTAAATATTGCGTGGCTACACTTGCTAACTACTATGAGACTTCAAACATCATGGGTTATGACAAAGTGTTTGTCCACATTGCGGAAAGATACTACTTGACAAAAGATGCATTCTGGGCTGATTCAACTTTACAAGCTAAAATTCACGAGCGCGTAATGAAGATCAAACCAAATATCCTTGGCGAGGCTGCGTACAATATGAACATGCCGGATACAGCATTAAAGTTACATGCTCTTTATGATGTCAAAGCAAAATACACCATTCTCGTTTTTTGGGACCCTACCTGCAGCCACTGCAAAACTGAAGTACCGAAGCTTTCTCAATATTACGACAGCGTAAAAACAAAGGGCGTAAGCATTGAAGTCTTCGCTGTCGGAATTGAATCCGATATGGAACTATGGAAGAAGTTTATCCGTGACAACAAATTAAAATGGCTGAACGTCTCCGATCTCTACAACAACACTAACTTCCGAAACTACTACGATATCTACTCTACTCCGGTAATTTATCTGCTCGATGATAAAAGCACATCATCGCTAAGCGACTGGATACGGATAAGCTTAGGGATTTTATTGATCATGAAGAAAAGAAGAAAAATTAGCTAATTGAATAATTAGCTAATTAGCTAATTGTTTGCGGAAAAATTCAAATAGAAAAAGGGTGTCTTTGTAATTCAAGGACACCCTTTTTTATTAGCTAATTAGCTAATCGACTACTCCCCCATCATCTTCCCCAACGCTCCGTTGTAAAGAGCTTTGGCTTCGGTGATGGTTCCGAATGATTGTTCGTCGATTTGGATTTCGCCGTTTGTTACAGTACCGAGATTTGAGAATTCGACATCGGCAGCTGCGAGCTCATCGACGAATTCGTCGAGCTTTTGAGGGCTGACGGAAACGATGATACGACTTTGTGCTTCACCAAAGAGGAATGCATCGGCACGACAATCGAAATCGGTTTCGATGCTGAAACCTAAATCGTTCGGCATAGCTGATTCTGCCAAAGTGATAAACAATCCGCCATCAGAAACATCGTGAGCCGATTCAATCAGATTTTTTCTGATGAGGCGCTTCACTACACTCTGATTTTTGTATTCAACATCTAAGTCGAATGAAGGTGCCGGTGAATTTTTAACACCGTGGAATGAATACAAATACTCAGAAGAGTTGATATCGTTTTTCGATTCACCGATCATGAAAATCGCATCGCCTTCGTTTTTGAAGTCAAGCGTCATTCGGCTGTTTTATTTTCCAACACACCAAGCATACCGATTGTCGGTGTCGGGAATACCGGACCTTCGTCGGAGCTCTGATTGTAGAAGCTCACATTACCACCTGTTACAGGCGTCTGGAATTTACGACAAGCTTTACCCATACCCTTGATGGCCTGAACAAATTGCCAGTACACTTCTTTATTATATGGATTTCCAAAGTTAAGACAATTGGTAATCGCTGATGGCTCACCTCCGCTACAAACGATATTACGTGCTGCTTCCGCTACTGCAATTGCACAACCCATCTCAGGATCTGCATAAACGTAACGCGAGTTACAATCGACGGTAAGAGCAATGGCCTTATTCGTACCGCGAATGTCAACAACAGCTGCATCCGAAGGTTTGTTCGTACTCATGTTTACCGTACCAACCATTGAGTCATACTGCTCAGTCACCCATTTACGGGATGCGATATTCGGATGTGACAATAAATAGTCAGCAACTTTTTTCAGGTCTTCCGGCTCTTCAACTGTATCAATGTTGAAGCGTTTGTTTTGCGAATAGTAAGCCGGCATTGAGTATTCACGCTCATATACAGGAGCACCGCCGCCGAGTACGAGTGAATCGGCCGGAACGCTGGCAACCTGATCGCCATTCATCGTAAACTTAAGGAGACCTCCGCCGGTAACTTCACCGATCTGAACACAATTGAGATCCCATTTATCGAAAACGGCCAACACATCTTTCTCACGACCTTTTTTCACGACGATGAGCATACGCTCTTGTGATTCGCTGAGAAGGATTTCCCAAGCCTGCATATTTTTCTGACGTACCGGAACTTTGTCGAGATGAATAACCATCCCGTGCTTTCCCTTTGCCGACATCTCCGATGTGGAACAAATGATTCCGGCAGCACCCATATCCTGCATTCCGATTACGGCTCCGGTTTGAATAACTTCCAGACTGGCTTCGAGCAATAATTTTTCAGTGAACGGGTCTCCAACCTGAACCGATGGTAAATCTTCAGCCGAATCTTCGTGCAAATCGCCGCTGGCAAAAGTAGCACCGTGAATTCCGTCTTTACCGGTAGCAGAGCCGACAATGAAAACCGGGTTTCCGATTCCGAACGAGGTTGCAGAAACTGTTTTGCCTTCTTCCACAATTCCGGCCGACATAGCATTCACAAGAGGGTTGATATTATAGCAATCGTCGAAGTAAATTTCTCCACCGACAGTTGGAACGCCAAACGCATTTCCATAATTACCGATGCCTTTTACGACACCTCTGAGTAACCACTTAGTTTTTTCCAGATCCGGATTACCGAAACGAAGTGAATTTAATTGGGCAATCGGACGAGCACCCATGGTAAAAATATCGCGGTTGATCCCGCCCACACCCGTTGCAGCTCCCTGATAAGGTTCAATAGCTGAAGGGTGATTGTGTGATTCAATTTTAAAGGCACATGCCAGACCGTCGCCGATCGACACCAGACCTGCGTTTTCCTGTCCGGCCGTTGCCAGCATATGCGGACCGTCTTTCGGCAATGTCTTCAGCCAAACGATGGAATTCTTGTAAGAGCAATGCTCACTCCACATCACACTGTAGATACTTAATTCGGTAAAGTTGGGCGTTCGGCCCAAGTGTTTTACAATTTGCTCAAACTCAGCAGGTAGTAAGCCTAATTCTTTTGCCGTTTCAACAGTGACGGCTTGTTCCATTACATCAGACATGTGACATGTTAATTTACGCCGCAAAAGTAAGGAATTTTGGCGGGGAGAATGGTGGGTGTTGAAAGATTAGTGCGGGTTGCGTTGCGGGTTGCGGGTTGCGGGTTGCGGGTTGCGAGTTTGCGGGTTACGGGTTGCGAGTTGCGGGTTGCGAGTTGCGGGTTGCGGGTTACGGGTTGCGAGTTGCGGGTTGCGGGTTGCGAGTTACGGGTTGCGGGTTGCGGGTTGCGCAACTCGTAACCCGTAACCCGCAACCCGCAGAAAAACCTAGCAAATCACACGGATTTTTTCGTTCTTTCCCATCAGAAGGACAATGCATTCGATGCAGATCATTTTAACAATTACGTACGCCGTTATTTTTCTGTTTTTTATCAGGAAATTCAGCTTTTTCAAAGTTGAAGGAATTTCCCCGAAGGCACCGTCGGCTATTTTCCTTATAAAAATTGCAGCCGGAATTTGTCTGGGCCTCATTTATACATACTACTATACTGACATCAAAACCACGGACACTTTTAAGTTCTTTAATGACAGTAAGATTCTTTACGGCTCTTTGAAAAATAGTCCATGGGATTTTTTTAGAATGATTTCGGGATATCATGCCGACGATGCCGACTTACGACATTATTACCTTCAAATGGACAGTTGGTTAAACAATAACATGTTCGTGAATGATAACCGTACGATTATCCGCCTTAATGCATTTTTCTGCTTATTCACGATAGGACATTATTACCCGAATGTTGTCTTTCTGAATTTCCTTTCATTCTCCGGTTTGTTTTGTCTTTATAAAGTATTCATCTCTGTATTACCGGAAAGAAAAAAGGCACTCTTAATCTTTACCTTCCTTTTCCCTTCAGTTCTATTTTGGGGATCCGGTTTGCTGAAGGACGGATTGCTCCTGTTTGGGCTCGGATTATTTTTATATCAATTTCACAAGTTACTGACCGATAAAATCGACAAAAGCCGAATCTTCTTTTTGCTCATTGGAATAGCGGTTTTATTTCTTACCAAAGTTTATGTTATTGCCTTGTTAGTTCCGGCTTTGTTCGCCTGGTATCTATCGAATAAGCTTGAAAGCATTAAGCCGATATATATCTTTCTTGCCTCCTACTTGATATACTTTGTCGTTGCATTTAACGTATATCACATTTTTCCGGAATATCATCTTGCCGCCATTCTATATTGGAAACAATGGAATTTCTATGGCTATGCTTTATTAATGCATAGCAACAGTTTGATACAAATTCCGCTGCTCGACTTTAATGCAATTACGGTGATTAAGTATTCTCCCAATGCCTTTGCAAACACCCTATTACGTCCATCCTTACTTGACATTAGCGGCAATCCGCTTCAACTTCTGGCAATAGCGGAAAACACACTCATTTTACTCTTGCTTTCATTACCGATTTTCTTTTACAGAAAGCAGAATAAAGCAAGTCAGAATTCCTTGTTTCTTACGGCTTGTTTCTTGACGATCACCTTGTTTATTCTGATCGGGCTTATTACTCCCGTATTAGGAGCAATCGTGAGGTATAAAATTCCCGGACTTCCGTTTCTCGGGTTTGTCCTTCTCTACTTAACTGACATTTTAAAATTAAAAAAACGAATTCCGATTCTTGACAAATACCTTTAAAAAGATATCCCCCTCCTTCGAATATCTTTTACATTTGTTTACCCAACCACATCAAATCACAAGCATGGATTTATTCAGAAAGAAATCAGTAGATCGAATTATGGAGCAAGCTGCGAAGGGAGACGGAGATGCGCATGGCATTTCGCTTTCTAAGCATCTTGGTGTGAGAGACCTGACAGCATTGGGAATTGCAGCGATTGTTGGTGCAGGTATTTTCAGCACTATCGGTAATGCCAGTGCCAATGGTGGTCCGGTGTGATCTTGCTTTTCATCTTCACCGCCATGGCTTGCGGATTTGCAGCCTTTGCTTATGCTGAATTCGCTTCACTCGTTCCGGTTTCCGGAAGTGCTTACACATACAGCTACGTTGCCTTTGGAGAACTTGTCGCGTGGATTATCGGCTGGGCATTGATTATGGAATATGCGATCGGAAACATAACCGTTGCCATTTCGTGGTCCGATTATTTTACCGGCTTGCTTAATTCAATTCCGAATTTTCATTTCCCTGAATGGTTGTCGATGGACATTGTTTCTGCTATGAAAGGAAATCATAATGCCGAAGCGTTGATGGCAAGTGGTAAAGCATTCGAAAATCTGGATGCGAATCTGAAGGACGCATTTATAGCCTATCACTCCTCTCCTACCTTTTTAGGCATGCATATTATTGCCGATATTCCTGCTTTGGCGATTATCATCCTCATTACATGGTTGGTTTATCGAGGAATGAAAGAATCGAAAAACGCCGGAAACATAATGGTGGTAATTAAACTGCTTGTGGTATTGATGGTCATTTCAATTGGAATCTTTTATGTAACTCCCGCCAACTGGCATCCGTTTTTACCGAATGGAATTCCGGGAGTTTTAAAAGGTGTTTCTGCCGTCTTTTTTGCCTATATCGGTTTTGATGCCATCAGCACTACTGCGGAAGAATGCAAAAACCCGCAGCGAGATCTACCACGTGGTATGATGTGGGCAATTATCATTTGTACAATTCTCTACGTAGCTATTGCTCTTGTTTTAACCGGAATGGTTAACTACACTGAACTTGCAGTGGGCGATCCATTAGCTTTCGTTTTTCAAAGACTCGATATGAAATGGATTTCGATTGTGATTGGAGTGAGTGCAATCGTTGCAATGGCTAGCGTACTACTCGTGTTCCAATTAGGACAACCACGCATTTGGATGAGTATGAGCCGTGATGGATTATTGCCAAAGAAGTTCTCTACCATTCATCCGAAATACCGTACTCCAAGTTACGCTACGATAGTTACCGGATTTGTTGTTGCCATTCCTACTCTATTTCTCAATCTAACATGGGTAACCGATTTATGCAGCATCGGAACGTTGTTCGCATTTGTTCTGGTTTGTGCAGGTGTACTGAAATTGGATACGATGAAGAATCCGCCGGTGCGTAAATTCAGAACACCGTATATGAATTCTAAATTCATCATGCTGCCTCTGCTTGTGCTTGCCATCTTTTTGTCGATCAAATACAACAAAGAAAATACAATCCGATTTTTCAAAAACGACCCGATTACGGTTGATGCCGGCGAGTTTATTTCCCGACTGACACCTTCTGAAGCATCTATTGTAAAGCTCGATATGGCTATGTCGGACCCGACAGGCTTCGCTGCGGCCAACTCCGATCTGGAAAGTTATTTGCAGTCACTCGAAGAACACCGTTATGAGCAAGTCGTACACGCAACCTCTGTTCCTGAAGCAAGAAAATTTGATACCGGCTGGAATGTCTTTAAACATAAAATTCCAACGTGGATTTTTATTATCTCCTGCCTGTTTCTGACTGTACTTTCAATTACTAAAAACCTTTCTTTAATTCCGTTGTTAGGTTTGATATCATGCCTGTACATGATGAGTGAAATGAATGTAACCAACTGGCTTGGCTTTTCAGGATGGCTGGTTGTAGGACTGTTGATCTATTTCGGCTTTAGCTATAAAAACAGCAAACTCGCAAAAGCTGAAGCCTGACACCTTATCTTCTGAGTTATGAAAAAGAACAAAATCATTTTTATCACCGGCGCTACTTCAGGATTTGGCAAATCGATTGCCTATAAGTTTGCGCAGCATGGATTCCATCTTATTCTGAACGGAAGACGCGAAGACCGGCTACGGGAAATTGAAAAAGATCTGACCGAACAATTCGGCACAAAAGTTATTTCGCTGCCCTTCGATGTGAGAGATCAGCAAGCGGCGATAAACTCAATTGATTCTTTGCCGCACGATTGGAAGAAGATAGATGTGCTGGTTAATAATGCAGGACTGGCAGCAGGCTTATCGACTATCCAGGACGGACAAACTACCGATTGGGATTTAATGATCGACACGAATGTAAAAGGACTGCTTTACGTATCGAAGCAGATTATGCCTTTGATGATTGCCGAAGGTTCCGGACATATCATCAATATGAGTTCCATTGCGGGCAAGGAAGTTTACAAAAACGGAAATGTTTACTGTGCGACAAAGTATGCTGTTGATGCCATTACTAAAAGTATGCGTATCGACTTGCTCGAGCACGGCATTAAAGTAACTTCGATCGACCCCGGAGCAGCAGAGACCGAATTCGCTCTTGTCCGTTTTCATGGAGACAAGGAGAGAGCAAAGAAGACATACGAAGGCTACTCCCCACTTACGCCGGAAGATATCGCCGATATTGTATTCTTTGCAGCGACACGTCCGCCACACGTTGTACTTAATGACATTGTCGTTACATGTACGGCGCAGGCTAATACGATGTACTTTCATAAAGAAACACCGAAGAGTTAATTTCACCGGCTTAACCTAAATCGGGAATAAAAGCTATCCTATGCCCTGTGCCCGGTATGTCAGGCTGGAAATTAACATTAACATCACGACTCTTTTATGTATGAATAAAAGATGATTTCCAAGGACAAAAAGGGAATGGCAATGCCTCCTTTTTCTTGTGATATTTCGCTTTTTTGTCCATCTTGCAACACATGCCAAAATTGAAATTTTCATTTCCGACACTCGGTGCAAGCATACTCACCGGATTGCTGCTTTGGCTGGCATGGCCTGATCATGGATTTACTCCGTTGATCTTTGTTGCCTTTGTTCCTCTTCTATTCACCGAGCACGCTCAGGCAATTTCCAAAAAGAAAAAAAACGCCTGGAGAATGTTTGGCAACTTTTACATTGCCATGCTTACGTGGAATATTCTCACAACTTGGTGGGTTTATTATGCTTCCGATGTGGGCAGTTATGTTGCCATTGGTCTGAATAGTTTTTTCATGGCTATTATCTGGCAACTTTTCTTTGTTGTTAAAAGAAATAATGGTCATGCGATAGGATATACTGTGCTCGTTTTATTCTGGGTAGCCTTTGAACACCTTCACCTGAATTGGGAAATCAGTTGGCCATGGCTTACACTGGGAAATGTATTTGCCACTCACCCTTCCTGGGTTCAATGGTATGAATTTACAGGGGCTCTTGGAGGTTCTCTCTGGGTCTTAGTCATCAATTTATTGATGTTTCAATTGCTCAAAAATTCATGGTATTGCGACCTGCTTTTGAAACTCCGAAAGATCAATGTATTCATCCTCTCCATCTTCGTTTTTATTTTGCTGGCAGGACCGCTTATTCTTTCGTTGTATCTCTACTACAATCATACCGACAAGGGCTCACCGATCGAAGTAGTCGTTGTGCAACCCAATATCGATCCGTATAACGAGAAGTTTAATGGCAACGGACCGGATCAGCTGGCAAAGATTCTTCGAATATCAGCAACGGTGATCGATAGCAATACAAAGTTCTTATTTGCACCTGAGACTGCACTGCCTGATGGTATTTGGGAAGATCGGATTGAAACAGACGGCTCCGTCCGTACCATTCGAAAATTCCTGGATGGCTTTCCGCACATGAATTTCATTACCGGACTTACTTCTTTTCAGGAGTACGACGACTCTACAAAAATTTCTCTTACTGCCAGAAAATTTGATAACGGCTCAAACTACTTCGACGTTTATAATTCTGCCATGATCATTGGCAACGCTGAACCCGTTCAGATCTATCATAAAAGTCGTCTTGTTCCCGGAGTTGAAAAAATGCCATACCCGCAATTCTTTAAGTTCCTGGAAAATATGCGATCGACAAAGGTGGTACTTCCGGTTCTTTGGGTACTCAGCCTTATCGTACGAATCTGATCGGAATGGAAGGCACTCGTGTGGCACCATCTATTTGTTATGAATCGATCTATGGTGCATTTATGAGCGGATACATGCGCGACTCAGCTGAATTTATCGGTGTCATTACCAACGACGGTTGGTGGGGCGATACACCCGGCTATCGCCAGCATATGAATGATGGGCGGTTGCTCGCTGTTGAATTCCGGAAGAGCGTGGCGCGTTCTGCCAATACCGGTATCTCCTGTTTTATCAATCAGCGTGGCGATGTAGTTCAGAAGATGGAATGGTGGACGGAAGATGCGATCAAACAAACTATTTACAAGAATAACATCATTACTTTTTATGCTAAACACGGTGATTTCATCGGTTTTGTGTGCTCCTTCCTTACTGTGACTCTTCTTCTTTATTTTATTTTAAAGAGACTAATCGGGCTGTTTTAGCAACTCGCATTTAACCGCTTCATTTTTAAGGCTGTAGCGTCCGCTCATTTTTCTGTCCCTCGGCAATAAATCGTAAATTTGCGCTCTCATTCTTAATGAATGTTTTGTAGACAAGATGGAAAAATTTGATGTAGCAATTATCGGTTCCGGCCCCGGAGGTTATGTAGCAGCAATTCGTTGCGCGCAATTAGGCATGAAAGTCGCGCTGATCGAAAAGTATGCAACGCTCGGGGGAACATGTTTGAATGTTGGCTGTATTCCATCGAAAGCTTTGCTCGACTCTTCCGAACATTATTTCAATGCAGCTCATTCATTCAAGACACATGGCATTTTACTGAAAGATCTGAAAGTCGATTTGCCGGCGATGATTGCTCGTAAAAATGACGTGGTGAAACAGAATACCGAAGGCATTAATTTCCTGATGAAGAAAAACAAGATTCAGGTAATCCGCGGGACTGCATCTTTTGAAACGGCGAATACAATTGCCGTTGTTTCCGAGAACAATGAGAAATCAGTTATCGAAACAAAGAATACAATTATTGCAACAGGCTCGAAGCCTTCTGCATTGAAAGGAATTGATGTTGACAAAAATCGCATCATTACTTCTACCGAAGCCTTAAATCTGAAAGAGATTCCGTCACACATGATCATTATCGGCGGTGGCGTAATTGGCCTTGAGTTGGGTTCGGTTTATGCGCGAATGGGTGCAAAAATTTCTGTCATTGAATTTACCGATTCTATTATCGGAACAATGGATCGCTCCCTTGGAAAAGAGTTGCAAAAGTCATTGCAGAAAATCGGATTCGAATTTTATCTTAGTCACAAAGTAACAGGAGCATCGGTAAAAGGGAAGAAAGTAATGGTGACAGCCGACGGTCCTGCCGATAAAAAATTAACTCTCGAAGGCGATTATTGCTTATTGAGTGTCGGTCGACGTCCTTTCACCGAAGGGTTTACAATTGGAAAAAGCCGGAGTGAAACTCGATGACAGGGGAAGAATAGCTGTTGACGAACATCTGATGACGAATGTTCCCGGCATTTATGCAATCGGCGACGTCGTACGTGGCGCAATGCTCGCGCATAAGGCCGAAGAAGAAGGTGTTTTTGTTGCCGAGGTGTTAGCCGGACAAAAGCCACATATAAACTATTTGCTCATTCCGGGTGTTGTGTACACATGGCCGGAAGTTGCAGCTGTAGGTTTTACCGAAGAAGAATTGAAATCGCTTAAACGTGAATATAAATCAGGCTCGTTTCCTTTCAAAGCCAGCGGTCGTGCCCGTGCAAGCATGGACATGGATGGTTTTGTAAAAGTACTTGCCGACAAACAAACCGATGAAATACTCGGCGTACACATGATTGGCCCCCGTGTTGCCGATATGATTGCCGAAGCCGTTGTTGCCATGGAATTCCGCGCCAGCGCTGAAGACATCGCAAGAATGAGCCATGCGCATCCGACGTATACGGAAGTGTTTAAAGAGGCTTGTTTGGCGGCGACGGAGGGGAGAGCGTTGCACAGTTAGGATTGAAGATTGAAGATTGAAGATTGAAAATTGAAAATTGAAAATTGAAAATTGAAAATTTGGCAAACACTTTCCGAATCGCCAATATTCAATGTTCAATCTTCAATCTTCAATAAAAAAAAAGAGCCCAAAATGAAAACAGGAGTCCTTATCGTAAACCTTGGAACACCGGACAGTGCTTCGGTTCCGGATGTCAGAAAATATTTGAGCGAATTTTTGAATGATCCGCGAGTGATCGACATTTCTCCATTGGGGAGATGGATGCTCGTAAATCTGATCATTGTTCCGTTTCGCGCTTCGAAGTCGGCGAAATTATATTCGGAGATCTGGCGGAAAGACGGAAAGTCCCCTCTACTCTACTATAGCGAACAACAGGAAAAATTGTTGCGCGATAAATTGGGTAACGAATACCATTTGGAAATGGCTATGCGTTATCAAAGTCCATCGATTGCTTCAGCGCTGGAGAAGTTTCATAAGAATTTTTACAAGAAAATAATCGTCCTCCCTTTATTTCCACAGTATGCATCGGCATCGACAGGTTCCGTTCACGAAGAAATAATGCGCATTATCAGCAAGTGGGAAATTATTCCGGAAATAGAATTTATCAATAGCTTCTGCGATCATCCTGCATTTATCGAATCATTTACCGAAGTTGGAAAGCGATACAATTACAACGAATACGATCATGTAATGATGAGCTTCCATGGATTACCGGAGCGACAAATCCGAAAGGGTGACACGCAGGACCATTGCATGAAAGATCATTGTTGCGATACTCTGACTGACAAAAATGCATTTTGCTACCGTGCGCAATGTCATCAAACGGCACGAAAACTTGCCGAAGCGCTGGGAATTCCGAAAGAGAAATATACGATCAGTTTTCAGTCACGCCTTGGCAAGACGCCGTGGATTCGTCCTTATTCCGACGATGTGATTCGTGAGCGAGCTAAAAAGGGCGACAAGAAAATTTTGATTTTCGCTCCTGCATTTGTGAGTGATTGTCTTGAAACGATACACGAGCTAGGCGTTGAATATAGCGACTTGTTTAAAGAGCATGGCGGGGAGAAATTGCAGTTAGTGGAGAGTTTGAATGATTCGCCTAGGTGGATTGAGGGGATGAAGAAGCTTATTTTGGGGTAGATTTTTGAGAGTGTTTTTTTTTAAACACTAAGTTCACTAAGTTCACGAGAAGAACACTTAAGTTTAATATACCACTAAGACACTAAGGCACTAAGGAGTGATGAGGAAAATTGTCAGCAGGCATCTTACGGAAGGCGTATCGGCTGAGCAATTGTTGGCTTGGGGAGAGCGGTTTGAATTCTGTGCTTTGTTAAATAGTAATACCGGCATCATTCCTAATCAGGATGCATACCATCGCTTTGATTTATTGATGGCTTGCGGGGAATTGGAATGTTTTACGACATCTGACGATCCGTTTGCGCTTTTGAAGAAAGTACATACTGAGAAGAAAGACTGGCTGATCACACTATTTTCATATGATTTAAAGAATAAGATTGAAAAACTTTCTTCAGAGAATTACGATGGGTTAAACAACCCGGAATTTCTCATTGTACGTCCAAGATATTTAGTCAGCATCGAAGGCGACGAAATCAGTTTCCATTTCGACGAGAGTGAAAAGGAAATCAATCCTCAGTCGATGCTGAACGATATACTCCATTCTGAACTCCGGCCGAAGCAGGAAGATTCGTATTCGATTCGTTCGAGAGTTGAGAGAGCGGATTACATCACGGCCGTTAATCATATCAAAGATCATATTCAGCGTGGCGATATTTACGAGATGAATTATTGCCAGGAATTTTTTTCCGAGCAAGCAACGATAGACCCGATCTACTCCTACCTCCGACTGAATTCACTTTCACCAATGCCTTTTAGTGTCTTTTTAAAACACGGAAAGAGCTATTTGCTTTCGGCTAGCCCGGAGAGATATTTGGCCGGAAGAGGACACAAACTCATTTCACAACCGATCAAAGGAACGGCACGACGCGGAAAAAGCGAAGAAGAAGATTCGGAAATCAAGAACAGATTACAACACGATCCGAAAGAGCAGTCGGAAAATGTCATGATCGTTGATTTGGTGCGAAATGATTTGTCGAGAACGGCTGCTCGTGGAAGTGTTCGAGTGGAAGAACTTTTCGGAATCAGAACTTATACGCAATTGCATCAGATGGTATCGACGATTGTTTCGGAAAAAGGTGATGGTTTTCATCCGGCCGATGTTATCCGAACAAGCTTCCCGATGGGATCAATGACGGGAGCGCCGAAAATTCGCGCGATGGAAATTATCGAAGAGAACGAAAAAACAAAACGCGGCTGGTATTCAGGCAGCGTCGGATACATGATGCCAAGTGGCGATTTCGATTTGAATGTGATTATTCGAAGCATGCTTTACAACAGCGAGAATGGATATCTTTCCTACATGGCCGGAAGCGCTATTACCATCGGATCAAAGGCTTAGAAGGAATACGAAGAATGCTTGCTAAAAGCCGGCGCCTTTTTTAACTTAGCTCAATAAGAATCCATGGCCAGATCGTTGTCCGAAAATTTTCTCGCTTTTATCCGTGAAAAATCACTCGTCAGAAAAGGCGGCAAAGTACTTTTGACGGTAAGTGGCGGACTTGACTCAACGACGATGGCCCATCTTTTTGCCAAGAGTGGAATTCCATTTGGCATTGCTCACTGCAATTTTTCGCTTCGCGGAAAAGAGTCGGACGGAGATCAGCTATTTGTTGAAAAGCTGGCGAAGAAACTGGGCGTTGAATTTCACACCGTTCAATTCCGGACAAAAGAATTTGCGAAAAAGAATAAGCTTTCTGTTCAGGAAGCAGCACGGAATTTACGCTACGAATGGTTTGAAAAAATCCGACACGATTTCCACTACGACGTTATCGCAACGGCACATCATCGCGACGATTCGACCGAAACTTTTTTCATCAATCTGATTCGCGGAACCGGAACAGCCGGACTGAAAGGCATTCCTGTTAAGAATGGCAAAATTATTCGACCGTTACTTTTTGCCGGTCGCACAGAAATAGAAAGTTGGGCGAAGAAAAAGAAAATCAAATTTCGAGAGGATTCTTCGAACGCCGATGACGCTTATCTGAGAAATTCTCTTCGTCATCATCTTCTGCCCTATTTTAAGGCGAACGAAACTAAGTTCGACGAAAAGATTCAGGACGTGATGGGTTATTTTGAATTCATCGATGGTTTTATCCGGAAGAATCTAAACGAATGGAAAAAGAATAACGTCAGAAGACTGAATGATCACAACGAGGCCATTCCACTGAACAAATTAAGGAAGCAGGAATCGCCGGATCGCTTCCTCTCGCTCCTGCTCCATTCATATGGAATTACCAATCTGGATAGCCATCGGATTTTGGCAGCACAATCGGCCGGAAAGGTGTTCCATTCCGGAAAATTCCGCCTGCTTTTCGACCGGGACGAGCTCATTTTGCAGACCGGAAAGGAATACGAGTCCGACACCTTAGAGATCGACCTGATTCCTACGGAGTTCCGTCGTGGTGGCAAGTCATATATCCTTCAATTCCTCAATGCCGAGCGGCTCGACCATATTCCGAGAGAGACCAATATCCATGCGGTTGACGCGGGCAAACTGACGTTTCCGCTGACCGTTCGAAAGTGGCAGCCGGGCGATTCGTTCCACCCGTTTGGCATGAAAGGACGCAAAAAAGTAAGCGATTTTCTGATCGACCGGAAGGTGAATAAATTCGATAAAGAAATGACCCTCGTCCTCTTGTCGGGACAAAACATTGTCTGTATCTTGGGACATCGGATTGACGACCGTTTTAAGATCACTTCCGACACACACTCAGTTTTGAAAATAGAGATTTGTGATGAGCACAGAGCAGACACCGATATTTGAAGAGAAACAATACTTAGGCTACAATCAGCTTAGTATGTTGCGTCGATTATCGTTGGCACTTTTTTGTTTTGGCCTGTACTGGTGGAAAGTAACGAATAATCACAACGGCGATTTGTTCTTTTTACTTGGCGTGATCATCATTGTAATCAGCATCCTTTTGCTTTTTGTCCTTCACCTGAAAATTCGTGTTTTTAAAACTTATATCGAACTTGATGGTTTATGGACTACCAGACGAGTAAGTATCGAATTGAAAGACATTGTGAAAGTAGAACGAAAAAAATACAGCAGTTATCACTTGAATAATGCCGTATTTAACCTCCACCTGAGCGGCCTTGTTCGCTTTTACACCGGGGGGAATGAGGCAGTAGAAATTACCGACACTAACGGTACCCCTTACCGGATCGGAACCCAGCGTCCGGTTGAACTTGAAAAAGTTTTACGGGAATTGACTACGGCATAAAATATTCCGTCTGCTCATTCGTCATTAAATCAAACCACTTAAACATTAAATATCTCTCTATGAAAAAATACCTGATTTGGATAATCCTCGGCGTAGTCGTTCTCTTCCTGATTTCCGGCTACAATGGATTAGTTAGTTCTCGCGAAACCGTTAAATCGGCCTGGTCGAATGTTGAAACACAGTATCAACGTCGTTCTGACCTCATCCCTAATCTGGTGAGTACGGTTAAAGGCGCAGCTGATTTCGAAAAAGGAACGCTCGAAGCCGTTATCCAGGCACGTGCGAGTGCAACAAGTGTGCATCTCGACGCCAACGATCTGACTCCTGAAAAGCTCCAGCAATTCCAGGCTGCTCAGCAACAAGTGAGCGGAGCATTAGGCCGTTTGCTGGCGGTAGCAGAAAGTTACCCTCAGTTAAAAGCTGTTGACGCTTTCCGTGATCTTCAGTCACAACTCGAAGGAACTGAAAATCGCATCACTGAATCACGCCGTCAGTTCAACGAAGCTGCAAAAGAATACAACACGGGACGTCAGCGTTTCCCACGTGTGATCATTGCATCTATCTTCGGCTTTAAAGATTACCCATACTTCAACGCTGATCAGGGAACTGAAAAAGCTCCAACGGTAAAATTCTAATGGCTGCAAGCGATCAATTCACTGCTGAGGACCGCAAGGTTATTACAGCTGCCATTGCTGAAGCTGAAAAAAATACTTCAGGCGAAATTCGTCTGTACATTGAAGACAAATGCGGCGAGAACGTTTTGGATCGTGCCGCATTTGTTTTTTCTCAATTGGGAATGCAGAATACGAAAGATCGCAATGGCGTCCTCTTTTATCTCGCTTTTGATTCACGCCAATTTGCCATTATCGGCGATGCAGGCATACATGCAAAGGTGAAAGATGATTTTTGGAACGAAATAAAATCGATCATGGCCGAACACTTCAAGAAAGGCGAATTTGTCGCCGGCCTGTCGAAAGGTATTCGTATGTCGGGAGATGCCTTACAAAAACACTTCCCTTATCAGAGCAACGATAAGAATGAATTATCCGACGAAATCGTATTTAATAACAACTAACAGCCGTGGCTAAAGCTATCCGAATACTACTGCTAAGTCTGTTTGCGTTTTTTGCAACCGGACTCACCACTTTTGCGGACGACAGCGACTTCCCTGCCCGACCGAATACGATTGTAAGTGATTTCACAGGCACTTTATCGCCCGATGAATTGCAGGCACTCGAAAGAAAGCTCGTTGCCTTCGATGATTCCACTTCGACGCAAATTGCTGTTGTCATCATTCTCTCTGTCGGCAATTATGATATTTCCGATTATACCGTTCAGCTTTTCAACAGATGGAAAATTGGTGCGGAAGGAAAAAACAATGGTGCACTTTTACTTATTGCAAAGGAAGACCGCAAACTATGGATTACCTCCGGGTATGGATTAGAAGGTGCTCTGACCGATGCCATGTGCAAGCGAGTTATTGAAAACGACATTACACCAAGATTTAAGGCAGGCGATTTTTACGGAGGTGTTGATGCTGGAACAACGAGCATCATGCAAATTGTAAAAGGCGAATACAAAGCCGGCCGAAAACGAAGCAAAGATGTTGGGATTTTCCCATTCATCCTTTTCATCTTCATTGCTATCATAATTTTCTTTGCCCAATTTAGACGCGTCTCCAATTACGGCCGAATGAATGGCCTCGGCTTCTGGGCTGCTTGGACGTTGCTCAACGCTGCATCACGACGCAGCCGTGGCTCATGGGGAGGATTCTCCGGAGGCAGTGGCTGGGGTGGCGGAAGCGGTGGCGGCGGCGGCTTTGGAGGATTCGGGGGCGGTATGTCGGGGGGCGGTGGCGCCGGTGGATCTTGGTAATAATCTTAGTGCCTTAGTGTCTTAGTGGTTATTTAAAATTTACCACTAAGACACTAAGACACTAAGAAAACTCATCTCAATTTATGAAACGGTTATTTTTATTTCTAGTTCTGCCATTACTCATTAGTTGCAATTCCAAGTCAGGCAAGCCTGCTATCGGCTTTCTTGATTTAGTAAAAGACGAAACCCTCGACAAAGCCCGCAAAGGATTTTACGACGCTCTCGCTGAAAGCGGATTTGACGAAAAGAATATCGACATCATTTATCGAAATGCGCAAGGCGATCAGCCAACTTTGTTACAGGCGTGCGATTATTTGATTTCACAAGACGTAAAACTGATTGCGACGAATCCGACTCTTTCGACAATCACTGCCGTTCAACGCACAAAGCGCATTCCGATTTTCATGATGGTCTCCCCTCGCCCGGATATTGCGAAGCTGACAGATTCGACCGGCAAGGCTCCCGAGAATTTATTCGGCGCCTATGAGACGCTTGACTACATTGACACAGCTATTTTTCTGATCAAACAAGTTTTACCGAATACAAAAACGGTAGGAACGATATTTAATCAGAGCGAACCTCAGTCAGTTGATGCATTGAAACGAATTGAAGATGCGTGTAGAGCCGTCGGCATGGAAGTAATAAAATTACCCGTCAACAATTCTAACGAAACACAGCTGGTTACACAATCGTTGCTTTCAAAAAAGATAGATGTATTTTTTGCCTTACCCGACAACACGGTTTTTTCATCTATGGAGGTTATCGTAAAGACGTGCGATGAGGCGAAAGTTCCGGTCTTTACCAGCGAAGAAGGACTGGTAGCACGCGGCGCAACTGCAGGATTTGGTGCCGATATGTATCAGTGGGGATTTCAAGCCGGGAAGCAGGCTGCGGCATATCTGAAAGGCAAGCCGGTGAGTGATCTGAAGCCGGAAATCGTAAACGTGCGTCATCGTGTGTATAACCAATCTAAAGCAAGCTTTTTCGGAATCACTTTCGATAGTACATTTACGGCAGTGAAATAAAAACTGCCAATGGCCTTCTATACTACTGCCATTTTACTGGGATTAGGATTTGCTGCGATGGCGATGGGAATTTTTATTTCCATGCGCATCTTCAACATTCCCGATATTACGACAGACGGAAGTTTTACGTTCGGCGGTGTAGTGACAGCAATAATGCTGACATCAGGCACATCTCCCCTCCTTGCTTTATTGATGGCTTTCGTTGCCGGCAGTTTATCAGGAGCGATCACAGCATTCATCCATACCAAACTAAAAATTCACGCACTGCTTTCCGGCATTCTGGTAATGACGGCACTCTATTCAGTGAATCTCGCCTTGATGAGTCGATCAAACATTCCACTCATTCAAACGCCCTCACTTTTTACGATGTTTAATTTCGGAATGAGTGAAGCAGCAACACAAATGACTTTCCTGCTTTTTTTCACCGCCGTCATTTTTCTTTTTCTGACATGGTTATTAAAAACAGATTTCGGTCTGGCGATGAGAGCTACAGGGAATAACGAAAAAATGATTCGCGCTTTAGGTGTTCATACGGATCGGATGAAAATAATCGGGCTCGCTCTGGCAAATGGTTTAACGGCATTGAGCGGTTGTCTGATCACACAGATTCAGGGTTTTGCCGATATCAATATGGGAATCGGTATTGTTATTTTAGGGTTGGGTTCTGTCATGATCGGAAATATTCTACTCACAATTTTCAAATCGCAAAACATTATTCTTTTGCTCTTCGGAGTTATTCTTGGAAGTATTATTTTTAGAATTATCCTTGCGTTTACATTATCTATTGGAATCGATCCGCTTTATCTGAAATTGGTAGTCGCTCTTTTTGTACTGCTCGTTGTTAGTCTTCCTAATCTTCGTCGCGCCTCATGATCGAATTACGCAACATATCGAAGACATTCCACAAAGGGACGGCGAATGAGATTCAACTACTCGACCGTTTCAATCTGAAAATTGAAAATGGCGAATTTGTTGTTCTCATCGGAAGTAATGGATCAGGGAAATCGACTTTACTCAATTTGTTAGCCGGAACAATTCATCCTGACGAAGGAGAAATTCTGCTCGACGGTAAAGACATTTCCCGATTGAAAGATTACGAGCGCAGCAAATGGATTGCCCGGATTTTCCAGGATCCTCTGGCAGGTACATCGCAGGAACTCAGTATTCTCGAGAACTTCCGATTGGCTGCTATACGGGGACGTAAGAAAGGCCTCCGAATCGGAACCGGAGAGGCATTTCGGGCCGAAGTTTCAGGAAAGATTGCTAAGCTGAATCTGGGACTTGAGAAAAAACTGGATCAGAATATGGGGACGCTATCGGGCGGGCAAAGACAAGCCCTGACCTTGCTGATGGCAACGATGGACGACACCCGACTTTTGCTTTTGGATGAGCCGGCTGCGGCTTTAGATCCAAAAACGGCTGCCTTGCTCATGGAGCTGGCTTCTGAGATCATAAAATCGATGAAATTAACGGCTATTATGGTCACTCATCAGATGAAAGATATGCTGAAATACGGCGACAGATTGGTCCAATTACATGAAGGCAAGATGATTCGCGACGTGAATGCCGGACAAAAGCAAAATCTGCAATTAAATGACGTTTTTACGTGGTTCGGCGAGTGAAAATTTTCTAAATTCGTGCGCACAGGGTGAATAGAAGTTGGATTTAACCGTTCTCATTTTCCCTTTCAAACGATATGATCAGACGACTTACAGCCCTCTGGATTTTCCTCCTATTTGTTTCGACTTCATTTGCTGAGATGGTTCATCCGGCCAAATGGACATTTTCAAAAGATGAAGGAAAAGATGGAATCTACACCCTCTTCTTTAAGGTTAAGCTGGATCCTGAATGGCACCTCTACTCGCAGTTTACTCCTGACGGTGGTTCGATGCCGATGAAATTTACGTTTGAGTCGAATAAGAATTACGAACTGATCGGAAAGGTTGTAGAACCGAAACCTCATATTGAGTACGACTCAATTTTCATGGTTCAGGTTTTCAGCTTCGACAAAGAAGTCACACTTTATCAAAAGATAAAAGTTAAAGGCGACGCTCAAATTAAAGGCTCTATTTTCTGGCAGACTTGTAAAGAAGTGTGCGTACAGGGCGACACAACATTCTCATTTAAAATCGGAAATGCCTCAGGTGCTGTTACTCCTGTTATTGTAGATACTCAACAAACCGCAGCTATTGCACAACCTGCAATGGACACTATCAAACAAAACGATGGTGAACTGGAAGCAGGCTGTGGAACTGTCGAAGGTAAACCTGATAATAAAAGTCAACGATCGTTGATTGCGATATTTATTGCCGGAATGCTCGGTGGATTTTTAGCCCTGCTTACACCTTGCGTGTTCCCGATGATACCAATGACAGTTAGTTTTTTTACGAAGCGAAGCGGAAGTCGCGCTAAAGGAATCCGGAATGCACTGATCTATGCCCTGTCGATCATTGTTATTTATGTGACACTGGGATTTTTAGTAACCGTAACCCTGGGATCAGATGCACTCAATGATCTTTCTTCGAATGCATTTTTCAATCTATCCTTCTTTGTCATCTTCGTCATCTTTGCAATATCCTTCTTCGGAGCATTTGAAATTACGCTGCCAAGTTCTATCGTGAACAAAGCGGACGCTGCAAGTGATCGTGGCGGACTGATTGGGATTTTCTTCATGGCATTTACCTTGTCGCTCGTTTCTTTTTCTTGTACAGGTCCGATTATCGGAACACTACTTGTTGAAGCAGCACACGGACAAAGTTATTTAGGCCCGATTCTCGGAATGACGGGCTTCTCATTCGCACTGGCATTCCTTTTGCACTCTTTGCCCTATTTCCGGGCTGGTTAAATTCGCTTCCTAAATCAGGCGGATGGCTGAACACAGTGAAGGTCACCCTTGGATTTATTGAATTAGCACTCGCGTTAAAATTCTTGTCGAATGTTGATCTCGCTTACCATTGGGGAATTCTCAAACGCGAAGTTTTCATCTCGCTATGGATTGTCATTTCATCGATGACAGGATTTTATTTACTCGGAAAAATTCGTTTGTCGCACGATAACGACGAGCCATACATTTCTATTGGTCGTTTAATGTCGGCACTCCTCTTCTTTTCTTTCGCCATTTATCTGATTCCGGGAGTTTGGGGTGCTCCATTGAAAATGATCAGCGGTTTTCCGCCACCTGAGTTTTACAAAGAATGGCAAACGGGCAAATCGGAAGAATGTCCGCATGACTTGAATTGCTTCCACGACTACGATGAAGGAATGGCATATGCTAAGGCACAAGGCAAACCGGCCATGGTCGATTTTACCGGATGGGCATGCGTGAATTGCAGAAAGATGGAAGATAATGTTTGGAGCGATCCACGCATCTTAAAAATTCTCCGCGAAAATTATGTTCTGATTTCACTTTACGTTGATGACAAAGGAAAACTACCTGTTTCAGAACAGTACACTTCAACATTTAGCGGAAAGCATATCGAAACCACCGGAAACAAGTGGAGCGAGAAACAAGCTTTCGAATACAAGACAAACTCTCAACCCTACTACGTGCTTCTCGACAACAAAGGAAAAATTTTAGCTGAGCCGAGAGGTTATACGCCAAACATTGAGACTTACAAGGGCTTTTTGGAAGAGGGGCTTTGTCGTTACGAGAAACGGAAATGACGGGTGATTGAAAATTGAATATTGAATATTGAAGATGGGCTTCTAACGAAGCGTACGGCAATCAATATTCAATTTTCAATCTTCAATATTCAATACCAAAAAAACTACCTTTGCGGCCGCAATAAGTTATGCAGAAAAAATTTGTCACCAATCTTGCTTTAGTCCTCGTTCTAAATCTGCTGATAAAGCCGTTTTGGATTCTGGGAATTGACCGGATGGTGCAAAATGCAGTGGGAACAGAGCAGTACGGTTTTTACTACGCGATTTTCAATTTTTCGTTTTTATTAAACATCCTGCTTGATTTCGGGATCACCAATTTCAACAATAAAAATATTAGTCAGAATAATCATTTACTCAGCAAACATCTCTCGAGCATTATTGTGCTTCGTTTTTTGCTGGCGGGATTATTCGCCATCGTTACGATTATCGGCGGACTCATTATCGGTTACACACCGGATATGATGAAGCTTTTGGTGACCGTAATTTTTAACCAGGTTCTCATCTCGTTCATTCTCTACCTTCGCTCCAATCTGGCAGGCTTGCATTTATTTAAGACGGATAGTATCATTTCTGTTCTTGACCGACTGATCATGATAATCATCTGCGGAGTATTGCTGATGACTCACAAAGAAAAAGGGAGTTTCGATTTACGCTGGTTCATCTACGCCCAGACATTTGCGTATGTGGTCACCACAATTATTACGCTTTTTGTAGTCATGAAGAAAGCAAAGATCCGTCGCCTCCACTGGCGCTGGCCTTTCTTTTTGATGATTTTGAAAAAGTCGTATCCGTATGCAGTGCTCGTGCTGTTGATGACGTTTTACAATCGTATCGACGGAGTCATGCTTGAGCGAATGCTTCCATTCCGAGTGGGTGCAAATGAAGCAGGAATTTACGCTTCTGCCTATCGTTTGCTAGATTCGGCGAATATGATTGCTTTCCTTTTCTCCGGATTATTACTTCCGATTTTTGCGCGAATGATAAAACTAAAACAAAGCGTCGAAGAAATGGTACGCTTGTCGTTTTCACTTCTTGTGATACCGGCCATGGTTGTTGCTGTTTGTTGTTTCTTCTTTAGCTATGATTTGATGAATCTGCTTTACAGCGGGGATCACATCGAAGAATCATCAAATGTGTTTAAAATCCTCATGTGTTGCTTTGTTCCGATTTCGACTTCGTACATTTTTGGAACGTTGCTGACGGCAAACGGAAATATGCGTCAGATGAATTTCATGGCCAGCACGGGTATGGTTATCAATGTGGTTATGAATTTGATTTTAATTCCACGATTTTCAGCTGTTGGAGCTGCTATCTCTTCGATCTGCACGCAACTTTTTACAGCCGGTGCTCAAATTATCATGTCTAAAAGACCTTTGCTTTCAAAACAAATGTGAAACTGATCGCCAGTGTTTTTGCCTTCATCATTTGTGCATTGTAATCAACTGGTCGGTCTACCAATTGCAAATGAATTGGATCAGCCGATTTGTGATTGCAGCTTCGGGATGCTTTGCAGTGGCCATGGCGACTAAGCTGATCAGCATCCGGAATATTTATCGGATTTTGAAGTACGAGGAGTAAGGCGGGATGCGGGTTGCGGGTTGCGGGTTGCGGGTTGCGGGTTGCGGGTTGCGAGTTGCGAGTTGCGGGTTACGAGTTACGGGTTGCGAGTTGCGGGCTAAAGACTACAGAGTAAAGACTACATATTAACTCATAAGTCAACTTTAACTTATCTCACTGTAAATGAAAGCTTTAAACCCTAAAAAAAGGTTTTATTCTTTGATTTCCTTTTCTACCTTTGAGGCCCTCATAAAATTTCCAAATAAACGATGTTTCAAAAGGCCCGGGATACAGCTTACCTGGAATCCACCAGTTTACTGATCCTAGTGGTCAGATGGCGGAAACCCTTGCTTGTGGCGCTTTCTATTTCGCTCATCGCCTCCATTGTTTTCTCAAGTCCTTGGTTTATCACGCCGAAGTACCAATCGTCAGTCATCTTTTTCCCTTCCGCTACCAATTCACTCAGTAAAGCCATTCTCGACGATTCTCCGTCCGAGAAGCAAGACATCCTTGCCTTCGGCGAAGAAGAGCAAGCTGAACAAATGTTGCAGATTCTGAACTCCGACGAAATCCGCAGTACGATTATTCAGAAATACGACCTGATGAATCATTACGACATCGACGCTTCCGGATCCTACCCTCAAACGGCGCTTTACGACGAGTTCAAGAACAACATCTCTTTTTCCCGAACTGAATTTATGTCGGTACGAATTGATGTGCTCGATAAAGACCCTCAGACAGCTGCAGACATTGCCAACGACATCGCTGCATTAGTCGATTCAATGAAAACGAAGATCCAACGTTCTCGTGCAACAGAAGTACTCAGTATTGTTCAGAGCGAATATGATTCGAAGAAAAATGAATTAAAACAAAAGGAAGATTCACTTCAGACTCTTCGCCAGATGGGAATAATGGACTACAGTGTACAGTCGGAAATTCTTTCCAATGCATACACCAATGCCCAAAATATTTTCACAAATGAGACTGCCAGTTTAAAAGTGCTTGAAAAATACAAGCCGGAAAACGACACATCCATCATCAGCACAAAAGCACGTATTCAGGGTTCAGCAGCTAAAATGAAAAGTCTCAATGAGCAACTAAAAAATCTTGCTCAATATGGCGGAACCAGCATTTCCCTTAATTCAGAAGTTATACTCGACCGCCAGGAACTTGCCAAATTGAAAACTCAGCTCGACAAAGCGCGAGTTGATGCCAATGAAAATCTTACACATAAATTCATCGTTAACCGAGCGGTTAAAGCTGAAAGAAAATCATATCCGATCAGATGGTTGATTATTTTGTTAACCTTAATGGGAACATTCGGAACTTCCATCATCGTCATTACTGCATTCAGAAAAATTAAAGAAATCAATAATTAAATATTAACCGGTAGTATACATCAATGAATAATTCATTTCTAAACTCGATTGAGCTTATCAATTTATTAAATCAGTGGAAGAAGCAATTGCTTATCGTTGCAGGTATTAGCTTACTTGCATCCATCATCTTTTCTTCGCCGACTTTCATCAAGCCTAAGTTCAAGTCGACTGCTGTAGTTTATCCATCAAATTTGATTGCATATTCTACTGAGAGTGCAACTGAGCAAATGCTTCAGATTACACAGTCGTCAATGATCAGAGAGAAGATCATTCAAAACTTCCACCTCCTCGAACACTACGACATCGACTCCACGAAGGATCGCTCCTTTAAGACGAGTGTTTACCGTATGTATGATGAAAACATCATCATCAAGAAAACGGAATACGAATCGATGGAAGTTACCGTGTACGATACTGACCCGATGATAGCTGCTCAAATTGCAGACTCTATTATTCATTATTTCAACATCAAGGCACGTCAGCTTCAGGCTGAAAAATCGATGGAGGTTATGGTTATCACCAAGAATCAAATGGATGCTAAAAAAGCAGAAATGGATTCGATGGAAACTCTCCTCCATACTTACCAGGTGAATTACGGCATTCTTGATTTTAAACAACAGGCAAAAGAAGCAACGCGAGCTTACCTTCGTGGACTTTCAAATCCGGGCTCAAAAGCTGCTGTTGAAGCGAAATCAATGATGACAAATCTCCAGGATAAAGGTGCAGAGGTAAATTCACTTAACGAGCATCTCTGGAGAGTTCGCGGATCATACAATGACTTAAAAGCTGCCTATGAAAATTCGGCACGCGACGTTTTCAAAAAGCTTACTTATGCAAACGTTGTAACGCCACCTGAGCCTTCCGACAAGAAAGCCTACCCTATCCGTTGGTTGATTGTCGTGATCTCGGTATTCTCATCTTTACTGATGGCGTTTATGATCATTCTTGTTTTCTATTCGAAAAAAGAAATCGCAAATAAGAACTAAGGTGCAGGATAAGATAGAAATACGCTGGTTTTACGGCCTTATCTTTTCATTTCTTGCTCTGAGCATCGGATTCCTCACACAAGAAATGTATTGGTTTGCGGCATTGCCTCTTCTTGTAGGCATTGTCTACCTTGCTATTTTCTCTCTCGACGTTATTCTCTACATTGTCGCATTCGCAACCCCTCTTGCTATCGTTCTCAACGATAAGAGTAGCGGACCGGCTTTGAGTTTGCCTTCCGAACCACTTCTATTCGGTGTGCTTCTTCTTTTCGCTTTTAAATTCATCTTCGAAGGAAAATTCGATAAGAGAGTACTTAACCATCCGGTTTCATATGCAATTTACTTTCTGCTGGGCTGGACGCTTGTAACATCTCTAACAAGCTCGTTTCCTATCGTCAGCTTTAAGCATCTCCTTTCACAATTGTGGTTTATTGTTCCTGTTTATTTCTTAGGAACTCAGCTCTTCAAAGAGAAGAAAAACATTAAGCGCTTCATTTGGCTCTATCTTTCTTCCCTTTGCATTGTCATTATCTACACAATCACCCAACATGCTCAAAATGGCTGGACACAAAAAGCAGCTCACTGGGTGATGACACCATTTTATAATGATCACACAGCTTACGCAGCTGTATTGGCGCTTTTTATACCTCCGGTAATTCACCTTTGGAGAGATCACACAAACTCCTTCAAAGAAAGAACGCTTTCGGGCCTGGCGGTCATATTGCTTTTTACAGCCATCATTCTTAGCTACACTCGCGCAGCATGGCTGAGTCTGGTTGTTGTATTTGCACTGTTCTTCGTCTATCGTTTCGAATCAAGTTTTATACTGTTCTTACCGTCAGTCTCGGATTATTGATTGTGTTCCTATCGATGCGAACTGACATCATGATGAAGCTCGAAAAGAACCGTCAGGATTCGGCGACAGATTTCAACAAGCATATTCAATCCATTTCCAATATCTCTACCGACGCGTCCAATCTTGAACGTATCAACCGATGGAATTGCGCGATTCGTATGTGGAAACTCAGACCTTTCTGGGGATGGGGTCCCGGTACTTACCAATTCAACTACGCTCCTTTCCAAAAGGCCAGCGAAATGACGATCATCAGTACCAATGCCGGCGATATGGGAAATGCACACAGCGAGTTCATCGGACCATTATCCGAACAAGGTGTACTGGGAATGGTTGCTATGATCATCCTCGTCGTAGTCGTCATTTACCGAGCAACGATAATTTATTCTAAATCCAAAAACCGAAGTACTCAAAGACTAACTCTTGCTCTACTGCTTGGCCTCGTCACGTACTTTATTCACGGAACCCTGAACAACTTTTTAGACACCGACAAACTCGCCGTCCCTTTCTGGGCCTTTATCTCGATGATTGTTGCGCTGGATATTTATGTTTATGGGGAGGAAAAGGGGCAGGGTTGATCGACGGAGGCTGCAGCTTGGAATTTAGTAATTAGTAATTAGTAATTAGTAATTAGTAAACGTGGGCTTTTCAATCAACGTTGAACCTTGAACTTTGAACTTTGAACTTGAACTTTGAACCTTGAACCTTGAACCTTGAACTACCTTCCGACTCAGCAGCCCCCTAATCCGCCCAACAGACAATCTTCAACAAAAAAAAAGTTACCTGAACAAGCAACTCAACAAAGTAATATCATCCGTATAATTCCGGCTTTGTCGGAAAGCGGAGAGGGCGGCAACGAGCTGACGGTGGAGTTCTTCCATATCGTGCAACGTTGTGCGACCGGTGAAAAATTCGCGAAGGCGATCCATGCCGTATTCTTTTTCGTCATCGTTTTCGACATCGGTAACTCCGTCGGTGTAGCAATGAAGAACGGCGTTGGCCGGAATAAAAACTTTCCCGGGATTTACAAAAGGCAATTGTTCAAACATTCCCAGTCCTGTACTGCCTTCGTTAAGCATGTAAACTACCTTATCGTGAATTAAGAAAGGCGGATTATGTCCTGCGTTTACGTAATGCAGCTCTCTGGTGGCACTATTGTATCGTCCGATAAAAAACGTAATGAACTTCTCCCCTTTTGCACTTTGATACACTTTATCGTTCAGCGAGCGAACCAATTCAGAAAGCGAATCAGTATGCTTTATCAGCGCATGTAGGTTGGCCTGGAAATTCGACATCAGCAATGCCGCAGGAATTCCTTTCCCCGAAACATCGGCCATACAGAAAATAAACTCGTGCTCGTTTAGCTGAATGAAATCGTAGTAGTCGCCTCCTACTTCCTGATGCGGAAGATAGGTCGCATGAATTTCATAGGCATTTCCACGAGGCAGTTTTACAGGAAATAACATCGACTGCATTTGCGCGGCCAATTCCAGTTCCTTGCGGATACCGGCTTGACGAATACGCTCATTTGCGATGTGATTGTTTTCAATCGCTACGACAATCAGATTTGAAATTGTATGAATGAAAGCAAGCAGTTCATTGCGCATTTTAATGACGCTTCCATTCAAACCTCCCACTAAAGCGTAGGCTAACAACTGATCTTTATGATAGACCGGCAAGATCGAATCAAATGTTTTCACCCAAAGGTCTTGCTCAGTTTCAAGTTTCTGTAACTTATTTAGTTCTCCTAAAATTTTAGTGAGATCAATATCTTTAAATGATTTATCAGTCCCGTACATCAGCGAACACTTCCACTGATGCTCATGAATGAGAAGCGCAAATTTTTCAACCTTCAACTGGCTATGCAAAACGTGTTCATAGACGTCGAGCAATTGCTTCGTTGTAAAATTGTAATTGATCGCCTTGGTAATCTGCAATAACCAATGAAGCTGCAGTTTCTTTGCCTGCAATTCCTCATGTATGTCGTGCGATACCGGTTGCGATGCCACTTTCTTCTCTTCTGACAATTTCTAACGCTTTAATTTTTCGATAATCTCCGGCAATTGTTTTACAAACGCCAGTTCTTTCATCTTCTCACGTGCTTCCTGAGTCGGACTACCAAAGTAAGTCTTTCCTCCTTCTATCGATTTCGGTACACCTGATTGCCCGAGAACAACGGCACCTTTTCCGATTGTCAGATCTTTCTGCACGCCAACTTGTCCCCAGAGGATAACATCATCTTCAATCGTTACCACTCCGGCAATTCCTACCTGAGCAGCGAAGAGACAATTTTTACCGATCACCGTATCGTGACCGATGTGAATCATATTATCCATTTTAGTTCCGTCGCCGATAATCGTATCGCCGGAAACACCTTTGTCGATTGTACAAGAAGCACCGATTTCAACACGATTACCAATGATAACCCGGCCACAGGAAACCATTTTATCGTAACCTTCGGGGCGGCGTTTAAAATAGAATGCATCGGAACCGATAACAGTACCGGCATGAATGACAACATCGTCGCCGATTATCGTATGATCATAAATTGTCACATTCGGGTGAATGAGACAATTTTTACCGATAGTCACATGATGCCCGACAAAAACACCCGGCTGAAGAATAGTTCCGGCGCCAATTTTAGAAAGCGGACTTATAGCCTGTTCCGACTTTTCGAAGATCCTGAATTTTTTTACGATTGTGATATAAACGGAAAACGGATCTTCCGCAAACAACAATGCTTTGCCTTCAGGAACTTCAACTTCTTTGTTGATGATAACGAATGATGCGGCAGAATGAAGCGCCTTTTCATAATACTTCGGATGATCCACAAATGTGATATCACCTTCTTCTACCTTATGAATTTCGTTGATTCCACTTACCAGTCGGCTACCGTCGCCGAGCACACGCGTTCCCGTCAGTGTGGCGAGTTCGCTTAATTTTACAGGAGTATCAAATCTCATTAGGGCAAAAATACTGATTTTGCGGGCGGGAAGGCGTCGAAGCCCGAAAAAGCAGCGGTTTTATCAACAATTCTTAGTGGAAGCCTAGTGAAGGCTGCCAAAAGTCGGAAATTTGACGGCTTATGCCCTCAACATTTATTACTTTCGCCCATCGATGAAAATTGCAGTCAACACCAGAATGCTGATCCGGGGAAAGATGGAAGGCATTGGCTATTTTACCTTTGAAACTATGAAACGAATGGTGAAATCCCATCCGGAACATGAGTTCATTTTCATCTTCGATCGCCCATTCGACTCTTCCTTTATTTTCGCTCCGAATGTAACCGGCGTTGTCGTTCCTCCTCCTGCACGACACCCTATACTTTGGACGATCTGGCTCGAATACAGCTTGCGGAAATTCTTTCGCAAGAATAAAGTCGACTTATTCATTGGCACCGATGGATATCTGCCCTTGAGCATTCAAGCAAAAACACTGGCAGTATTTCACGATATTAATTTCGAACACTACCCAAAAGACCTGCCGTTTTTTAATCGCATTTACTATCGCTACTTTTTCCCACGCTTTGCAAAAAAAGCAGACCGAATTATAGCCGTCTCAGAGTTTACGAGAAAAGATGTGATTGAAAAATACCATGTCGATGAAAAGAAGACGGCTACTGTGTACAATGGTGTTTCTGATGCCTTCGCTCCTATTTCGGCCGATCAGATTTCAACGACACGAAATAAATTTACGCAAGGACTTCCCTACTTTCTTTTTGTAGGCTCTTTGCATCAAAGAAAAAATATTGCCAATCTGCTTCGCGCTTTTGAATTATTCAAAAACACAACAGGTTCAAAAATAAAACTTGTTCTGGCCGGTGCTAAGCGCTGGTGGACATCCGAAATGGAACAAGTACACGCATCGATGCTTCATCGCAACGACGTTATTTTTACAGGACGTTTAAGCTTTGAAGAACTCACACAGATTACTGCATCTGCACTTGCTGTTACTTACGTTTCTACATTCGAAGGATTCGGAATTCCGATTGTAGAAGCAATGAAATCGGGCGTCCCTGTGATCACATCGAATGTAACTTCCATGCCCGAAATTGCCGGTGATGCTACTCTTCTATGTGATCCGTTTTCCGTCGAGTCGATCTCCAATGCCATGCAACAAATTGCCTCAGTGAAGCCTTACGAAAAGCACACTCATCGAAAAAGGCATTCTCCGCGCGAAGGATTTTCGTGGGGAGAAGACGGCGGAGGGGTTTGGGGGTGCTCAACATATTAATTGGCTGATTTGCTGATTAGCTGACTTAGCTGACGGGCGGCTCCGCGAATTTGAGAGCACAAATCTGCTTACATTTTTTTTAGCAATTTGCTATCTTGTACACCCGTAATCAGCTAATCAGCTAATCAGCTAATCAAACCAAATGCTCCACCTCCACCACCAACCCCATCTCCTTGAATCCGGCTGCGATGAAGCGGGACGGGGATGTTTGGCCGGGCCGGTGTTTGCGGCGGCGGTGATATTGCCGGGGGAATTTGAAAATGACTTGTTGAACGACTCGAAGAAATTATCAGAGGAACGGCGGTATGAATTGCGACCACTGATTGAAAAGGAAGCATTGGCATGGGCTGTCGGAACGGCATCGCATGAAGAGATTGACACGATCAATATTTTGAACGCTTCGTTCCTCGCTATGCACAGGGCAATTGCCAGGCTGAAAATCCAACCGGAACTTTTACTGATCGAGGAAATCGATTTAAGAAATTCAGTCCGATTGCACACTTGCATTATAGTAGGCGATGGAATTTATCTGTCGATTGCCGCTGCCAGCATTTTAGCCAAGACGTACCGCGACGATTACATGCTTCAACTCCATGAGCAGTATCCGCAGTATAACTGGGACAAAAACAAGGGTTACGGAACTGCAGCTCACCGAAAAGCCATGAAAGAGTTTGGTTTATCGCCTTTTCACCGCAAAAGCTTCCATTTGCATGATGAGCAACTGAAGATTGATTTTTAACAACGCTGCTGAATAAATCGCCTGCAATAGCTCACTTTCATAGCATTGCTAAGAGTAAATTGCAACTCTTATGAAGCGAAAAAATATCATTGTCATTTCCGCTATTACGCTGACCGTCCTGATTCTGGTTGGGAATTTTTATACACGTAAATACGCCGTACTGCACGCCGACCCTGTTGATGCCATTCCTCCCGACGCAGCATTTTTCGTTGAAGTAAAAAACGGAATGACCGGCGCACAAAAACTTCTTCAGGCTCCGTTCTTTTCTTCGCTCTGCAAAGACTCTTCCTTCTCCCGTTTAAAAAACAACATTCGTCTTCTCGACAGTTTATTGCAGGAAAGCGAAATACCGAATAGCATCCGACAAAATCAAATTGTATATATTTCTGCTCACCCGACGAAAGCCGATGAATTCGACTTTCTTTTCATGACAAATATACCGCGTGGCGAAACGGAAAGAGCCGTCGTTTCGTCAATCATCGATATAGCAGGTGATGAGTTCGAAGAGAATGTACGCGAATACGAAGACGTGAAACTGCATGAGCTTATTCGTAACCAAAATATCGAATTCATTTTTTCAGTGACGAGCGGTATTGTAATGATAAGCCGGACTCCATTTCTCGTTGAAGATGCAATTCGTCAGCTTAAAGCAGGAACGTCAATTAAAAAAGCAAAAACATTTACGCGTATCAATAAACGAGTTGCTAAAGATGAATACGCAGCTCTCTTCCTGAACTCCTTTGCCATTCATGACATGTTATCGGCATATATTGATCCTTCTCAGACAGGAATACAAACCGGGCTGACTGATTTTCTTCGTTGGTCACGACTGAGCATTAGTCCGGAAAGCCAGGGAATTCGGTTTGACGGAAACAGTATCGCAGCCGACACAACGAACTTCCTTGCATTTTTTAGAGGACAAAAACCGATTGAGTCACGCATTGCGGCTTATGCGCCTGCAAGAGCAGCTCTTGTAGCAAGCTTCACTTCCGATCGACTTAATCAAGCCTTGATGCATCTGAGAAGCAACACCGGATTTTCCATCGGACCGGATTTCAGCTTTGAGATCGTCGACAGCTTGTCGCGGAAATTCAAAACGAATCTCGACAAGCATATGCAGGGCTTCCGATGAATTTGCCGTAGTAATAACAGAACCTGCTTCGACCTCGCTTGAGAACAATTTGTACGCTTATGTAAAATCGCGCAAAATATCTGAGGCACTTGCACAATTGCAGGAATTACAGATTTCCTCGAAAGGAAAATCGTTGGAAAAGTATCGGCAACACACTGTAGGCAACATTAACATTCCTGCTTTGGCTCCACTCTACTTTGGCAAAATGTTTATCGATTTGCAAAACACATGGTACACGAATGTAAACGACTACATCGTTTTCGCCAACAGTAATTCCGGACTGAAGAATCTCATCGACGACATAGAAGAAAAACGAACGCTCGACAAAGAAAGCGACTTTAAGCGAAACGCAAACTCCACTTCATTCAGCGGCAATATCAACTTTTACTTTAGCATGAAACGAGGAGAAAACATACTCCGCTCATTTTCGAATGAGAATATTTCATCAATGATTACAGGCGAAGGCATTTTCCAAAAAACTATTCAATCGCTATCGGCAAGCATTCAATGCACGAATGAAATTTGTCCGACAAAATTACATATCGACTTTTCATCCGATCACAAATCGGAGGTTCATTTGCTTTGGTCCGCACAGCTTGACACTACGATCAGCACTGCACCTTGTGTGATTAATACCGGCACGAATGAATATCTGGCAGTACAAGACGCTCGCAACGATCTGTATTTGTTCGACGAATCCGGCAAAACACTTTGGAAGAAAAACATAGGTGCTCCGTTACTTAGTACTATTCACGCCATCGATCAATATCACAATGGAGAATCGCAGCTCGTATTCAACACCTCCGAACGATTGTTTATGATTGACATAAATGGTGACTCGGTAAATAACTTCCCGGTAAAATTGCCTGTATCGACGACCTCTTCATGCATCATAGCTCATACCGGTTCTCAGTCAAGCGACCAGATTTTTATCTGGTGCGGCAATGGCATCATTTACGCCTACGAAAGTTCAGGTAAACCGG
Source organism: Bacteroidota bacterium (assembly GCA_016721305.1). GTDB lineage: Bacteria > Bacteroidota > Bacteroidia > AKYH767-A > 2013-40CM-41-45 > JADKIH01. The sequence continues at coordinate 424,027 of JADKIH010000002.1, forward strand.
TAAACAGTTAGCTGTTCAATCAATTTATCAGTGAACTTCAGACACCTCCAATGCCGTTTACATTTAATAAGCAGTTACACTTCCTACTCACAACCGGAAATTCTGCTGCTATTTGCGATAGCAAGGGAAAGATGAGTCCGATAAAAGGTGTTGATTTTTCATTCACGAAATCAGAAATTCTGTATTCAGATTCAGGCAAGACCGTCAGATTTGTATTCATTTCCGACGACGGAAGCATGCAAATGGTGAATGCATCGGCACCATCGGTTAAGCTTCCTGTTATGCAGAATTATAGCGTTAGCGATTTAGTAAGTTTAAGCAGTAATGTTTCGGGCGACAATCTCATCATAAGCAGAAACGATTCACTTCTCAAGATTAGCGATGACTTGCAGACTGAGGATTTTCTCCTATTCAAAAAAGGATTATCGACGTATCAGTTAAAAAAGGCTATAAACAAAACAGATAAAATCGCGATGACCGATACACTGGCTACGCAATTTTATCTGCTTACGTCTGACGGAACTCCTGAGGAAGGATTCCCGGTAAAAGGTTGTTCTGATTTTTCCGTGACTATGGATGATGAGTTAAGCGGAAGCGGAAAAATTTTTATTTCCGATAATCAACAAACCATCTTTGTGTACGGATTGTGAGAGCACTCAATTATTATTGAGCACCGCCATCATTTTTCTTCAGGTATTCGTAAACTGCTCCTGCTTCTCCTTCTGTCAGATTCATATTGATCATCTGCGTTGTATATTTCTTCAGAAGAGCTTGGGCCATAGAATCCTTTTGAGTCATTTCCATTGGATTGAGAATTTGATTCATAATCCATTCCGGACGGCGAATTTTTGTAATCCCAAGCAAGCCGGGACCGATTGCACGTTCAGCGGTGAGCTTGTGACAACTGGTACATTTGGTTTCGAAGACCTTTTGTCCGCTATCGACTCGCTGAGTTACATCGGCCGTTCCAATTGCATATTCAGTAATGGGCCCAACACCCTTACCATCGTAGTACTTATTGAAAGCATCTTCGGCAGGGGCCTGACTTTGTTCGGTTCCGCTAGAGCATCCATATAGGCTAAAAACGGCCAGAAGAGCGCCAATGGCAAGCTTCGGGAAGGCATTTTGTTTCACTTTTATCATAAGTTCATGTGTATTTGCCCACAAATTTGGCAGAAAGTTCTAAAAATCCAATGCTTATTTCAATAAAAATTCTATATTTGATATTGAAATTTTATTCGGAATGGACTTCAATACACGCAGTTAAAGTTCTCTTGATAAAATCCAAGTGAAATTCCATTACGTTTAGAATTTTGTTCAGTTCGCACACCACACACTCATCTTTTCACAAAGAGTAAAAGTTTATTCTACCCTATTTATCCTGAACACTTCATTTAAGTGTTTTGATAATATTTTTTAACAGCCTTCCAGACGCTAATGTTATGTCAAAAAAGGTCTTTAGTGTATACTCGAAAATTCTTTTAGGCTTTGGAATAGCCATTGCCGGTCTTTGCTATTTTCTACTCTCCACATATATCAATTCCTCCAAGAGTATTTCTGACAGTCGAAAGATTGAAATGGAATTGCGCGTAATGCGCTCAGCTGAACGATTACTGGATGATATGCAGGATATCGAGACTGCTTATAGGGGATATGCAATTACCGGAAAACAACTTTACCTTGCTCCTGCTGAAACTGCTTTTAAGCGAACTTCAAGCGATTTATGGGAACTTCTTTACAGTACGGCTTCCGATTCGACTCAAAAATCAATTTCACATTCACTCGTCTCCGATATCAGCAATAAAATAATTTTCGCCAGAACGGTGATAAAACTACGTGATGAGAATAATGCAACAGAGGCCTTTAACCTCATTTCTTCAGACAAAGGAAATTATTATATGCAGAATATTCGCTTCAAGATCGATTCACTTGAGAAAATCGGCAGAGTAATTCTAAATGCATCGAATTTAAGAAAGCACAAATTGCCACTAACAACAAAATTCATTATCTGGAACTGCAATCATCATCTTTTCGATTCTCGCAATAATTTTCGGTTTAGCTAACAGAGATGTTTATCTTCAAAACAAATCTGCCAATGAACTTCGATTAGAAGAAGAAAAGACACGAGACCTTTACAATATGGCTCCTGTGGGTTATCTCTCAATTGACACAGAAGGAAATATCATTCAAATAAACACAACAGCTCTGCAATGGCTCGGGCTAAGCTATGAAGATGTTATAGAGAAAAAGAAGCTGTTCGACCTTGTCAGAATTGATAAAGAAAAATTTCGCCGCTGAATTTAATTTCTGAGACACCATGGTCGGCCGAAGGATTTCTGAAAAGTTTAACGGATAACGATTTTTACGTAGGGATAAGTGGCTCGACAAAGTATGACAATAAAGGAAACTTCACAGAATGCCGAATTGTCTTTACGGATTTAAGAGAGCGAAAGAAAGCTGAGGAACAGTTAGTTTATCTGGCCCGATTAATAGACAATACAAATGATTCCATCATATCGGCCGACCAGAATCTGATTATCCGAAGCTGGAACAAAGGTGCAGAGAAAATGTATGGATTCTCATCGTCTGAAGTCATCGGAAAGTCTTATCAACAAGTTCTAAGAATCGATGTTGATGAAAACGTCGTCACAAGGGTTATGGAACAAGTGCTTAAAAACGGAAATTGGACCGCCGAAGTCAAGCATTTCAAAAAAGACGGGACTCCGATTTACATTGAAAACTCGGTGACAGTATTCAACAAAGTAAATGAAGACAATTTTCTTCTTGTTACCATCAACCAGGACATCACCGAGAGAAAGATTGTGCAGAAAAAACTAAAGATACTTAATAGTGATCTGATCAATCAGGTTGAACAAAAAACGAATGAGATCACGGATATATTTAGCAGGATTTCCGATTGCTTTGTTTCCCTCGACAAAGAAGGCCACATCATTTACATCAATCAAGCGGCGGAAGAATTTATCGGCCTTCCGAAGCCTCAGCTCCTTGGCGCTAAGTTAATGGACTTGTTTGGCACAGGTATCGAAACGCCTCTGAGTTCCCGACTACGATATGCCATAGAGAATGAAAGTTATTCGGAGTTTGAAGAGCAGGCTTTTAAAAGCAAACGCTGGGTATCATTGAAAGTATATCCTTCGCCAAATTCAACTTCGATTTTCTTTCTGGACATAAGTGAGCGCAAAAAAAATGAGTTCGCTTTACAGGAGAACGAGAAAAAATACCGTTTACTGTTTGAGAATAATCCGATTCCCATGTGGGTGCTCGACATTAACACACGACTAATAATTGATGTAAACGAAGCGGCGATTCAGAATTATGGCTATACACGTGAAGAGTTTATCGGAAAGAGCGCATTTGAATTACGTGACGAAAACGAAAGACATCGCTTCAACAAAATTATGAAGCCCGGCGATTCAGAAAACTCTTCTACCGGTCATTGGCTACACAAAAGAAAAGACGGTAGTACGATTGTGGTGGAAATTATGGCTTACACTCTTTTCTACGACAACAGACCTTGCAGGCTTATTCTAGCCAACGACGTGACAGAAAAAATAAAAGCACAGCATGAAATAGAATCGTCGCGGGATCAACTCCGGCAATTATCCGGTTATCTGGAAAAAGTAAGAGAAGAAGAACGCACAACGATTGCACGCGAGATTCATGATGAACTCGGACAACAATTAACCGGATTGAAAATTGACTTATCATGGTTTGCGAAACGAATCGATCAGACCGATCGTCAGAAAACGCAGAAAGTAGCCGAGATGATGTCGTTGATTGACGAGACTGTGAAGACAGTGAGAAAGATAGCATCCGAATTACGTCCTGGTATCTTAGATGATTTGGGATTAATCGCAGCCCTTGACTGGCAGAGTAAAGAATTTGAAAAACGAACCGGTGTTATTTGCCGTTTCAACCATGATTTTTCTGATAAAAGCTTTGATAAAAATACGGCAACGGGTATTTTCCGAATTTATCAGGAAGCCCTTACCAATGTAGCCCGCCATGCCGGTGCTACAGAGGTTGAATCTTTTTTAACATTAATTGATCAGGATTGCATAGAATTTACTATCATCGACAACGGAAAAGGCATGGGAAATGACCTCTCGCCGAAGAAGACGCTTGGACTTATTGGCATGAAAGAACGTGCACTGATGATGCGCGGATCTTTACACATCGACAGCCATGAAGGAAAAGGCACAAAAATTAATTTGAAAGTACCAATCGAAAATTGAAACCCTAACATATGAATATATTACTTGCCGATGATCATTTCGTTGTACGAAGAGGACTGAGAGATATTTTGCAGGAAGAATTTCCTTCAGCACAATTCGAAGAAGTGTCGGATGGTCATGAACTGGTGAAGAAAATCCGCTCCGCAGCATACGACATAGTTATATCCGATCTTTCCATGCCCGGTAAAAACGGACTGGAAGCTTTGAAAATTATCAAATCGGAATTTCCGACTATCCCTGTACTTATTCTGAGCATTCACCCTGAAGAGCTCTATGCCATTCGCGTGCTCAAAGCAGGTGCCAGCGGGTATATGACTAAAGAAAGTGCGCCTGAAGAGCTGGTAAAGGCTGTGAAGCTTATCATGAACGGGCGGAAGTATATGACTCCCTCTCTGGCGGAGAAAATGGTTTCAAAATTAGATGGCGACTTCAGCAAATTGCCTCACGAATTACTTTCCGACCGCGAGTTAGATGTTTTAAAAATGATCGCCAGCGGAAAAACCGTTTCCGAAATCGCTGCCGAATTATCACTCAGCGTAAATACCATCAGCACCTATCGTGCACGTGTTCTCGAGAAAATGAATCTCCGCTCAAATTCGGAATTGACGCATTATGCGATTTCGAATGAGTTGGTGTACAGGCGGTTGCGGGGGTTGCAAGCCGACGGGTTGCGGGTTGCGGGTTGCAGGTTGAATGAGTTGAAGGTTAGTTCGGGCTATTCAGCCGACGAGTTGCGAGTTGCGGGGCGGAATACGGATTTTTAGAATTGAAGCGTGCACAAGATTTTTTCTGGATATATAAATATCCAAGTAGTCTTTTCATTCCAAACCACAAGTCAACTTACTACTTACTACTTACTACTTACTAATTTCTAATTTCTCCACCCGCCACCGCTCTGTAGTACTTTCTACTACAAACCTGTAGTCCAAATTACCACGGCTATATGGTCATATTACCTATATGGATTGGCAGGCCATGAAAGTACCTTGCAACATGGCTGTAAAGCATTCAGGTTTAAGAATTCTTGTTGTTGAAGATTCTTTACTCATCGTAAAGCGTATATGGGGAATGGTGAGTGAGCTTGAAGGTGTAACACTCATGACTCTTGCGAAGGATGGATTCGAAGCTTTGTTATTGTCGTCGCAAATTCAGCATGACGTAATTTTGCTCGATATAAAAATTCCCGGCAAAAGTGGAATGGATGTACTTCCGGAGCTGAGAAAAAGTACGAAGGCAACGATTGTGATGTTGACAAACTACTCCGACAACTATTACAGAAATCTTTGTATGGAATTAGGTGCAGACTTTTCCTCGATAAATCAAACGATTTTGAGAGGATAAACGACATACTAAGTGAGATTCAAAAAAAAGCAGCATGATTGTCATGGTTGTGACTACAACATTTGGTAACAGTTTACCACAGTAAGATGTATTAAGCAACTATTTGTTCTTCATGGGTTTTAACACAACTTTACATAGTAATTGAGAGTATAAAAATTGTGAAATCTAAAACGAAATATCTAATAAATAAAAACTAGTGTTAGGGTGATGCAGGTTTGTGTGTGCCTGCATGTGTGTGTGAAGTTCAATAGCCCCATCCTTCGGGATGGGGTGGTTGGACTGATTTCGTTTTAGGGCCTAGGTAATTAAGAATTAAGAATTAAGAATTAAGAATTTAGAATTTAGAATTTAGAATTTAGAATTTAGAATTTAGAATTTAGAATTTAGAATTACGGAAATGTTTCGAGAGGGTTTATTTCCCGCAGATTTCGCAGAAATTAGCAGAAAGCGCAGAAATGTTTCTTGAATGGCCTAAAGAAGGATTGGGTGATTTGGCTTAGCGCTTTTTAATACAGAACCGTTCACTGTCTAACCGATCACCGTTTACAAAAAACTTCCAAGCAACTATCCAACTACATAATAAGGCACATCATCGTGCGATACGGAATCTTTTTGTTGCCAGTAAGCGAGTGTAACTACGTGTCCGTCTTTGGTGCGGAGTAGTCTTCCAAAAATGTAATTAGTGGGATTGAATCGAACATCGGTAACACCGACGGTAAAAGTATTCGGGCCTTCGACTACGGGCTCCGGTGCGGGTGCAGGAGCGCCTTCAACAGGAGCTGCAGCGGGTTTAGCTGCTGTCTTTGGGGGCGGACTCTTTACAACGACAACGGTAAAATTATTCGCCTCCAGTAAATCTTTCAAAAAAGCTACGCGCTCAGGTGATGCATTCTTTTCTGCGATGCCACATTTTACACCGTCGAGATCTTCAAATAAATGATTCTGATTGATTGCCATATTGAGCTTCCTTTACAAACCTACGTTAAGGTTCAAAATGTATTCGTAAATCGATCCGGCGAAACCGGTGAGTATAATGCCGGCCAGACAAACAAAGAGCGCTATACGCAAGCTTAGGCCACTCTCAAGCGGTTGTATTGCGTTTTCATTGCTATCCATAAACATGGCGCGAATTACCCTCAGATAATAATACAATGCCACGATCATATTCAACGCAGCAACAATGATGAGTACAAAATTCCCTGTTCCTACTCCTGCTTTCAACAAGAAGATTTTTCCGAAGAAACCTGCCGTCGGCGGAACGCCTGCCAGAGAGAATAAGGCAATAGCCATGCTCCAGGCTAAGAATGGATTTGTTTTTGCCAATCCTTTATAACTGTCGATTGTCTCATTACCGGTCTTCGAAGCAATATGAGTAATCACTCCGAAAGCAACGATATTCGAGAAGAGATAAACTACGATGAAGTACATCGCTGCAGTAAATCCCTCGGCAGAGCTTCCGGAAATACCAACGAGAATATAACCTATCTGAGTAATCGACGAGAATGCAAGGAAGCGTTTGAGATTCTGCTGACGAATGGCGAATAAATTTCCAATCACCATCGTGGCAATACTCAGCACATACAACAATGTGTACCATACATCATTCAACGCGCCGAAGACGTGATAGAGAATGTAAGCAAACACCATCACCATGGCGCCTTTGCTGATAACCGACAAAAATGCTGTCACCGGTGCCGGAGATCCTTCGTACACATCGGCCGTCCATAAGTGGAACGGAACAACAGACAATTTGAATACAATCCCTGTAAAAAGTAATACGAAGCCTATAATGAACAAAGGCTCATAAGAGCTCATCAGCGTCAACTGAGCAAAGCTGAGTGTTCCTGTAGCTCCGTATAAGAACGAAATGCCCATCAGCATTAATCCGCTGGAGAAGGCCGACGATAAAATCAATTTCATTGCAGCTTCGCCGGAACGACGTTCTTCGAAACCGAAATTACACATGGCTGCCAAAGGAATCGATGCAAGTTCGAGCGACAAATAGAACATGAGCATGTGTCCGGCTGAAATCATGAAACACATTCCCATTAAAGTCGAAATAATCAGCAAGTAAAACTCTACGACGTGACGTGTTTTCTTTAACCAGTCCTCCCCTATCAATCCGATAAACAAAGTTCCCGTACACAATAAGTTCTTCGCAAATGCTCCTGCTTTGTATGAAAAGAACATTCCGCCAAAAGCCTCTCCTTCGACTGTCGGCATCAACCAACCTGCCACGCAGAGAACTAACATCAATCCGTTAAAAATTCTGATCCACGACGAATGACTACGGCCATTGTCAGCCACTTTCAGGATGAGGAGAACCACCATCATGAAGCTTAGCATCCATTCGTTTTTCAGAAGATAAAATAACTGCATCCTACTTTCAATTTAAAGAAATGTACCGATTAATATTTTCCATGATCTGATTTGTGCCGGGATCAATCAGGTGTGTGAGGTAAAACGGTGTAATACCGATTACCAGAATTGCACCAATTAAAACAACAGCAGCTACTTTCTCATTCCATGTAGCATCTTTCAACTCTTCGTAAGCCTTATTCTTGATTGTTCCCATCAGCGACATTCCCGTTGCACGGAGAATGTACACGGCTGTTACGACGATGGACATACAAGCAACGATCGTTGCTACTCTGTACATCTCTTCCGGACGCTGCCATGATCCTACAAACACTGTCATCTCTGCTACGAAGCCGCTGAATCCCGGCAAACCTAATGAGCAGAGACCGGCAATGAAGAAGACGGTACTGATGAATGGCATTATTTTCAACAAACCTCCGAGCTCTTTAATGGTTCGGGTATGTGTTCGTTCGTAAATCATTCCGATAGCGGCGAAGAAGAGTGCCGTCATCAATCCATGTGATACCATTTGAATAACTGCTCCTGAAATCGCCGACGGTGTAAGCATTCCAATTCCCAGAAGAACAAAACCGCAGTGAGAAACCGATGAATACGCATTCATGTATTTCAAATCGGTCTGCATCATCGTTGCAAAAGCTCCGTAAAGGATAGCAATGGCTGCTAATGCCACTATGTAACCCGAATAGAAATGAGCTGCCTCAGGCATCAGGAATGCGGCTACACGCAGACAACCATAGCCTCCGAGCTTCATCGAAATTCCGGCAAGGAACATCGATGCGGCAGTTGGCGCTGAAGAGTGACCGTCGGGAACCCATGTATGGAAAGGAAACAAGGCTGTGAAAATTCCAAAACCTACGAATAAGAATGGAAAGAAGAATAACTGTACGTCGAGCGGAATTTGTTGCTTGCCTAAATTGGTTAAGCTAAATCCGTCGGCCGGTGTGGCTGAATGATAATACAAGCCTAGCATACCAACTAAAACAAGCGCCGAGCCCCCCATTAACATTAATGCAAGCTTATTCGCACTATATTCTTTCTTACCACTACCCCATATACCGATGAGTAAGTATTTCGGAATTACGGCTACTTCGAGGAAGAAGAACAATAAGAATAAGTCGAGGGCCATGAAGAAACCGTACGCACCTCCGCTGAGGATCGTCAATAAGAAGAAGAACTCCTTCACTTGCTTTTCCATATTCCAGGAAACGAGAATACCTGCGAGTACAACACAAGCAGTAAGCAGCATCATTGCAATTGAAATACCATCGACGCCGGTATGATAATTTATACCAAGCGATGCAAACCACGGATACGAAGTCTCAAAATACATGCCTTGCGCCGGCGCCACTTGATGTGCGGTACGATAAGCAAACAAGAGCACTACACACAATAACAATTGTACAAAGGCACCGCCCAATGCAATCACTCGAGGCATATTCTTCCCTTTTGAGAAAGCAATCGCTGCCGCGGTTAACAAGGGTACTAATAAGAGCAGGCCCAGATTCATATCTAGAGAAGCTGGAGTAAATAGAGACTAATTAAGACGAGCGATAATACACCGGCAAGGAACCAGGCTGCGTACGATTGTACTTTACCCGATTGCCATCCGCTCAGAGAAAATGAAAACACCTCTGTAGCTTTTGCAAACGTATTCATCATTCCGTCAACGATATTTTTATCAATCCATGCAGCCGGAGCAGCAATGAGATTGAAGATAATTTTCTTAGTAACAAATGCATAAATCTCATCGATGTAGAATTTGTGCTTCAATGTCACAAATACAGAACCGAGTCCTTCGCTGATGCGAATGGCCTTGTCGCTCTTTTTGTAGAAGAAGAACATCGCCAATAAAATTCCACCGATTGACAATGACACAGGAAGAACCGAGAATGAAATATCAATGTGTGTCGGCAATGCAAATCCATCGCTCGATACAAACTGTCCGAATGGAACAAATCCTGCTACAACGGCACCGATTGCCAGAACAACCTGAACACCTGTCATTGCAATACTGCTATGTCCGGCTGAATGATCATCGTGACCATGTGCCTCCGCTTTCTTCTCTCCATCATAATAAAATGTCATGAAGAATAAGCGGAACATATAGAATGACGTTAAGGCTGCAGTTGCAATAGCTGCCCAATAGATTACAGGATCATGCTGGAAGGCTGCTGATAAAATTTCTTCCTTACTGAAGAAACCGGCGAACGGAGGAATACCGGCAATGGCAAGACAGGCAAGCAGGAATGTAATGTGTGTTAACGGCATCGACTTACGTAAGCCGCCCATGTCTTTGAGTTCATTGCTGTGGACATGGTGAATAATTGTACCTGCACATAAGAAGAGCAATGCTTTGAATACAGCATGTGTGAAGAGATGGAACATAGAAGCCATGTAACCCAAGCCTTCTTCGCCACCATATTTTGAAACACCAAGCGCAAACATCATGAAACCGATTTGCGACATGGTTGAATAAGCGAGAACGCGCTTAATATCGGTCTGCGTACAAGCAATAAGAGCTGCGAATGCTGCAGAGATGACACCAACAATGGCAACTACGTGCAGCGCGGCCGGACAAGAGATCGCGTATACAGGGAATAAACGTGCAACGAGATACACACCGGCTACAACCATTGTCGCAGCGTGGATGAGTGCAGACACAGGAGTCGGACCTTCCATCGCATCCGGTAACCAGATGTGCAACGGGAACATAGCCGATTTACCTGCACCGCCGATAAAGATCAGCGTCAATGCCCACGACAATGCTGACACACCGCCGAATGATGCAGTGGCAATTGCCTGCAAGTGTGGATTAGCAGGATCAGTATAACGGGCAATAATTTCTTTGAAATCAAGCGAGCCTGAATAATAAGAAAGAACTAAAATTCCGGCGAGGAATCCTAAGTCAGCAAAACGAGTAACAATAAAAGCTTTTTTCGAAGCAGCAACGGCTGATGCTTTTTGGAAATAAAATCCGATGAGCAAGAATGAACTCACACCTACAAGCTCCCAGAAAACATATGTCTGGAAGATATTCGTTGCTACTACCAGTCCGAGCATCGAGAAAGTAAACAACGATAAGAATGAGTAGTAAGTCGCATAACGTTCTTCGCCTTTCATATAACCAAGCGAGTAAACGTGAACCATTAAAGAGATGAAGGTCACGACGAGTAACATCATCACAGAAATCGGATCGATGAGAATACCGATGTTAATGGATAATTCGTTCGTAAAACGAAGCCAGTTCATTTCGAAAGGAATCGTTCCAAGGTATTGCCCACCTACTCTTCCTGTCACAAAGAAGTAATTGTAAGCGACGCTTGCGGCGAGGATAAAAGAAACCAGCATACAAACCGTTCCCAGTATGCCGGAGAAATTCTTAAGATACTTCCTTCCCCAGATGCCGGAAACGACAAAGGAGATAAAAGGAAGAAGTAAAATTAGTACAGATGAAGACATCTTGTTACGTTCGTTTCAGTATAGTTGATCACATTCATTCGTCGAAGAAATCAGAGCTTGAGCTCGTCGGCATCTTCTACATCGATTGAAGAGTGTGTTCTATAGAGATTAATAATAATGGCAATGGCAACGGCTGCTTCGGCAGCAGCAATGGCAATGGTGAACAGACTGAAGAATAAACCTTCCATCTGCTCCGGATACAAATACTTATTGAATGCCACGAAATTGATATTGACGCTATTTAAGATCAATTCAATTGACATGAGCATAGTGATCAGATTTCTTCTTGTGAAGAATCCGTACACACCTATAAAGAAGAGCGCCGTACTGACCATCAGCACATGCGTTAATGGAATTGCGTTCATGGTTTTTCTTGTGCTTTTTTAAGTGCAATCACAATACAACCGATCATGGAAGCCAGAAGCAGAACGGAGATTAGCTCGAAAGGCAGTGCATAGCCGCCGGTTTCGACTGACAACAACTTCCGTCCGATAGCCGGCATGGAAGCATCTACTAATCCTGAACTTTCGTGATAATTAGCATGAGCGAGGAAATGCGCAATAAAGGCAAATCCACCGAGTGATAAGGCTAGAGCAATGAGCTTCCTCGAAGTAAGAGCCTGCGGCATGTCTTTGCCCGACATCTGCGTGAGGAAGATGGAGAAGATGATCAATACTACGATACCTCCGATGTAAACGATAATCTGAACGGCTGCGAGAAACTGAAAATCCATCCAGAAGTACAAGGCAGCGATTCCTATTAAAGAGAAGAGCAGCCAGATTGCCGCACGGAAAATTTTGCGTGTGGTAACAGCCATTACTCCGAATGTGAGCAGGAAGGCCGAGATTGCGTAAAAAGAAATTACTGATGAATCCATTACTCAACGCCCTCCAATACTTTAGAACCCGGTTTATTCAACACTTTGGTGAGATCGGCGCGATTACGAACTGAATGCTCGAAGCCCTGACCCATTTGAATGGCTCCTGTCGGACAAGCATCTACGCACAGATTACAAAGTGTACACAATTCAAGGTGATAGATAAATGTATCGATCGCCTTTTTCTTCTTTCCTTCGGGTGTAATATCGAATTTGGTAATAATCTTAATCGTTCCGTTCGGACATGCGAGCTCGCAAGCCGTACAACCGGTGCAACGATGTTCGTTCGTTTCCGTGTGCGGCATAATCACTTCACCCTTGAAACGATCTGCCATTTTCAGAGTAGCTCTGTTGTCAGGATATTCCTCGGTGATGATTTCCTTGTGATGCGTAAAATAATAGCCGGTACGCTTCATCCCAATGAGCAGAGACTTCACTGAGTTGTAAACGGTAGAAATATAATCGGCAAGAAATCCCATATCTTAAGTTCTAATTAGAAGTACCATCCCATAATCGCCACAACCGTCATCAGCAATAAATTGAATAATGATATTGGCAGAAGGTATTTCCATTCTAAATTCAGCAATTGATCAATACGAAGGCGCGGGAAGGTCCAGCGGAACCACATGATCACGAAGATCAGGAAGAACACTTTTCCAAGGAACCAAACCGACGACGGAATGAAGTCCATGATATGATTGAACGCTTCCCAATGCCCGATGTGAAACGGCATCCATCCTCCCAAAAAGAGAGTGGCACCAATACCACAGGCAATGAAGATATTTATGTACTCTGATAAGAAGAAGAACGCGAAACGCATCCCTGAATACTCGGTGTGAAATCCGGCAGTCAATTCCGATTCCGCTTCGGCCATATCAAATGGTGCGCGATTCGTTTCAGCCGTTATGGCAATTACATAAATCACAAAGGCAATTAAGGCAGGAATATGTCCTTTGAATAACCACCAGCCTGTTTCCTGACTCTGAATGATGTCAGAAACTTTCAAGCTTCCGGTCAGAATTACGATGGTAAGAATCGATAAGCCGGCAGAAAGTTCGTAGCTCACAATTTGTGCACCGCTACGCATGGCACCTAATAAAGAGTATTTATTGTTTGATGACCATCCGGCCATGAGAATACCGATGACGGCAAACGATGAAACGGCGGAAACATAAAGCACGCCGATATTCAAATCCCAAATCTGAAAATTCTTTGCAATGGCATAGGCGCCATAAGCAACATTGCACAAATCATCACAAGGAACGGAGCGAGATTGTACAAAAACTTATCGACGCCATCCGGAACGAAGCCTTCTTTAGCAACAAGCTTCAACGTATCGGCAACGGTTTGGAACATTCCCTTATACCCTACTCTGTTCGGACCGAGTCGCAATTGCATGTATGCTGAAACTTTTCGTTCCATCAATACGAGCACCAGACCAAGTACTGCAAATAAGCCTAAGACCATTACACCGATAATGACGAGTTCTGTCAATAAGGTGAATGCCGGACTGAGATGTGCGCTCAGCCATTTATCTGTTTGTTGTGCTATGCTTTCAAGACTCCACATACTATTTAATTAACGATCGATATCCGGAATCACCAGATCCAGTGTTCCCATGATGGCGACCATGTCACCGATTTTGCTTCCTCTTACCATATGATCCAACGCAGACAAATTGCTGAATCCCGGTGAGCGGAATTTGATACGGTACGGAGTGGTTCCACCCTCGCTTGTAATGTATACTCCAAGATCACCGCGTGCCGTTTCTACGCGTGTCATGTATTCTCCTTTCGGTAATTTCAACACGGCTTTTGTCTTCGCCTGAAATTCGCCTTCCGGAATATTGTCGATGAGTTGTTCGATAATCCGAATCGACTCTTCTAATTCTTTCATACGCACTTTGTATCGTGCATAACAATCGCCTTTTGTCTCGATTGCTTCCTCGAAATTAATCTGACTATATACATCGTACGGATACAATTTCCGAACATCGCACGAAACGCCGCTGGCACGTGCTACCGGTCCGGATGTACCATACGAAATCGCATCTTCTTTAGAGAGAACTCCAACGTCTTCCAAACGTCCTTTGAAAATCACGTTTCCGGTTACCAACTCGTGGTATTCGGGCAACTTGCTTTTGAAAAAATTAAGGAACGCTTTTGTCTTTTTCACAAAATCAGGATGAATATCCATCATCGTTCCTCCGGGAACCATGAAATTCATCGTCAGTCGTGCTCCGCATGTTTCTTCCATGATATCGGTGATCAATTCGCGCTCACGGAAAGCGTGGAAGAACGGAGTAATTGCACCGACATCCATCGCTATCGCTCCCCACCATAAAAGATGAGAGGCAATTCGATTAAGCTCGTCGAGAATGACTCTTATATATTGTGCCCGTTGAGGGACTTCAATTTGCAAACCTTTTTCAACTACTAATGCACAAGCGTGATTGTTGATGTGTGAAGAAAGATAATCCATCCGCGAAGTGACGTAGATGTACTGACGGTACGTCAAACTTTCGCACATCTTTTCAATACTGCGGTGAATGTATCCTAAGTGCGGCTCGATTTTTTTGACAGTCTCACCATTCAACGTAATGACCAAATGCAAAACACCATGTGTGGCAGGATGCTGTGGTCCTATGTTGATGATTAAATCGCCTGTTTCGGTTCTACCTACTTCTTCAAACATATCTTGCTGCCGGAGCTATTAGAGTTTAATCATGTTAATCGGATCATCGTAATCTTTACGCAGCGGATATCCTACCCATTCGTCGGTAAGAAACAGTCTGCGCAAATCAGGATGATTCAGGAATTTGATTCCCATTAAATCGTAAGCTTCACGCTCGTGTAATTCGGCTGTTCGCCAGATATCACAAACGGTTTCGATTTCAGGATTCGTACGATCATTTATTTTCGCCTTCACTACCAAACGCTGACGACCTTCTGTCGCATCGAAATGATAGACCATGGTAAAATGCGTTTTCCAATCGACGGCTGTTACACAGAACAGATAATCGAATTTGCATCCTTCATGATAGCGTAATTGAACAGCCACTTCTCTCCAGTCTTTCGCATCGATCGTCAGACTCAGAATTTCGCCTGTCTCGTCGATGGTGCCTGTGGGAGCTATGGTTGTTAAAATATCTTTCAGCATAATTATAAACCTTCTTTAACCCGTTCTTGTAAGGAAATCAATGCATGGAGCAAAGCTTCCGGACGTGGCGGACAACCGGCAACGTAGATGTCGACCGGAATCACGTGATCCGCACCTTTTACAACGGAATAAGTATTATAGAAGAATGGTCCTCCCGATGTCGCACATGCGCCCATGGCGATGACGTACTTCGGTTCGGGCATTTGATCGTATAAGCGTTTGAGAACAGGCGCCATTTTATTGACGATGGTACCTGAGATAATAATCACATCGGCCTGGCGCGGTGTTGCACGCGTTACTTCAAAACCGAATCGTGAGAAATCGTATTTAGCCGAAGCCGCCGACATCATTTCGATCGCACAGCAACTTGTTCCGAATACGAGAGGCCAGAGCGAATTGGAGCGTGCCCAGTTGATGACTTCATCGAGCTTGCTGACAACTATTCCTCCACCTGGAGAACTGTGAACCTGTCCGGGAAATGTTGATTTCGGATCTTTTGCGTTTACATCCATTTCAAAGCACCTTTCTTATGCGCGTACAAAAATCCGAGGAAAAGAATAAACATAAAAACCAGAATCTCAATCAGAGCAGGCATTCCAAGTTCTTTTACTACAACGGCCCATGGATAAAGGAAAACCAGTTCTACGTCGAAAATCAGAAACAACAAGGCGAAGAGATAATAGCCGACGTTGAATTGTATCCATGATTGTCCGACTGTCGGAACACCACATTCGTAAGGCTCACCTTTTTGAGCATTGGTCGATTTGCGTGATATGAGATTGGAAACTAGGATTCCACCCCCGGCAAAAGCCACGCCGACACAGATCAGGAGAAGTAAAGAAATAGCACCCATAGGCTGAAAATTCCCCGTTTTTAGAGGTTTCAAACGTACAAGTTGTTATTTAAAAAAACAATAGTAAAGATCAGCCTTTAGAGGTGATTGTTACCATAGGAGGTTCATAAGTGGGATGATCTTCGTCATAAAACTTAGTGTCTTAGTGTTTAAAATATAAACACTAAGACACTAAGAAGATCTAGCGCATAGCGGCCACGAAGATGGCAAATACGATAACGACAGCATAAAGTGCCAATACCGCTACCATAAAGACGCCGACAAACTTGAAGTTAGATTTGAGGTTTTTCAATGCCGCCGTTACGTTTTCGCTGCTCTTAGAAACAGAGGCAGCAACGGCATTGGTTGAAAAACGATAGATGTAAAGACAAGGGAAGAAATAAATAGCGGCAATGATTACGTAGACTACACCTATGAGGCCGCTCATTGCTCCAAAGGCCTGCTGCTGCTGAGCCATTGGCGAAAGCATTGTCATAACTGACCCGAAGAATAATCCGACCATGACTATAAGTGCACAGCCGATAAAACCAATAATCGCCAAAAACTTGCCCCACTTCCCTGCCTGACGCAGGTATTCCAATGCTTCAATACTCAGCCCCACCTCAGTGGAACCTGACTTCAAATGATCATCCAAAACGTTATTTTCCATGTGATTTGTGTTTTTAAGGTTGGCTAAAACTAGGATTTTTTTTGGGGAATCCAAACTTTCCACAATTAGCTGATTTGCTGATTAGCTGATTAGCTGATGGGGTGCAAAAGTATTGCATTTGCTTTTTTCATAGCAGGCTTCGAGTCGCTGCCTACAAAGCGTTTAATTTCAACTTGGCCAAGTTCATCAGCTAATCACCACTTAATTGGCTGATTTGCCAATTGGCTGATTAGCTGATGGGGTGCAAAAGTATTGCATTTGCTTTTTTCATAACAGGCTTCGAGTCGCTGCCTACAAAGTGTTTAATTTCAACTTGGCCGAGTTCATCAGCTAATCAGCTAATCAGCTAATCAGCTAATTGGCTAACCGGCTAACCGGCTACCGGGTGAGGATGATGTAATCGTTAAGCAGCGCCTGCAAAAAAGCGAGATCATTCTTCTCTTTGGAAGTAATGCGCAAACGATGGCGAAGGATTTCGGCCATTTCGTTGATGGCTTCTTTATGAGAGGCATTGGGGTATTTGCCGAATTGGTCAATCGTCGATTTAATTAAAAGCATTTCCTGCTCTGTCATTTGCAAGACTTCGCGGTACTGAGGCGTATGCTCGGACGATGTGCGCATTCTTTCAATCATCTTCAGCCCGAGTTGTCGGTTCTGAGGCTTTAACCGAATCACCGTTGTATTGGCCAGAATGTCGCCTATCCGCTGGCCTCTGGTCGTAGAATTTACCATCACCGTGCCTACAACACCAAGAGAAAAGTAGATATCGATCAGCCTGAACACCCAGCGAATGACGTAATCGGATAAACGCGCTTCCGTTCCGTTCACCTTTACGACCTTAATTCCCAGCAACTTCTTTCCGATCGAATGACCGTTGGTGACGATTTCGGAGACGAGGGTATAGAGAACAATAACAGGCAGGAACGTGAGATAGTTGATGTAATCCATTGTCGAAGGCGGCATCACGGCACCATATATAAAGAGTAAGAGCAAACCGATAATAGACATCGAAATCAGATCGACAAGCAATGCCAAAGCACGGTCGCGCACGTCGGCCAGCTGGTATTCGATGGCGACATTTTGCGCAGTTCTGATCTCAAGGGTTTTCATCCAAAAAATATATTTACATTTATACCATTCCGAAATAAAAATACAGACAGAGCATGGTATTTCCGCATTGGCGGAACCGGGTTCAATGATTTTGTTATTTGATTTCAGACATATATACGTGCTTCACCGGCATTATGAAGGAAACCAATTTCATCGACCAAAATAAGGATAAATGGGGGGAACTCGAAGAACTTTTAAAAGAAGATCGGAAAGATCCTGACAAACTGACGAATCTTTTCGTCAAGGTGACCGATGATCTTTCATATGCACGGACTTTCTATCCGAATCGTTATGTTCGGGTTTATCTGAACGATTTAGCACAACAACTTTTTCACTTATTATATAAGAATAAAAAAAGCGGACGGAATAAATTCATATCCTTCTGGACGGAACAACTGCCGGACATCATGTATTCGGTGAGAAAAGAATTACTCGCCAGCTTCGTCATTTTTGTCATCTCTCTTCTCATCGGAATTTTCTCCGCTCGCCACGATCCGGGTTTTGCCAAATTAATTCTCGGCTCCGATTATGTAAAAATGACGGAAGAAAACATTCGCAACGGAGACCCAATGGGTGTCTATAAAAAAGCCGAAGGCTTCGGTATGTTTCTTCAAATCGGCTTCAACAATCTGAGAGTGGCATTTTTCATCTTTGTGCTCGGAATCATCTACGGAATCGGCTCGGCTTTCATGGTGATCTATAATGGTATCATGGTGGGAGTGTTTCAATACTTCTTCTATCGCCAGGGATTATTCCTCACTTCCTTTCTCACAATCTGGATGCACGGTACACTCGAAATGTCGTCGATGATCATTGCCGGCGCGGCGGGTATTACAATGGGAAAAGGTCTGGTCTTCCCGGGAACATTCCGCAGGAATCAGTCGTTCTTCATCAGCACACGACGCGGAATAAAAATTCTGGTGAGCTTGCTGCCTATCATCACGCTCGCTGCATTTATCGAAAGCTTCCTGACGCGGCACACGGAATTCCCGACTTCAATAAAGGCATTGATCATTGTAGCCTCTTTCGCCTTCATGCTTTTCTACTTCGTCATTTACCCTTATCAGCGCCATCGAAAAGGAGCTGAATCTAAAATCGATGAAGCCGATCTTCAGCCGGAAGTTAACGAAGCTTACAATTACGAAGCAACGCAATCGACAGGAAATATCTTCAAGGAAATTTTTAACTTCTATAAAATTGACGGAGGAAAAATTTTACGACTAGTCGTTCTTAGCGCAATTATACTAAGTACGGTTGCTACATTTTTAATTTACAAACCTCTGCTAAAGGAAAGCTCCTTTCGAAACTGGAATATTCTTTACGACTTATTCCGCTACAACACTTCACCTCTGCTCTACCTGTTAAATACAGCCTTCTTTGCGCTCACATTTCATTACACAACTCTGCATCTTGCACGAAGAGCTAATCGTGCTTTTCGTCCGGCCCGACTGGCCATACTCCACACGATCGTCTACGCCTGCATTTTCAATCTGATATTTTTCCTCCCGCTCTGGCTGATCGTTCTGACACTACTGGTAGGAGGACCCTTTATCTTTCTTTGGTATTTCGAATCTTTCTACGAAAAACTCGGGCCGTTCAGAAGCATTTCAAATGCGCTATCGTATTTTTCAGCAACCGGATTAACATGCTATGGCAATTATTTACTCTTATTGCTCACTTCCGCATTAGGCTATCTCATTGTACAATCTCCGCTCTATTCAACGTATATCGTCTTCATCAAATGGAATTATTCAGGAAGCGAAGATGCCTTACTTACACTCTCCATTATACTCGTCACATTCACCTCTTATTTTTCGCTCGGCTTGATATTACCTTTCTTACTGAGCGGAACATTTTTAAACTCGTTTCACATCAAAGAAATTATTACGGCTGACGGATTAAAAAAACAAGTTCAGTCGCTTGCCACTCCTAAAAAATAAAATGCAAAAACGCTTTCTCCTGATATTATTGATTTGCGTAAGCTTCGTTTGCTTGCAAAGCTTTGTCATGGAGAATTCCACGAAAAACGCTTCCACTTACAAAGTCGAAGCAAATAGTAATTCAGGCGAAACCGTACTCAATCATCAAACATATAAAGAAAAAGCAAAGAACTACCACTTCAATCCGCCTCGTTCTCAAACTCCAAGCTCCGTAGCAAGAAATACGAATTGGGATTTTTCCTGGTTTAAAGGCACGGCCAAGTTTATTTTATACGGAATACTATTTATTATCCTTGGCGTCATTATTTACTTCCTGGTACGCCTTGCAATTACGCCCGGCAATAAACGCATCAAGTCGGTTGAAGAACTCATCACTCGGCACGACGACGAACCCGGCATCGAATCGGATCTTGAAAAGCTTTTGAAGGAAGCACTGGTCTCAAATAATTTCCGCAATGCCATTCGCATTTACTATCTGATGAGCTTGCGTGAGCTTACCAATAAAAAGCTGGTCACGCCTGCGCGCGAAAAAACAAATTTTGAATACTTAGCCGAACTCGGAAACCACTCTGCATTTCTTCCATTCAGAGAAATGACTATTGCCTTCGAACGAAGCTGGTTTGGTGATGGATCGGTTACCGAACAATCCGTCAACGACTATTCGGGAAAATACGAAAGCCTGCGAACTCTTCTTCTCTCATCTTCTAATCCCGAACGATCATGAAGAAGAATCAGGTACTCATACTTCTCATTGTTTTCGCTGTCGCAATAGCCGCATTCTTCCTCTCTCGCTGGGAACAATTCAGTTGGGAGAAATCGTATCGGTACGATCATGAAAGCCCGTACGATACCAAATTAATTTACGAGTTGTTACTGGATGCCCGAAACGGAAAACAAAATCATGTTGTCCTCGAACCGACCGATCACACTCTCCAAACCCGTGCGGATAAATCGAATTACATTTTTATCGGCAGAAATTTTTATGCTGATTCAACGCTGCAGGCCAATCTTCTTCATTTTGTCGAACGAGGAAATACAGCGTTCATATCGACCGAAAACCTGCCTGATTTTCTAGACAATCTTCTTATTCCTTATGAAGATTACGATGAAGAAGACGAAGAATACGACAGTTCATACAACGGCCCTCCGCCATCACCGCTTGAACCGAATTCACAGGCCTATCTCGATAGTGTTGCTCAGGCTGTTGCCGACTCTATGCTCGTCATCAATCCTATAGACGATACAACATTTATCCAACTGACCGACTCATCGTACATTTCCGCAGTTGACACCACTTACGCTACGAATGAAACCGACACTGCAGTGAGCGAAGACGATTACGGAAACGAAATTGAATATACTGCCTCGTATGTAAAAACTTTCTTTGATACCGTCGTGGTTTCTTTCGCCACCGGATCAAATGGCAAAAAAGAAAGCTGTATTACCCCACGACTCTATTCCGATTACTACGCAACCGATTCATGGTCTTACTTCGACACAACAACAAATTTAAGACACCCTGATCCAATCGCTTCTGATGTAAGATTAATTGGCTATATAAAAACCGGTCAGTTCAATTTTCTCAGTGTGCCATATGGGAACGGAATAATTTACTTACATCTTACCCCGCTCGCTTTCACAAATCACACACTTGCAAAAGAAGAAAATCTGGCCTATTCTGAAGCGGTGTTCTCCTACCTTAACGACGGACCAATTATCTGGGATGAATATGCCAAGAACTATCGCTTCGTCGACAGCAGCAGTAATAACGAAAGCACGAATGACAATCCGTTCCGATATATTCTATCTCAGGAAAGTTTGCGCTGGGCATGGTATGCAATTATTGCACTCGTCCTGCTTTACTTTATCTTTATCGGAAAAAGAAAGCAACGCGTTATTCCGGTGATTGAACCGACAAGAAACACCTCGCTTGAATTCGTGAAAACGGTCGGACAGCTATACTACTTGGAACGCGATCATCGCGCCATTTGTATGCATAAGATGAAACTCTTTCATCTTTTCTTGCGACACCGTTATAATATTAACGTTCACGTGTACAACGACGACTACATCGATCGACTTACACTGATCTCAGGCGTTCGGAAAGAAATTATTCAGCGGATTTACTCTGCCTATACAATTATCGAAAAAGACATTACCATTTCTGACAAAGAGTTTATCGACTTTCATCAGAACATAACTCATTTTTACAAAGAATGTAAATAAGCATGGAAAATCAATCAGAAGAAACACAGGGACAAATGCCCGCACAACAGCCTTCATCGGAATTGTTTGAATTCAGTTCGGCAGTTTATCGTCTGAAACAGGAAATTCAAAAAGTCATTGTCGGCCAGGATCAAACCATTGACCTGATGCTAGCAGGCTTAATGAGTGGCGGACACGTGCTCATCGAGGGAGTTCCCGGAATCGCGAAAACAATGATCGCAAAATTACTGGCACGTGCGTTGTCGGTACATTTCTCGCGTATTCAGTTTACTCCCGATATGATGCCGACCGATGTAACCGGAACAACGGTTTACAATCTGCAGAAATCAGAATTCACCTTCAACAAAGGACCGATCTTCTCCAACTTCGTACTGATTGATGAGATCAATCGCGCCCCCGCAAAAACGCAGGCAGCTTTGTTCGAAGTAATGGAAGAACGACAAATTTCCGTCGACGGAACTACGCATAAACTCGAATTTCCATTCTTCGTTATTGCGACACAAAATCCGATTGAGCAAGAAGGCACGTATAAACTACCCGAAGCACAGCTCGACCGTTTTGTATTCCGCATTCTGATGGATTATCCGAGTCTCGATCAGGAAGTAACAATTCTGAAACGTTTCTCTGAAGATTTCACAACGAAATCCATCGATACAGTAAAACCCGTGATTTCAATTGCCGAGCTTTCACGCTTCCGTGGATTGATCGAGAAGGTCTTCATCAAAGACGAACTCATCCATTACATTTCAAAAATCACTTACGCTACACGTAATCACGGATCGATCTTCCTCGGAGCTTCTCCCCGCGCCTCGCTGGCAATATTACGTACGGCAAAAGCAACGGCAGCTATGCAAGGACGCGATTTCGTAACGCCTGATGACATTCGCAAAGTAGCACTGCCGGTATTGAATCATCGTATAATCGTTTCGCCTGAAAAAGAAATGGAAGGCATTACTCCGGAAAGCATTATTCAGGAAATCACTCAAAGCATCGAAGTACCAAGGTGATCCGAATCATTCGCGACATATTTCTCCCTGTCCGGTTTTTCATTGCCGGTGCGATAATCATTCTGCTTTTTATCGCCGGCTATGCCTTGCCTATATTCGTCGATGTAGGAAAAATCATTTTGATGGTTTTCTTTGCTGCGGTAATTGCGGAAATCTCTATCCTCTTCCGAACGAAAGAACCCATCACTGCCGAACGAATAACTCCGCGCCTGATGAATCTCGGTGATGAGAATTCAATCTCCATTCTCCTGAAAAGCAATTGCGGATTCAATGCCTTTGTAGAAATGGTCGATGAGTTACCGGAACAATTTCAAAAAAGAAATTTCGGTTATAATTTCCGGATCGCTCCTGCAGAGAGCAAACATTTCGCCTACACACTTCGTCCGGTGAAACGTGGCGCGTATGCTTTTGGGAAAATAAATTTCTACATCAGCACTTTTCTTGGGCTGGTGCAGCGAAGATTCGTCATCAATGAAGCGGAGAACGTGCCGGTTTATCCGTCTATCCTGCAGATGAAAAACATGGAGTTGAAAGCCTTTTCAAAAATCTCCATGCAGACAGGAATTAAAAGATACGTCGTATCGGACACAGCTACGAATTTGAGCAGATCAAAAACTACGTTCCCGGCGATGATTATCGTTCTATTAACTGGAAAGCCACCGGTCGCAAAGGCGAGCTCATGGTAAATCAATACGACGATGAAAAATCGCAGCAAGTATATTTCCTGATTGACAAGAGTCGCAGTATGGGATTACCGTTTAACGACCTGAGTCTGCTCGATTATTCGATCAACACCACTTTGGTGATGGCCAATATCGCTTTAAAGAAATCCGACAAAGCAGGATTGATCAGTTTCGGCGCCAAGATGGAAAGCGTCCAAAAAGCCGAACGAACACACAAACAATTACAGACTATTCTGGAATTGCTTTACAGAGAAAAAGAACACGGCGGCGAAGCCAATTACGAATTGTTATATGCAACGATTCGCAACATCATTCGCGTAAGAAGTCTGATCGTTCTCTTCACCAATTTCGAAAGCACATTCGCCATGGAACGTGCTTTGCCCGTGCTTCGAAAAATAAGTCGCTTTCATTTACTCGTTGTCGTTATCTTCGAAAACAGCGAAGTCAAAAAGTTCGCGTCCGAAGAAGCCCAAACCATTTCCGACATCTACCTCACCACCGTAGCCGGAAAATTCAACGCCGAGAAAGAACAAATGATCCAACAGCTCCGCCTTTACGGAATCCAAACTATTTATACAACGCCGGAGAATTTGTCGATGAATGTGGTTAACAAATATCTTGAGTTGAAGTCGCGGGGATGATTTAGCAATTAGCTAATCAGCTAATTTGCTAATTAGCTAATTAGCTGATGGGGCGAAAACCCAGCGACACCGAATTAACACAGTACCGCATACCGGTGTCAGTGGGACCATCATCGAAAATATGGCCGAGATGTGATTGACAGTTAGCGCAGAGGATTTCGATGCGAATCATTCCGTGAGAGCTGTCGCGCTTTTGGATAATTTTTCCGCCGGCGATTTCTTTATCGAACGAAGGCCAGCCGCAGCCGGAATCAAATTTCATATCCGACGTAAAAAGCTCGCTTCCGCAAGCAGCGCAAACGTAGACACCTTTTTCTTTATGCAAATAGTACGTTCCGCTAAAGGGCGCTTCCGTACCTTTTTCTCTCAGCACACGGTATTGTTCAGGAGTTAGCTCCTTTTTCCATTCTTCTTCGGATTTGTTATTCATAAAAGCAGTCTTTTGTTTTTGCTGTTACAACGAATCTTAAAGTTACGACTATCTTCTCAAATATTAACCGATTCTAAATAATGCCAAGACGTTTTAACAACGACCAGTAACCGCGACCGTAATCGACGAACACTTCACCACCGGCATGGATTTTCCGCGTGGCAGCGATGTAAACCTTCTTCCCTTTCACAATATACTCCGCATTGTTACGCTGCCCCTCGGCGCGATTGACACCACGCGCATCGTTGGCGTAGCGTCCTAAATCTTTTGTGTTGTGAAGCGCATTCACTGCCCAGCGATTGCTGATTTTAAAAATGTAGCCGTTATAACCATCCTCTTCTTTCACATCCTTCCATGGCTGCAACTTGCCCTTGTATTCGACGATGAGAGATCCTTTGTGAATATCGATTTTAGTAAAGAGCCCTTTCCCGCCTTTGGGGATTAGGGACTTTTTGACTTGGAGGTGTTTTTCGAGCAAGGCCATGTTTATTGAAGATTGAAGATTAGCTGAAGCGATTGAAGATTGAAAATTGAAGATTGAAGATTAACCGAAGCAATTGAAGATTGAAAATTGAAGATTGAAGATTAACCGGTCGATTAGGATACTATAAGGGTCTAGGGTTTTGTTTTCAATATTTCCTCAAAAATGGCCTAAAATCTTGAATATTTGAACAAAACTGAAAAATTACCCTAAAAAAAGCCCAAAACTATCAAACCGGAACGCTCAATATTCAATATTCAATTTTCAATCTTCAATATTCAATGAAGTTGCGAAATCCTTTCATTACCAACCACTAACACTTCCACAGAAATTTTGCCTCAAAAGTTTGTTTTTTCTAAAAAAAATCTACCTTTGCCGTCCCTAAAGATGGCCCGTT